>NZ_JYFN01000070.1 GCF_000948395.1 Frankia torreyi | reverse complement strand
CCTCCTCGACCGCCCAGGCCGCCGCCCAGTCGGCGACCCGGACCATCGCGGTCGGGCAGGTCAACCGGTTGGCGATGAGGACCTCGATGACCTGGCCGTGGGTCAGCCGGGCGTCCTCGCGGACCGGGCAGAGTCGGTCGACGACGCTGGCCACCCCAAGCCGGCGCAGGAAGTCCCGCACGACCGGCAGCGCGCCGAGCATCTTCTCCACGCTCGGAGGTCCATAACCCGCCACGACCGTCACAGGCGGGAACCGTGCCAGGCCCACCACTCCACCCCNCGGCAAACCCGACACGGAACAACCAAAAGATCACGGAACTGTCACATCGCACGAACGTGCGAAGGACAGGGTTCACCTGGGACCCCGCCGCCCGGCTCGCCCGCGTCATGACCGTGGCCTCCCGGCGCAAGGCACGCAACGTGCGGGCGCGACCGGGAGGACGGGTGTCCGTCTGCCAGGTCGACGGTGGCCGCTGGCTGACCCTGGAGGGCCCCGCCGCGGTGTCGGACGAGCCGGGCCGGGTCGCCGCGGGCGTGCGCGCATACACCCGGCGGTACCGGTCGCGTCCGCCCGACCTGCCCGGGCTGATCGTCATCGAGATCGCTGTCGACCGGGCGATGGGCCTGTACTGACCGGCGCCGGTGGTCCGCGGTCGTCTCGACGGTGCGGACGCAGCCGGAGTCGACGGCGGCGGCCCTTCCTTCTCGCCGCCGGCGTGCATGCCGGGGCCCGGGCGGTTCGCGCAGCGCCGCCGCCGGTCCCGTCCTGATCGAACGGGTGTTTGATAGCCTGGAGTGGTGGACGTCGCCCCGTTCCAGGCCTCGCTGCTCGATGCGGCGGCGTCGGTCGAGGTTGGTCCGCTCGCGGGGGACGTGCGCCGGCGCGCGCTGTCCGCGGGCGCGTGGGTGGATCTGCGGCCGCGCTGGATCGAGGGGGCGGACGCCCTGTTCGAGCGGCTGCGCGACGGGGTCCCCTGGCGGGCCGAGCGGCGCTCCATGTACGAGCGGGTGGTCGACATCCCGCGGCTGCTGGCCTTCTATGGTGGCGGCGAGGTGCTGCCCGACCCGGCACTGGCGGCAGCGCGGGACGCCCTCGACGAACACTATGCGGCCGAGCTGGGGGAGCGGTTCGTCACCGCGGGGCTGTGCCTGTACCGCGACGGGCGCGACAGCGTCGCCTGGCACGGTGACCGGATCGGGCGCGGTGGCCGGCAGGACACGATGGTGGCGATCGTCGTGCTGGGTTGCCCCCGGCCGCTGCTGCTGCGCCCGCGTGGCGGCGGCCCGGCGCTGCGCTTCGAGCTCGGCCATGGCGACCTGATCGTCATGGGCGGTAGCTGCCAGCGCACCTGGGATCACGCCGTGCCCAAGTCGTCCCGCCCGGTGGGTCCGCGGATCAGCGTCCAGTTCCGCCCGCGCGACGTGCGCTGAGCTCCCCGCCGACGGGGAGCGCCCGGCGGCTGCGGCGCGGGTGAACCCGCCAACCGGATCCGAACAGGTGCAGTCCGACTCCCACCGCGACGCGGTGTCCGATTCCTCAGCACCGCGGTGGGAGTGACCCGGCTGGCGCGGGTACCGCCTTCGCAGCGGAGCGGTCGCGGGGTCGCAGGCAGGCGAAGGGGTGGTGGAGGCCATGGTCGATCAGGGCGGTTCCGGGGGTGTGGGGCTGGCCGGCGCGCCCCCGCGCCACCCCGGCGGCGAGGTGCGGACCAGAGCCTTCCGCGGCGGCGTGCTGACCGAGGAGAACTTCCCCCTCGCCGACGTCCACCGTTTCCGCGGGGACGACGACACGGTGGTCTGGCTGGACCTGTGCGCCCCGGACGCCGAGCAGATCCACCTCGTCGCCGACGAACTGCGCCTGGACCCGCACGCCGTCGAGGACGCGCTGTCGGCCGGCGAGCGGGCGAAGCTGGACCGCTACCCGACCCACCTGTTCCTCAACACCTACGCCGTGCGCCTCGACGTGGCCTCCGGGGAGCTGGTCAGCCAGGAGATCTCGGCGTTCATCGCCGGGCGGACGCTGGTCACCGTGCGCCCCGACGACACGTTCGACCTCGGCGCGGTCCTGCGCCGCTCGAACGACGCCGACCTGGCCGCGCACGGTGTCGGCTACCTCGTCCACGGGATCATCGACGTCGTCGTCGACGGCTACTTCACCGCCGTGCAGGCCCTGGACGGCGCGCTGGAGGACCTCGAGGACATGCTCTTCGACGAGGACGTTCCGGAACAGACCGTCCACCGGCGCAGCTTCGAGCTGCGCAAGAGCCTGGTCCAGCTCCGCCGGGAGATCCTGCCCATGCGCGAGGCGGTGAACGGCCTCATGCGCCGCGACACCGGCCTCGTCACCGACGGCCTGGTCGCCTCCTACCAGGACGTCTACGACCACGTGCTGCGCGCCACGGAGTGGACCGACAGCCTGCGCGACATGATCAACTCGATTCTGGACACCAACCTGACGATCCAGAGCAATCGGCTCAACCTCGTGATGAAGAAGATGACGGGCTGGGCGGCGATCATCGCCGTGCCCACCCTCATCACCGGCTTCTTCGGCCAGAACGTCCCCTACCCGGGCAACGGCGAGAGCTGGGGGTTCTCCGTCGACCTGGTCATCCTCGTGCTGTCCGCGGCGATCCTCTACGTCGTGTTCCGCCGCAAGGGCTGGCTGTGAGGGCCGGCCGCGAGGGCGGCTACGGGCCCAGTGCCAGCGCGGGCACCGTCCCGATCCGCCTACGCAACCCGTTTTCGACCGGACGACGACGGCCATCGAGGATCTCGCCGCGGCGGTCGGCGCGGGCATCCCGAAGCGCTCCCCACCGCGACAAGAAGGTGCGTGGCCGGGGCTCGATGGGCTTCACGATTCCGCCTACGAAAAGGAAACCTTGCGCTGATTTGTCTTTTGCTTCGGAATCTGCCAGCCCGGTGATCAGGCAGAATACAGCCACTGTAAGGCGTCTAGCGGACCTGCATCGATGTTGACGACCTGGCTGTGATCCGCTGCGTTGAGTTCCTTACGTGAGAGGGGATGCCAGGCCGATTCTCCGGGCTTGGGTCGGGTATAGTTCCGCGCATGAATCAGCAGGCGCCATCGGCTCGGCGGCGCGCTCCGGTCCGCTTCGTTTCTCCGATTCCGCCGCCCGCGGGGTAGCCGCCGATGAGTGAGATCCGGCGTCGGACCAGGGCGGACAAAGGGTCCATCCGACTCAATCGACGTGACCTATTCGCGCTGGAGTGGATCTATGATATGGCCGCCATCTTCGAGTCGGACATTCCCCATCTCCTGGATCCGAAGAAGCCCATCACGAGGAACGCCGTGCGGGCGATCGTCCGGCGGTGGGAAAGCGCGGGCATCGTCCACGCGGGGCATGCTCTCACCTACCAGGGTCGGCTGGTCCACCTCACCCAGGCGGGGACCCGCCTGGTCATCCGAGCCGATCTCGACACCGCCCCGGTCGCCGATTCTCCCGTCATGGAGGTCATTCATCAGGCCCTGGTGGCGCGGGCCCGGCTGCGCATCGAGGCGCGCGGTGTGACGGGAACACCCGTGCAGACCTGGGTGAGCGCACGTCGATGGCGCGTGGAGAACATGCGGAAGGTCGAGTACGACATGCCCGATCCGGACGGCCTGGTCTGTCTGGAAGACGGCAGGGTCGGCGTGGTCCAGCTCTGTCACACGGTGGTGGAAGTCCAGCGGCTCCAGCCCTTCCTCGCCGGGCTTTCGGTGCAGTATCCCGTGGTACTGCTGGCGATTCCGCAGGACCTGTTGGCGAGGGTGGAGGACGTGCTCGTCCACGAGCGAGCGGGCCACCGGGACCGCGTTGGCGACGCCCTGCAGATCGTCGCTCTGTAAACACGACAACGTCCACGACTCGTGATCACCCGGCGGGTGGTCACGCGGTCGTACGGGCGTTGGACGTTGGGCCGCGTCGAGTCGCCGCGCAATGTGGCGGGGATCGCGGCGTGGCAGGGATCGCGGCGTCACCCGCCAAGCGTTCGACATCGACCAGGAACACGGATCTCGCGGCCACCGACCGAAACTCTCACGCGAGGGTAGGTTTGGTCGCCGTTCAGGAATATCCGTTCCGGTGTATTCGGGCGCGCAGTCGCCGCCGCCACGGCCCGGCCTGGCGGCGTCGCGCCGCCCCGTCCGGGGAGCGCCGTTGGTTCCCCGGTCGCCACATCCTGATCGAAAGGCATGTGCCCTGCCCCGCTCGGTAGCCACTGCGGGCCGATTGGCGGGCCTGACGGCGGTGACCGGCGTGCTATCGGCGTCCAGCGGATCGGATGGGTCGGCTGCGTCGGCCCCTGGTCCTGCCGCAACCGACAATAGCTGCCGTCCGGAAGTCTGACCGCTCCGCACGACATTGGCGAGGACGCACACCGGCGGAGACACGATGCCGGGACTTTAGTCCCGAGGTCCCGTGTGGCGCGCCGCGGGTGGGCTCCGCGGAAGACTCGTCGGATACGGCGAACTAGTGCCTGGTCAAATATTGGTCATGGACAGCTTGTATTGCCAGCCTGGGGTATCTGGATTCCTCGGACGCGGATCCGTCGCCGGGCCTGCGGAGTCGTGTCGCGGCCGGCCATCTGATCGTCGCGTGGGATAGTGCCGACCCGTGGGACGGGCCGGGGGTCGGGGTGAGTTCGCTGCACGCGACGGCCCTCCGCGCAGCAACGGCTACGTCGGCAACAGGCGTGAAGGGAATCCTGAGTGGGAAATCGACGTGTCTTTGTACAGATGGGTTTGCTGTCGGCGCTGACGCCCGTCCTGCCGGTCGGCCGGGGCCGCGGCGGCACCCGTTCGAGGTCGCGGTCCGGCGCGGCCCTCGACGGGGCCGGTGGCCGCGACGCCTCGGCCGCGATGATCCCCGTGCAGCCGTCCGCGGGCGTTCGGCCCGCCCCGCGCGCCCTGGCCGCCACGGGCATCCCCGACCCCACCGGGGTGGGACCCGGCCAGGTGACCTGCGGGGACGTCGACGGCCTGATGGCCGGCTTCTGGCAGCGTTCCGCCTTCGAGGTGGCCGGCTTCGTCTGGCGGGCCGGTGTGCTGCGGGTCCTGCCGCTGAGCAGCCGTCCCAACGCCATCAACGAGTCGGGCGTCGTCGTCGGCGACCTCGTCAGCCACTACACCCGGCAGGCGTTCCGCTGGGCCCATGGCACCCACCAGCCGCTGGGCTACCTCGGCGGGACCGACGAGCTGGGCGGCCGGTGGAGCCAGGCCGTCGGCGTCAACGTCCGCGGACGGATCGTGGGCACCACCAGTGTCGCAGGCGGTGACCGGCACGCCTACGTCTGGGCCGGCAACGCCATGACCGACCTGGGGACGCTCGGCGGGTCGTCGAGCGAAGGAGTGGCCATCAACGACCTGGGGCAGGTCTGCGGAACCAGCGTGACAGCGACCGGTCACAGCCATGCCTTCGTCTGGTCGAACGGGCACATCTACGATCTCGGCACCCTCGGTGGCACCTGGAGCCGGGCGGTGGGGCTGAATGCCCGGGGTCAGGTGGCGGGGACGAGCGAGAGGGTGGGCGGGCAGAGTCGGGCCTTCCTGTGGGAGCGCGGGGCGTTGTGTGACCTGGGCGTTCTTTCCGGCGACCAGCAGAGCGAGGCGGTCGGGATCAACGACAACGGCGACATCCTGGTGCGCAGCATCGGAACGCAGACCAACGCGTTCGTCTGGAGCCGCGGCCGGCGCACTCCGATCACGGGTTTCGGGCTGCGCGTCGATCCGGGTGGCATCAGTGCGCGGGGCTATGTCTGCGCGACCGCGCTCAACGCCGCTGGCAACGATCATGCCATCCGCTGGTACCGGGGAACCACCACCGATCTCGGCACGCTCGGCGGCGACTACAGTTTCGCCGCGGCGATCACCGGGGCCCAGACGGTGGTGGGAAGCTCCGCGGTCGCCGGGGCGTTCGTGCCCCAGGCCGCGCTCTGGACGCTGTGATGTCCCGCGGTTGGCGAGGGCAAGGCAGGCCGGGCGCCCCTGACCGCCCGGCCGGGCGGTCAGGGGGCGCCGGGCCCCGTCCGCGCCGCCCGCCGCGGCGGGCGCGGCGGACCGTGGAGCCGTGCCGGTGGAGCAGGAGGCGGTCGCCGTAGGCGCCCGTCGTCCAACTCCCCGCTGCTTCGGAGCGCCGTGCGCTACCGAGCCGATTGAGCCGCCGGCAGGTAGGCATCCAGCTCGCCGGGCCCGAACCGGCACAGCCCCATCGACCACCAGAACTCCCCGGCCACGCTGCCCACCACCGTGGAGGTCCCGTCCGGCCGATGCACGGCCCATCCCCCGTCCCGCAGCCCGATCATGATCGCGATCGGATCGCCGGTGGCCGCGTCCCACAGCCGACAGGTGTCGTCGGTACCTGCGGTGGCGAGGCGGGNGTCGTCGGGGGNGAAATCTGCCGACCAGACGCGGGCGGTGTGGCCGGTGAGGGTGTGGGTTCAGGAGTCGGCGTAGGGCTCGGCGGCGCGGGCGTGGCGCAGGGCCCGGCCCCACCAGCCCAGTCGGTCGAGCAGCCGGTTCGCCGCGGCGGACGCCGGCGAGCCCGCGGTGCCCGCCGGGCCGCCCGCGGCGAAGTCCTCGGCGCTCGGGCCGTGGAAGCTGACGCCGTCGCGGACGGTGACGGCGTGCTGCTCGGCGAAGACGGCGCGCAGGTGCTCGACGGCCCGCAGGCCGCCGCTCACCCCGCCGTAGGAGACGAACCCGACGGGCTTGGCGAACCACTCCTGGCGGTAGGTGTCGATGACGTTCTTCAACGCCGCCGGGTAGCTGTGGTTGTACTCCGGGGTGACCACGACGAACCCGTCCGCGGCGGCGAGGCGCTCCCCGAGCGCGCGGACGAGCCGCTCGGGCGGCGAACCGGGGGCGGCGGCCATGTCGGCGGGCAGCGGGAAGGCGGCCAGGTCGAGGACGTCGAGGTGGACGTCGTCGCGGTCGCGGGCGTGGCCGGCGAACCAGTCCGCGACCGCCGGCCCCAGCCGTCCCGCCCGCACGCTGCCNACGACCAGGGCGAGCGCGAGCGGGCGGGAGGCCTCGTCGGTAGCTGTCGGGGTGGTGGCTGTCGGAGTGGCGGGTGCCGGGCCGGCCGGTGCTGGGGCGGCCGGTGCTGGGGCGGCCGGTGCTGGGGCGGGCGGTGTCGGGGCGAACGGCGGCGTCGAGGGTGGCATGGCGCGGGTCTCCTCCGGGCGTCGCGTCGGGTGCCGCGGTGGTCATCCGATCACGTGCACCCAGCCTGAAAGCTGAACCCGACTTCAAGTCAAGGGCATCGATTCCCCCGGTCCGCCCGGGGCGGTCACGGGTGCAGCGCGGCGAGGCAGATCCGCACGAGGTGGCGGGTGTCGGGATCGTGGTCACCGGTGCCGCTGTGCAGGACGGCCCGGTTGTCCCACATCACGATCGTCCCCGGCGTCCAGTGCAGGCGGAGCTGGTGCTCCGGGCGCAGGTACGCGGCGCGCAGCTCGGCCACCAGCGCGTCACTGTCGGGCGGGCTCATCCCGAGGATCAGTGGGCTGTCCCAGTCCGGCAGGTTGATGTACAGGTAGTGCTCGCCGGTGTGCGGGTGCCGGCGGACCAGCGGGTGCGCGACGATGGGGCGTTCGTCGCCGGGTTCGCGCGCCACCCCGCGGCCGTGGGTGACGTACCGGCCGGTCGCCAGCGCGCGCAGCTCGGGGGTCAGCGCCTGGTAGGCGGCCACGCCGCTGGCCCACAGGGTGTCGTTGCCCACGGGCGGCACGCGCACGGCCCGCAGGACCGTCGCCACCGGTGGTGCGGGCAGGCTGCTGGCGTCGAAATGCCAGCCGACGCTGCCGCCGTGGACCTCGTGCACGCCGGGACGGGCCGGCTCGGGGTCGACGACGCTGGTGAACACCAGGATCGGGCCGAATGCCTCGGCGAACGCGACCTGACCGGCGGTGTCCAGCGCCTGGTCCCGGAAGACCAACACTCCGTGCTGGAAAAGAAGTGTACGGAGCAGCGCGCGCCGTTCCGGGGTCAGGCCCGTTCGCAGGTCGATTCTGCTGACTTCCGCGCCGAGCCTCGGTGCCAGGGGGAGGATGGTGAGGTCGGCGACCGCCGACGAATGGTGTCGAGTCATTGCACCCGTCCGCGGGAGTTGGGCGTGGATGGAGGGATGGGCGCCGGTCGGGCGTCGGGGCAGGCTGGGGCTGAGCGCAGGCCGGGCGCCGAGCGCAGGCCGGGCGCCGAGGGCAGGTCGGGCGCCGAGGGCAGGCCGGTGACCGGGCGGAACGTCGGCGGCGACCGGGGCCGTCGAGGAGGCCGGCGGCGTGGCGGCACGTTCGTCGCCGCTCACGGGCTCGCCGGTCGGTACGCGGTAGCTGGACCGGATCCGCGCGCCCCACCCGGGCGGGAGTTTCCGCGGCGAGAGGGATGAGGGAAGCAAACCATATCTGTCCGGAGGTCGGGGATCGATTCTCCGTTACGGCGCGGTAAACACCGCCGGTGGCGGTCTCGGGTATTCGTCGGGCACGTTTGGTGATGGTCGTCGCCCCGGCGTGCGGCGGGCGATGGCACCGGGCCGGACAACGGCGGTCGCCCGCTCGGAAGTCCCTTCCGGCGCCGCCTGCGGTACCCGGTGGTGCCGGCGGATCGGCTGGCGGCGACGACTCTCGCGGGTAAAATCTGGGCCTGCCCGCGGCACGCTGCCCGCCGCCCGCGTCGCGTTCGCCGAGCACCGCCCGCGGGACGTCGCCGGCCTCGCGTCGCGAAGCCGTTCGACCCGCCGGTGACGAACGACGCCGGCCGGTCGGGCACGGGTGCCGCGGGCGGGGATCGATCGCCGGGGGACGCGCCACCCGTCGGTGGCCGGAGGGGGGAGCGATGATCGGGCGAGGCCGGTTGCTGCTGTCGGCGGGGGCCGCGGGCAGCGGTGCGTTCGTGGGGGCGGGCGTCGGGGTGTGGCGCCTGGCGCTGTATCAGGGCGGCGCGGCCGACGGCCGGGTGCGGCCGCTGACCACCCCCGCGCCGCCGGTGCGCGAGTTCTATGGCAACCCGACGCATCCGCCGTTCACCCTCGGGATCCTCGGCGACTCCAGCGCCCAGGGCACCGGTGTGCACGACTACGACGACACCCTCGGCGGCTGGCTGGCCCGCGCCCTCGCCGGCGGTGACGCCCTCGCCGGCGGTGACGGTGGCGGCGAGGGCGGCGGTGGCGGTGTCGGCGGCGATCACGGTGGTGGCCGGCATGTGCGGGTCATCAGCGCCGCCCGCGACGGCGCCCGCGCCGAGCATCTCGCCGCCCAGGTCGCCCGGGTCGCCCCCGCGGCACCCGACCTGGCCGTCATCTCCATCGGCGTCAACGACATCCGCAATCGCACCTCCCCGGCGGCCGCCGCCCGCCACCTCGCCGGCGCCGTCACCGACCTGCGCCGCGGGGGCGCCCAGGTGATCGTCGGTACCACGCCCGACCTGAGCGTCATCTCCGCCGTCCGCTCGCCGCTGCGCGAGGTCCTCTGGCTGCTCGGCCTGCTGCTCGAACGGGCGCAGACGCCGGCGGTCGCCGCGGCCGGCGGCACGCCGGTGACCCTGCGGACCGCCGTGTCACGGCGCTTCGGTGCCGACCCGACCCTGTTCGCCCCCGACGGACTGCACGCCTCCGCGCGGGGCAATGCCCTCATCGGCGCCCACCTGCTCGCCGCCTACCGGTCCGCCACGCCGCCGGCCCGGGACTGACGGGGTGCGGCCAGGCCCGGGCCAGTATCGATCGTCAGCGCATCCGCCGGGGAGCTCGGCGGGTCGAGTCGGCGCTCAGGCGTTGATCGCGGNGAGCAGGGNGGGCAGGGAGGCGTCGAACTCCCGGGACCAGTAGGGCCAGGTGTGCACGCCGGGGCTGTAGAAGTGCGTGATGAGCAGCGGATCGCCGGTCGCGCCGGGGTGCGCGGCGACGTACGCGTCGGTGAGGTGCTGGGCGACCGCCTGGCTCTCGGTGTTCGTGATCTTCTCCAGGTTGACCACACCGGGGTCGGCGTCGTTCGGGCCCGGTGTGCCGTCCCCGGACGAGATGTAGACCGGGATGGAGGTCAGGTTGTCGACCAGGTAGTACGGGTCGTGCTGCTGCCAGGTCGCCGCCCCGGACGCGGTCGTCGGGTCACCCCACAGGGCGTTGATGTCCTTCCCGGACCCCGCCAGGAGCATCTGGAACTGCTGGGGGTTGCCGAAGGGGTGGGCGACGCCGCTGTAGGCGGCCACGGCCTTGAAGTCGCCGGGATGGCGGCCCACGTAGGACAGCGCGCCGAATCCGCCCATCGACAGGCCGGCGATCGCCCGGTCGGAGCCGGCCCGGTAGTTGCGTTCGAGGAGCTGGCGTAGCTCGACCGTGTGGAAGGTCTCCCAGCGGGCCGGGTCGTTGACCCAGTCGCTGTACCACCCGGCACTGCCGCCGTCGGGCATGGCGACGATCACGTTGCGGCCGGCGGTCTGGCTCTCGACGTCGGTGTTCTCCGACCAGTCGGTGTGGTCGGACGCCATGTCGCTGCTGCTCGCCCCGCCGTGCAGCAGGTACAGCACCGGCCAGGTCCGGTCGGGTTGGGTGTCGTAGGAGGTCGGCAGCAGCAGGCGCACGGACTCGTCGGCGTTCATGGCCGTCGAGTGGATCGTGAGGTCGACCAGGCGCGCGTCGCCGGCTACGGGGGAGGTGACACAGGTGATCGACGATCCGTCGTCGCTGCTGGTCCCCGTCGCCGGGCACGTCGCCGCCTGCGCCGGGGAGCCCCCGACGGCCAGGCCGACCAGCGTGCTCACCGCGATCATCGAGGGCAGCAGGATCCGCCGTCTCCACATCCGCGTTCTCATAGGCGCAACATTAGGCGAATCGTCCGTTTACGTTCAATTTGTACTAGTTGATGCTACAAAACGGCTGGTCAGGGCTTATCTGCGGTGGACGCTCACGGCGTAGCCGGGGGCAGCGGCCCGCCCCTCGCCGCGGTCGAGGGGGGCGTCGCCGGTCTCGCCGGTCTCGAAGGGTGTGCGCTGCCAGGTGGCGAACCGGCGGTCGAGGGTGAGGCCGGCGGCGGCGCACCAGCCGTCGTAGTCCGCCAGCTCGAAGGGAGCGGCGGGCAGGGGGNGGNGNGNGGNGTCGAGCCCGAACCCGGCCACGAGCAGGCCGCCGGGGGCGAGGCGGCGGGCGAGACCGCGCAGGATCGCGGCCTCCGTCCCCGGGGCGAGCAGCGCGATGACGTTGCCGGCGGCGACGATGAGGTCGAACGGCCCGTCGGTGGCGGGCGGCGCGCCGGCCGGTTCGGGCGCCCCGGACGCGACGGGTGCGTCCAGGTCGGCGAGGTCGGCGAGGATCCAGCTGACGGCGGCGGACCGGTCTCGGGCCACACCGAGCATCGAGGGGTCGGCGTCGACCCCGACGCATCGGTGGCCCAGCTCCGCCAGCCGGATTGCCACCCGACCGGTGCCGCAGCCCGCGTCCAGGATCCGGGACTCGGCGGGCGCCAACGCGTGGCAGAACGCCGCCTCGCCGTGCACATCGACCCCGGCGGCGGCAAGCTGCACGAACCGGTCCGCGTAACGCCGGCCCGACCTGCCTGCGGTGAGTGACTCCCAGCGGGTCGTCACGCTGGGACTGGTCTGGTCGGGAGCATTCACGTCCCAGCTATACCGGATCCGCGAGACACCGATCAGACGGGAAGGGCGAGAACGATCAGGTTGTCACGGTAGCTGTGCGTGGCGGTGTTGAACGCCCCGCCGCAGGTGATGAGGGCCAGGCGGGGCGGGCCGTCCGTCCGGAAGACTCCCGTGTCCGCGAGCCTGGTCTTCACGACGTGCCGGCGGGTCACCACCCGGTAGTCGTGCTTCGTGCCGTCGGCGCTGGTGACGACGACCAAGGCCCCTATCTCGACCCGGCTGAGCGGGTAGAGGGCGCCGGGGCGGCCGTTGTAGTCGACGTGCCCGGCGAGCACGACCGTCCCCGATGAGGCACCCGGGGCCCCGCCTCCTGCCCACCATCCCAGCGTCGCCGGGTCGACCGGCACGTTGAGCGCGCGCGTGGTCGCGTTGACGGAGGCCACCGTCACCGGCGCCGAGATGCTTAGGCTCGCCACGGCGACGGCCGTCGGCCGGCGTCGTAGGACCGCCTCCGGATCGGTGGACGGCGACGGTGACGCGGTGCCCGCCGCGGCGCCCGTTCGGGTGGAACTCGCGAACGCCGCCGGCCCCTGCGACGCCGCCGCCCGCGGGGAGGCGGCCGCCGTCGCGCCCGCGGCGAGCGAACCGACGTCGCCGGGGGGTCTCGACGCCACCCATCCGGCCATGCCACTGCCGCCGACGACGCCCGCGACCGTCGCCGTGACCACCAGTAGGCGGCGGCCACGGCGACGTCGACGGGTCCGCGCCAGCCGGGTGCCCGGTGGTCTGGGCCGATCAGGCCCGCCCGTGATCGGCTCCTGGCTCGCGGCCGGTGCGGCCGATCCGTCCTCGGGCGGCGGACCGGCCGTCACCGTTCGTCGGCGAGACTCGATCATCCCTGTCGGCGGGCCAGCCACGCTCGGCGGCGCTGCCACCCGAACAGGACCCCGGCCGATCCGACCGCGAGGCCGAGCGCCCCGATGGCCAGCACGGGCGGGTGGTCGTCATCCGCGGCCAGTCCGCTGTTGCCGGCGTTGACCGAGGTGGGCGAGTTCGCGGCCTGGTGGGACAGCCAACTGTAGGAGCCGGGGCCACCGACGATGTAGAGGTTGGTCGTCGATCCGGGCTTGGTCGGCACCGTCTGGGCCGGCACCAGCGGCTTGCCCGTGGTGTCGGTCACGGTGACCGTGTGCGATCCCCCCGACCCTGGCGTGCCGCCACCTGGGGTGCCGCCACCAGGGACGCCGCCACCTGGGGCGCCGCCGCCGGGGGTGCCGCCACCTGGGACGCCGCCACCTGGGCCGCCGCCGGGGGTGCCGCCACCTGGGCCGCCGCCGCCGGGGACGCCGCCACCTGGGGTGCCGCCGCCAGGGGTGCCGCCGCCGGGGGTGCCGCCACCTGGGGTGCCGCCGCCGGGGACGCCGCCACCTGGGGTGCCGCCGCCGGGGACACCGCCACCGGGAGTGCCGCCGCCAGGGGTGCCTCCGCCGGGGGTGCCTCCGCCGGGGACGCCTCCGCCGGGAGTGCCGCCGGGGACGCCGCCGACACCGGGCACGCAGGGGACGCTGTCCTTGGGCTTGTCGGTGACGCAGGGCACGGTGCCGACGCCGGGCACGCCCCCGACTCCGGGCACGCCGCCGACGCCCGGCACGCCCCCGACGCCGGGCACGCAGGGGACGCCGTCCTTGGGCTTGTCGGTGACGCAGGGCACGCCCACGCCGCCGACACCAGGCGTGCCGACACCAGGCGTGCCGACACCAGGCACGTCGACGACGGGCGGACCGACGTAGACGCAGGGGAGGCCGTCCTTGGTCTTGCCGGTGATGAGGCAGGGGAGCGCGTTGACGGCGACCTCAGGCGAGACGGAAGGGAAGGTCTGGACGACCTGACCGGTGCTCGGGACGTCGCCGACGTACTTGCCGTCGATCTTGATCTGGCCGGCCGCCAGCGCCGCGACGTCACGGACGACGATCGCCGACACGTTGGTCGGCCAGGCCTTACTGGTGGTGTCGTCGTAGACCCGCGCGAGAGGCTTGCCCGCGCCGTCGAGACCCACTGCGACCGAAAGCCGGGTGCCAGGGTGGATGGCAACGTCGGCGGCTGCCGATGGCGGCGCGCTCGCCGGCTGGCCGACAGGCCGGATCTCGACGCGGTGGGCCCCGGCAACCAGCGGCTTCGGGTCCGCGACCTGTTTGGCCACCAGGTCCTTGATCAGGGTCTGCCCGTCCATGGTGACGTCCGCCTTCATATCCGGCAGCCCCTGAACCAGCGTCACCAGTCCGGCATCCTTGTTCGGCGTTGGGGTCGCTGACGCCACGCCGGGCAGACCCAGCGTCAGACATCCCGTCGCCGCCACGGCGCCGATCGTTCGAGCGCCCGCTCTCAGATGAGAGCGTGTGATCCATTGCATTACTTTGAGCTCCCGGCGACGTCATCCAGAAATCTGGGCATTTGCACCTTACCGCGACGGGCTCGAGACGAAGATTGGGCTCCCCGCTACTCCGGCTCGAGAAGATGCACACGCGTGCAGACGGCCTCGCCAGGAGTGTGAGGCGAGGTCGGTCGCGCGGACTTCGCTGGCCGTTCGAGAGTGAAATGCCAGGTCAGAACGGTCGAACCGGCGTCTCAGACGGACGAGGTACCCCGCGGTGGGGGCGATACGAGGGACGTCCGGGGCGACCCTCGGTCAAAACTGCGATCGAAGTCGCGCCCTTGGTGGCGCAACCTTCTTCCGTCTGAAGGCGTGTCAAGTGCCGTCCGCACGGGTCGAACAGAGCCCTTTCGGGCTGTCAATCAACGAGATTCTCGGATTTCGGCCCGTCGCCGTGCGCCGTGCGCCGGTTGTTGGTCCGCCATGGACCGAGGGATGAAGGTTGAAAGTGGCTACCGGAAAGAGCCCACAAAAAGGGAGTAGCCCAATCGCGCAGGCTTTCTCCAGGCGCGGAGAAGGGGACGGCAGGTGAGGGCGGCTGTCGGCGCTTTCGATGATGGTGCCCGGCCGGGCCTGCCGAGGGCCCCCGAACGGGCGGGTCGCCCTCGATGGGCAGAAGGACCCGCCGGCCGGCCAGCCCCCGTGCCGGCGGGGTGACCGGGGCGGCACGGGCCGGTGTGGCCGGAAGGATCGGACTCCGGAACCACAAGATAATCAACGCTGTTGACGAATCGCTGGCGGCCTCAAAATGATCAAGAAGGCGGGCTGGCTGCTACCGAAAAGACGAAGGGCGGGGGTGGGACGGGCGATGCCCTCCCACGTCGGCGTCCGGTGCCTTGTGCGTGCCGGCTGGGTGCCCGCCGACGGGGAGACAAACCGTCATCGACCGTCCTTCGTCGGCGTAGACCGACCCGGGCGGACCGGGCGGGTCGCCCGGCGTGCGCGGATACCCAGATCGCCCTCGTCGGGTGCGGGCGGGCCGCCGACGCTCCTGCCGCCGTCCCCTCTACCGTTGCCGGCGCGGCCGTTGCCGGCGCTGCCGCCGCTGCCGTCACCGTCGCCGCCCCCGTCCTGCGGCGCCGCGGGAGTGGCGGCCTCGACGGGCGGGACGCCGGTGGCGGGACCGACGAACGTGCCGTAGCCACCGTCGTGGTAGACCAGCGGCGCGACGGACCGCTCCGCCCGGCTCTCGACCACCTCGGCCACCACCAGCCAGTGGTCGCCCGCGGGGATCCGGTCACGGATCCGGCAGCGCAGCCAGACCGCGGCGTCGAGCAGCAGCGGTTCCCCGGTGCCCAACGTCCGCCATCGCGTCGGCGCGGCGAACCGGTCGGCGCCCGGTGCCGCAAAACGGGCGGCCAGGTCGTGCTGGTCATGGGAGAGCAGGTGCACGACCAGGGTGTCCGCCGCGTGCAGTGTCGGGACGATCGACGAGCCCGCCGACAGCGACAGCGACACCAACGGCGGGCTCTGCGACAGCGACGCCACCGACGTCGCCGTGAACCCCACCGGGCCCTGCGCGCCGGTCAACGTCACGATCGTGACCCCGGCGGCGTGACGCCGGAAGGCACGGCGCAGCGCGGCCGCCGCGGCGCGATCCGCCGCGGCGGGGACTGGCAGCGGCGCGGGGAGTGGCGGCGCGGGCCGCGGCGGCGCGTGCTTCGGCATGGCCTCCACCCTGCGGCACGAGCGCGCCGCAGTGCAACGTCCGGACCCCCGAAGATCGGCCCGCCCGACCGGGGAGCGCTCAGCACCGATGGGCACCCGGTGCGGTGGCCTGCCCGGACGAACGGGACGGGTTGCGCGGCGCCGGTCGCCTCTCGCGCCGGCCGAAGCCGGTGGCCGCCGGGCCTCGGCGGTGCCGGCCCGGGGCCCGACACGATCGGGCTGTGGGATTGTGGGCGAACTCCACGCGCCATTTCACCCATCTTCCCGGTTTCGACGTCAGAGGATGGGTAGAGCGGGGAAATCCTCACGATCAGGGGGCAGTGCGAGCGATGGCGACCGACCGCGCCGCGGGCCAGGAACGTAGGCTCGCCGGTCGCTACCGGCTCGGGCGGGTGCTCGGTAGCGGCGGCGGCGGCGTCGTCCGCGAGGGCGAGGACACCCTGCTGCGCCGCCGGGTGGCCATCAAGGAGGTCCGGCGACCGCCGGTCGCGTCCCCGGCCGAGCGGGCGCTGCTCAGCGAGCGGGTGCTGCGCGAGGCCCGCGCCGCCGCCCGGCTGCGTCACCCCGGTCTGGTGACGGTCTACGACGTCCTCGACGCCGACGACCACACGTGGATCGTCATGGAGTACGTCGACGGCACCTCGCTCGCCGATCTCATCCGCGGCGCCGGCCGGCTGCCGCCACTGGAGGTGGCCCGCATCGGCGTCAGCCTCGCCTACGCCCTGGAGGCCGCGCATCGTGGTGGTGTCGTGCATCGCGACGTCAAGCCCGGCAACGTCCTCGTCACCGTCGACGGGCAGGCGCGGCTCACCGACTTCGGCATCGCCGTCACCGAGGGTGACGCGACCCTGACCGAGGCGGGGACGCTCGTCGGGTCGCCCGCCTACATCGCCCCCGAGCGGGCCCGCGGCGCCCGCGTCGGCGCCGCCGGGGACGTGTGGGGACTCGGCGCGACCCTGTTCACGGCCGTCGAGGGAGTGCCGCCGTTCGAGGGCGAGGGGCCGCTGGCCATCCTCGCGGCCGTGGTGGAGGACCGGCGTCGGCCGTTCCAGCACAGCGGCCCTCTGCGCGGGGTCCTCACCGAGCTGCTCGACTCCGACCCGGCGCGGCGCCCGTCGCTCGCCGAGGCCCGCGGCCGGCTGCGCGAGATCGCCGACCGGCTGGAGGAGACCGACCACACCCTCGACGGCACGCTGGTGGAGATCCCGCAGCTTGACCTGGACGGACTCAACGGCCTGGATGGCCTGGATGGCGCGGCCCCGCCGCCGGCGGCGACCTCGGGTCCGGCCGCGCGCCCCGCTGCGGCCGGCGCCCCCGGCCCCGCCGTGGGCGCCCCCGCCCCCGCTGCCGGGTCGCCAGCCGAGCCGCCAGGCCGACCTGCCCCGAGCGCCCGATCCACCCCCGCCGACCAGCCTGCCCCCGCCGACCAGCACGCTCCCGCCGACCAGCACGCTCCCGCCGATCAGCCTGCCTCCGCCGCTCTGGCCGCCCCCGCCGGCCCGCCCGGCCCGCCCGACCAGCCTGGCCTGGCTGGGCCGGGCGGCCTCGATGCCGGAGCGAGCTGGGATGGCCGGTCCGGTTCCGCCGGTGAACCCGACCAGGCTGTTCCGGCGGGTCTGGCCGCTGCGTCCGGAGCCGCGGGCGGGGTCGACCCGGCCGCGGCGCGCCGCGATCCGGCCGGGCCGGCGCGTCGGCGGCGCATCGCTGTGCTCGCCGCCGTCGCGGCCGTGGTGATCGCTGCCACGGCGATCGTGCTCGGCCTGGTCCTCGCGGACGGCGGCTCGCAGGCGTCCCCGCCGGCCGCCGCGACGTCGCCGGCCGCCCACGCCACGTCGCCGGCACCGCGGGCCTCGGCGACGGCCACGGCAGGGGCGGCGCCGGCCACGGCGACGTCGGCGCCCGCGACCGGCCCGACGCCGGCAGCCACGCCGTCCGCGGCGTCCACCGCGTCGCCCGCCGTGGCGCAGGTCGGCGACAACCTCGGCGCGCTCATTCCGGACACGACCGACCCCGCCGACGCCCCGGACGGCTACACCCTCCACCGGGACGGTAGCGGCTGGTCGGCGGCGCTACCCGCCGGCTGGCGGATCTCCGAGCGGGGCAACGGGCGGGTGATCACCACCGCGCCGTCCGGCCATCCGGATCTGTTCATCGACGTGCAGCCGAAGGCGGGCCCGTCCGCCATCGGCGCCTGGCAGGACCAGGAGCCCGCGGTCCGCGGGAGCTCCGCCGGCTACCGCCGCCTGTCCATCCGCCCCGCGGACGGCGGCGCCGGGACCAGTGCGGCGATCTGGGAGTTCACCTTCACCTCCGGCGGGCAGACCATCCACGTCCTCGACTTCGGGGTGGTCCGCAACGGGCACGGCTACGCGCTGCGCTGGCGGGTCCCGGAGCAGGGCTGGGACGCCGCCGTCGGCCAGATGCGTACGATCTTCGCCTCGTTCCGCCCCGGCCCCTGAGCCCTGGTTTCTGAGCCCTGGTTTCTGAGCGCCCGCGACGCGGCGGCGCGCACCGCGTGCCGGTCGGGGTCGACGAGGACGAACTCCTCCTCGACTCCGACCGTCCGTACACCCTCGGTCGTCATTGTCGCCAGTGTCCCGGCCGTACCTGCGCAAACGCCGGCGGTGGGCGGCGTCAGTCCGCCGTGCCCACCCGGGTGATCAGCGCCGGGATCGCCGCCCACAGCACCGTCAGGACGACCAGGGTGGCGCTCGCGGCGACCACGGCCGTGGTCCGGCCCTTGGTGACGTCGAAGATCAGCAGGACCACCCCGGAGATCGCCAGGGCCAGCACGGCGAGCCCGACCTGGGCGAGCCGGTTGGCGATCTGGACCAGCGTCTCCTTCTCGCGCCTGCGGAACAGGGCGCGGTGCAGACTCACCGGCATGATCAGCAGCCCCGTGGCCATGATCGACAGCAGCACGATCGCGAGGTAGAGCCACTCCTGACCGTCGGTGAGGTCGGCGAAGCGATTCTGAAACGGCAGGGCCAGCAGGAAGGCGGTCAGCAACTGCACGCCCGTCTGGGCCACCCGCAGCTCCTGCAGGATGTCGGCCCAGTTGCGGTTGCGTCGCTCCTGCGCGGACTCCGCGTCCTCCTGGTCGGCGCGCCGGCCCGGGCCGGGCAGGTCGGGTGGGTCGGTGCTGGCGGTCATGGCGGACGATCTACCCCGCTGACCCCGCCCCACACGAACCGGCCGACCGGGTGCATGACCCATCGGGCGACGGCCGTCCACTCATCCGCCCAGTGAACTAGCTCACACCGGGTGGTGGGCTGGAAATCGGCAGCCCACGTGCTCATCTCGTCGCCCGGGACAGGCACCCACAGGTGACGTCAGCCCGGTCGAACCGCCACGAAGGCAGCCATCGGGGGCCGGGATGCCGCAGGTCGGCCGTCTGGGACGACACCCGAGCGAACCGGGTGCCGTAGAATCCCGGCGGCGACTCGCCGACCCTCTCGGTGTCGATTCCGCGTTCGAACTCGATCGACGCGCTCCACCTGCGCGCCGGCCATGGCGTGCCCGGCCACGGCCTGATCGTGACCACTGCGGCGCCGGCCCGTCGACGAGCACCCGCCCGCACCCATCGCTGTGATCACGGTGGCGGGTCCCGGCGCGGCATATGTTGATACCCAGACGGAGTAGACGTGAAGCGGAGTCTCGGTGACTGATTCGACGATCATCTATACCCACACGGACGAGGCCCCGGCCCTGGCCACGTACTCGTTCCTGCCGGTGGTGCAGGCGTACGCGGCGACGGCCGGCGTCCCGGTGGAGAGCCGCGACATCTCCCTCGCGGGGCGGATCATCGCCAGCTTCCCCGAGCATCTCGAACCCGGGCAGCGCATCGACGACGCGCTCGCCGAGCTCGGTGAGCTGGCGAAGACCCCCGGGGCGAACATCATCAAGCTGCCGAACATCTCGGCGTCGATCCCGCAGCTCAAGGCGGCGGTCGCCGAGCTGCAGCAGCAGGGCTACGCGCTGCCGGACTACCCCGACGACCCGCGTACCGACGCCGAGCGCGACATCCGCGCCCGCTACGACAAGATCAAGGGCAGCGCCGTCAACCCGGTGCTGCGCGAGGGCAACTCCGACCGTCGCGCCCCCGCCTCGGTGAAGGCCTACGCCCGTGCGCACCCGCACCGGATGGGCGCGTGGAGCTCCGAGTCGAAGACGAACGTCGCCACCATGGGCGCCGACGACTTCCGCTCCACCGAGAAGTCCGTGATCCTGCCCGCGGACGACACCCTGCGCATCGAGCTGGCCGGTGACGACGGCAGCACCACCGTCCTGCTGCCGGCCCTGCCGGTGCTCGCCGGCGAGGTCGTCGACGCCGCCGTCCTGCGGGTGGCCGCGCTGCGCGAGTTCCTCACCGCGCAGATCGCCCGGGCGAAGGCGGAGGGCGTGCTGTTCTCCGTGCACCTGAAGGCCACGATGATGAAGGTCTCCGACCCGATCATCTTCGGCCACGTGGTCCGCGCGTTCTTCCCGAAGACGTTCGCCGCCCACGGCGAGGCGCTCGCCGCCGCCGGGCTGTCCCCGAACGACGGCCTCGGCGGCATCCTCAAGGGCCTGGCGTCCCTGCCCGACGGCGCGGCGATCAAGGCGTCGTTCGAGGCCGAGATCGCCGAGGGCCCGGCCCTGGCGATGGTCGACTCCGACCGCGGGATCACCAACCTGCACGTGCCGAGCGACATCATCGTCGACGCCTCCATGCCCGCGATGATCCGCACCTCCGGCCACATGTGGGGCCCGGACGGCGCGGAGGCCGACACCCTCGCGGTGCTGCCGGACTCCAGCTACGCCGGCATCTACCAGGTCGTGCTCGACGACTGCCGCGCCCATGGCGCCTACGACCCGGCGACGATGGGCTCGGTGCCCAACGTCGGCCTCATGGCGCAGAAGGCCGAGGAGTACGGCAGCCACGACAAGACCTTCGAGATCCCGACCACCGGCACCGTCCGCGTGGTCAACGCCGCCGGCGAGGCCGTGCTGGAGCAGGCGGTCGGGGCCGGCGACATCTTCCGCGCCTGCCAGACCAAGGACGCCCCGGTCCGGGACTGGGTGAAGCTCGCCGTCACCCGCGCCCGCGCCAGCGGCGACCCGGCGGTGTTCTGGCTCGACGCCACCCGCGCCCACGACGCCCGGCTGATCGAGAAGATTCGGGCCTACCTGCCCGAGCACGACACGACGGGTCTGGAGATCCTCGTCAAGTCCCCGGAGGAGGCGATCGCGTTCTCGCTGGAGCGGATCCGCCGCGGCGAGAACACCATCTCCGTCACCGGCAACGTGCTGCGCGACTACCTGACCGACCTGTTCCCCATCCTGGAGCTCGGCACGAGCGCCAAGATGCTCTCGGTGGTCCCGCTGATGAACGGCGGCGGCCTGTTCGAGACCGGCGCCGGCGGCTCCGCGCCCAAGCACGTCCAGCAGCTCGTCAAGGAGAACTACCTGCGCTGGGACAGCCTCGGTGAGTTCCTCGCGCTCGCGGTGAGCTTCGAGCAGTTCGCCCTGTCCACCGGCAACACCCGGGCGAAGGTCCTCGCCGACACCCTCGACCGGGCGACCGCGACGTTCCTCAACGAGGACAAGTCGCCCGCCCGTCGCGTCGGCGGCATCGACAACCGCGGCAGCCACTTCTACCTGTCCCTGTACTGGGCCCAGGAGCTGGCTGCCCAGACCGACGACGCCGCCCTCGCCGAGGCCTTCGCCACCCTGGCGAAGACCCTCACCGAGCAGGAGCAGACCATCGCCGAGGAGCTGCTCGCCGTGCAGGGCAACCCCGCCGACATCGGCGGCTACTACCAGCCCGACCCGGTCAAGGCCACCGAGATCATGCGCCCCTCGAAGAGCTTCAACGAGGCCCTCGCGCTCCTCGGCTGACCGACCGTCAGCTCAGTGACCGCACCCGGACCTCCGGGCCCGCGGACATGCCCGAGCTCATCGCCCGCCCGTACGAGGCGGGCGATGAGCTCGTCCGCATCAACGCCCAGGGCGTGGTGCGAGCCTCATCGGGTGGTCGCCCCCGTGGGGGATGACGGGGCGGGGGTCGGCTGCCGCTCGGAGTCGCCGTGGCACCGCTCGGGTTTGTAGCACTGTGGCACCACGAACGGCGACGCCGGCGGGTAGGTGACCACCAGCCCCGGTCCACCCGAGTTCGCGTTGGGCCCGGCCGTGCGCTGCGGAAGGTTCTCGCCCGGACTGTTGGCACCGTAGAAGGTCCGGCTGATTCCCTGAGGGGTGCCGGTGCCGGTGCCGGTGCCGGCGGCGGCGGCCGGAGGCGGCGCGGCGCCACCGCTACCGGCCGGGATCGGAGACGGTGGGATCCGGGCAGGCTGGGTGGCGGCGGCCCGGCGTACCGGCGTACCGGCCCCGACGCTGCCGGCCCCGACGCTGCCTGTACCGATGCTGCCCCTGGCCGGGGCGCTGTGCGTTGCGCCCCCCGCGGCGGGCGCGGGGATTGCGGACGCGGCCACCGCCGCCGGCTGCCGTGCGTCGATCGTTCCCCGGCCGGAGGTGTCGCCCGACGCCGCGAGGCTGGCCGTCGCCGAAGGCGGGGCCGCAGGCCGCCCGTTCGGCTCTTCGCCACCATTCGACCCACCGCAGCCCGCCAGGCCGACGGTGAAGACGGCGGCGGCGACAATGGTGCGCCTCACCTGTCGCCTGCTCGCCCGCGCGGTCAGGAGCTGCGCCTTCCCCCACCCGGGCTTCCTCTGCGGCGCTCGGCTCCCTGTCCCAGCGCTGCCGGCGGGCAGCCTGTCGGGCGGATCCCCCTGCACATCGTCCCGCCCGAACACCGATGCTCCCGCGTCCACCGCAGCCCACCCCTAAGCCGATCACCGGTCCGCCACCTCCGCGGACATACGGTAAGGACCTTCTCGCGCAGCACAATTCGGCAGATCAAGGACTCTCCGCCCGCCTCCAGCGCCCCTGCGGCATGGAGACGGCGGCGAGAAGAGCGGCGAAGCGACGCGGCAAGGCCGGTGTGCTGCTCGTTCCGCCCGCCGGGCCGGACGGAACGAGGGCACGTCTCAGAGGTAGGTGGCGCCGAAGGCCTCGATGAACTCGAGCGACTCCTTCGGTGACCCGCCCGGCGCGGAGATGATCAGGTTGGTGACGCCGGCGTCGGCGAGGGTCTGGAATGCCTCGCGGTGGCGGTCGGCCTCCTGGTCGGGGCGGTTGATGGTGGCGTCGAGGTAGGCCGGGGCGATGTCGAGCTGTGCGCCGCGCTCGCCGGCCAAATCACGCAGCTCGCGGATCTTCGCGGCCATGGCCTCGGTGGTCGCGAGCTGAGCGGTCCTGGTGGTGGTGAACAGCTCCGCCGGCCCCCCGAGTGGCATCCAGCCCTGGACCTTCTGCGCGACCCGGCGCAGCGTCAGCTTCGAGTTGCCACCGATCCAGATCGGGATCGGGTCCTGCACCGGCCGGGGCCGGGCGATCACGTCACGCGCCGAGAAGTGCTTGCCGGTGTAGCTGAACGGGTCACCCTTCCAGTGCAGCGGCAGCACCTCGAGGGCCTCGTCGAACAGCTCGTTGCGCTCGTCGAAGTCGACGCCGAGGGCGAAGAACTCGGCCTTCTGGTAACCGGTGCCGACACCGAGCGTGAGCCGGCCGTGGGAGATCTTGTCCAGGGTCGCGGCGGACTTCGCCAGGAGGAACGGATTGCGGTAGGGCACCACGGCCAGATAGGTCAGCAACCGCAGCCGAGTGGTGACGGCGGCCGCGGCGCTGAGCGCGACGAACGGGTCGAGCGACTGGTGGCCACCCGACGCAAGCCAGCGGGCGCCGGGGATCGGATGCTCGGTGAAGGCGAACCCGTCGAAACCGGCGGCCTCGGCGGCGACGGCGAGCTCGCCGACGTCGCCGCTGTCCAGCAGGTCACCCTCGGTGCCGTTGGTCTCGGGATACTGGTACACGAACCGCAACGCACTCTCCTCGTCCACCCGGCCCGTCCGCTCGACGTGCCCCACACCACACACTGCCCTTTCTTGACGCTTGTGCCAAGTGAAGCACCGACCAGCCCGACCGCCCGGCCCTCGCCAGTGGGAGCCGGGCCCGCACAATCCGGCTGTGGGTAGCCGTCCCCGCCCGACACCGGTGTCGGACTCCGGCTTTGTCAGCCGACGTCGACGACCACGACCGTGGTGTCATCGCGGGTGCCGGCGGCTTCGGCGAGGGCGAGCAGCGCGGCCGCGGCCTGCGCGGGCGGGAGCGCCCCCATGCCGTCGATCCTGGCGGCGACACCCTCGGGCGTGAGCATTTCGGTCAGCCCGTCGGTGGCGAGCACGAACCGGTCGTGAGCGCCGAGCGAGACCGTGATCGTCTCTACGGTGAGCGCGTCCGTCTGGCCGACGGCGCGCAGCAGCGGCCCGCCGTCGATGGCATGCGGCCGGGTGATCACCGCGCACGGCGTGTCCGGGCCACGGTGCCAGATGGTCCCGTCCCCGACGTGCGCCACGACCGCCGTCCGCTGGCGGCCGGACGGACGGACGACCAGCACGTCAACGGTGGTTGCCATCCCGTCCAGACGGGCATCGGCCCGGGCCCGCGCACGCACCGCCGTGTTCGCGGCGCGGACCGCCTGCTCGAGGGCGGTGGCCAGGTCCACCTGGCGCGCCGGCCGCAGCGCGGCGATCGTCGTCAGCGCCAGTGCCGAGGCGATTTCCCCAGCCGCCTCGCCGCCGACACCGTCGGCCACGCCCGCGAAGTTGTCGCCGACGAGGTGGAAGTCCTCGTTCGTCCGGCCGCCGGCACGGGTGGCCGCGCCGGCGACGACGGCTCCGGGCGCAGACGGCGCGGGAGTCGGCCGGCCGGCGGATTCCGCCACCGCCACCGCCAGCGGCTTCGTGACGGCCGGGCTGACCGCCGGGGCACGCGGGACGCGCGGGACGCGGGACGTGAACGGGGGCGGCGGGAGCGAGGGAGCGGCACCCAGATCGGCTGTTGCGAGGCTTCGGCCGCCGGGCAACGGGTTGGCGGGGTCCGCGGCCGAACCGTCCGCGTCGTGACCATCCGCGTCGTGACCGTCCGCGTCGCCGTCCGTCGCGGTGTCAGTCCGGGGCGCGGGGCGGTAGGCCGTCGGCAGGGCGGCCCTGGGCCGGCTGGCCGTCCGGAGCCGGCGACCGGGCCGTAGCAGGGTCAGGTCGACGGGACCGTCCGGCAGCCGCGGGCCGCGCAGCACGACAAGAACGACGATGGCGCCGAGGGCGAGGACGCCAAGGGCGACGAGGACCAGGACGGCATTGATGGCGTGCTCCCTCCGCGGGCCCGCGCCGGCCGGCGCGGGCGGGGCGTCCTGTCGGCATGGATGATCCCAGTGTGCCCGGCGCGGCTACCGACCGACGCGGCCCACCGGAAGATTCGTCTGTCGCGCGCTGCGGACCGCCGCGTGGACGCGGCCGAGGTCGGCGCGGGCCGCCTCCAGCGCCCGTCTCGGGACGACCCCCTGACCCGCGCGGCGGTCGGGGTCGTACGACAGCCAGCGGTCGGCGAGGTCCGCGACCGGGGCCGGCAGCTCCCGGTGGATCGCGTCGAGGCGAACCGGCCGGACGCGCTCGGCCAGCTGGTAGTAGGAGAACAGGTCGAAGTCGCTCACGCCGGCCGCGAGGTACTCCCGCAGGAGCGGCGCCTCGCCGCCGACAAGCTGATAGAGGATCCCGCCGATCGAGAACAGGTCGGCCAGCGGCGTCGACCAGTCACCCTCGTGGGAGAGCTGTTCCGGTGCGCAGAAGAACGGGGTTCCCATCCGCAGCAGGGCGGATGGTCCCGGAGTGCGCTGGTAGAACCGGGCCAGCCCCCAGTCGATGATCCGCGGTGTCTCCCCGTCGAGGACGACGTTGGCCGGCTTGAGATCGTGGTGGACGAGGCCGCGTTCGGCCGCGGCGGCCATTCCCGCGAGGATCTGGTCGGTCGTCCGCAGGCACCAGCCCAGCGGTCGGGTCGGCCGGAGCGTGCAGTGCCGCTCCAAGCTCCCGGGATGGTATTCGGGCATGACGATGAACAGGTAGCGCTGCCCCTGCACGCTGTCGGTGAACGTCCCGTAGTCGAGGATCTCGCCGATGAACCTCCGATTCCGGCCCGCGCCGCCCGGCATCTCGTCCGCGACGTCCATCTCCCGCTGCAGCGCCCGCGCCTTGGCGAGCTGAGTCTCCGCCGCGCTGCTCTGCCGTCTGTCGACGGCATGGACCGTCTTGATCACAATCTTCGGCTCGCGGCCCTGCAGGTCGGTGCCGTGCCAGACCACCCCCTGGCCACCCAGATCGGCGTTGCTCAGCGGCCGGTCGATCCGCCAGCGATTCTTGATCACCTGACCGATGAGCGGCTGCTCCGGCACCGTGTCGGGGATCGGCCCAGGGTCCGGGGCAGGGTCCGGCCCGGGATCCGGGGCAGGGCCCGGGCCGGGGTCCGGGGCAGGGCCCGGGCCGGGCATCGGAACGGGGGAAGGCTCCGGCTCCGGGCCGGGGCCGGGGTCGGGCCCTGGCTCCGGGGGCGGCATCGGGACGACGAGGACGTCGTCATCCGGCGGCGGTGTCGGCTTCGGGATCGTCGGGATCGGCGTGGGCATCGGCCTGGTCGGCGGCAGGGGCATCCGGTAGCGGTACGCCAGGTCACGCAGCCTCGCCGCCTTGTCCAGCTCGATCCTCATCAGCTCGAGCTCGGCCTCGGCCTCCTGCCGGGCCTCCGCGATCCTCTGCTGGGCCAGGAAGGCGTTCACCGCCCGCTTCTCGTAGTACTCGAGGAGCCCGGCGGCGATGTCCTTTGCCTTCGCACGGTGCGCGGTGTGGTTGCGCCACAGCTGCAGGGCGTTCGCCTTGCCGTCGAGCTGGCGGGCCCACAGGACGCTGCGTTCCCGCTCGGCCTGCGCGGTGCTGTCCAGGGTCCGCTTGAACATCAGCGGGGCGAGGTCGATACCGAAAAGCAGCAGGGTGAGGATGATCCGCCAGGCGAGCACCGAGTGGTCGTCCATCGTCAGGCGCCAGAATCCGGCCTCGCGCAACAGCAGGTCGTCGCCACCGTCGATCTTGGCTGTCTCGGTCTTCAGGTAGGTGGCCCGGTCGGTGTCACGAGTGGCTCGGAACGTCGTGAGGCTCCTCTGCGCGGCCGTGACCGCATCCTGCGCGGTCGTCTGCTCGCCCTGCCGCTTCTGGAGCGAGTCCAGCGCCTGCTGGAAGATGGGGCCCGGGCCGCGCTCACACGGCTGACCCTTGTAGGTGCCCCCGACCTGCTGGCAGTTCACCCAGGTCTGGGCGTCGGTCACCGCGCCGTCCGCCTTCTCCTTTGCGGCGACGGCGTCGTCCCGCTCCTTGCTGCGCACCTTGTCCTCTGCCGCGCGGCCCGCGTCCCACTTCGCCATCGCCTCGGCCAGGCGCTCGGACTTGATCTCGTCCTTTTTCGGCTCGATCGAGTCGGCGAAGAACGACAACAGAATCGACTCGGTGACCAGGAGCCCGGCGCAGATGGCGATGAGGATCCGCACCCAGTGGGTTCCGCTCACGTGGCGGATCCGGACTCGGTTGCGGCGCGCCCGGTAGCCGGCGACCGTCAGCAGGACCGACCGGTCGATGAAGAGGATGAACGCCGCGTAGACCAGGCCGAACGGCAGCGTCGCGACCAGCGAGGTGTGGAAGCCGAGCGCGGCGACGTTCGCGCCCGCGTAGACCGCGAGCCCGGCGGTGAGCAGCATCAGCACGCCGGCCGTGACGAACCGGGACCGGTCGTCCGCCTCGACCGTGCCGGGCGGCGTGCCGGTAAGGAAGATCAGCAGGTCGCCGACCCGGCGGCCGAGCCCCGGACGATCGAGGCGCGGGGGCGTCCCGGACCCGTCCCCGAAGCCACGGTCCGGGCCATGCTCGGGCCAGGCGGCCGCCGCTGGCTCATCGGCCTCGCCGAACGAGCCGACATCCGGCCATGGCTCGGCCACATCGTCGTCCACGGATCCCCCGTCCCGTGCCCACCGTCGCTCCCCGCGCGCGGTCGATGGCATGACGTCAGGTCGAACGCTAGCTGGCCAAACGGCCAGGCGGAGTCGTGTTGCCGGCGTTTTGGGGAACCGCTGTCGCGACGGCCATGACCATCGTCCTCGCCGGGTCGTCCTGCGGCGGAGTGCCGTGGCGCGGCTGCTGCCGTCTCCGCGATGAGTGGCCGCGGGGTAAGCGGACAGGCTGAGGACATCTGCGCGCCATCGCCTGGCCAGGACGGACCCGCACACTCGGCCTGTGCAATGGCCGGGCACGCCGTGACCCGCAACCCGGTCGCCCTGGAGCAGGTGGGCGACAAGCTGCGTCTGCTCGCCGCGCCCGACGACGGCGAAGAGACCGCCGGCACCGAACTGCTCGTGTACGAGGCGCCCATCGGCTGAGCGAGGCGTTTCGGGCTCCCGCCGGCACCATCGGCTTCCGCGTAGCTGTCTGATCCCGCGTAGCTGTCTGATCCCGGCTATGACCTGATCCCGGCTATGACCTCACACGATCTAGCCGGAGCCCTGGGGGATGTCGGCGGCTGCGACCGCCGCGGCGACGGCAGGCAGCGCAGCTTCGCCGGCCTGGCGTCCGGCGGCGATCAGCCCCTGCACACCTTTGGGTGACCAACGCGAAACCCCGACCGTGGCCGGGTGGATCAGCACCTCCGGCGCACGTTCGTCTCGCCTGACCGCCGCATGCTCGCCGCGCGGGGCACGCAGCGTCTCCAACATCCGCCCGGCGGTCTGCACCCTGCTGTCCGTGTCACCGTTGAGGCTGACGGCGATGACCAGATCAGCTCCCAGTGCGCGTGCCGCCCACACCGGCACGTTGTCCGCCAGCGCCCCATCGACCAGCAGGCGGCGTCCAATGCGTACCGGGGGGAACAGGCCGGGCACGGCACTGGACGCCCGCAACGCGCTGCTCAACGGCCCTTCGGTCAGCAGGACCGCCTCACTGGCCCGGATGTCCCACGCCAGCGCGCCGAAACGGCGACCGAGATCCTCCAGCTTCTCCACACCGATGTGCTTCTCGACGCTCAGCTCAAGCGGAGAGGTGTCCAGCAGGCCCCACCGTCGCCGCATGTTGAACTGCGCGAAGTCGGCCCAGTTCGCGGACAGGACCGTCGCGGTGAGTACCTCACTACTCAGTCCGGCCGCGTAGCCGGCGCCGATCAGCGCGCCTGCGCTGGTACCCACGACGACAGGGCAGGAGATACCCGCCTGCTCGAAAACCTCCAGCACGCCGACATGCGCGGCACCCAGGGCGGCCCCGCCACCGAGCACCAGGCCAAGTCGTGGGCGCTCGTCCGAGGACCCCTCGCTCACGAAAGACACCACCTCGGCGGACGCGGACATCGTCTCGACGTGCCCATCACCATACGCACCTCGCCGCCGTAGAGAGCCGCCGTGGACAGCCGCCGTGGACAGCGGAAACACGATCCCTGGAGGCCGTCGTCGCGCGATGCTTGATCTCCGTCAGGAGAAGATGTCGGCGGCGGTGACCACCAGGGTCCCCGGCGGGGCGTCGCGGACCTCCTCGCGAGCGCAGAGGGAGAGGCGAACCGAGCCGGGGTCGTCCGTCCCGTCCGTCCCCTCCGAACCGTCCGAACCCGCTGGAATGGCCGGTGGCGCGGCGGCCCGCAGAGCATGGGCCTTCTGGCGAAGTACGCCCGCGAGTCTGTGGCCATCGGCCGTGCGGGCCCACTTTGCCTCGCCTACCAGCACGGGACGTCTGTCCCTGCCCGCGAGCACGACTGCGTCGATCTCGTCCTGGCCGCCGGCACTCCAGTACGACCCCACGGCGACGACGTCGGGGCCCAGTGTGCCGCCGACGGCGAGCCGGCGCAGATGCTCGCGAAAGGCTTCCTCCCACGGCGCGCCGAGATGATCGTCCAGACTGTCGATCAGTACTGGAAGCAGTGCCTTTCCCAGGCCGCGTTCGATCTCCGCCCGGAAGCGAGAGAGCACGCCGAGGTAGAAGGCCAGGAAATTGTCGGCGATTCGGTAGACGCGTCGCCGACTGCGAGCTGTGTCGGTGACCGGAGTCATCCGTTCAGCCAGCCGTAGTTCGACGAGCCGATCCAGGGTGCGGGCCGGTTCAGCGCGGATATAGTCCTTGATCTCATTGTACTGTGTGCGACCCGCGGCGATGGCATGCAGTACGGCCGCCGGGAATTCACCGTGCTCCACCTCGGTGGCCAGCACCAACTGTCCTTCGGTGAGCAGGGGCGCCCCGGGCCGGCAGGCCAGCCGTAGCAGGTTGTCGGCGACGCCGGAATCCTGGTCCCACCATGACAGGTAGAGCGGCATTCCGCCAACCAAGCCCGTACACGAGCGCCCGGTCCGCCGGGGTGAGACCCGGCAGCATGAGCGCGGCCTCGTGCGGACGGAACGGATACAGCGAAAGTGACAGGTCAAACCTGCCGTAGAGGGGTGCCCGCTCCTCCGCGCAGAGCGGTCATGTGCCGCACGGCCGACCCGCACAACAGTAGCCGCAGCCTGGTCCTGCCGATCGTCCGGTCGAGGAAGGCCCGCAGGATCCCCGGCAGGTCGGGTGAGGTGGTGACAATCTCCGGAAATTCGTCCAGGACGACGAGAAGCGGCTCCTGTTCGGCCGCGGTGGCGAGGTCGTCGAGAGCGTCGTCCCAGTCGATGTAGGGACGGGCGGTAAGGTCCCGGATGCGCCCGGGCGCGGCGGCCGCCACCTGACGGGACAGCTGCGCCAGCTCCCCGGCGGCCGCCCGGCCGGCCCCGGTGTGAAACACCGACCGCCGGCCCTCCGCGAAGCGCTGTACCAGCGCGGTCTTGCCCACCCTGCGCCGTCCCCAGATCACCGCGGGCCGTGGATCGCTCGAGTTCCACCACGCATCAAGGGCGGCGAGTTCCTCGGTGCGATTCACGAATGCCATGCCTGCCTCAGCTCCGCCGGCCACAACTTACATCTCCTGTAACTTACACCTGCCGTCAGTTACATGGCTCGTCAGTAAGGTTGGCCGTCAGACTGCCTGGCCGATGACGAAGTCGAAGTTGGGCGCAGGACCGACCGTGCGTTGCAGGGTCTCCACGACCCGGCGGGGGTTGTCGTACGGGCCGGACAGGTAGAACGGCTTGCCGTCCTTGCCGAAGGTGATCGCTGAGGGCCCATCCCAGGGTCCGAGGTGGCCGGCGGCCGGGGCGAAGTCGGGGTGGGGCTCGAAACCGAGCCCACGGGCGTACTCGACGGAGCCGAAGACCAGGTCGGCGGCCAGCTCGATCGGTGCGGCCTGCCAGCCTTCCGGGTGGGCGGCGAAGTACTCGGGTACGAAGCGTGCCAGCTCGACCTCGGTCCTGATGTCGGGACCGAGGGCATTCTTGACTCCGAGGCAGTAGACGTCCGCCAGGTACCCGCACGTCGACACCTTGTCCCAGCGGTGCTTGCGGGCGACCAGCACGCTGACGAGCCCGCCGACGTCGTCGGGCTCGGGCGCTTCGTCCACCCAGCCGCGCGATGGGTCGACCGTGAGGCCCCGGCTCCAACCCGCACTGATCCAGCACCCGACGACCGGCGGCTCACCGGCCACGGCCTGGGCCTGCGCCGCGGCGGCCCGCACCAGCGGGGTCACCATGGACGGCGGCACCCCGAGGATGCGCGCGATCTGTTTCGGCGACTTCCCCTCGCCGCGCAGCTCGGACACCCGATCCCGAAGTTCAGCTTCCCGAAGTTCAGCGTTACCCATGGACGCCGATGCTAGCGGGGATCACCTGGACGTCGATGGCGCTGCTCCGCGGTGCCGAGCCTGTCGGGCAGGAACGGGGACGGCTGGCCGCCGAGGCGGCGGCGAGCCTGACCCGGACGGAGCTGGTGCGGCTCGTCGTGGCGCAGGCGGCCGAGGACCGCTTGTTCGTGGCCAGGGTGCTGCGGCGGGCCGGGAAACTCGATCCGCCGAGTCCGACGGAGCTGATGCGGATCCGTGGGCTGGTGCGGGCTACCGGCAGGATTCCGGTCGACGACCACCGGTGGCAGCTGCACGATCTGGTCGAGGCGGGCCGAGGGATGCTGGCTGAACTGGAGATCCTCGCGGTTCGGCCGGCGACCGCGGAGCTCCTCGGCGTCGTCGAGGACGCGATCGAGGCCTGGGACGGGTTGGCCGAGCATCTACAGGATGAGGTGCTGCCCGTTTCACGGACACGCGATAGTTGGACTATATCAGCTTTACGCCGCCTCCGGTATTGATGTCTGACTCGTCAGGTAGAGATGTTCGACGTGTTCCGGAGTGTGGTAGCCGAGGGTGGAGTGGAGTCGCTGCCGGTTGTAGAAGACTTCGATGTACTCGGCGATCGCACTGCGGGCGGCGCGGCGGGTGGGGTAGATTTCTCGGTAGACGAGTTCATTTTTGAGTGTGCCGAAGAAGGATTCGGCGGCGGCGTTGTCCCAGCACACTCCGGTGGCGCCGACGGAGGGTCGCGCGCCGTGCTTGCTCAGGGTTCGATGATAGGCATCGGACGTGTATTGCG
>NZ_JYFN01000069.1 GCF_000948395.1 Frankia torreyi | reverse complement strand
GCTCTCCCACGTTCCGCATGGAAGCCGCAGACCGGGCTCGTGCCGCCATTCACACCGGGCACCGCCTGACCAGTAGACGGGTATCCGTCAGGCTCGTCCCAGGACACGCTCTACACCCTGGTTTCGATGCCAGCTGCTACTTTCGATGCTTCAACAGCGGAGAGCTGAGCTCACCTTCCCGGTCCCCAGCTGACGCATCTCGTGCGCCTTTTCCTCAACGCTCACCACGACAGTCTTCAGCTAACGCAGCTTGAGGTGCTTTGGAATCTCCCCCCGCAGGGCGACTCCGGAGGGCCACAAAACCTCCATCTTCCATGCAGTTACACGCCTTCGCGGAAACAGCCGGCCTACCTCAGGCTGCCATCCCCCTCAACGTTCGTGGTACACAGAGCGCCGATACTTTTCCCTGGACATCGATCACGAAGCGGGCCTTCGCCAGCTCCTGTTCCAATCGGTCCTTCTCCGCCCGTAGCTTCTCCAGCTCCCGGTCCCGGTCGTCGACCGCCGGCCGGCCCTTCGGCTTCGACAGCCCCGCCAACGCCCTCGCATCCCGGGCCTTACGCCATTCCACGATATGCGCCGAATACAGCTTCTCCCGACGCAGGATCGCACCCTTCGCCCCCGGCGACGTCGCCGCCTCATACTCGCCCAGGATCCGCAGCTTGTACGCCGGCGAGAACGACCGCCGCCGCGCCTTCGGCTCGACCTCCGGATCCGGCCGGCGGCCCTCGCCCTCGCGATCTCCCACCCGGACATCATCGACCAGGCCCCGCCCGGTCGTCACCGACATCACCACGATCTTCTTCTCCCTACCCCGCCCTAGTCATAAGATGATAGACATCCCCTGTCTCAACCCATCTTGGCAGGTAGGGCCGGCCGAGCAGAAGCTCTACCGCACTGCCGAGGATCGTGAGGCGGCGAGCCGGATCTGGGCCGAAGGCGAGAAGCTGGCCAAGGTCGCCTTCCCGGCAGTCCCCGCGGTGCGCTGAGATGGACCGCAACCAACTCGCCGGCTTCCTGCGCACCCGCCGGGAAGCGCTGCAGCCCGAGGACGTGGGGCTGCCCCGGGGGCAGCGCCGGCGCACCGGCGGGCTGCGCCGCGAGGAGGTCGCGGCACTGTGCGGCATGTCGACCGACTACTACAGCCGCATTGAGCAGCAGCGCGGCCCGCGCCCCTCGGAGCCGATGCTGGCCGCCATCGCCCGCGGCCTGCACCTGCACCTGTCCCTGGACGAGCGCGACCACCTGTTCCGCCTCGCGGGACACCCCGCGCCCGGCCGCGACCTGCGCGCGCACCACGTCGACACCGGCCTGATGCACGTGCTCGACCGGCTGCAGGACACCCCGGCCCAGGTCGTCACCAGCCTCGGCGAGACCCTGCTGCAGACCCCGCCGGCCGTGGCACTGCTGGGTGACGAGACCGCCTACACCGGCCTGGAACGCAGCATGATCTACCGTTGGTTCACCCGGCCCGAGACCCGCCTGATCTATCCGGACGAGGACCATGCCCTGCACAGCCGGGCCTTCACCGCCGACCTTCGCTCCCTGGTCGCCCGTAAGGGCCCCGAGAGTCGCGGTGCGGCCATGTCCCGCACGCTGCTCGACGTCAGCCGCGAGTTCGCCGAACTGTGGAGCGAGCACGAGATCACCGGCTCGCGCGGCCACCACAAGCGCATCCGCAACGCCGAACTGGGCCTGCTGGACGTCTACTGCCAGATGCTCCTCGACCTCGACCAGGAGCAGGCCTTGCTGATCTTCACCGCCACGCCCGGCAGTGAGAGCCACGACAAGCTCCAACTGCTGTCGGTGATAGGCGCGCAGAACCTCCCCTCGGCCCCCTGATCTCCCCTCGGCCCCCTGGCCTCCCCGAGACCCGGACGTGCCACCCCGCATGCCCGTCACTTCGACGCTCACGCGAAACATGCGGACGGAGAAAACCGCGCAGTACCGCTCAACCGAAAGACGCAAGGAGCCCCATGAGCATCCCGCCCCCCGCCGCCATGCCGGAGATCCTCCTGGCCCGCACCGTGGTGCGCAGCGACGACAGCACCAACATCGTGCTCTCCGGTGCCGCAGAACCGCAGATCAAGACCGGCACCGTCCGGGTCGTCACGCACACCGACGTCGCCTACGCGACCCGCAAGGGCCCCGACGGCCAGGACTTGCAGCTGCGCCTGGACCTGCTGGTGCCGCAGACGCCCGGAGCCAAGCCGCTGGGGTCTACCTGCCGGGCGGCACCATCGTCCCGGGCGGTCCGATCGTTCCGGAAGCCGATCGTTCCGGAAGCCGATCGTTCCGGAAGCCGATCGGGGCGACGCGATCCGGTCGACCTACCTGGCGGTCGGGGTGCGCAGCGCGGTGAGCGTCTCCGCGTACAGCGTCTCCTTGATCTGGGCGCGGACCGGTCGGGCCTTGGCCGCGAGCGGTCGCGCGCGCTCCACGGCCGCGGCGAGGAGCTGATCGGCCTGCGCCACCGCGTCGACGATGCCCGCCGCGAGCGCCTGCCCGCCGCCATAACGCCGACCGGTCGTCATCGCCTCGTGCGCGGTCGCCGGGGTCAGGCGGGCCCGGATCAGGGCCGACATCCCCGACTGGAAGGGCAGGTCGAGGTCCACCTCGGGCAGGCAGAAGAAACCCCGGTCCAGGCGCATCACCCGCAGGTCGTGGGCCAGTGCCCACATCGCCCCGGCGGCGAAGGTGTGCCCGTTCAGGGCCGCGACGGTGACCACCGGGGAGGCCAGCGTGCGGGCGAACAGCGCGTGGACCCGGTCGAGGTAGGCCGCGGACCGGTCGGCGTTGCTCAGCAACCAGTCGAGGTCGAGACCGGTGGACCAGAACTTGCCGCCGCCCACCGTCACCAGCGCCCGGGGGCCCGCCGCGGCGTCGACCTCGTCGAGCGCTGCCTCCACCGCGGCCAGCCGGTCGGGGTGGAACCGGTTCTCGTCATCGGGATCGAGGTGCAGGACGAAGACCTCGCCGTCCCGTTCCAGCTTCGGCATCCGCTGATCCTAGTCCGCGTGTCTTCTTGTCCGGGTCACGTCCGGATCATGCCTCGGGCCCCCGGCCTGACCAGGACCGGCGGGCACGGTGGGACGGGGCGCGGCGGGGAAGGCACGAAATTATCGCATCCTCTTTGTTGCGGCGCAAGTTTGACTACGCAGTCAAAACAGAGGATCAACAAGATGGATTGTTGGCGCAACTGGCGGCGGGAAATGGTCCACGGAAGTGGGCGCCTTGTATTCTTCCGGGTATGGAGACGGGTGGGGTGGAGTCCTACATCCGGCAGAGGTTTGCCGAGTATGTGGGTCTCCCGGAAGAGCAGCTTTTTGCCGACGATGTGACGCTGGCCACCGTGATTGGCCGCAGTGCGAAGATGACTAACAGTATCGACCTGATGGAGACGTTTGCCCGGACGTCCAACGCGCTGCGCAAGGAGCACGGTGTGCGGGTGCGGCTACCAACGTTGCCTCTCGATACACCGATGCCCAGGGTACTGACCATCTTCCTCGAGGAATTCGACCGGCAGAAGAGGGCGGCGGCCTGATGACCGTCGAGGCAGATCACGGCACCGTCCTGGTGACCCGGCGACCGGCCGGGCCCGACGCGCCCCCCGCGATCATCACCGACCTCTTCGGCGCGCTGACGCGGCACGGCCTGTCCCTGGTCGACGTGACGTGGGAGCAGCAGCGGCTGCACGAGTCCCGGCGGTGGAGTGTCCTGGACATGCTGGCCGCCGTCGACCTGGACCGCCTGACGCCGCTGGACCGGACCCTCGTCTGGAACGCCGGCCGCGCCGAGCTGACCACCAAGCCGGGGGCGGACCGGTTGGAGCGCCAGGCGGACGCCGAATGCCGGCGCTGGCAGGACAGCAATCCGACAGTCTCCGCGATCATGCAGGCGTGTGGCACCTGGAGTCGCTACTGGAATGAGGAGGAGGCGCACCACGAGACGGCTTTCAACCGCCTGGCGCAGCTCACCGGAATGGCTCCGATTCCGGACGAGACCTTCATCGAGTTCCGCCAGGTATTTCCCGATGATGATATGCTCCGTACACTGATGCTGCTCGCGATCTCCGAGATCACGGCTGCGGTGAACTACGGCCAGTGCCAGCAGGTCATCGACGACCCTGGGCTGCGTCGCCTCTTCAAACAGGTCGCCGCCGACGAGATCCAGCACCGCAACTACTTCGTGTCGTTCGCGAAAGCGCTGGTGGACAGCGGCGAATACCAGGCCAAGGATGCGTTCGCGGTGGCGCACCTGTTCCTCCGGGAGGACGGGGAGATCCTGGGCAGCTCCCGGGATCAGGTGGAGGACCGCGGCACCCACGTGAACTGGGGGGATCGTCTTGAGCGCAAGGCCGGCGAGGATGACTTCCGGCCCGAGGCAGTCGAGAAGAAGCAGCAGCTCGTCTTCGGCGCCCTGAAGAAGATAACCGGGATCGAGGTGCATTCCCGGGAAGAGCTCGAGGACACGTGGATGGATCTCGTCGGCGGCTGATCGGCCCGCGACGGGAAGCGGCGCCTTTCCTTGACTCTTCGACACGATCGATCGGGTGGTCCGACGTGTTCTTCAGCGAATCGCGGCTCATGCTGCCGGTGCGCCCCAACGACCTCGACGCGCTCGGGCACGTCAACAATGCGGTCGCGCTCGAATACCTCGAGGCCGGGCGGTGGGACTGGCTCGACCGCCAGGGGCTGGTGCCGGGTGACCGCCTGATCGCGGTGGTCGCCCGCATCGAGATCGATTACCGGGCGGAGATCCCGCGCGGTCGGGTCGAGATACGCACCGTCCTCGAGTCACCGGCAGCGGGGGAGTCGGAGGACGCGGGGGATGCGGGGGAGTTCGACGAGGACGGCGTCACGTTCCGGGCCCGGTTCCGTCAGCGCGTTCACCTTCCGGAGCTGGAACGTCTCGCGGTGGACGCCCTGGTCACCGTGGCCTTTCTGGACGCCACGCAACGCCGCCTGGTCTCGCTGCAGGACTTCCTCAAGGCCTCCCGCCCGGCCTGAGCCCGCGAACTCGCCCCGCGGCCCGGCCCGCCGTTCCAGTCCGGCCCGGCAGGGCGGCCGGGCGTCATCGGACAGACGACTATCAGGAAGGAGGGGACAGTGCTCGAACACATCCAACGCAACCAGGAAAGCCCGCCCGAGCGGGGGCTGCACCTGTACCAGAAGTTCAGCGACCCGTCCGCATTCGTGGCCTATCGGGATTTCCCGGAGCGGGTCGCCGCCTACGCCGATTTCTTCCGCGGCCAGGGAATCAGGCCGGGGACGCGGGTGCTGTTCCCGTTCGAGACCTCCACCGCGGTGATCTTCTCGTTCCTGGGTCTACTGGAGATCGGCGCGGTACCGCTGTCGGTCAAACCGTTCCTCATGAACACGCCGCGCGATGCTTACCAGGACTTCCTGGGAAGGGTCGCGCGGGACTTCGGGGCGGGAAGCGTTCTGGGGGTACCGGGCCTGGCCGCGGTCGAGGTGTCCCTGCCCGTCCTGGCGCTCCCACCGGCCGGGATCCGCGATCCGGGCGCCCGGCTGCGAACCCCCGGAGACGACGAACTGGCGTTCGTGCAGTTCTCGTCCGGATCGACGTCGTTTCCCAAGGGAGTCCCGGTCCGTCACGACAGCCTCCGTGCGAACCTGGCCATGATCACCCGCACGGACGCCCGCCGGCCCGAGGAACGGGTCAGCAGCTGGTTGCCGCTTTACCATGACATGGGCCTGGTCGGCGGCCTGCTGTCGTGTCTGGCGGTGGGCTGCGACCTGCTCCTCGCTGAGCCGGTGACGTTCCTGTACGACGCCCCCGGCTGGTGGGAGCACATGGCCCGGGAACGGGTCGATGGAACGGTGATCCCGAACTTCGCGATCGACTATTCACTCCGGCTGATGCGGGACCTCGAACCCGAGGACATCGCCGCGATCGACCTGTCCCAGATGCGGTCGATCTATCTCGGCAGCGAACCCGTCAACATCCCGAACCTCCTCGCGTTCGTGGACCTCATGGCCGCGGCGGGCCTGGGCCGCGACGTGTTCATGCCGTGCTACGGCATGGCCGAGACCGTGCTGCTGGTGTCGAGCCGTCCGCCGGGCAGCGACATCCGGGTGGTGCCGTCGCCGGCGGGGGTGCCGGCGATCTCGGTGGGCCGGCCGATGTCGGAGTTCACCGTGCGCCTGCGCGACTCGGACGGGCGGGTCTGCGGGGAGAACGAGTTGGGCGAGATCGAGCTGGCCGGCGGCAGCCTGGCATCGTCCTACCTCGACAATCCGCTCCCGCTCGGCGGGAACGACGGCTTCTACGCCACCGGCGACATCGGATTCGTCGATGGCGGCGAACTGTTCATCACCGGCCGTATCAGCGATCGGATCAAGGTCAACGGTCAGAGCTTCTTCGCCGCCGACTTCGAACAGGCGGTGGAACAGCTGCCGTTCGTGCGCGAGGGCCGCACGGCGGTCGTGCAGAGCGACGGGAACATCGTCGTCCTGACCGAGGTGGACCGCGCGGGCCGCCAGGACGTCGAGGGCAGCCGGGCGCGGATCGTCGAGCACCTGGTCCGGGCGATCGGGGTGACGGTGCGGGATGGCGACGTGCACTTCCTGCGTCCCGGGCAGCTCCCCCGGACCAGCAGCGGCAAGCTGCAACGGCGCGCGATCGCGCGCGCGTACGAGCAGGGCGAGCTCCGGGGGCTGCCGGCGGGTCCCGTGCCGCGCCCCGCCGACGACCCTGCGGGGTGCCAGAACTCGGCCACCGGCGTTGGCCCGGGGTTTTAGGCGGCTCGTTCGTATTCGTTTGTGGTGGGTCGCGTACTCGGTCGTGGGGGACGCCGGACGTAGCGAGCACGAAGACGCCCAGATGGATCTCGAGGATGCGTGTCGGGCTGAACGTGACCTTCGCGTACGTGAACTGTTGGTTCCACAGGTTCCCGGGGGAGCGTCGGAACACGACGGCTCGAGGCCGGCTGTGACCGTCGTTGGTGAGCAGGACGGTCCCCCGCGTCCCGGGGGCGGCCTGGGCACCTCCCCCGTGCGCGCCATAGCCGTTGTCGGCTGACAGCGAGAACCGCGTCGAGCGTGGCCTACCGGGTCGTGGAGCTGTCGTCTCCCTGGGCATCGCCTGGTCGTGTCCCTGGGCGTGCCGTACGCGGCCGGGCGCGTCGGTCCCGTGACGTGATCGGGACGTGAGGATGCAAGGAGTGCGCCATGGGCCAGGCCGGGCGGCGGCGGCGCGGGCGTGGCCGGGGATTCCGGTCCGACCACGCCCGCGCCAGGCGTCACCGGCTGAGCCCGCGCAGTGCGGCGAGGACCTCCTCGGGGCCGATACGCCAGCGGTAGTCGGCCGAGATCGACCTGAACCGGATCACCGTGTCGGTGTCGACCACGAAGGTGGCAGCGGCGGGCAGCTCGTGGCTGTCGTCCCCGTTGGCCTCGGCCAGGTCGATGCCGAGCGTCTTCTGCGCGGCGGTTGAGCCGTCGGCCTGGCGAAACACCAGCCCGTAGGTGCGAGCGACCGTGTTGTGGGGATCGCTGAGGACGGTGAAGCCGAGGCCTTCCTTCTCGGCGAACGACAGCGAGTTGTCGGGTGTCTGGGGGGACACGGCGACCAGGGTGGCGCCGGCCGCCTCGATCTCGCCGAGTGCTGCCTGGAACGCGCGCAGCTGCAGGTTGCAGTACGGGCACCAGGCGCCCCGGTAGAACACCAGCACCACGGGGCCCGCAGCCAGCAGGTCGGTGAGCGCGCGGCTCGCGCCGTGGATGTCTGGTAGGGCGAAGTCCGGCGCCGAGGTCCCGACGGCCGGAGCGGCGGAACCAATGCCGTCGGCGGCCATGGCCGATGCGTCGTTGTCGAAGGGGGCCAGCGCCTCGGCGCCGTACGCATCGTGAAGCTGGGACCGTAGGGCGATTGTGGCGTCGGTCAGGGACGTGGAAGTGGTCTGAGGTGTGGCCATGCCTTCACGCTAGAGAGCCATCGCGAGTTTATCCATACGAGAAAAGCTCAATTACTTAGCCGATCGGCTCATCCGGAAGGCGAACCCGATAGTATCGGACAGTGGATACCCCGGCCGACCCGCTCGCCGACGTGCTGCAGCTCGCCCGTGTCTCCGGTGCCGTGCTCGCCCAGCTCGTCGCGCACGAGCCGTGGGGCGTCGAGGTCGACCCGCAGCCGGGCGCGACCTTCCATGCGGTGCTGGCCGGATCGTGCTGGCTGCGCACGGTGGGTGCCACCCCGCGCAGACTCATGCCGGGTGACGTCGTCCTGCTGCCGACCAACCTCAGCCATGTCCTGTCCAGTGACCCGACGACCGCGGCGATGCCGCTGACCCAGGCGGCGAAGATCGGTCTGCGCGCCGACGAGGGGGTGGTCGAGCTGCCTGGCGACGGCGCGGTCACCCGAGTCCTGTGCGCGTCGTACGACTACGACCACGAGGTCGCCCAGCCACTGATGTCGCTGCTGCCGCGCGTGCTGCACCTCGCCGCCGGTGACCCGGGCGACGACGGCGCGGTGGCCACCGCCCTGGCGTTGCTGCGCTACGAGCTCAACGGTGTGCCTCCCGGCTCGCGTGCGGTCGTGGCCCGGCTGGTCGACGTGCTGCTCGTCCACGTCGTCCGGGCCTGGCTGCGCGCCCGGCCGGCGGGTGAGGGCTCGTGGCTGCGTGCACTGCATGACCCCGTCACCGCGCGGGCACTCTCCCTGCTCCATGAGGTGCCGCAGCGAGCCTGGACCGTCAAGGACCTGGCGGCCGAGGTGCATGTGTCCCGGGCCACGCTGACCCGCCGTTTCACCGAACTCGTCGGCGAGCCGCCGCTGACCTATCTGACCCGGTGGCGGATGGACATCGCCGCGCAGCGGCTACGCGAGACCGACGATCCCGTCGCCGCCATCGGGGCCGCGGTCGGCTATGCCAGCGAGCACGCCTTCTCCCGCGCGTTCAGCCGCGCAAGGGGGGCGCCACCACGGCGCTACCGGATCTGCGCACGAGCCGCCGCTGCCGCGAGCGGTTCGTAGCAGCGCACCGCCAGCCCGGGTCGGGTAAGAAGACGCCGGCGTGCCGGGCTTTGGCTTGTCCGACCCGGTCGGACTGGAACGGATGCGGGCTGGGTGACCTGGACGCCGCCAGGGAGCGCCGAAATGCGCTGGGAATCGGCGGCCCGAGGTGGCCGTGCGCTGTCAGGCAACTGGCTCGGAGGCGCTGCGGCGGGTGCGGAAGGACGCGCTTTTGGCGCGGTTCCCGCACACGGCCATGTCGCACCAGCGCCGCGAGGTGTTGCGGGAACTGTCGATGAAGACCCATCGGCAGTCCGTGCCCCGGCACGCCTTGAGCCGGGGCCAGCCGGGTCGCGCCGTAGCACGCAGAAGCGCCGTGACGGTGGCGGCACAGACATCGCGCACGAGGCCGTCGGGGCCGTCGGCGAGCAGCGACGGGCTACCTCGCAGATCCGGGCGCAGGGTGAGACGGTCGAGTCCAGCCGCGTCGACCCGGACGTCGATGCCGTTGTTACGCAGTGCGAGGCCGCGGACCACGGCGCGCAGCGCGCGAAGCGTCGCCAGGTCCTCAGTGGCATGGGGCCGCACGGCTTCCAGGTCGGTCGGCGCGTGTAGGCCTGCCCACCAGACCCGCATCGCGGGCGGATCGGCGAGTTCGTCGTGCTCGCCGTGCCCGGTGTTCGCCACCGCAACGAGGAGTTCTTCGTCTGAGAGGCCTGGCCAACCCGGCTCCTGCGTCACCTAACCACCGTACGGGATTAACCAGTTGACGGCCCGAATAACCGGTGTAACCGTTACGACGGTTACTCCGCCGACGGGGTGGTGTCAGGACGGGAGGCTTCGGTGGCAACGCACGACGGCACCACGACCGGTATCCGGGCCCGAGTCGGCGAGTTGTCGATCCTCATCTCCGCCGCCGTCGACGGGGTGGGCACCACCGTCTCGGTGGCCGCCTTGCAGGCCGTGCGCCCGGCCGACCTGCTGGCGGTTGAACTCGGCGGCGCCGCGGTGGTGCTGCTCGGCGCGGCGGCGTCGACGGGGCGGCTGCATCGGCGCGGGGCGGGGCGGCAGCTACTGCTCGGTGCGCTGGTGCCCGGCCTGGCGTTCCTGCTGGGCGACCTGGGGTTGGCCCGTACCAGCGCCTCGAACGGCAGCCTGCTGCTGGCGGCCGAACCCCTGCTGTCCGTGCTGCTGGCTGTCGTCGTCCTGCGTGAACGGCTGCCCGGCCGGGGGGTGGTCGCGCTCGCCGTCGGCCTCGCGGGCGGCGCGCTCGTGGCGTTGGAGCCTGGCGTCGACCGGCCGGGCGGGGGCGTGATGGCTGGCAATCTTCTCGTCCTCGGCGCGGTCGTCGCGGCTGCGGTGTTCCTGGNCNCCNCCCGCCGCTACAGCGACGTCGATGACGGCGTCAACGCCAGCGCCTGGCAGACGACCGGCGGCGCGTTGAGCACGGCACCGTTCGCCGCCGTCGCCTGGATCGAGGGAGGCAGCCGGCTCGGCACGGCCGGTGTCACGGCCTGGGCCGCGTGCGCCGCCGTCGCGCTCTGCGGCGTCGTGGCCGGCGTCGCGTTCAACCAAGGCATCGGCCGGGTGCCCGCCGCGCGTGCCGGTCAGCTACTCAATCTGGCACCGGTGGTCGGCACGGTCACGTCCGTCGCCTTCCTCGGGGAGCGCCCGACGGCGCTGCAGTCCGCAGGCGGCGCAGCCATTCTCGTCGGTCTGGCACTGCTCCTGCACAGGGGCTCGGCTCACGCCCAGCAACATCCGCTCGACGACCTGACGGGTCGCACCACCGGCGAACCCCCGGCCATGGCCGAGGTCCACGCCGGTGGGTGTGCACATCACGAGAAGGAGTCCTGATCATGTCAGTGCGCTGTGTCCCGGTGTCGGGGGCCGAGGCGGCGAAACTGGTGCCGATCCTGCACGACGCCGAGGAGGACGACGAACGCATCCGGACCGCGATGCGTGATCCCGCCTGCGAGACCTACGCGGCGCTCGTCGACGAGCAGGCGGTCGGGGCGGCGGTCGTGCGCTGGGGCGAGCCGGAGCCGGCCGAGATCCTGTACCTCGCGGTCGTGGCCAGCTTCGCCGACGAGGGCTCACCGCTGAACAAGGTCGCCGTGGAGGATCTGGCGGAGTGTCTGCCGGTGCGGGAGCGCCGCTGGTACAAGAGCCGCAGGTATTACTTCGACCAGATCCTTTCAGGGGATGGCATACTCTGGCCGGCGACCGGCCGCGTGGGTCAGGCAGAGGAGGCTTTCGGTCGGGTCGGTCCCACGCGTTGACGATCCCCTGGCGGAGGAGACCAGCCCGGACGGCTTCCCCGACCCCGAAGGCCGGCGTTTCGGCCGGCGCGTCGGGCTCGTTGTCCGCCTTCCCCGACAGCAGCCCACCGCCGGCGCCGGCGCGAGCCGTCGAGGAGCCGGTTACGACAGGGGCGCGACGCTCTGCAGGGCCGGCGCGAGCTCACGCCATACGAGGTCCGGCAGCGTGGCGGGACTGGCGGTGAGGACCTGGATGCAGACGTGGTTCGCCCCCGCGTCGAGGTGCTGGCGTACGCGGTCCTGGATCGTCGTGGCATCCGGATAGGCGACGATCGCGTCGACCAGCCGACGGCTCGGGCCACCGATGAGGTCATCGCTGCCGAAGCCCAGCCGCCGAAGGTTCGCCTCATGGTGGGGCGCCGCGGCGACATAGCCGCCGACGTGCGCAGTGGCGATCTGGCGAGCCCGATCGACATCGGAGTCCAGGACGACGGCCTGCTCGACCGCGAGGAACGGCGCAGGACCGAGGATCTCGCGGGCCTGGCGGGTGTGTTCCACGGGTACGAGGTAGGAGTGCGCCCCCGACGTCCGCAGTGCCGCCAACGAGAGCATCTTGGGCCCGAGCGCGGCCAGCACCCGGGGCGCCCCCGGCGGCGACGGGCTGTGGGCGGGGACGGCGTCCATGGCGGCCAGATAGGCGTCCATGGTCGACACTGCCCGGCCCAGCGCCGGCATCGGATAGCCGTCCAGCTTGTGGATGGTGTCGTCCACGCGGTGTCCGCCAAGGCCGAGAAGATAGCGCCCCGGAAACGCCTCGCCCAGCGCGCGGGCCGCGGTCGCCATGGCAACCGGGTCGCGAAACGCGATGTTCGCGACGCCGGAGGCGACGGCGATGCGCCGGGTGGCCGACAGCAGCAGCCACGCCTGGCCCACCGTGTCGCGGCCGAACGCCTCTCCATACCAGATGGCGCCGTAGCCCAGTTCCTCGATCTCCGCGGCGGCTTCCCGCACCCGGGTGGCGGGCTGGCCATCGAAGTCGAACGTCCAGAGGCCGACGTGGCCGAGGTCGTGTTCCAGGTCTGTCGTCACACTCGTTCCCCTTTCTTTGACATACCGTATTTTTCCCAAACGCAAATGTGATTTTCGGGGCTATGTTGAGTAACCCCGTCATGGGTAGGCGTCGGCGGTCGAGCCAATACCGGTCGGCCTGCTACCTGGCTGAACAGTCGAGGAGAACCAGAGCGCGAGTCCGACTGCCGACCTGTCGGCATCCTCGTGTTCGGTTCGGGAGTCCCGTCCACGACGCGCCGCGGACCATGTCCAGGCCACCTGACGGATCCGTCACATCGGCGGACGGCGGCCCAGGCGTGGTGTCGATGTCGATCGCGACACCGGCGGCGGTTCTGGAATCCCCACCTCGGAGTGCGTGATCAGCCGCAAGAACCCGGCATTCGGTCTAGAGCCGATATAGCCGCACTTTAGGACCGCCGCCGAGCATCTTTCTGGGGCCGCCAGCCCGCCGGGCATCCGATGGGCGCGGTCCTGTGTCGGTAGGGAGTTCACCGGAAAGTCGGTCCTCGTGGCGCCGAAAGCGTCGCGTCGGCCGTGCGACTTTGACAAGGACGTGCTGATGAAATCTCCTGAGCGCTCCGTGTCGACGGCCGAGAACGATCTGCTCTCCCCGTTCCAGTCGGGTCGGTTGGCCGCTCGGTACCCACTGGTCAAGGATCATCTCGCCTCGCTGGCCGAGTCCGAGCTGGTCCGGGCCGGCCACCTGCTGAGCCGGGTCGATCCGGCCGAGGTCCTGCGGCACCACCCCGCCACCCCGACGGTGTCCGTCGCCGTGACCGGCCACGGGACCTTCTCGTCGCTGCTCCCGCACCTCACCGCCGAGATCGCGCGGCATGGCGTGCTGCTGCGGCCGTTCTTCTCGAACTACGACAGCTACGTCTTCGAACTGTCCGATCCGGGTAGCCCGCTGTATCGCACGGGTGCCGACCTCACCCTGTGTCTGCTCGATCCGATGCTGGTCCTCGACGACCTACCGGTCCCCTGGACTCCGGCCGACGTGGACCAGGCCCTCACGGCGAGGATCGGGGTGATCGAGCGGCTGGTGGAGGTGTTCGAGGCAACCAGCGCTGGCACGTTGGTCCTCAACACCCTGCCCCTGCCGTGGCGCTTCTCGGCGCAGCTCGTCGACTATCGATCCAAGGCTGATCTCGGAATCGGCTGGCGGCGGGCGAACACCCGTCTGCTGCAGCTGATGACGGACCACCCCCAGGTGGTGGTCGTCGATCTCGATCCGGTGGTGGCGGACGGCGTGCCGGTGACCGACGCCCGGCTGAGCACCTACGCGAAGGCCCATCTCTCCCCGCTGCTGCTCGCTCGATACGCCCGCGAGATCGGGCACCTGGCGCGCGCCGCGACGGGGCGGAGCAAGAAGTGCCTCGTCGTCGACCTCGACGGGACGCTGTGGGGTGGGGTGCTCGGTGACGACGGGGTCGAGGGCATCGACGTCGGCGGCAGCTACCGCGGTGAGGCGTTCCAGGTGTTCCAGGGCGTGGTGAAACAGCTCGGATCGCAGGGCGTGCTGGTGGCCGCGGTGAGCAAGAACGAGCGCGATCTCGTGCATCGAGCCTTTCAGGAACGCGCGGAGATGGTCCTGCGTGACGAGGACCTCGCCCGCATCGTCGCGAGCTGGAGCCCCAAGCACGAGATGCTCGCCGAGTTGGCGGCCACCCTGAACCTGGGCCTGGACAGCTTCGTCTTCGTCGACGACAGCGCGTACGAGTGCGGGCTGGTCCGGCGAGAACTTCCCATGGTGACGACCATCCAGGTGGGCGAGGATCCCGCGGGTCATACCGAGGCGGTGTTGCGGGACGGGTGGTTCGGTCTGCGGGAACTGACCGCGGAGGATCGGACCCGGGGCGAGAAGTATCGTCAGGAGATCGAGCGCAAGAACTTTCTGGACAATTTCGACTCGCTCGGGGACTATCTGCGCGAACTGAAGGTCACCGTACGGCTGGCGGGTGTCGGTGAACCGGAGATCTCCCGGGTGTCGCAGCTGACGCTGCGGACGAACCAGTTCAACATGACCACCCGTCGACTCCAGCGCTCCGATGTCCGCTCACTGCTTTCCGAGCCGGGCACCGATGTGCTCGCGATCCATGCGGCCGATCGCTTCGGCGACCATGGTCTGGTCGGCGCTGTGTTTCTGCGCCGGACCGACCGGGATCTCTACATCGACAACTTCCTGCTGAGTTGCCGGGTCTTCTCCCGAGGAATCGAGCAGGGCTGTCTCGCGGCAATTCTCGACCATGCTCGTGAGGCGACGATGGAGGCGGTCCACGGATTTTACCGGCCGAGTGCACGAAACGGCCTGGTCGAGGACTTCTACACCCGCAACGGATTCGTCCGAGTCGGCGAGGAAGGCCCGGTCGCGATATTTCGCAACGATCTGCTCCGGCCGCTGGACCGACCCGAACATCTTACCCTGCACGAAGAGTTTGGAAAGGAAGCACCGTGACCACAGTGGAGGAATTCGTCGCCCTGGTCCGAGACGAGCTCGGCCTGCCGATCTCGGCCGACGACATCGAATCCAGCTTCGACGAGATCCCGGGCTGGGATTCGGTGCACCTGCTGTGGCTCCTCTCGATCCTGGAGCAGCGGACCGGCCGTTCGGTCTCCCTTCCGGACGTTCTGGAGGCGTCCAGTCTGCGCGGCATCTACGCCCTGACGGTGGCGTGATGAGACTTGCTCGGGAACGCCGTCACACCCTGTACTTCCTCGAGGAGATCCGTCGGTTCTCGCCGGTCTTCCTGGACACCGAGGTCGACATGACGCGGGTGAACGAACACCGGGCGAGGGAACGGGAGGCCGGGCGGCGGTACTCGCCCCTTGCCTATCTCGTACTCGCCTCGGCCGCCGTCCTGGCGGACCATCCCGCGGCGAACGCGGCGATCAGAGGCCGGTTCCTTCCCCGGGTCACCAGCTATCCGGACGTCAACACGAAGATCACTTTTGATCGGACGTTGAACGGGCAGCGGGTCGTCCTGTCCGCGGTGCTGACGGGGGCCGGCGGCGCGAGCCTCGAGGAGATCCAGGGCTGGCTGGACCGCTTTCGTGCGGTGGACCCGACCACGGCGCCGGAGTTCGCGGGGGCCCGCGCCCTGCACCGACTGCCGATGGCGCTGGGCCGCCAGGCGTTTCGGGCCCGGGTCCGGCCGCTGGCGGGCCGAGCCGCGGTCATGGGCACGGTCGCCGTGACCTCGCTGGGACACCGCCCGATCGATTCCTTCCACTCCGTCGGCGGCACGACTGTCACCTTCGGAGTCGGGCGGGTCCAGGACCGGCCGGTGGCGCGCGACGGGCAGGTGCGCATCGCCCCGGTGCTGCGCCTGAGCATGGCCTTCGACCACCGCGTGATCGACGGGGCGGAGGCGGCGGACATCCTCGCCGAGGTGCGGCACGCCCTGGCCGGGTTCGAGGCCGGCTCCGGCGCTGCCGGTGTCGCCGCACGTCCGGCGTCCGTCGAGACCGGCGCAGCCGAGCTGGGCGAGCCACTGGAGGTGGGTTCGCCATGACGCCGGCACGCGGCGTCCCCGGCCCGGTCGCCGGCCGGGGTCCGCGCCCGTTGACGGTCGCCCGCAGATCCAGCGAGGAGGACGGACGATGAACGACGTCGGCGAGCTCAAGGAGTTCGCGACCGTGCACGCGCGCGCCCAGCAGATTCCGCGCGCCGTCGTGGCCGACGTGCTGGGGCGCATCGTTCACGACGACAGCGGTTCCGGCTCCTGGGTCGGGGAATGGAGCCGGGTCGCGCAGTCCCGGCAACGTCAGGGCGATCTTCTCGCGGCGAGCCGGCTGTACACCATGGCGAGATTCCCCTACCCCGGCGACCCGGCCAGGCAGGTCGCCTGGGAACGGGCCGTGGCGGCGTTCGATGCCTGGCGCTCGGCACAGGGGGTGGATCTGCGCCCGGTCGACGTGAAGCTGTCGGCGGGGGAGTTCCGCTGCTGGGCGACCGGGCCCGCGCCGAGGGCCGGACAGCCGTTCGTGATCCTCATGGGGGGGATCGTGAGCACGAAGGAGCAGTGGGCCCCCACGCTGGTGCGGCTGAACCGGTTGGGGGTCGCCGGCGTCGTCACCGAGATGCCCGGGGTGGGCGACAACACGCTCCCGTACGACGCCACGAGCTGGCGGATGGTGCCCGCGCTGCTCGACGCCGTCACCGACCAGGCCACGACTCCGCGGGTCCACGCGATGGCGATGAGTTTCAGCGGCCACCTGGCGCTGCGCTGCGCGCTCGACGACCCGAGGATCGCGAGCGTCCTCACCGTGGGAGCGCCACTGCGGTACCTGTTCACCGACGAACGGTGGCAGGGCGCGCTGCCGCGGGTGACGGTGGACACCCTCGCCCATCTGACCGGCAGCCGGAACACCGAGGTGGGCGGGCACATCCGGAGCTGGGCCCTGACGCCGGAACAGCTGGGGGCATTGGACATCCCCGTCGCCTACGTCGCCAGCCGGCGTGACGAGATCATCCCGCCGCAGGACATCGCCCTGCTGCGGCGGCACGTGCGTCGGCTCGACCTGCTCGAGTTCGACGACGTGCACGCCTCGCCACGCCACGTCGGTGTCACCGGGCCGTGGCTGACTCTCGAACTTCTGCGCATGCACGGCGCACCCCGCCGGCAGCGCGCGGCGCTGCGCGCCGCCCTGATTCCGCTACGGGCCGGCACCCGACTGTCCGCGGCCCGGAACGGGAGGCACCAGTGACCGGGGTGGGTCAAGACGGACCACGGCAGGAGACGGCGGCCGGCGAGGACGCCATCGCGATCGTCGGTGTGGCCTGCCGGCTGCCCGGCGCGCCCGGGCCGGCCGAGTTCTGGGAACTCCTGCGCGCCGGCCGCGACGTGATCACCACGACTCCGTCCGACCGTCGGATCGCCGGGAGCGCGGCGGCGGAGACGGGCGTGGCGGCGGAGACGCCGGACCGCATCGGCCGCGGCGGCTATCTCGACCAGGTCGCCGGCTTCGACGCCGCCTTCTTCGGGATCTCCCCCCGGGAGGCTGCGGCCATGGACCCCCAGCAGCGTCTGATGCTCGAGCTGAGCTGGGAGGCGCTGGAGGACGCCGGCCTGGTGCCGAGGACCCTGGTGGGCAGCCGGGTGGGAGTGTTCGTCGGCGCCATGGCGGCCGACTACGCCACGCTGCTGGCCCGCTCGGGTGCGCGCGCGATCGACCGGCACTCGCTGGTGGGCACGCAGCGGGCCGTCATCGCCAACCGGGTCTCGTTCAACCTGAACCTTCGCGGCCCGAGTCTCACGGTGGACGCGGCCCAGTCGTCGTCCCTGGTCGCCGTGCACCTGGCCTGCGAGAGCCTTCGGGCGGGCGAGTCGGGACTCGCGCTGGCCGGGGGGGTGAACCTCAACCTCGTCCCGGAGAGCAGCATCGCCGCGATGCGGTTCGGCGCGCTGTCGCCGGACGGCCGGTGCTTCACCTTCGACGCGCGCGCGAACGGCTACGTCCGGGGTGAGGGCGCCGCCGTGGTGGTGCTCAAGCCGCTGGCCGCCGCCCAGGCCGACGGCGACCGGATCTACTGCGTCGTGCGCGGCAGCGCGGTCAACAACGACGGTTCCACCGCCGGGCTGACCGTTCCCGACGCGCGGGCCCAGGAGTCGGTGATCCGCCTGGCCTGCGCCCGGGCCGGAGTCGACCCGACCGAGGTCCAGTACGTCGAGCTGCACGGCACCGGGACCCCGGTGGGCGACCCGATCGAGGCCGCCGCCCTGGGCGCGGCCCTCGGCGCCGACCGGGACGACGATGACGCCCTGCTGGTCGGGTCGGTCAAGACGAACGTCGGACACCTGGAAGGAGCCGCCGGCATCACCGGCCTGCTCAAGGCCATCCTGAGCATCCGACACCGGGAGATCCCGGCGAGCCTCAACTTCGAGACACCCAACCCTCGGATCCCCCTCGCCGAGCTGGGACTGCGGGTGGCCCGGCAGCTCGGCCCGTGGCCGCGGGCCGAGCTGCCGCTGATCGCCGGGGTGAGCTCGTTCGGGATGGGCGGAACGAACTGCCACGTGGTTCTCACCGAGGCGCCGACCGGCCCCGCCGGCCGCCTGGCGCGGACGCCCGACGCGGACGCCGCCGGGATCGACCAGCCGGCGCTGCCGTTCCCCGTCTCCGCGCGGACCGCGGGGGCGCTGCGGGCGCAGGCCGCGCGGCTGAGCACGCGGCTCGCCGCCGGGACCGGCCCGTCGCTGACGGACGTCGGCTACTCGCTGGCCACCACCCGGACGACCTTCGAACACCGGGCCGTCGTGGTCGCGCGCGACCACGACGAGCTGCGGGCCGGGCTCGAGGCACTGGCCGATGGCAGGGCCACGCCGCAGGTGACCGAGGGGCGGGCGGGCACCGATGTGCCGGTGTTTCTCCTCCCGGGGCAGGGCAGCCAGCGGGCGGGAGCGGGACAGGTCCTCTACCGGGGATATCCGGTGTTCGCGGCCGCGCTCGACGAGGCCTGCGCGCACCTCGACCCGCATCTCGACCGCCCGTTGCGGGACGTGCTGTTCGCCGCCGTCGACTCCGATGCCGCGGCCCTGCTCGACCAGACCTCGTACACCCAGCCGGCACTGTTCGCGCTGGGAGTCGCCCTGCACCGGCTGGTGGAGTCCTGGGGGCTGCAGCCGGCGTCGCTCATCGGGCACTCGATCGGAGAGCTGACCGCCGCCCACATCGCCGGGGTGCTCTCACTGACCGACGCGGCCCGCCTGGTGGCCGTCCGCGGCCGGCTCATGCAGTCCGTGGCGGCGACGGGTGCCATGGCGGCACTGCGGGGAACGGAGGAGCAGATCCGGGCGCTGCTCTCCGGTCGCGAGCACCAGGTCGGGATCGCCGCGGTCAACGGCCCGACCGCGGTGGTGATCTCCGGTGATCGCGAGGCCGTGCTCGACCTCGTGGCGACCTGGCGCGAGCGTGGGCACAAGGCGCAGCGGCTTCGGGTGAGCCACGCCTTCCACTCGCCGCACATGGACACGGTGCTGACCGAGTTCCGGCAGGTCGCCGAGGAGCTCACCTACGCCGCTCCCGCCGTTCCCGTCGTGTCGAACCTGACCGGTCGGATGGCCACGACGGCGCAGCTCACGTCGCCCGGGTACTGGGTGGACCATGTCCGGCAGCCGGTTCGTTTCCTGGACGGCGTGCGCGCCCTGCGCGACCAGGGCGCCACCACGTTCGTCGAGCTGGGGCCGGACGCCGTGCTCACCGGGATGGTGCGGGAGTGCCTGGCCGACGACTCCGGTCCGACGGCGACGGTCGCGCTGCTGCGCCGGGGCCGTCCGGAGGATCTGAGTCTGCTCACCGGTCTCGCCCGCGTCCACGTGCGAGGGGCCGGCCTCGAATGGGGCGTGACGTTTCCCCGAGGCCGTCGGACGAGCCTGCCGACCTACGCCTTCCAACGTCAGCACTACTGGCTGGACGCCACAGGCCCGCAGGCGCCCGCGGCGGTACCGCCAGCCACGTCGCCCGCGCCCCTCGCGGTTGCGGCGCCCTCCGCCCCGCAACCGGCACTTCCGGAGCCGGCGGTCTCCGGGCCGGCAGGGCCGGAGCCGGCAGGGCCTCGGACGCCGGCCGGACGGGATCTGAGCTCGTTGTCGAAGGCCGAGCTGGCGGCCGAACTGCTGGAGATCGTGCGCACGAACACGGCCGTCGTGCTGGGGCACGTCACCACCGGGACCATCGACACCGACCTGCCGTTCAGGGATCTCGGGTTCGACTCGTTGTCGGCCGTGGAGCTGCGGGAGGCTCTCGGCGCGGCGACCGGCCTGCGGCTGTCCGATTCGCTGATCTACAACCATCCGACCCCGGCCGAGCTGGTCCGCCACCTCACGGCCGAACTGCTCGGCACGACGGCCGACCCGGCCGACCCCGTCCGGGCGACGGTGGCAGGTGGTGGGTCGGTCGGTGACGAGCCGATCGCGATCGTGGGCATGGCCTGTCGCTACCCCGGCGGGGTGACCTCCCCGGAACAGCTGTGGCAGCTCGTCGCGGACGGCATCGACGCCACCTCCGGTTTTCCCGTCAACCGCGGCTGGGACCTCGCCGCGCTCTACGACCCCGATCCGGATCAGTCCGGTACCTCGTACACCCGGTCCGGCGGATTTCTGCACGATGCGGACCTGTTCGACGCCGCCTTCTTCGGCATCAGCCCGCGGGAGGCCGCCGCGATGGATCCGCAGCAGCGCCTGCTGCTGGAGACCGGGTGGGAGTCGCTGGAGCGGGCCGGCATCGACCCCACCTCGCTGCGCGGCAGCCGGACCGGGGTGTTCGTCGGCGTCACCGCGCAGGAGTACGGCCCGCGGCTGCACGAGTCCGCCGCGGGCGCCGACGGGTACCTGCTGACCGGTGGCACCACCAGCGTCGCCTCCGGACGGATCGCCTACACCCTGGGCCTGGAGGGACCGGCGGTCACGATCGACACCGCCNGCTCGTCGTCGCTGGTCGCGATGCACCTCGCCGGCCAGGCCCTGCGCCTGGGCGAGTGCTCGCTCGCGGTCTGCGGGGGCGCCACGGTGATGTCCTCTCCCGGCATGTTCGTCGAGTTCAGCCGCCAGCGCGGGCTCGCCGCCGACGGCCGTTGCAAGGCGTTCGCCGCGTCCGCCGACGGCACCGGTTGGGCCGAGGGCGTGGGGATGGTCGTGCTCGAACGACTCTCCGACGCCGAGCGGCACGGCCACCAGGTGCTGGCCCTGCTGCGGGGTTCGGCCATCAACTCCGACGGCGCCAGCAACGGCCTGACCGCGCCGAACGGCCGCTCGCAGGAGCGGGTCATCCGCCAGGCGCTCGCGCACGCCGACCTGAGCCCCGACCAGGTCGACGCGGTGGAGGCCCACGGCACCGGCACCACCCTCGGCGACCCCATCGAGGCGGAGGCGCTGCTGGCGACCTACGGCCGGTCGCGGCCGCCGCAGCGGCCCCTGTGGCTGGGATCGCTGAAATCGAACATCGGCCACACCCAGGCGGCGGCGGGTGTCGGCGGCGTCATCAAGATGGTCATGGCGATGCGCGCCGGGACCCTCCCAGCGACGTTGCACGTGGATCAGCCCTCCCCGCGGGTGGACTGGTCGGCGGGCGCGGTGTCGCTGCTGACCCGTCGCCGTCCCTGGGTCCGCGGGGAGCAGCCGTTGCGGGCGGGCGTCTCCTCGTTCGGGATCAGCGGGACGAACGCCCACGTCATCGTCGAACAGGCACCGGACACCGCGACTCACTCCGTGACGGCGGCCGGGTCGGATGAGGATCGGCGCCGGGACGAACCCGCGAGGCAGGCCCCGCAGACCGAGGAACCGGTGACGGTGCCGTGGGTGCTCTCGGCGCGGACCGAGTCGGCGCTGCGTGACCAGGCCGGGCGGCTCGGTGCGGTGGCGGCCGATCCGGCGGCGGAGCCGACCGGTGTCGGCCTCGTCCTCGCCACCGGCCGCGCGAGGTTCGAGCATCGCGCGGTCGTCCTCGGCGCCCGGCGCGATGACCTCGCGGCCCGGCTCGCCGCGCTGGGCGCGGGCGAGCCGATGCCGGGTCTGGTGCGGGGCACCGCCGGTAACCCGGGCCTGACCACCTTCGTCTTTCCCGGCCAGGGCTCGCAGTGGGTCGGCATGGCCACCGACATGGCGGCGCGCTCCGCGGCGTTCCGCGCGAGTGTCGAACGGTGCGGCGCGGCCATCGACCGCTACGTCGACTGGTCGTTGCCCGAGGTGGTGCGGGGTTCGGTGGACGGCGCCGGGCTCGACCGAGTCGACGTCGTCCAGCCGGTGCTGTTCGCGATGCTGGTGTCGCTGGCCGAAGCGTGGCGTTCCTTCGGGGTGCATCCCGAAGCGGTGGTCGGCCACTCCCAGGGAGAGATCGCGGCCGCGCACGTGGCTGGCGCGCTCAGCCTGGACGAGGCCGCGCGCATCGTGACGCTGCGCAGCCAGCTCATCGGCAGGGCGCTGGTCGGGCGGGGTGGCATGCTCTCGGTCGCGCTGCCGGCCGAGCGCGTGACGCGGCTGCTCGCCCGCTGGGCGGACCGGCTCGCCGTGGCCACCGTCAACGGCCCCGCAGCCACCGTCGTGTCCGGGGACCCGGACGCTCTGGACGGTTTGGCGGCCCTGTGCGCGGAGCAGGAGATCCGGACCCGGCGGATCGCCGTCGACTACGCCTCCCACTCCCCCCAGGTGGAGTCCATCCGGGAGGAGCTGCTCGACATCCTGGCTGACCTCCGGCCGCGAGCCTCGGACGTGCCGTTCTACTCGACCGTGACCGGTCAGCGGCTGGACACCACCGCGCTCGACGCCGACTACTGGTATCGCAACCTGCGTGGCGTGGTCCGGTTCGACGCGGCCGTCACCGCGTTGCACGGGGCCGGGCATCGCACGTTCGTCGAGGTCAGCCCGCATCCGGTCCTCACCACCGGCGTGGCCGAGACCATCGCGGCCGAGGGTCTCCCGGCCGCGACCGTCGTCGGATCCCTACGTCGCGACGAGGGCTGGGAGCGGTTTCTGACCTCCGTGGCCGAGGCTCACGTCGGGGGCACGCCGGTGGACTGGCGCCCGGCCCTGGCCGGCCCGTCCCGGCCCGCAGTCGCCGTACCGACCTACCCCTTCCAGCGTCAACGATGCTGGCTCGACGTTCCGGCCTCGTCGGGCGACCCGACCGCGGCGGGCATGGAGCGTTCCGGGCATCCGCTGCTGGGCGCCGCGGTGACGCTCGCCGACGGGGATGGCGTGGTGTTCGTCGGGCGACTGACCGCCGGGGCTCAACCCTGGCTCGTCGACCATGCGGTGCTCGGCACGGTCGTGCTGCCCGGGACCGCCTTCGTCGAGCTGGCGCTGCACGCGGCCCGGCGGGTCGCCGAGAGCCGGCTCGACGAACTCGTCCTCGCGGCGCCGCTCGTCCTGCGCGCGGAGGACGCGGTCATCGTGCAGGTGACGGTGGGTGCGGCGGACGAGTCCGGGCGCCGGCCCGTGGCGGTGCACTCCCGCCCGGACGAGAACACACCCGACGCGGCCTGGGTGCGGCACGCCTCCGGGACGGTGTCCCCGCCGCGCCCGACGCCGGCCGCCGCCGCGGACGCGGTCATGGATCTGGGGGGTGCCTGGCCGCCGTCGGGCGCGGTCCCGGTCGATCTCACCGACGTCTACGAGAACCTGGCCGGGCGCGGGTACGGCTACGGTCCGGCCTTCCGGGGGCTGCGGGCCGCGTGGCGCCTCGGCGAGCAGCTTCTCGCCGAGGTGCGCCTGCCGGACGGCCTGCACGCCGAGGCCGGTGCCTTCGGTATCCACCCGGCACTGCTCGACGCCGCTCTGCACCCGGTCGTCGGGTTCGCGTCCAGGGGCGGCTCGGTCGACGGGGACGCGGCCGACGACCAGGTGGCCGGGATTCGGCTGCCGTTCGTCTGGCGCGGCGTGCGGCTGGAGCGGACGGGCGCGACCTCGTTGCGGGTGCTGGTGCGACCCGCCGGCGATGACGGGGCAGACGCCGTCACCCTCACCGTGGCCGACGACAGCGGGGCCGTGGTGGCGCAGGCCGAGGCGCTGACTCTACGGTCCATCCTGCCCCAGCAGCTGGCCGCCGCCACGACGCGGCGCGACCCGCTGTTCGAGATCGGCTGGAAGCCCGCCTGGGACGTCGCCGCTCCCGCCGCCCTCGGGGAACGGTGGGCACTCGTGGGGGACGGCCTCGGCGACCTGCCGGGTACCGACGCCCAACGCTGGACGGACCTCGAGGCGCTTCTGGGTGCCCTCGAAGCGGGAACACCGGTTCCCGACGTGATCGTGCTGCCGGCCACCGTGACCGGTGCCGCCGGCAGTGATCCCGCCGGGCCTGGCGGCACGAGCGCCGGCGGGCCCGGCCTGGGCGGCCACGGGCTCGACGGCGCGTCGCTGGACGTGACCACCCGCGTGCTGGCGGACATCCAGGGTGCGCTCGCGGACGAGCGGCTGGCGCGCTCGCAGCTGGTGTTCGTGACCCGCAACGCCGTCGTCACGAAGGCCGACGACCCCGCGCCGGACCTGGCCCAGGCACCGGTGTGGGGCCTGGTCCGGACCGCGCAGTCCGAGCATCCGGATCGGTTCGTCCTGGTCGACGTGACCGACGACCCGGCCTCGTACGAGCTGCTCCCCGTCGCGCTGGCGACGCGGGAGCCGCAGCTGGCGGTCCGCGACGGGCGCGGGTACACACCGCGGCTGGCCCGGATCGCGCCCGTCCCCGACCGCCGCGGCCCCGACGCTCCCGACGCCCCCGACGCCCCCGACCGACCGGCGGTCTTCCGCCCCGGCGGCACGGTCCTCGTCACCGGGGGCACGGGGTTGCTCGGCACGCTCGTCGCCCGGCATCTGGTTGAGGCGCACGGCGTACGGCACCTGCTGCTCGTCAGCCGCCGCGGACCCGACGCCGACGGCGCGGCCGCGACGGTGGAGGAGCTCACCGCCATCGGCGCCGAGGTCACCGTCGTAGCGGCCGATGCCGCCGACCGCGAGAGCATGACGGCCGTGCTGTCCGGGATTCCCCAGGGGCACCCGCTCACCGCGGTGATCCACACCGCCGGAACGTTGGCCGACGGAGTCGTCGAAGCCCTGGACCGGGAACGACTGGAGCAGGTCTGGCGCCCCAAGGCCCGGGCCGCGCTCGTGCTGCACGACCTCACCCGCGATCTCGATCTGACCGCGTTCGTCCTGTTCTCCTCGGTCGTCGGAATCCTCGGTAACGGCGGGCAGGGCAACTACGCGGCGGCGAACACCTTTCTGGACGCGCTGGCCGAGCACCGACGCGCCGAAGGGCTGGCGGCCACCTCGCTGGCCTGGGGGCTGTGGGCACCCGGCGGCGGCATGACCGCGGCCCTGGCGGGCGCCGACCTGGCTAGGCTGTCCCGTTCCGGTCTGGCGCCGATCCAGCCCGGCCAGGGGCTTGCGCTGTTCGACGAGGCGCTGGAGTCGACGCGTGCGGTCGTCGTCCCGGTCCGGCTGGACACGGTGGCACTGCGGAACCAGGCCGCGGCCGGGATGGTGCCCGTCGTGCTGCGGGAGCTCGCCCCGGTGTCGTCCCCGTCGACGGGTGCCCGGCCCGACCAGGCCGGGTCGTGGTCCGACCAGCTGCGTGACAAGCCTGCCGCCGAGCGGGAGCAGGCGGTGGCGCACCTGGTGAACGCGCAGGTCGCGACCGTGCTGGGCCATGCCACCCCGGTGACGCTGCCGGCGGACCGGGCCTTCAAGGAACTCGGTTTCGACTCGCTGACGGCGGTCGATCTGCGCAACCGCCTGGCCGCGGTGACCGGGCTGCGGCTGCCGGCGACGCTGATCTTCGACTACCCCACGCCCGAGGCCGTGGCCGCCTATCTGGACACCCGTCTGCGTGCGGACGGCGACGGGACGGCCACCGCCACCGGACCTGGCACCGGCCTGGCGGTGGCGCGCGCCGAGCCGCGGGCCGGCGACCCGGCCGAACCGATCGCGATTCTGGGCATCGGCTGCCGCTATCCGGGTGGCGTCCGGACCCCGGAGGACCTGTGGCGGCTGGTCACCGAGGGCGCGGACGTCATCGCCGAGTTCCCCACCGACCGGGGCTGGGACGTGGACACCCTCTACCNCCCGGATCCCGATCATGTCGGTACCTCGTACACCCGCCGTGGTGGCTTCCTCTACGACGCCGCCGACTTCGACCCGGAGTTCTTCGGGATCTCGCCACGGGAGGCGCTGGCGACCGACCCGCAACAGCGCCTGCTGCTGGAGACCGCGTGGGAGGCGGTCGAACGGGCCGGGATCAGCGCCACCGCCCTGCGCGGCACCCGGACGGGCGTGTTCACCGGCGTGATGTACGACGACTACGCCTCCCGCCTGGGCCAGGCCCCGCCGGGTCTGGAGGGCTATCTGCTGACCGGGTCCACGACGAGCGTCGCGTCCGGGCGCATCGCCTACACCCTGGGCCTGGAGGGCCCGGCGATGACGGTCGACACGGCCTGTTCGTCGTCTCTGGTCGCCCTGCACCTCGCGGCGCAGGCGCTGCGCGGCGGCGAGTGCACCCTCGCGCTCGCGGGCGGGGTCACGGTGATGGCGACCCCGACGGTGTTCGTGGAGTTCAGCCGCCAGCGTGGACTGGCGCCGGATGGCCGGTGCAAGTCGTTCGGGGCCGCGGCGGACGGTGCCGCCTGGTCGGAGGGCGCGGGCATGGTCCTGCTCGAGCGTCTCTCCGACGCCCGGCGCCACGGCCATCCGGTGCTCGCCGTGGTGCGGGGCAGCGCGGTCAACGCCGACGGGGCGAGCAACGGCCTCACCGCGCCCAACGGCCCGTCGCAGGAACGGGTGATCCGCCAGGCCCTCGCCAGCGCCGGCCTGAACGCGGACGAGGTCGACGCCGTCGAGGCCCACGGCACCGGGACCACCCTGGGAGATCCCATCGAGGCACAGGCCTTGCAGGCCACCTACGGCCGGGATCGCCCGGCCGGCCGGCCGCTGTGGCTGGGATCGGTGAAGTCCAACATCGGCCACGCGCAGGCGGCGGCCGGCGTCGCGGGTGTGATCAAGATGGTGGCCGCCCTGCGGCACGGCCACCTTCCGCGCACCCTGCACGTCGACGAGCCCTCCCCACACGTCGACTGGTCGTCGGGCGCCGTGTCGCTGCTGACCGAGCCGGTCGACTGGCCGCGCGCCGTGCGTCCGCGCCGCGCCGCCGTGTCGTCGTTCGGGATCAGCGGCACCAACGCCCACCTCATCCTCGAGGAGGCTCCGGACGGCAGCGCCCTCCCCGAGCCGGCTCCGGCGGCTCCGGCCGCCGAGGAAGATCCGGCGCAACCCGAGGCGTCCGGCGACGTCCCCGACCGCTCGCACCTCGTGTGGCCGATCACCGCGCGAAGCGAGCCGGCGCTGCGCGAGTACGCGCGCCGCCTGTACGACCTGGCCACCGACGGCGAGGTCGACCTGGGGGAGGTGGGGCTCGCCCTGACCCGGGGCCGGGTGGTGTTCGAGCACCGCGCCGTCGTACTCGCCGACGACCGGGCGGAGCTGGTCGAGGGGCTGGCGAAGCTGGCCGGCTCCGCGCCGGACGGGCTGCCGGCCCAGGTGGCACGCGGGGTGGTTCAGCCGACCGCACCGACCGCCTTCCTGTTCACCGGGCAGGGAAGCCAGCGCGTCGGGATGGGTCGGGAGCTGTACCAAACGGACCCGACGTTCCGGGCGGCGCTCGACGAGGTGTGCCAGGCGCTCGATCCGCATCTGCCTCAGCCGCTGCTCGAGGTGCTGTTCGCGGTGCAGGGCAGCGCGCAGGCGGAACTGCTCGACCAGACCCGCTTCGCCCAGCCGGCGCTGTTCGCCCTGGAAGTGGCGCTGTTCCGACTGGCGCGCTCGCGTGGACTGCGCCCCGACGTGGTGGGCGGTCACTCGGTGGGCGAACTCGCGGCCGCCCATGCCGCCGGCGTGCTGGATCTCGCCGCCGCCGCGGTCCTCGTGACGGCGCGGGGTCGGTTGATGCAGGAGATGCCGGCGGGTGGGGCCATGCTTGCCGTCACCGCCTCGGAGGAGGAGGTGCGGGCGTCCTGGGCCGGTCAGCCGGTCGGGGTGACGGTCGCGGCGGTGAACGGGCCGCGCGCGACGGTGGTGGCGGGGGACCGGGCCGCGGTGGCCGAGCTGGCGCGGACCTGGCGCGAGGCCGGCCACCGGGTGCGGGAGCTGCGCGTGAGCCATGCCTTCCACTCGCATCACATGGACGGCATGCTCGACGAGTTCCGCCGCGTCGTCGAGGGGCTGGAGCTGCGCGCACCGTCGCTGCCCCTGTTGTCGAACCTGACCGGTGAGCTTGCCGACGAGCGGGTCCGTTCGCCGCAGTACTGGGTCGACCATGTCCGCCAGCCGGTGCGCTTCCTGGCCGGGATGCGCCAGCTCGAGGCGCTCGGCGTCCGCACCTACCTCGAGATCGGACCGGGCGGTCTGTCGGCGATGGCCGCCGACTGCGTCGGCGACGAGCAGCGCGACGAGCGGCTGTTCGCCGCGTTGCTGCGGGCCGGCCGCGGCGAGCACCGATCCGTCACGACGGCGCTGGCCCAGGCCTACGTCCGCGGGGCTCCCGTCGAGTGGAGCGCCCCGCCGCCCGATGCCCGCGTGCCGCTGCCCGACCTGCCCACCTATCCGTTCCAGCGGCGGCGTTACTGGCTCGACGACGCCGGCGGCCACCGCACGACCACCATGGCCGGTCTGGACGCGGCCGACCACCCGCTGCTGACCGCCGCCGTCGTCCTGCCCGAGGACGGCGGGCTCGTCCTCACCGCGGCCCTGTCCCTGCGTTCCCATCCCTGGCTCGCCGATCATGCGGTCGAGGACACGGCCCTGCTGCCGGGAACCGCCTATGTCGAACTCGCGGTGTCGGCCGGGACCCGGGTGGACTGTCCACACGTCGAGGAACTGGTCATCGAGGCGCCGGTGACGCTCCCCGAAGGACCCGGGGTGAACCTGCGGCTCGTCGTGCAGGCCCCGGACGAGGACGGCCGGCGGATGTTCGCCCTGCACTCCCGGTTCGCGGGCACCGTGGACGACGACGGGGGGAGCCGTTGGACGCGACACGCGCGGGGGACACTGACCCGGAAACCCGCGGCCGTCATGGACCTGTCTCCTGCCGTGGACTCGTCTCCTGTCGTGGACTCGTCTCCCGCCGGGGGGCCGGCCACGCCCGGCCTGGGTTGGCCCGTCGGACCCGGGCAGGCGTGGCCGCCGTCGGGTGCGGTGCCGGTCGAGCTCGCTGACGCCTACGGCACGCTGGCGGACCTGGGGCTGCGGTATGGCCCCGCCTTCCAGGGACTGTCGGCGCTCTGGCGGCTCGGCGAGGACCTGTACGCCGACGTGCGCCTGCCCGACTCCGATCCGCAGGAGGCGCGGCGCTACGGGATCCACCCGGCCCTGCTCGACGCCGCGCTGCACCCGGTGGCGCTGGATCGGGTGCGTTCCGCGGCGGGAGCCGGCGGTGCCGCGGTGGCGCTGCCCTTCTCCTGGTCGGAGGTCTCGCTGTACGCCGCCGGGGCGAGCGCGCTGCGGGTCCGCCTGTCGCCGTCCGGTCCGGACCGCCTGACCCTGCAGGCCACGGATGTCAGCGGACGGCCGGTGCTGTCCGTCGGTGCCCTGACCGTTCGACCGGTGGATCTGGCCCGGATCGCGGGCGCCGGTTCGCGCCGGCCCCCGCTGTTCGAGGTGGAGTGGGTCGAGGCCGAGGTCGAGGACCTCGTCCCGGCCCGGGCCGGGACGTCCGACGACGCGACCACGGCCAGATGGGCGGTGCTCGGCACGGAGGCGGCCGGGCCGGCCGCGGCGCTGGCCGCCGGACTCGCCGGGTCGCCGGCCGCGGTGACGCGGCATCCGGACCTCGCCGGCCTGAGTGCCGCGGTGGCGGGCGGCGCGCCCGTGCCCGCCGTGGTCCTCGCGCCCGTCGCCGTCGCGCGGCCTGTCGGCCCTGCTGATCCTGTCGGTTCTGATGATCCTGTCGGTTCTGATGATCCTGTCGGTCCTGGTGATCCCGACAGCCCCGGCCTGGACGTGCCCGAGGCCGTGCGCGTCGCCGTCCACCGCCAGTTGGCCATGCTGCAGGCCTGGCTCGACGATGAACGGTTCGCGACGTCGCGTCTCGTGGTGGTGACACACGGCGCGGTCGGCGTCTCCTCCGCCGGCGTCTCCTCCGCCGGTGGCCAGGCCGACCTGGAGGGGCCGGCGGGTCCGGCCGGCACGGTCGACGCGGCTGGGGTGGCCGACATGGTCGGGGGGGCCGTGTGGGGTCTGCTGCGATCCGCGCAACAGGAGGAACCCGGCCGCTTCCAACTCGTGGACCTCGACGATCGGGATGCCTCCGTCGCGGCGCTGCCGGCCGCGCTCGCCCAGGGCGTGCCGGAACTCGCGATCCGCGACGGGCGTCGCTACGTGCCCCGCCTCGTTCGTCTGTCGGATCGGGTCGAACCCGTCGGCCCGGACCCGGCGGATTCGCCCTTCGCGCGGCTCGATCCGTCGGGGACCGTGCTGATCACCGGTGGCGGCGGGACGCTCGGTGCCCTGGTGGCACGTCACCTGGTCGCCCATGGAGGCGTCCGGAATCTGCTGCTGGTGAGTCGCCGGGGGCCTGCGGCCGCGGGTGCCGCCGAACTGGAGGCCGAGCTCTCCGCCCAGGGCGCACAGGTGACGGTGACAGCGTGCGATGTGACGGATCGTGATCAGGTGGCGGCGCTGGTCGCGTCGGTGCCCGCCGACCGTCCGCTGACCGCCGTCGTGCATACCGCCGGCGTCCTCGACGACGGGGTGATCGGGTCACTGACGCCGCAGCGACTCGACCTGGTTCTGCGGCCGAAGGTGGATGCGGCCTGGCATCTGCACGAGCTCACCGCCGACCAGGACCTCGCGGAGTTCGTGCTGTTCTCCTCGGTGGCGGGCACCTTCGGCAATCCGGGGCAGGGCAGCTACGCGGCGGCGAACGCCTTCCTGGACGCGTTGGCCGCGCGGCGCCACGCCCAGGGGCGTCCGGCGACCTCGCTGGCCTGGGGGTTGTGGTCCCGCACCAGCGCCATGACGGGCACTCTCGACCGGGTCGACCGTGGCCGGCTGACTCGCGCCGGCCTCGTCGCGATGTCGGACGAGGAGGGGCTGGCACTGCTCGAGGCCGGGCTCGCCAGTAGCCGGGCGGCGCTCGTGGCCGCGCGGGTCGACCTGTCACGGCTGCGTGCCCAGGCCCGCGCGGACCTGCCGCACCATCTGTTCGCCGGTCTTGTCGGCCTGCCGGTCCGATCGGCCGGCGGCTCGGCCGCGGGCGCGGCCGATGGCGAGTCCCCGTTTCTGCGGCGCCTCGCCGAGGCACCGGACGCGCAGCGGGCGGACCTGGTGCTCGCGCTGGTCCGCGGCACCCTGGCGACGGTGCTCGGCCACTCCGACGCCGCCGCGGCGACCATGGACCCCCAACGCGGCCTGCTGGAGATGGGACTCGACTCGCTGACCGCAGTGGAGCTGCGCAACCGGCTGCACGCCGCCACCGCCCTGCGGTTGCCGAGCACGCTCGCGTTCGACTATCCGACGCCCGCCGCGCTCGCGGACCATCTGCTGGCCGCCCTGACACCCGAGGCGGCTGCCCTCGGCGGGCTGCCGCTCGCCGCGCTCGACCAGCTTGAGGCCGCGCTGGATCCGGGATCGGCGACCGATGCCGACCATGCCCGGGTCGCTCTGCGCCTGCAGAACCTGCTGCGCAGATGGAACGCCGACCGGAACGGCAACGGCTCCGCGGTGCCCGAGGATTCGGTGGACCTCGCCACGGCGACGGACGACGAACTCTTCAAGGCACTCGACAACGAGTTCGGGGAAATTCCGATGGACGACGCCGGAAACCCCCGACTGACGCGGGAAGGGTGAGACGCCATGACCTCCAACGAGGACAAGCTTCGTGAGTACCTCCGCCGTGCGACCGCCGACCTGCGGCAGGCACGCCGGCAGCTCTCCGTCTTCGAGGACCGGTCCACCGAGCCGTTGGCTGTGGTGGGGATGAGTTGCCGTTTCCCGGGTGGGGTGCGTTCGCCGGAGGGTTTGTGGGGGTTGGTGGCGTCGGGTGGGGATGCGATTTCGGAGTTTCCGTCGGGTCGGGGTTGGGGTGCGGGTCTGTATGATCCGGATCCTGATCGTGCGGGTTCTTCTTACAGTCGTTTCGGTGGTTTTCTGCATGATGCGGACGAGTTTGATCCGGGGTTTTTTGGTATGTCGCCGCGGGAGGCGTTGGCGACGGATCCGCAGCATCGTCTTCTGTTGGAGTTGACGTGGGAGGTGTTCGAGCGGGCGGGTATTGATCCGTCGGGTTTGCGGGGGAGTGCGACGGGTGTTTTCGCGGGGGTGATGTACGACGATTACGGGGTGCGGTTGATGGCGGCGCCGCCGGCGGGTTTCGAGGGTTTTCTGGCGACGGGTAGTGCGGGGAGTGTGGCGTCGGGGCGGGTGGCGTACACGTTTGGGTTGGAGGGGCCGGCGATCACGGTGGATACGGCGTGTTCGTCGTCGTTGGTGGCGGTGCATCTGGC
>NZ_JYFN01000068.1 GCF_000948395.1 Frankia torreyi | reverse complement strand
GACCTCGACCGCGCCGGCGGCGGTCATCACCTGCCGCGGCTGCGCGTGACCGTTACGGACCACCAGCCGACGGCCACGGGCGTCACGCTGGTCGGCGAGCTCGGCGATGTAGGCGTCGACCTCGGCTTCCAGGGCGGCGGCGAGCATCCGCCGGGCACCCTCCCGGACGATCTCATCGATCAGCGACGGGCTGCCCGCCGGACCATCGGCGGGCGTGTTCTCCTCGGGNACTACCGTGAGCACGGGCGTGCCTTCCCGACCGACGCGTCAACGTCGGCCTGACTGAGACCTCAACCTCGATCACCGGGAAGGTACGCCCTCCCCAGCCGATCCACAGGTCTCAACCATTGCTCCTCACCGGCCACACCGACGGTGTAAACGCGGTGGCACTCACGCCGGACGGGCACACCGCCCTCACCGGCAGCTCGGACAACACGGCGATCGTGTGGGATCTAACCGATCCCGATAACCCGAGAAAGCGCGCTACCCTCACCGGCCACACCGGTTGGGTGTACTCAGTGACACTCACTCCCGACGGGCACACCGCCCTCACCGGAAGCCAAGACCGGACAGCGATCCTGTGGGACCTGACCAACCCGGCTCGCCCTGTCCGCCGCGCCACCCTCACCGGCCACACCGACTCCATACGCACGGTGGCGCTCACTCCCGACGGAAGGCCGACTCCACACTAGACCTGTGGAACTTGGCCAACCCTCTCCGCCCCACCCGTCGCGCCACCCTCACCAGCCACACCGGAGCCGTATACGCCGCAGTATTCACGCGGGACGGCCGCACAGCGCTAACTGGTAGCGCCGACCGAACGGCAATCTTGTGGAACGTCGGAGGTCTGGCCGATCTTCTCGCTCACCTGCCGGATCGGGCTTGTGTCGCGGCTGGCGGCGGTCTCACTCCAAGCGAATGGAGAAGCTCCATTCCAGATATTTCCTACAAGAAGACATGTAAGAACTGACGAGCTGGTCGGAAGGTGACCGTCCGACAGCGTTACGCCGGGGCGGCCCGGTGGTTCCGGGTCTGGAACCGCGTCCTCGCGGCCGTGGTGATACCGGTGCTCTCCGGTGTTGCCGTCAACCAGATCCTCGACAACGGCGTGGTCAGCGTGCCGTGGGCCGTCGGAGCCTTCGGCCTGGGAACGGTGGCCTACCTGGTCGAACGGCGAACGGCGGAGGGCAGCGCCGCGCCCGCGGAACTCGCCACGGTGCTGGACGAGCTCGCCGCCGAGGCCCGGCGCGAGTGGGGGCGAGAGCTGGACGAGGACCTGCTCCGGGTCCGGTGGCAGCGTTCGGAGCGGAACGTCAGCGATCACTGGGATGTTTGCCGGTCTCCACCGTCTGACCGGCGGTCACCATGACCACTGGCACGTCCCGCATCCTCAGCAACAGTGCCGTCGCGGTCACCAGCGGGTGCGCTAGGTGTTCGCGGTCGGGGTGAGGACGGCGGCGAGGAGGCCGGGAAAGCGTGCTTCCAGGTCTTCGTAGCGGATGGCGACGACGCGGCGGCGCCCCTCGACCGTGGTCATGGTCAGGCCGGCCTCGCGCAGCACGCGGTAGTGATGGGAGACGGTCGGGGCGCCGACCTCGACCCCCTCGGCGATCACGGAGCAGTCGACCGGGCCGGTCCGGGAGTACATCGCCTGCATCAGCGTGAGCCGGACCGGGTCGGCCAGGGCGGCAAGGAGCGTGACCAGGTTGATCGAGTCACGGCTCGGCTGAGGGAGCTGTCGAGACACCGCGGGCTGCCCGGCTCAGCCTCTCGGCCGACCACTCAGCCGGTCACCCGGCCGGTCGGTTCGCCGGTCGGTTCGCCGACCACCTCGTCGACCGCCCAGCCGGTCGCTTCGCCGATCCCGATGCTTTGACACCCATCGAACGTACCCCTAGCCTCCCCACTGTGATGATTCGACAAGGATCGAATTACAAGCCTGAGGGCGAGGGCGGGCTGCGCGGCTGGCAGCTCGGGGTGCTGGCGGCCGGCACGTTCACGCTGGGCGTCGACGGGTTCGTGCTCGCCGGCCTGCTGCCCGCGATTGCCGACGACCTGTCCGTGAGCGTGTCCACCGCCGGCCAGCTCACCACGATCTTCTCCATCACCTACGCGGTCGGGTCGCCGGTGCTCGCGGCCCTCACCGGCCGCTGGGACCGGCGCCTGCTGCTCGGCGGCGGGCTGGCGTTGTTTCTTCTCGGGATGGCCGGCCAGGCACTTGCCCCCTCCTACGCCGTGATGGCCGCCGGCCGGGCCGCCGCGGCCCTCGGTGCCGCGGCGTTCCAGTCCAACGCCTACGTCATGGCCGGCATGCTCGCCGACGGCCGGCGGCGCGGCCGCGCGCTGGCCGCCGTCACCGCGGGGACCTCGCTCTCGACGGTGCTCGGGGTGCCCTTCGGCGTCCTGGCCGGGCAGTGGTTCGGCTGGCGAGCGGTGCTGTGGGTCATCACGGCACTCGCGGCGCTCACCGCGTTCTGCGTGCCCCTGCTGCCCCGGGCCCACGTCCCACCGACGAACATGCGCGCCCGGCTGGGCGTGCTGACCCGGCCCGCGGTACTCCTGGTTCTGCTCGCGACGGTCGCGGTGGTCGCGCCGCCAATCCTGCTGATCTCCTATCTGCCGGTCGTCCTGGGCATGGCCGACACCGATGGCCGGCTCGTGGTGATACTGCTCGCGTTCGGGCTGGGCAGCCTGACCGGAAACCGGCTGGTGGGACGCCTGGTCGACGGTCGCGGCGCGCTGGGAGTGCTGCTGGTCGCCGTCGCCGGGCTCGCCGCGTCGTTCGCCGTGCTGGTGCCGGCCCGCGAGGAGTACGGCGCGGCGCTGGCCGTCCTGCTCGCCGTCGGCGCCTTCCAGGGACTGTCGATCACGCCGCAGCAGCACCGGCTGTTCGTCGTCGCCCCGGACGTCGCCACCGTCGCCCTCGGGCTCAACGGATCGGCGATCTACCTCGGCAGCGCCCTCGGCGCCGCGCTCGGCGGCGTGACCCTCGACGCGGCCGGGGCGGCCACGATTCCGGCCACGGCCGCCGTACTCGCCGCAGCAGGGCTCGCCCTCATCGCCACCACCGCCCCGGAACGACGACCCCGGACCGCCGCCACGCCAGTGGCCACAGCGCCTACGGGCCCAGCGCCAGCAGAACCAGTGTCAGCAGAACCAGCGTCAGCAGGACCAGCGCCCGGGCAGCCGCGGCCGCTGATGGACTCAGGCCCTTCCACGGCCGCCGGGGCCGCAGCCGCTCGCGCTGCTCGGCAGCATGAGTCCGGACGGTGACGACGACCTTGTGATCGAGAGAGCCGGTCGCGCCTGGCGCTCGCGCATCCGGGACCAGCTCTCCCACCGACCTGGAGACAGGTGGTCCCTCGACGAGACCCACGTGAAGGTTCGCCGGCCATTCGCCGGCCAGAGGGCCGTTCAGGGGGCGGTGGTGACGAAGTCGGCCGCAGTGACGGGGACGGTGGCCAGGGGGCCGGTGACGTCTCCGACCAGGACGGTCCAACGTCTGCTGGTCCTGTCGATGCCGCCGGTGGGCGAGTTCTGAGACGCCCACACGATGTCGCGCGGGCCGCAGGAGTAGTAGCCGACATAGCCCGGATGGTTCTCCGGGGATCCCCAGGCGCCGCCGTCGCGCAGCCGGCAGCGGTCCCCGTTGGCCAAGACCAGGCCGAACGGGACGGGGTTCCTGGGCGGGGAGACTCTGGCGACGAGCGACTGGGCCGTGAGCGCGGTGAGCGTGGCCGAGTAGGGGTCGCGCAGGCAGAGCATCCGGCGGGCCTGGGGTGTCGGCCAGCAGGCATCGGCGGCGGCGGCGCTGGGCGAACAGAGGTAGATGTCGCCGCTGACGGCGGCCGGTGACGGGTACGCCTGGCTGGTGTCGCCGCAGTCGATCGGCGCGTCCGGATCATCATCGCGCCCGTCGACGGTCCAGCCCCTCGCCGGTTGTCCGCGGCGGTCGACCGGGGCCAGGTTGACCAGCCGAGTCACCGGGCCGCCGCGCGCGCCGGCCGCCCCCGAGCTTCCCGCCCCGGCGCCTGTCCCCGCGGCCGAAACCGTCGTCGCGGTCGGGACCGTCGTCGCCGTCGGGACCGTCCTTGCGGTGGACACAGCCGGCGTCGTCACAGCCGGCGGCGTCGTCACAGCCGCCTGCGCGCCAGTCCGCCCCTCGCTGGCACAGCCCGCGAGCGCCGTCACCGACGCCGCCACGAAGACGGCCGCCCACCAGCGCACGCCGGCCTCTCGCCGACCCGTCCTGCCTGCCCACACGTCCGCCTCCCGGCCAGGTCCCGCCGAGTCGACACGTGACCCGACCCGCGGACTGTAAGCTGCCCGCCGCCCGCGACCTCCCGCCCTGTCCGACACCCGACGACCTGGCGGTGCGGTGGTGCCCGACGCTATGCCTTGTCCCATCCGGGGCCTTGTCCCATCGGGACGTCGCCTACCTCCTCGCTGTCAGGCGGCGAGCCGAAGGGGGAGCGTCTGCAGCCCGCGGATGATGCTCTGGTTTCGGTATGTCGGCGTGCTCCCGATCAGAGCGAGCTCGCTGGTGCGCTCGAGGAGCAGACGAAAGATGATCTCCGCCTCCATGCGGGCCAGGGGGGCGCCGAGGCAGTAGTGGATACCTGTCCCGAACCCGAAGTGGCGCGCGGCCGGAGTGGGTCCCGCGTAGCGGGCGACCAGGAAACGGTCGGGCTCGTCGAACGCGTCCGGATCACGGTTCGCCGAACCGACGAGCAGCATGGCGCCCTCACCTCGGCGGAACTCCCGTCCACCGACCTCGGTGTCACGCAACGCCGTCCGCGGGATGAACTGAACCGGACAGTCGTGCCGCAGCATCTCCTCGACCGCAGCGGGGACGAGACCGGGGTCCGCGCGCAGCAGTGCCAGCTGGTCGGGGTGCTGCACGAGGGCGAGGACTCCGCCGCCGATAAGGTTGACCGTCGTCTCGTGCCCGGCCACCAACAGCACGGCGCAGAGCGCGAGGACCTCGCTTTCGGTCAGCGCGTCCTCCCCGAGGTGGATCGCGACGAGCTGGCTGACGAGATCGGTGCCCGGCCTGACCCGGACGCGCGCGATGAGGTCCCGGAAATAGGCATCCAGTTCCCGGGCCGCCCGACGGCGCCCGGTGATTTCATCGGGAGTCAGCAGAAAGTCCGGATCGATGCCGCGAATCAGCGTCTCCGCCCATTCCCCGAATATCTTTTCGTCCGCGGCCGGGACGCCGAGCAGCCGACATATCATGCGGGTCGGCACAGGCCGGGCCAGTGCGCTGATCGCGTCGATCTCACCGGCCTCCAGCGCCGCGTCCAGCAGCCCGGTGACGAAGGACGTGATGTCGGGGGCAAGCTCGGCGAGGGTGCCGGGAGTGAACGTCCTGCTGACCAGTCGACGTAGCCGCGTGTGATCTGGCGGATCGGACCGCAGGAGCGACTCCAGCCCGTCATCGGCGTCGCCGTCGGGACGGAAGGGACTGATGTTCTCCTTGTAACCGTGCCCGAAGGCGGGGTCCTGGAGCACGGCGGCGGTGTCGCCGTGTCGGGTCACCAGGGTCACCCGGTGGCCCGCCATGTCATACCCGGCCAACGGGTCAGCCTCGCGGATGGCCCGGTAGGTGGGGTAGGGATCCGCCTGGCGTGCGGCGTCGAAGGCCACCAGCAGCGGCGAGCGCCGCCCGCTGGCCGGGTTCGAGGTCGAGGCGGTGGCCATATCGGCAGCTCCTTGTCTACGCGTACATGTTCGTCCCGACCCGGTCCTGCGGGACCGGTCGCCGCTGCCGGACCGATCGCGCGCCGAGGAAAGAACTGGACCGGTGAGACAGCACGCACCGGTAACCTAATTGGTCGGGTCGTCAACAGCCCATGAATCTCCAAGGGATTCTCCGCCGACGAATTTCATCAAGATTGTGGCCACACCCGACCAGCGATGTCAAATAGGTAGTCCGAATCGACCGATCGGATTCTAAGCGGGATCTTGGTGTTGCGGATTTCGTGAACTCGGATGTTTCGCGACGGAGCCGAGTGCGATCGCGGAGATCTGTTGCGTCCGGTGCCACGAGCCGTGTCTTCGCCGCTTGGCGGATCCCGCCCACCACCGGGAGTGTCCGACTGCCGGCGCCGTCCACCCCGGACTCCGCCGGCGAACGCCTACGCCGAACGGTTCTTCCGCACGGAGAGGGACGAGATTCCCCTGCTCGATCAAGGAGCCGGACGACGCAGCAGTCCCGCCGTGCATGGAATCAGCGGCGTGAGCGGCATGGAATTCACTCGAGCTCCTGATCGATGAGTGGCAGGACAACACGTTCACTGCCGTCATGAGCTACCCCGGCAGCCAGCCGCGTACCAAGGTGACCGGCCGGGTTGAGCTCACGTCAAATAACCAGGTGGATATCGTCTGGACCGAGGAGGGATATGCCAGCAGGGGGCCGCGTTCCATCGACCTTGATGGCGAGTACCGGGCTCGCATCGTCAGCCAGACCATGGCCGGCGACTGGTACTCACGGTCGCGTGGCCGAGCCGTTGCCAGCTTTCGCATGGTCGCCGCGTCAGCCACCTGAACAGCCCGTCTTTGCAGGACGACACTCGCTGGGCGCGCTCGTGAGGCAGGGACGATTCTCGGCCCGGTCTCCACCGCCGCAGTGATGGCACCATCGTGCTGTCACGGCCTTGGCCAAGCTCCGCGCGGGAGATCTCCTCCACATCGAGGCCGTCAACGATGTCCCGGCTGGCGCCAGCCAGGAGCAACCGGAGCACGGCGTCGCCCACGTCCCGCGAGCCTGTGACCCGGCCACCGCCGACGAGAAGTCCGCGGCGAACTCCTCGAACCTGCCGCGCATCGCGGCTGTTTATCGTCTTCCGGGCCTGCTCAAGCCACATGCCCGTGGTCCCCCACCCGCCGGGAGGGCGGTCGGAACCGCGCACTACGCTGAGTCCCCCTCAGGTCGTCGACGGGCCACTGCGGCGCGTCACCCGGGTGCGGACCGACGAGCTGCCTGTCCCGGCTCGTTGCGACGGCAGCCGCGCCTGCGTGCGGCTGGTGGTCGGCAGTCGGCGGCCGGCAGCCCGCTCCGCCGAGCCGATGGATCGTCAGTGAGCGCCGCTTTAGCGAGACCCAAGACAGCCCTCCTAATTTCTCTGTGTCAGCTGGTTGCAACGTTCGGCGCAGAGGAGTTCTGAATGTCTGACTCTTCAGGGGCGTCAGGCGCCCCTATGCCATTCCCGTTCCCGGACGGGCCTATGGCCACGGCACCACCGGAATTTGCTCGCCGACGGTCGGAATGTCCGCTGAGCGAGGTCGTCCTGCCCACCGGCGATCCCGCGCTTGTCGCCGTCAGGCACGCCGACATCCAGCAGATCATGTCGGATGACAAAAACTTCACCCGGGATCTGTCGTCCCCGGACGCGCCGCGGCTGTTCCACAACATGCTCCTGCTGGAGGATCCGACGATCCTGCTCAACATGCATGGCGAAGATCACCTTAGGCTTCGCCGGATCGTTGCCTCCGCGTTCACTCCCCGACGGGCGGAACAGGCTCGTCCGGAGATCTCCAAGATTATCGACCGGCTGCTCGACGACGTGGAGAGCGGGGGCCATCCAGCCGATCTCATGACGTTCGCCCGACTGCTGCCGACACGGTTCATATCGCAGATTCTCGGTGTGCCCGAGGATGACGGCGAGCAGCTTCTTGAATGGGTCTCCGCGTGGCTTTCCTTCGCGTTGCCCCGCGAGGACCTGGACCGCGCCGCGAACGACTTCTCGGATTACGCGCGGGCCCTGGTCGAGCGGAAGCGGGCAGAGCCGGGAGACAGTTTGATCGATCACATCATCAACGCCCACGACGTTGAGGATCGACTTTCCGAGAACGAACTCATCTCGATGATCCGGATGCTGATTATTGGTGGGAACGAAACCATCGCCAATGCCATCAGCCGGTCGTTGTTCAGCCTGCTGTCCCAGCGGCAGCACTGGGCGGCGTTGCTCGCCGACCGGTCACTGGTGCCGGCGGCGATCGAGGAGCTTCTGCGCCACAATCCGCCGGGCGGCGGCACCACCGGTCTCATTCGGCTGGCCACCGCGGACGTCGAGCTGACCTCGGGATCCGGAGTCATCCGGGCCGGGCAGGGAGTCTTCACGCCCCTGGTCGCGGCCGGGCACGACCCGGCGGTCTTTCCCGATCCCGAGCAGATCAGGTTCGACCGGCCGAAGACGCATTCGACGATGCAGTTCGGTGCCGGTCGGCACTACTGCCTGGGCGTTCATCTCGCTCGGGTCGAGCTGGAGCTGACGTTGAATGCACTGCTCGACCGTTTCCCGAACCTGCGACTGGCGGTTCCGCCGGCCGAGCTACCGTGGTCCGAGGGAAGCTATGGCGTCGGACTCACCGGCCTTCCGGTCGTCTGGTAGCCAATCGACTTTCACTGGCTCAACGGGCCGCGTTTCACCGGGATCTGACCAGGATCGATGACGGATGGCGGAGGAGGCACCGAGCCCGACAGTGGCGGGTCGGACCTCGTTATCCGAGGATGAGAGGTTGACTTGAGCGGGAACGTAGTCGTTGTCGGTGGCGGGCCTACTGGTTTCATGCTTGCCAGTGAACTCAGGCTGCACAAGGTGCCCACTATTCTTCTGGAGCGTTTTGCCGAGCCGTCCGGGTACTCACGCTCGCTGACGTTGCATGCCCGGTCCGCTCAGGTCTTCGAGCAGCGCGGGCTGCACTGGTTCGAGGGCTACCCACCGGTGCCGTCCTACAACTTCGGTCTCATCGAGATCCAGGACTACATCGACCCGTCACTTCTGCCCCTGCTGGTCCCGCAGCGTGACATCGAGCGCAGGCTCGAGGAACGTGCCGCCTCGCTCGGTGCGGACATCCGTCGGGGTCAGACGGTGGTCGGGCTTCGGCAGGACCAGGACGGCGTCGACGTCACCGTCGAGCAGGAGGACGGCACCGTCTACCAGCTCCGGGCGGACTACGTGGTGGGCTGCGACGGCGGCGGCAGCACGGTCCGGAAACTTGCCGGTATCGGGTTTCCGGGGACGTCGTCGACGGCGAACGGCCTCACCGCGGACGTGATCACTGCCGACAAGCAGGGATTCGTCAGCCCTACGCTGAACCAGAACGGCATGTTCGCCGTGGTCCCGCTGGGCCCGGAGCTCTATCGGGTGACCGCCCTGGAGCTGGGCGTCGAGGGCAGCCGCGACGGCGTGGAACCGACCGTGCAGGAGTTCCAGGAGAAGTTCAAACGGGTCTCCGGTTCGGAGCTCGGGATCCTGAACACGGGAGAGATACGGTGGCTGTCTCGCTTCGGTAATGCCACCCGCCTGGCCGACAGCTATCGTGAGGGCCGAGTCCTGCTGGCCGGCGACTCCTGTCATATCCATTTTCCGGTCAGTGGGCAGGGTCTCAACACCGGGATTCAGGACGCACTCAACCTCGGCTGGAAGCTCGCCGCCCAGGTGAACGGATGGGCGACGCCCGGGCTGCTGGACACCTACGAGGCGGAGCGTCGCCCAGTGGGTGCTCGGGTCTGCTGGAACACCCGGGCCCAAGATGCCCTGCTGCACCCGCTCGACCGACTGGAGCCGCTGCGGGGCCTGCTCGGCGAGCTGGTGCGTCTCGAGGCCGTCAACCGGTATCTCACCGACATGGTGACCGGCGTCGGAATCCGTTATGACGTTACGGTCTTCGGTACCGATCCCGGGGAGTCCTCTCTGTTGGGCAGGACTGTTCCCGACGACGTGGTGGCAAGCGCCACGGCGGCGAACGGGGGTGTCTCGCCGCTGTTCGAGGGCCGTGGTCTCCTGCTCAGCTGGGAGGAAGAGGAGTCGCCGAAGGCGACCGCGGCCGACTGGGAGGGCCGGGTTGATCCCACGATCATGCCGCGACCCGCGGGTGTAGCGGCCGCGGTGCTGCTGGTACGCCCGGACGGATACGTAGTCCATGCCGATCCGACCGGTGATCCCGAGAGCCTCCGACAGGCCCTCGCGGCCTGGTTCGGTGTTCCCGCAACTATTTCCTGAGGAATTATCGGACGGCTGACTTCGTGAAGCTCGGGAGCAACATCTAAGATATCTTCTTCTGAGACCGTGGAACCACCGTGGCTCGGTAGCCGCCGTTTCCGTGAATCGTGGTGCTTGAGGAGGCGCAGTGAGGTACTCCGTCCTCGGACCTCTCCGGATACTTGACGGAGACCGCGAGATCATGATCAGTGCGCGCAAGGTCGAGATCATGCTCGCTGTCTTCCTGGTCCGAGCAAACCATGTGGTCTCCCTCAGCCAGCTGACGACCGAACTGTGGGGCGACGACCCGCCGCGGCGGGCGATCGCCTCGATGCACGTGTATGTCTCGAATCTGCGCAAGATACTCGCTCTGCCGGCCGAGACGAAGAACCCGATCGTCACCCGACATCCGGGCTACCTGCTGCAGATGGAGCCGGACGATCTCGATCTCACCCTGTTCGAGCGGAGAGTTCAGGAGGGGAAGAGACACCTTGCCGAGGGCAGCTATGCGCAGGCCTCACGATGTCTGACGGCTGCCCTCGGCCTGTGGCGCGGTCCCGCCCTCGGCGATCTGAAGGCCGGCCCGATCGTGAGCGGATTCCTGGGATGGCTCGAGGAGACCCGGCTGGAGTGCATCGAGCTCTCCCTCGACGCGGATCTGGCGCTGGGTCGCCACCCCGAACTGGTCCGTCGGCTGATCGCCCTCACGAACGACCATCCGCTGCGCGAGACTTTTCACCACCGGCTGATGCTGGCGCTCTACCGGTCGGGCCGACAGGTGGAAGCCCTCCAGGTTTACCAGACCGTCCGGGATATCTTCCACCGGGACCTCGGCCTGGAACCCAGTCGACCGCTGCGGGATCTGCAGCAGGCGATTCTTCAGGCCGACGAGGGCCTCGATCTCCACTCCAGGATGCCTCGCGCCTGCAGGGGTGAGTCGCGATCGGGCGCCGTCTCCGAGATGGCCCGGACCGTGTTCTCCCGCGATCGACGGCGATGACCGACACCGCGAGGCGTGGATCGGGGCCGGCTCGCCGTCGTGACGTCCGCGCCTGCCGATCCCGGCGCCGGCCAGTCCGACCACCGTGGGCGCGGTGGAGCTAACGAGCAAGTAGTCCGTCAAGCAGCACGCCGAGCAGACGCTCGGCACGCTCGGTATCTACCGGCGGCTGCTGCGCCGCCCAGGCGACGGCGTTGACGAGACTCACGAGATCATCCGCTCGGGTGTCGGGCCGAACGGTACCGGCCGCGCGGGCGCGTGCCAGCAACCGCTCGGTGATGCTGGTGAGCTCGGCACACACCGCCCCCAGCGTCGCCGAACTGTGAATGATCCTGGCTGTCCACGCGGCCATGTTCGGGTAGGACATCGCCGCCGCGATGAGCCATCGAGACCACTGCGTCAACTCGTCGACCGGGGTGGAGCTGCCCGCCAGCTCGTTGCCCCGTTCCACCAGGCGTTCGAAGCTGGTCTGCAGCATCGCCTCGATGAGCATCTGGCGGGTCTCGAAGTGACGGTAGAGCGTGCCGATCCCCACGCCGGCGTCCTGCGCGATGTTCTCCAGCGAGGCGCCCGTCCCGTGCTCGGCGAAGTGGACGCCGGCAACGGTGAGCAGCCGCTCGCGGTTGCGGCGGGCATCGACGCGCATGCCTAGAGAATACCGGGGAGTACTCTCCGCCTGGCCTCCTCAAGGTGACGACGGACGGGCACCACGTGCGGACCGCCGACGTCGGCTGTCGGGGTGGACCTTCCCCGATCAGACACCGGCGGTGGGTACGGCCTCGGGACGCAGCCGTTCCCGCATCTGGTAGAGCAGGTCGTCGGGGTGGGAGAGACTCTGCCCCCCGGGGGCGAAGTGTTCCACGAACGGCGACGGCGCCGCCGCCTCGAAGCGCTCGTATCCCCCGTGCAGAACGATGCGATGGGCGATGCGCCACTCTCCGTCGCGACGCTCGAAGCGATCGAGGTAACGCAGGGTTCGCAGATAGGTCACCTGCTCGCCGTTGATTTCCATCGGATTGAGACTGAGCCCGAGCGACTCGGCGAACGCCACGTCGCCCTCCAGCTCGACCAGCGTGCTGGGGATCATCAGGCCCTTGACCTTGATCGGTGCGGCCCGCATCTCCGCCACCATCTTGTCCGCAAACTCGCGTGCGCTCCCGTTGGCTCTGGCGGGGGGCGCCTGAAAATGCTCGTAGATCGCGTCGTCGTGAAAGACGGTGGCAAGGGCCTCGGCGTCGCGGCGCTCGGTCGCGCGCGCATAGATGAGGCACACCTCGCGGATGGCCTGCTTGTCGAGAAGTTCCCGCAGGCTGCGTTCGAGGTCGTCGTGTCGACCGGCTGGCGTCGTCATCAGCTCTTCTCCCTGGTGGTCGGTGTCGCCGTCAGGCCTGGAGATTCGGGTTGAAACGCTCGGTGAACAGACCGGCCACCTTCTTGTCGGCGGGTATCCGGCCCAGGGTGGCCAGCGAGTCGTAGGTCGCCTGAAGGCTCTGGACGACCTGCCCTGTGATCGGGATGCCGTACGTCCGTCCGGCGTAGGCCAGCTTCGCCTGCGCGACCGGTATGCCCAGGGTCTTCGCCTGCGCGGCCACCAGTTCGTCGTTATGGGTGTTGCCCCAGACGAACGATCGGTCCACGCGTCGGATGTAGTCGAGGGCGGCGCCCAGCTTCCGCGGGTCGTTCAGGACCTTGTGGGAAAGGCCCCAGAAGAGATGGGCGTCCCACAGCCCGTTGTCGCCGTTGGCGAGCCACCGCGCGCGGCCCTCCTGAACGAGCGAGGCGGCCGGGGGTGTGCAGGCGGCCAGCGCATCCACGCGCCCGCTGAGGAACGCGGCCTGCACATCGGCCGGCGACGTGAGGTCCACACGGTGGACGTCCTTGCCGAAGTCGAGACCCACGCGCTGGAACGCGCGGATGGCGACGAGCTCTGATGCCTGCCCGACCCCGTTGCCGACGGTCTTGCCCCGCAGCTGCGCGATGCTGGTGATCGTGGAGTCCTTCGGAACGATGACGCCGCAGACGTTCGTGGGCCGCTGGATGGCATGAACGATGCTGACCGGCAGGTCGGCGGCGGCGTATCCCGCGAACGCGACGTCGCTGAAGATGATGACGTCCGCCCGCTCCGACGCGAAGGCCGCGGCGATGTCCTTGGCGGTCGGGGCCGCGACCGGCTTCACCTGGTATGGCGTGTTCGCGAGGCCGGCGGCGGTCAGCTGCGACTGCCACGGCGCGCCGTTGGCCACTCTGAGCGTGACACCGCCGAGATCGGTCGTCGGCGCCGGTTGGACTGTGGCCGCGGCTGACGACGGCGGTGTCCCGCCGCTGGACCCACAGCCCGCGACGAGCACGAACGCGGCGACGAGTCCGACCAGGGCGATCGCTCGCCGTACGGGAGCGGCCGAGAGCATCACGCTTCTCCGGTTTCGCTAGTTCCTGATGTGGATGTTGGTGGTGACAGCCGAGCTTCAGCCGCCGACGCCGAGCTCCCGCAGGAGGTCGCGCCGCAGCACGTCGAGCGCGACGGCGTCCGCCGCGTCACGGGTGATGCCCGTGGTGTCCGAGTCCCGCACGATGCGCCCCTCGGCCATGACGAGCACCCTGTCGCCGAGGAGAATCGCCTCCTCGACGTCGTGCGTGACGAGCACGGTGGCCGGGCGGTGGCGGTCCACGAGTTCGCGGACGAGCGCCTGCATACGGATCCGGGTGAGGGCGTCGAGCGCGGCGAACGGTTCGTCGAGGAGCAGCAGGTGGGGCTCGCGAACGAGCGCCCTGGCGAGCGCGACGCGCTGCGCCTGCCCGCCCGAGAGCGTCCCGGGCCAGGCGTCGGCGTGATCCGCGAGCCCGACCTCCTCGAGTGCGGCCAACGCCTGCGCGCGAGCACCGCGAGTGCCCGCCACGCCGAACCGGACGTTGAAGTCGACCCGCTTCCACGGCAGCAGCCGCGGCTCCTGGAACACGATGGCGACCTGCGTGGGCACATCGACCTCGCCGGCGTCCGCGGCGTCCAGCCCGGCCAGGGTGCGCAGCAGCGTCGTCTTCCCGCAGCCGCTCGGGCCGAGCAGGCACAGGAACTCACCCGCCTGCACGCGCAGGTCGAGGCCCCGGATCACCTGACGGGCGCCATAGGCGCGATGCAGGCCGCGGACCTCGACGGGGGCCCGCGTCTCGCGCACGGATTCCTGACGTAGCGTCGTCGATGAGGTCATCGGTTGCCGACTCCCGTCCGCCAGGCCAGCGTCCGCCACTCCAGGACGCGAACGACGAGGTCCGCGGTGATTCCCATCAGGCAGTACACGACCACGCAGGCGAAGATGACGTCGGTGTCGAGGTACTGCTGGGCGTTGGCCATCAGGTACCCGAGGCCGCTCGTGGTGTTCAACGTCTCGGCGACGACGAGCGCGAGCACCGAGATCGACAACGAGTAGCGAAGCCCGACGAGCGTCTGCGGCATCGCGCCCGGCAGCACGACGTGGCGGATGATCTGCCGTCGGCCCTTGCCCATCGCGACGGCCATCTCCACCAGCCGGCGGTCCACGTTGCGGATGCCGCCGTGGACGTTCAGGTACACCGGGAAGAAGCAGGCCATGGCGATGAGGAGCTCCTTGGACAGCTCCCCGAGACCGAACCAGACCACGAAGACCGAGGTCAGCGCGAACACGGGCACGGTACGGACCATCTGGATGGTGGAGTCCACAAGCTCTTCCCCGAGCCGCCACAACCCTGAGACGGTCGCGAGCGCCACGGCGGTGGACACTCCCAGAAGCAGGCCGATCGCCGACCGCCGCAGGGACACGAGGACGTTGCTCGCGAGAGTGCCGTTCGTCGTCAGCATCCACAGAGCGTGAGCGGTGTGGGCGGGTGACGAGAACAGCCGCTCGTCGATCGCTCCCCCGCTGGCGAGAAGCTGCCAGGCGAGGAGCAGCAGGAACGGCACCAGAGCGCGGCGCCCGAGGGAGCCGAGTCGCCTGCTCACACGATCGAGAGGGTCGGTAGTGGAGTCACCCTCCGGAATCTAGCAAGATCCCACTAAGTTCGTCGGCAAATTGTGGTTTCTCACCGCATGCAACCATGTGTTCTCTGTAGCCGTACGTGTACCCGCGCCAATCTCACCCTATGTATCAGAATTTATACGGAACGTGATCCCAGTGGAGCGCGTGGTTCCCGGAAGGGATCGGGCTGGGCGGCGGTGGCGAGACCGCCGCCCCACGTCCCGTCGTGGCCCGCGCCGGGCGCGAGGAGCCATCCCCGGCCGACGGCGCCCGAGCTTCACGAGCCGCCGACCGAGGCGCTGTACTCGGCGCGGATGACACCCCCTACGCAAGTACACCGGTACCGCGGGACGGATAGAGAACGCGCAGGTCGCGGTCCACCTGACCTATGCGACCAAGGCAGGACACGCGCTCGTCGACCGTCTCGAACCGGTTCGACAGGCAGGAGTCTTCCCGATTCCGGCCGACCCCCTCCTGATCTGCCTGGTTGCGCAGTGATGTCATTCTCCATACCCTTGCGAGGACCTGGCTCGTGATTCAACGTCGGCATGGCGGCAGCACATCCGCCATCGGTGCCCTCGTCGGCGCGCCGGCACATCTGTTGATGAGACAACGGAGAACCCACAATGAGCAATTTCCAGGGAATACCCCTGTCCGTACTCGACACGGTCCCTGTATGGCACGGCTCGTCCGCGACCGAATCGGTTCGTGGTGCCCTGGATCTGGCCGTCGCGGTGGAGCGACTCGGATACCGCCGCTACTGGGTGGCGGAGCATCACAATCAGCCGGGCGTCGCCGCCACCGCGCCCGCGATCCTGATCGGCCATCTGGCGGGACGGACCAGCCGACTCCGGATCGGCTCCGGCGGGGTCATGCTCCCCAACCACCCGCCGCTGGTGGTCGCCGAGCAGTTCGGCACCCTGGAGGCGCTTTACCCCGGCCGCATCGATCTCGGTATCGGTCGGGCTCCCGGCACCGATCCGGCCACCGCCCGCGCTCTGCGCCGCGCGACCGGCCCGAACGCCGCCGCGGAGTTCCCCGCCCACCTCCAGGAACTGCTCGACTACTTCGGTCTGGCCCAGGCCGGCAGCGGCCACGGGGGGATCCAGGCCCTGCCCGCCGATGAGAACGAGGTACCTGTGTGGGTGCTCGGTTCCAGCGGGGAGAGCGCTCAGCTGGCGGGTCGGCTCGGCGCGGGATACGCCTTCGCCCATCATTTCAACCCGTCAGCGACCGTGGCCTCGCTGGACATCTACCGGCGCAGCTTCCGCCCGTCGGCCCAGTTCGCACAGCCGTACGCGGTGGTCGCCGCCGTCGGCATCGCGGCCGACACCCAGGAGCACGCGGAGTTCCTCGCGGGACCGCTGGGGGTGGCCTTCGCGCTGAGCCTGCGCGGGATCAACCGGCCCTTCCCCAGCGCGGCCATGGCGGCCGAGATCCAGGTACCGGTGTCATCCGACGAGGCCACGATGATGCAGCAGGTCCTCGGGCCGCAGCTCATCGGCAGCCCCGAGCAGCTCAAGCAGCAGCTCGAGGCACTGGTCGATGCCACTGGGCTGGACGAGCTGATGCTGCACACGATGATCCAGGACCCCGCCGAACGGGTGCGCTCGTACGAACTGTTCGCCGAGCTGCTTGGCTCCGCGTCGCGGGAGCCGGCCGTCGTCGCCCAGGCCGCGGAGACCGCCTGACGGATGTCTGACCTGGCCGGCCCCGCGCGCCGCCCGATGGCGAGGACGCCACCGACAACGGCCTGAGCCCGTCCGGGTGCGCGGCACGTCAGCGGGAATCGCGGTGGCGGGCGGCGGCCCGCCCGGGGGCCGGCTCGGTGACAAGGTCCCCAAGCCCTGCGATGTCGACATGGATCAAGCTGCTGGGCAGGGTGTTCGTGGCTCTGCCCGACTGCGGGGAGCCCTCCTGCCGCCGGCCGGTCAGGCCCGGATGAGTGGCAGGAGAACCTCGTCCACGACGGAAACGACGAACGGCTCCGGGACGTCCGTCCCGACGACCACCACATGCTGAATGATCATCCCTGGACCGACGTCGGCGATCAACGGTGTCGCGGTGCCCGGGCGGACGGAGCCCTCGGCTATCCCACGGGTCAGAACGGCCAGGATTTCGCGCCGGCAGGGATCGAGGACCCGCTGCCCCACCGCCTTGTGCACCAGCCCACCCGAGCCTGGGCCCTCGTGGCGCACGATGTCGAACGCCGCCCCGTTCGTCAGGCCGATGGCGTTCCGGATGCAGCACATGATCAGTAGCAGGTCCTCGCGAACATCTCCCGTCAACCGGAGCTGCTGGGGAGACGGAAGCACGCTCTGCAGGACCGCGGTCACCAGCGTGTCCTTGTCGGCCCAGCGCCGGTACAGCGCCGCCTTCCCCGTACCCGCGGCGGCCGCGACGCCTTCCATGGTCAGCTTCGAGTAGCCGTCCTCGCGCAGGATCTGATGGGCTGCCTCGAGGATCGCCTGCTCAAGCGCCTCTCCGCGCCGGCGACTCCGCACCGGGGCGGCCACTGGGGAGGACTGTGCCACTGGGCAACTTCCCTATCGAGACGTCACTGACCGGTTGCCCTGGCAGACGCCCACCGATATAGTAGACGCAGCCGTTCACTAGAACTATCTGACACCCGCTACTATGGACCCGCGGAGAGCAGCATGTCCAGTGGATCAACAGTACTGTCGAGTCCACCCCGGGCCCGGAGACCAGGCCATCCCACGATCACTCTGATGATCATCGTGTGCTGCCAGTTCATCGTCGGCCTGGACGCCACCGTCGTGAACATCGCCCTGCCGCACATCCGCTCGGCGCTGCATTTCTCCTCGTCCAGCCTGGCCTGGGTCAGCAGTGCCTACACCATCGCCTTCGGCGGCCTGCTGCTGCTCGGTGGCCGCGCCGGCGACATCCTCGGTCGGCGGCGGGTCTTCATGGCCGCGCTCGGAATCTTCGGCGTGGCTTCCCTGCTCGGCGGCCTCGCGCCGTCCTCGGGCTGGCTGCTGGCCGCCCGAGCGGCCCAGGGAGCGGCCTCGGCGTTCGCGGCGCCCAACGCCCTCGCGCTGATCACGTCGAACTTCGAGGAAGGACCCACCCGCAACCGGGCCTTCGGCGCAGTGTCAGGGGCATACGCGGCCAGCCTCGCCCTGGGGCTGATTCTCGGCGGCATGCTCACCGAGTGGGCCTCCTGGCGTTGGGTGATGTTCATCAACGTCCCGATCTCGGTCGCGGTCCTCCTCCTGGTGCCCCTGTTCATCAACGAGGCGGAACGCCATCCGGGGCGTTTCGACCTCCCCGGCGCGTTCCTGTCGGTCGCGGCGATGACGTCACTCGTCTACGGCCTGCTCCACGCGGCCTCGGACGGGTGGAGCAACTGGGTCACCGAGGGCACCCTGGCCCTGGCAGTCATCCTGCTGGCCGGTTTCATCGTGGTCGAAGCACGGGCCGACCAGCCGATCGTCCCCTTGGGAATCTTCAAGAACCGCAGCCGGGGAGCCGGGTACTTCGACCTGCTCGCCCTCACCGCCACCATGGCCGGCATGAACTTCTTCGTGACCCAGCTTCTGCAGAACGGCCTCGACTTCGGGCCGCTGCGCGCCGGATTCGCCTTTCTTCCCATGGCGTTCGCCATCATGACGGGTGGCACCATCGCCGCCCAGTTCCTCGAACGGGTCGGCACTCGCGTGTTCGTCGTCGTGGGCGCGGCCATGGTCTTCTGCGGCATGGTCTGGCTTTCCCGTGTCGATCTCTCCACAAGCTACCTCAACGGTGTACTCGGTCCCACACTGCTGTTCGGTGCCGGCTCAGGACTCGCCTTCACCGCGCTGAGTTCGGTGACCCTGTCCAACCTTCGGCCGGAGGAGTCCGGCGCGGGTTCCAGCCTTCTCGAAGCGATGCAGTGGGTGGGCTTCTCCCTCGGGGTCAGCACCCTGGTCACCGTCTTCGCGTCCTCGAGCCGGCATGCCCAGGAACATCTGCCCACCGACCTCGCCCCCGGCGACGTAGGTCGCTACTCGCTGTTCGAAGGAATGAGCGGCGCGTTCACAGCGTCGCTGGTGTTCGTGGGGGCAGCTCTCCTCGTGGCGATCATCGCGCTGCGGACGCGGGCGACAGCATCGCAGGAGGCCGTCCCCGCCAAGTATCCCGTCGAGACCCCGGCGGACTCCACCGCGGCGGGATAGCGGGCGGCTTGCGTCCCGGGCCCCACGACGTGCGCACTCCCTGACCCGAGTGATGCACCCACGGATGTCGGTCATGGAGTCCGCCTGTTCGGCGGCCTGATCTCGATGTGGGGCGGCCCGCGGGGGCGACGGGCGGTCGGCTGACGAACGGCAAGGTCGCGCCCCTCGACCCCGGCGAAGGCCCGGGCCGGCCGAGGCGGGCGCCGAGCCCGGGTGGACGCGCCCGTCCGCTGCCCCGACCAACACCACGAACATCCGTGTCCCGCGAGCTAGCCACACCACAGAGCAGCAAGAAGAACAATGATTCAACTATCAAGTGACACTTGTCACGCAACACTACAGATTGTGCAGGTCGACCGGCCGGCGCATCCTTACACCCCGACGGACAGCACCCATAACCACAGGTGAGAAAACTACCCCTTTCATTGATCACATGAGGCCGGAAACCGAGCGTTACATTGCTGTAGTATTACAGAACATAACGTCGCTGAGGGCCGCCACGTCATCTATACTGATGGCGTGGCACTTTGCGGTCCGGCCCACCCCCACCTCAGGTGCCGGGCCAGGTCAGGTCTCTTCCTGCCAGCATGAGGTAAGGCGGGCATCTCCAGTCGTCTTACGATCCTTGCGGGTGGCGAGAGAAGCACGTTCTCGCCCGATGACAAGCTGTGGGCACGCACACGGATTAGCGTGAGGCGCCGGCCAGGCCGCCAGGACCGAAGGGCCGGCCAGCGATCAGCGTGCCGGGCCGGGAGCTGGAGAATCTCCGGGTGGAGAAGGACCCGAACCAGCCGGTTGACGAGTTCCGGACGCGCATCCTCACCCGCGTGCACCCAGACAGAAGGGAGGTCGTCGTGAGGCGCTACGAGATGTTGGGAGAACTACGAGTGGTCACCGAGTCCGGTGACCACTCCCTGAGCGTACCCAAGGTCAAAATCCTGCTCGCGACACTACTGATCCGCGCCGGCCAGGTGGTCCCCGCCGATCAGCTGGTCGCCGAACTCTGGAACGGGCGTCCGCCCCGGTGTGCCGCGGCCGCCCTGTACGTCTACGTCTCCCAGGTACGGAAGTTCCTGTGCGTCTCCGGCGAGTCGAGCAGCCCGGTGGTCACTCGATCCCCAGGGTACATGTTGCAGCTGGGCACCGACACACTCGACCTGCACCTCTTCCAGAAGGAGCTGAGCAGAGGATGCCAGCATCTTCATCTCGACAACTACGCCCAGGCCGTCACGGAATGCGAATCGGCCTTGAGTCGGTGGCGCAGCTCCGCGCTCGGTGGGCTTCAGGGCGGCTTTATCATCAATGATCATATCACCTGGCTCGAGGAATCCCGACTGGTGTGCCTGGAGACGCTGATCGAGGCGAAGCTTGGACTACAGCGACACCACGAAAGCCTCAGCCAGCTCTACTCGCTCATAGCCGAGTATCCCCTCCGCGAGTCGTTCTATCAACTCCTGATTATCGCCCTGTGCCGATCGGAGCGCAGAGCGGAGGCTCTGAGCGTCTACGACCGCGGCTGGAGCACCATCACCCGGGAACTCGCCGTGGAACCTGGCGACGGCTTCCAGCGTATTCGCCAGTCAATTCTGGACGAAACGTGCGAAATACGTGGTATCAGGACACCCATCATTCGCCAGCGAGTCGGCCTGTAAGTAGTCGCCGCCGCAGGTGGCCACGGGTCGTGGCGATATCTCGAGCCGTCCTGGCAGCAGCCGGTCACGCGCCGCGAGGACCACCGGCGCCCCGTCCATTCGGACGGAAGGGACCATTCCTCATGTTCCTCTCCCCGATGTGGAAAGTTGAATTAACCGCCCATGCCGCGGACGTCGTCAACCTGTTCAAGGCAGGATCCTCCAGGAATTGCCGAGCTGGTTGTTTCCGGCCGCCGGCCGGTTGATCCAGGCGGGTCTGGGCAGGGGTGGGGACACGGGCGGCTGGCGAAGAACTCCCGCGGCGGGCGAGGGCAGCGCGCAGGGCGGGTCGTTGCCGTGGACCTCGTCGCCGGCTGCCCACCGTCCGGGGCCCCGGCACCGAGCTTTGACGCGTCTGCCGCTCGGCCGCGGCGTCGCGCGCCGGGTCACCGATGCTCCGCGAGCCTCGCACCCTGGCCGACCATTCCGACCGGGCCCGGAAACTCAGCAATGACCTAGGGCCGCTTTAGGGCGAGATTGCATTGTTCTGGCATGGAGTCTACGGAGATCCGGATCATGTCTGCGGGAACCGCTCTTCCGGGCGCCCCGGTCGACAACGCCCGTCTGGCGAGACTTTTCCGCATGGATTCGGTGTGGGAGCAGTGGGTCGACACCTTCATCGGCACCCGTACCCGCCATCTGGCCCGTGACCTGGACACCGGCGAGCAGTACTGTTCGCTGGCCGACCTCGCGACGACGGCGGCGCGGCACGCGATCACCGCGGCGAACATCAGCCCGGCGGACATCGAGCTCATCGTCATGGGTACCTCGACCCCGGACATGCTCATGCCCGCGACCGTCAACATCGTCGCCGACCGGATCGGGATCAACCGCGTCCCCACCTATCAGCTCCAGTCCGGCTGCTCCGGGGCCGTCCAGGCACTGGAGGTCGCCCACCACTTCCTGCAGACCGGCGCGTACCGCACGGCGCTCGTCCTGGGCGGCGACACGACGGCGAAGCACTTCGACGTCGATCTCGACGTCACAAGCATGCCGCCGGCGCAGTTGGTCAACCTCATCCTCTTCGGGGACGCGGCCGGCGCGGTCGTGCTGGGCACATCGCCCGACCATGGACGGGCCGTGATCCGCCGAGTGGTCACCCGGCTCACGGGGCTCGGCCGTGAGCCGGGGCAGTCGCTGGAGTGGTACGGGCTCGCCGACCGCGACAGCGACCGTCCGCCGGCCAGCGAGAACTACAAGATGATCGAGGAATCGGTGCCCCCGATGGCGGTCGAGACCCTGCACATGCTTCTCGACGACCTCGGGTGGAAAGAGACCGATCTCGACTACCTGCTGCCGCCGCAGCTCTCCGGCCGGATGACGCCCCGCATCGTCGAAGCGCTGGGGGTGCCGAGCGCGGAAGAGGTCTCCTGCGTGACCGAGACCGGAAACACCGGCAACGCGCTGCCCTTCTTCCAGATCGAGCGGGCCCTCGCCGAGATGGCGCCGGGCGACCGAGCACTCGGCATCGCGGTGGAGTCGAGCAAGTGGATCCAGGCTGGATACGTGTTCGAAGCCCTGTGATGATCCCCAGGCACGGCGCCGGGCCCGGCCGCGACGGTCCCCGGCGCCGCCGGGCCGGGTCCCGGTCGGGACCCGGCCCGGCGGGGCGTCACGGCGTGCCCGCTCCTGCCGGCGCGGGCGTCCCGAACCAACGGGCGAGTGCCTCCCGCAGGCCCTTGGCGTCCGTGCCGTCGGCGTCGGCATGGGCGACGTGTCCGTCCGGGCGGATCAGCAGGGTCGCCGCGTCGACGTCGGGGATGGGGTCGGCCACCGTCAGGTCGACCCGACCGCTCCAGTCGGCGATCCCTGTCAGGTCGGCGGCGCCCGCGGAGAGGTCGAGCAGCACCCCGCGCCCGGCGTGCAGGGTCGTCGCCACGGACTCGACCCGGTCGCCGATCACCAACGTCGCGTCGGGTACGGGCCAGCCCAGTAGCGGATGGTCCGGCCCGGCGCCGGACTGGGTCGCATCCTCGAACGGGTACCGCACCGCGGTGGTGATGTCGAGCAGGTGCTTGCTGACTCCGTCGATGCCGATCAGATCGTTGACGATGTCCCGCAGGTAGGCGATGCGGTCCAACGGGTAGAGCAGCCCCATGGTCGCCTGGGCGTGCTGGCACATCCGCAGGCCCACCGGATGACGTTCCAGTTCGTAGGTGTCGAGCAGATCGGCGGGCGCCCATCCGCGCAGCGTCGCGGCCAGTTTCCAGCCCAGGTTGACCACGTCCTGTATTCCGGTGTTGACCCCCTGGGTGCCGGAGATGAAGAACGAGTGGGCGGCGTCGCCGGCGAGCAGGATCCGCCCGTCGCGATAGCGGTCGGCGATACTCACCGGCCCGCCGAACCGGCCGAGATGACTGATCTTCCCGGTTGTCGGGGCGCCACCGGTGATCCGGCGCATGCTCTCGAACAGCTCCTGCTCGGTCACCGGCTCCTCGGTCGGGCCGGTCTCGTCGAACTCGATGGACATCAGCCGCAGGCCGCCGGTCACGAGCGGCATGGCCCCGAAGATGCCCCGGTCGTAGACACCCGACTCGAACGGGTAGTCGGTACCCGGGGTCAGCTCCAGGTCGCCCCACACGCCGTAGTAGCTGTTCCCGAGCACCGCAGACGTGATCCCGGCGGCCTTCCGGACCGCGCTGTCGGGACCGTCGCAGCCGACCAGGTAGTCACCGGTGAGTTGATAGACCTCGTCGCCGGCCGCCACCCTGGCGGTGACCCCGGCGGCGTCCTGTTCGACTCCGATCACTCGGTGACCCCGGCGCAGATCGACGCCCAGCTCGACCGCCCGCGACTCCAGCAGACGCTCGAGCCGCCACTGCGGATAGACGTAGGTGAGCTCCTCCGGCTTCGCCGAGCTGATGTCCAGCCACAGGAGCGCGAAAGGCGTCCGAGGCCAGGGGAAGATCCCCTCGCCGTGGATACGCTCGGCGAATCCGCGCTCCTTGAGGACCTTCATGGTCTGGCCGTGGACAGCCATTCCGCCAGAGGCCGCAGGTGCCTCACGTCGCTGCTCCAGGATGATCGTCTCAATACCACCGAGACGGAGCTCGCAGCCGAGCATCAGGCCAGCCGGCCCACCGCCGACTATCACCACCGTGCCACTCATGGAAATTCCTTTCGACAGCTGGGATGCCGGACTAGTGGATGGGCGCTGACCGCCCTGGGGAGTTCGCGTCTGCCGGTGGGACGGCGGCGGACGGATCCGCCGTCGCCGTCGCCAGCCGATCCCGCAGATAGCCGGCCAGGGACTCGGCCGTGGGATGGTCGAAAATGACGCTGGCCGGCACGTCGAGGCTGGTGGCCGCCCGCAGTCGGTTACCGAGTTCCAGCGCGGTGAACGAGGAGAGGCCGAGATCCAGCAGGCTCGTGTCGGCGGCGACCGGGGTGTCCGCGGAATAGCCGAGCACCCCACCCACACATCCGCGTACGGCCTCTGTCAGCAGTGCCGTGGCCTCGGCTTCGTCTGCGTCCGCGAGCTGGTCGAGCAGCCGTGGCCCCGTGGGCGCGGCCGCGTTCCCGGCGCCCGCCTGCAGGCGGGCGACCTCGGGCACGCCGGCGAAGAACGGCACGGACAGATCGGCGGGAAACCGCTCCCAGTCGATGTCCGCGACGACCAGGACCGGCTCCTGGTCGCTGGTGGCCTCCTCCAGCACCGATATCGCCAGGTCCGACGCGAGCGGGCGCAGCCCGGGAGCCGCCGCCGCATCGAGGTCCGGTCCCGGCCACGGGGCCCAGGCCACGGCCAACGCGGGCCGGCCGTCGGCTCGGCGTCGGGCGACCATCTCCTCGACCTGGGCCGACACGATGCTCTCGGCGGTGGCGGGGTTCTCGGCGGTGGCGGGGTTCTCGGCGGTGGCGGGGTTCTCGGCGGTGGCGGGGTTCTCGGCGGTGGCGGGGTTCTCGGCGGTGGCGGGGCTCTCGGCGGTGGCGGGGCTCTCGGCGGTGGCGGGGCTGCCGGTGGTGGCGAACTCCGCCGGCAGCGGAGCGAGGACGACGAGCACGGCGACCGGCGCGCCCGCCCCGGTGCCGAGTGGCGCCGCCGTGGACTCGGCGCGCACCGGATCCCGCGGCAGCGCGGCCAGGCTGGCCAGCGCCTCGCCGCCGTCGGGGAGGTCCCCGGCGCACACCACGACGGACAGCGGGACCGTCGCGGCCACGTCGCGACCGGCCAGGTCGACACCGCCCGCCAGGTTGATGTCCAGGGCCGCGAAGGGGACCTCGTGGCGGGCCAGCTCCGCCTCGAGAGCCCGCACCGCGGAGGTGTGCGGGTCCGGGGTCAGCAGCACGAGATGGTCGGCGCCGTGGCGGGCCAGCCAGCGCAGGGCGACCCCGCCGAGTCCCTCGGCCGTCCCGGCGACGACGACCGCGCCCCGCGGTACCCAGCGCCTGCCCGCCCGCGGCCGGCCGGCCCGGACGAGGCGGAGACCGTCCTGCGGCGAGTGCCGGGTCACCCGGTAGCGCCAGTTCCGCTGCTGGCGCCACGCCGTCAGCGTCGGCAGCAGCGCCTCGACGGCGGACTGCCGTTCGGTGTCGATTCCCAGCGTCACCGCGAGGTCCGACGCGTCCCCCCGGTCGACAGCGGCCCAGAACTCCGCGTCCTGCGAGGTCGACGCGGCCGCCGCGGCCGGCTCCGCGTGCAGCCAGTACCGAGTCCGCCGGAACGCGTACGTCGGCAGGTCGACCGGGGCGGGGGGCCCGTCGCCGCGCACCGTCGATACGGCCGGGACGAGCCCACGCAGGTGGGCCGCCGCGAGGCCGGAGGTGATCGAGATCTGCTCGGGCCGGTCCGCGCGCAGCAGGGGAACGAGCAGTGCGTCCGGCGCCCCCGGCGCGGCCGTGGTCTGCAGACGGTCCTGGACGAGCGCCGTGAGCACGGCTGCCGGCCCGAGTTCGACGAAGGCCTCCACGCCGAGGCCGAGCAGGGTGCGCACGCCGTCGTCGAAGCGGACGGCCTGGCGCACCTGCCGCGTCCAGTACCCGGGCGAGCGCAGCTCGTCGAGCGTCACGCGGTCGCCCGTCACGCTGGAGACGACCGGGATCCGCGGGGTATGGAACGTGAGCGTCCGCGCCACCCGACTGAACTCGTCGAGCATGCCGTTCATGTGCGGCGAGTGGAACGCGTGGCTCACCCGCAGCCGCTTCGCCCGGTGGCCGCGGCCGCGCAGCGAGCGCATGACGTCCAGGGCGGTGTCCCGGTCTCCGGAGATCACGATGTTCCGCGGGCCGTTGATCGCGGCGATGCCGACCAGCTCCTGCCGCCCGTCGATCATCTCAAGGACCTCGTCCTCAGCCGCCTGCACCGAGATCATCGCGCCGCCGGCCGGCATGGACTGCATCAACCGGGCCCGGGCCGTGACGAGCGCGCAGGCATCCTCGAGCCCCAGGACCCCGGCGACGTGGACCGCCGCGAGTTCACCGATCGAATGCCCGATCATCAGGTCCGGTCGCAGGCCCCGGTCCTCCACCAGCCGATACAGCGCCACCTCCAGCGTGAACAGGGCGAGCTGTGTGTAGCGGGTCTCGTCGAGCAGCCGCGAGTCGGGATGGCCGGCCGGAGCGAACATCACCTCCCGCAGCGGCCGGTCGAGGTGGGGGTCGAACTGGGCGCACACCGTGTCCAGCGCCTCACGGAAGACCGGATCCTCCGCGTGGAGGTCGCGGCCCATGCCTGAGCGCTGGCTGCCCTGGCCGGTGAACAGGAACGCCGTACGTCCCGCGGGGCGTGCCGCGGTCGGCCCGACCACGCTGGGATCGAACTCGCCGTGTCCCAGTGCCGCGAGGCCTCGCATCAGGTCGTCGGACCGGCCGGCGACGACGGCGGCCCGGTGGCCGAGCAGGGGGCGGGTCGTGGTCAACGCGTGCGCGACGTCGGCCAGCGCGACGTCGGGGTGGTCGGCGACGAACCCGCGCAGCCGCTCCGCCTGGGCCCGCAGAGCCTCGTCGCTGTGCCCCGAGACGGGGAAGGCGAACACGCGGGGCTGGACGGTCCGGTCGGTCTGCGGGCCGGGAGCGGACGACGGCGCGGCGGGTGAGTCGATGGACGGTCGCGGCGAGGGTACGTCGTCTGGCGTGGGCTGCCCGGCGGGCGACGGTTCCTCCAGGATGAGGTGCGCGTTGGTTCCGCTGATGCCGAACGCGGACACCGCGGCCCGGCGGGGCCGGCCGGCGGGCGCGGGCCAGTCCAGACTCTCGGTCAGCAGCGCGACTGCCCCGTCGGACCAGGCCACATGCGGCGTCGGCTCGTCCGCGTAGAGGCTGCGCGGCAGGGTCTGGTGCCGCATCGCCATGACCATCTTGATGATCCCGGCGACACCGGCCGCGGCCTGGGTGTGGCCGATGTTCGTCTTGACCGAGCCCAGCCGGAGCGGTTCGCCGGTGCCGCGCTGGCCGTAGGTGTCCAGCAGCGCCTGCGCCTCAATCGGATCACCCAGAGTCGTTCCGGTGCCGTGGCCCTCGACGACATCGACATCGGCGGGTTCCAGCCGGGCGTCGGCCAGGGCGTCGCGGATAACCCGCTGCTGGGCGGGCCCGTTCGGCGCGGTGAGCCCGTTGCTCGCGCCGTCGGAGTTCACGGCCGAGCCGCGGACCACCGCCAGCACGCGATGCCCGGCGCGTTGGGCATCGCGCAGCCGCTCCAGCACCAGCAGGCCGACCCCCTCTCCGAACCCGGTGCCGTTGGCCGAGGCCGCATACGACCGGCACCGCCCGTCGAACGACAGGCCGCGCTGACGGCTGAACTCGATGAACAGGCCGGGGGTGGCCATCACCGTCACACCGCCGGCGAGCGCGAGGGAGCACTCTCCTCGGCGCAGCGCGCCGCAGGCGAGATGGACGGCGACCAGCGACGAGGAACACGCTGTGTCCACGGTGATCGCCGGCCCCTCGAGGCCGAAGGTGTACGCGAGGCGACCCGAGGCGACGCTGCCGGCGCTGCCGTTGCCGATGAATCCCTCGTACTCGCGCGGCGGCCGCCCGAGCCGGGAGGCGTAGTCGTCGTACATCACGCCCGCGTACACACCGGTCCGGCTGCCCCGCAACGTGGTGTGGTCGATGCCCGCCCGTTCGAACGCCTCCCAGGCGGTCTCGAGCAGAAGGCGTTGTTGGGGATCGGTCGCGAGGGCCTCCCGCGGGCTGAGGCCGAACAGCCCGGCGTCGAACTCGTCGGCGTGGTGCAGGAATCCGCCGTGCCGGGTCACCGAGGTGCCGCCGACGTCCGAGTCGGGATCTGGGTCGTAGAGCGCGTCGACGTCCCAGCCGCGGTCCGCGGGAAAGGGTGTGATGGCGTCCCGCCCCCCGGCCACCAGGTCCCACAGATCCTCCGGACTCCACACGTCCCCGGGGAAGCGGCAGCTCATCCCGACGATCGCGATGGGCTCGTGCTGTTCGGACTCCACCTCGGTAAGACGCTGACGGGTGCGGGCCAGATCCGCCGTCACCCATTTCAGATATTCAACGAGCTTCTCTTCGTCAGGCATCGAGATCCCTGTTCCCGTGGGCGGACTGCGGCAGACGACCAAGTTCGTTGTCGATGAAGGAGAATATTTCCGCGGTATCGGCCGACTGAATTCTGTCGGCGGCGTTCTCCGCGCGGGGGGAAGGAATGTCCTCCCAGCGCGCAAGCAGCGTGCGCAGCCGACTGACGATCGTGAGACGGGCCTGCGGCGCGGCGGCGGACAGCGCCGCCTCGAGTTCCGTCAGGTCCGCCGTGGCGGGCTGCGTGGCGACCGGGCCGCCCGCGTCCAGCGTCGCCTGCAGATACCCGGCCAGTCGGGACGGGGTGGGATAGTCGAAGATCGCCGTCGCCGGCATCCGCTGCCCGGTGTCCCGGCTCAGCCGGTTGCGCAGCTCCACCCCGGTGAGCGAGTCCATCCCGAGCTCGGCGAAGGTCTGCTGGGGGTCGATCTCGCGGGCCGACCGGTGGCCGAGCACCGCGGCCACCGTCGCGACGACGAGGTCGGTGAGAGCCTGTTCCCGTTCCACCCCCGTCAGCGTGGCGAACCGGCGCAGGTGCCCGGCCGGTCCGGCCTGGGACCGGCGGCGCGGTGCCGGCGGGACCAGGGCCGCCAGGAAGGGCGCCAGGGTCCGCTCGTCGGCCTGGGCCCGCAGCGTCCGCGGGTCGAGCGCCAGTGGGGCGACGAGAGCATGGTCTGCCGCCACCGTCCGGTCGGACACCGTCCGGTCGAACAACGCCCGGTCGAACAACGCGAGCCCGGTCTCGGCGGACATCGGAACGAGCCCGGCGCGGGCGATCCGGGCCCGGTCCGCCTGTCCCAGGCCGGCCGTCATGCCGCTGGCCGGTTCCCACAGCCCCCACGCGAGCGAGACGGCGGGCAGGCCCCGTTCCCGGCGCAGGGCCGCGAGCTCGTCCAGGACGGCGTTCGCCGCCGCGTAGCAGGCCTGTCCCGGGCTACCGAGGATGCCGGCGAACGAGGAGAACAGCACGAACGCCCGCAGGTCGAGGTGCGCGGTCAGCCGGTGCAGGTGCCAGGCCGCGTAGGCCTTCGGCCGCATCACCGCGTCCAGGCGCTGGGGAGTCAGGGACTCGAGGACGCCGTCGTCCAGCACGCCTGCCGCGTGGATCACCGCGGTGAGCGGGTGTTGCGGGGGGATCGCCGCGATCAGCTCGGCCAGCGCAGCCTGGTCGGCGACGTCAGCCGCCACCACCGTCGTCCGGGCGCCGAGCTCCGCCAGGTCCGCGACGAGGCCGTCGGCCCCCGGTGCCAGCAGGCCGCGACGGCTCACGAGGAGCAGGTTGCGCACCCCGTGCGCGGTGACCAGATGGCGGGCGAGCAGGGCGCCGAGGCCGCCGGTGCCGCCGGTGATCAGCACCGTGCCGGTGGCGTCCCAGACCGGGTGACCAGCACCTCCGTCCGACCCGGACGGCGCGGACGGCGCGGACGGCGCGGACGGCGCGGACGGCGCGGACGGCGCGGACGGCGCGGACGGCGGGGGGATCCGCACCAGCCGTGGTGCGGCCGCGACCCCGTCGCGGATCACCAGTTCGGGCTCGCCGGTCGCCAGTGCCGCCGAGACCGCGGCGACGGACGCCGGGGCCGCGTCCAGGTCGAGCAGGACGAAGGCACCCGGGTTCTCGGCTTCGGCGCTGCGGATCAGGCCCCGGATCGCAGCGGCGGCGAGGCCGGTGGGCGCGCCGCCGGGTGCCTCTGCCGGCGCACCGGCGGACGTCGGTTCCACCAGCGGGCCGGTGACGATCACAAGCCGGGCCTCGGTCAGGCCGGCGTCGGCGGACCAGGAACGCGCAAGGTCGAGAGCGCGGTGGGTGACCGGCGGGGCGGTGATCTTCCGCTCGTGGCCGTCGCCGTCGGCGTCGGCGTCGGCGTGGCCGCCGCTGTCGGCCGCGGCGGTACCCGCGACGAACACGACCGCGGGCACGGGCGCTCCCTGCGCCAGCGCCGCCCGCAGCGCGCCGAGGTCGTCATACCGGTCGACGGCCAGTCCCTCGGCCTCGAACCGCGTGAGAATCTCGCCCGCGCCGGGTTCCAGGACGGCCCACCGTCCGGCGGGCGCCTGCCCGACGGCCAGCGGCACCGGCTTGCGTTCGAGGGTGAACAGCTCGGCGGGGGAGGTGACCGCGAGCCGGCGGAGCTCCTCGAGCGGGGCCCTGCGGACCAGCAGCTCGCGGATCGTGATGACCGGGTCGCCGGCGTCGTCGACCGCCGACACCGCGAACGTGTCCGGCCCCGTCGGGCGCAGCCGTACCCGCAACGTCGTCGCGCCCGTCCGGTGCCAGGACACGCCCGACCAGGAGTACGGCAGCGGCACGGTCCCGCCGGCCGACGCGGGTGCCGAGGTGTCTCCACTCCCGGTGGGACCGGACAGCCCGGTCAGCGCGAGCGCGTGCAGCGCGGCGTCGAGCAGCGCCGGGTGCACCCCGTACGTGGCGGCCCGGACAGTCTCCTCGGGAGACAGGCCGACCTCCGCGAAGACCTCGTCGCGGCGGATCCAGCCGGCGGTCAGGCCCTGGAACGCCGGGCCGTAGTCCAGTGCGTGTTCGGCCAGCCGATCGTAGGCGTCGGCGACCTCCAGCTGCTGGGCTCCCTCGGGCGGCCAGACCCGCGCGAAGGTGTCGCCCTCCCCCTCCGCCGGCTCCGGTTCGAGCGTTCCGGCGCCGTGACGGCGCCAGGTCGGATCGGCGTCGGCACCGGAGGCCCGAGCGTGCATGGTGATCGATCGCCTGCCGGCGACGTCGGGCGCCGCGACCGTGACCCGCAGGGCCACGCTCCCCTGTTCCGGCAGGACGAGAGGCGCCTCGAGCGTCAGTTCCGCCAGCCGCCCGCACGCGACCGCGGCACCCGCCCGCGACGCGAGCTCGACCCAGGTGGTGCCGGACAGCAGCACGATGCCGTCCACCGCGTGGTCGCGCAGCCACGGATGCGTGCGCAGCGACACCCGGCCGGTGAGAATCACCTCGTCGCTGTCGACCCCTTCGACGAAGGCGCCGAGCAGCTCGTGTCCGGTCCGGTCCAGGCCGAGGCTCTCGGCGTCCTCGCGCTGGGCGGCGCCCGCGGCCGACTCGAGCCAGAACCGGCGACGCTGGAAGGGGTAGGTGGGCAGGTCGACTGGGAGCACGGCGGCGTCCGGCTCGCCGAGCACCGCGGTCCAGTCGACGGCGCCGCCGTGTGCCCACACCTCGGCGAGGGAGAGCAGGAAGCGGGCGCGGCCGCCGTCGTCGCGGCGCAGGGAACCGAGCGTGACGGCCCGACCGCGACCCTCGTCGAGCCCCACGGCCTCGATGGTCTCCCCCAACCCCACGGTCAGCACCGGGTGTGGACTGCACTCGACGAACAACCGGTGCCGCCGGTCCAGCAGCGTCCGGGTGACCTGTTCGAACTGGACGGTCTCGCGCAGGTTGGTGAACCAGTAGTCCGGACCCAGTTCGGTCGGGTCCAGGACGTCCCCGGTCACGCCCGAGTAGAAGGCGATCTCCGTGGCACGCGGCGTGATGCCGGCGAGGGCACTGACCAGCCGGTCGCGGACCTGGTCCATCTGCGCCGAGTGCGAGGCGTAGTCGACGGGAATCCGCCGTACCCGCAGCTCGCCGGGCTCGGCCAGCAGGCGCTCGATGTCCTCGGCCGGTCCCGCCACGGCCGTGGAGGCGGGGCCGTTCACCGCGGCGATCTCGAGCCGGCCCCCCCACCGGGCGATCCACGCGCGTACCTGGTCGACGGGTGCCAGCACGGACGCCATCCCGCCCGCGGGCGTCAGCTCGGTCAGGGCCTGACTGCGCAGCGCCACGATCCGGGCGGCGTGATCGAGGGTGAGGGCGCCGGCGATGTGCGCGGCGGCGATCTCACCCTGGGAATGCCCGACGACGGCGGTGGGCCGCACCCCCTGTGAGATCCACAGGCGGGCCAGCGAGACCATGACCGCGAAGAGCGCCGGCTGGACGATCTCCGCCCGGTCCAGGGTCGGGGCACCGGGCACGGCGCGCAGCACGTCCAGCAGGGACCAGTCGACGTACCGACCGACCGCGTCCGCGCACGCCTCGAGCGCGTCCCGGAACACCGGCGAGGTTCCGAACAGCTCCACCGCCATCCCAGGCCACTGCGAGCCCTGGCCGGGGAAGACGAACGTGACCTGCGAGGAGTCGACGGTGGAGGCGCTGACGGTGCCCGGCGCGGACGTCCCGCCGGCCAGCGCCCGCAGCCCGGCGAGCAGGTCGTCCCGTCCGTCGGCGACGACGACCGCCCGGTGGTCGAGCGCTGCGCGCGTGGTGGCCAGCGCCCGGGCGACCTGGCGCGGGTCCAGGTCGGGAGTCGACTCGGCGAAGCCGAGCAGCGCCTCGGCCTGGGCTCGCAGCGCGGGTTCGCCCCGGGCCGACATCACCCACACGACCGGCTCGGCCGTCGCCTCGCTCCCGCCGGCCGACCCGCCGGACTCCGCGGCGAACTCCGTCGCGGGCTCCGCGGCGGGCTCCGTCGCGGGCTCCGTGGCCGGCTCCGTGGCCGGCTCCGTGGCGGACTCCGTGAGGGCGGGGGGTTCCTCCAGGATGACGTGGGCGTTGGTGCCACTGATCCCGAACGACGACACCGCGGCCCGACGCGGACCCGACCCCTCCCAGGGAACC
>NZ_JYFN01000067.1 GCF_000948395.1 Frankia torreyi | reverse complement strand
AGCACCAACGGCTGGACCCTGACCGCCGCACCCCCTTAAACCACGGCCATCCACCCCCACCAGCACCCCGCAAGATTTTCAGTGATCTTCTAGACGCGGCTCGACTATCGGGTCCGAACCAAGCTCGTCGCCCCGGGTCGTCTGCTGATCCGTCAGCGCTGCACGGTCGCCCGCACCCGGCTATCCCCAGCCGGGTCTGCGGCCAGACTGCGGCCAGATGGTGCCGAGGCTTCGGTACGGTTTTCGGGCGCGAAACCGTACCGAAGCCTCGGCACGATTTCGCGCACAAACGGTCACACAAAGACGCGATGGATGTGGCGGCTGGTGGGCAGGCCGAGCCCCGAGTTCCCCTCCCTCGTCCCATCAGATCCTCGTGGCCGAACACCACCTGGGACGGCCGCGCAGGACCGGGCAGCTCAGGCGTCCGGCGGAGACAGGCCCTGAGCCAGTAGCGCGGCGAGGGCATCCGGGTCGACGAGGGTGTGGTCGGGCTGGTCGAGCAGCGGTGCCATCGACGCGGCGAAGGTGAGCAACTGGGCCGCGGCGACCTGCTCCGGCGTCGGGACGTCGCACCCGAAGATCCGGGCGAGCCGGCCGGCGATCACGGTCGCGGCGGCGTCGGTGCTCTCCATCGCCCGCCGCCGGATCTCCTCGTGGACGGCCAGTTCCTGCAGGACGATGCGATGCACCGGCGACGGCCGGCCGAGCACGACGGTGAGATGCCGCCACAGCTCGGCGATCGCCCGGCGCGACTCCGCCCGCTCCGACGAGGGCACGTCGGGCGCGGGCAGATCGGGCGCGGGCAGATCGGGCGACGGCACGTCGGACGGGGCCAGATCGGGCGCGGGCAGGTCGAGTTCGCCGAGGGTGGTCACCCGATCTCGCTGCACGACCGCGAGCAGCAGGTCCATCTTCGTCTTGAAATGGTAGAAGATCAGCCCGTGCGGCACGCCGGCCGCCGCGGCGATCCGGGCGGTGGACGTCCGGTCGAACCGGTGCTCGGCGAACAGCACCTCCGCGGCGGCCAGGATGCGCTCCCGCGCGCTGAGTTCCGGCTCCCCCGGCGGGGCCACGCTCGGCGTGGTTGCCCGGCCCGCGCCGGCACTCCCCTCGCCGCGCCCCACGTCAGACCTCGGCCTCAGAACTCGGTGTTGCCGGCGTCGGGGGCGATCTCATGCGCGGTGATGAACTTCGACTCGTCCGAGGCCAGGAACAGCACGGTGTCGGCGACGTCCTCGGGCTCGGTGCCGTCGACCGGCAGCAGGTTCATGAACATGGGGCCGAGCCGATCGTAGCCGGCGATCCCCTCCTCGATCCGCTCCCGCATGCTGCCGGTCCCCATCGGCGTGTTCACGCCGGTCGGGTGCACGCTGTTGACCCGGATGTGGTGCTGGCTCAACTCCGCCGCGAACGCCTTCGCCATGCCACGCACCGCGAACTTGCTCGTCGTGTACGGCACCATGAACGGCTGCACTTTCAGCCCCGCCGCCGAGCTGATCAGAATGATCGAGCCCCCGCCGGCGCGCACCAGGTGCGGCGCGCCGACCATCACCGTGTTCCACACCCCGGTGACGTTCGTGCTGATCGTGTCCTCGTAGATCTGCGGGGTCACCTTGTCCCACGCCCGGGGGATGCAGATCCCGGCGTTGGCGACGACGACGTCGAGCCGGCCGAGCTGCGCCACGCCGTCGTCGACGATGCGACGCAGGGCCTCCAGGTCGCGGACGTCCACGATCCCGGACACCACGCGGCGCCCCGTCTTCTCGATCAGCGAGACCGTCTCCGCCAGGTCCTCCGGGGTCGCGGAGAGATAGTCGACGCTCGGCAGGGGCGCACAGACGTCGACCACGATCACGTCGGCGCCCTCCTCCGCGAGCCGCAGCGCGTCCGCCCGCCCCTGCCCGCGCGCGGCCCCCGTCACCAGCGCGACCTTGCCCGCCACCCGACCGCTCATCGCCGTCTCCGATCCCAGGTCAGCATCCTCGGCCACCGCCAACCGGACGCTTGGTTGAGTACTCACTCAGCCTACGACCTATCTCCCGTTTCATGTCAATGACGCACAATGGGTGCTCCTCCCGTGACGTCGCTGGACATAGCTGCCCACGCCCAACCCTCCGTCGCTCGTCCGCCCACCGCCGAGACCGCCGCCCGCGCCGAGCCGGAGCCCTCCGCGTCCGATTTATCCCTCTGACTGAGCGAGGGGTGGGTCGTTTCGGTAACTATGGGATGGTTGTTCGGTGACCGTCGGGGGCGAGGGGGACGCGCTCGACTGCTTCGTGTCGTACGCCGAGGACGGCCAGCCCTGGGCCGAGTGGATCACCGGGACGTTGGAGAACGCCGGCCTGCGGGTCCTCGTCGAATCCTGGGACCGGGCGCCGGGCACCCACCAGGTCTCCTGGCTGGACCGGGCGACAAGGCAGGCCCGGTACACGATCGCCGTCGTCTCGGACGGCTACCTGGACTCCCCGACGGCGGTCACCGAATGGGGCGCGGCCTGGTCGCCCCGCGTGGCCGACGGCGATCGTCGGCTGCTCGTCGCCCGGGTGACCGACCGCCCGGTGCCCGGCCTGCTCGGCCAGATCGCCCCGGTCAACCTGTTCGACCGCGGCGCGCTCGCCGGCGAGACCGCCCTGCTCGCGGCCGTGCGCGGCGGCGAGCCCGGGCCGCCGGAGGGGGGCCGCGCCGCGCGTCACCCACACAGCCCGATCCACCCCGGTGACCTGCCGGCGGTGTGGAACGTGCCGTCGCCGCCCGCCGCGTTCGTCGGACGCGGCGAGGCGCTCGACCGGCTCGACGCGGCGCTGGCCCGCTCCCCGCTGGTCGCCGTCACCGGACTCGCCGGCATCGGCAAGACCAGCGTCGCCACCGAGTACGTCCGGGCGCACCGCCGGGACTTCGACGCCGTCTGGTGGGTGCCCGCCGGGCGCCCCGCACTGCTCGGCGACCGGATCCGCGCCCTCGCGCCGGCGCTGGGACTGCCCGAGCACGCCGAACCGGCCGCCGTGCTGGCCCGCCTCGACCGCGCCGACGGCCGCTGGCTGATCGTCCTCGACGACGCCGCCGGGACGGCGCTGCCGGACTGGCTGCGCCCCAGCGAGACGGGCCGCCTGCTGCTGACCTCCCGCAACCCCGACTGGGACCGCCTCGGCCAGGTCGTCGCCCTGGCACCGCTGGACCGCGCCGAGTCGATCGCCCTGCTCACCGACCGGCTGCCCGCCGTCGACCTCGCGGTGGCGGCGGGCATCGCCGCCGAACTCGCCGACCACCCGCTCGCCCTCGACCAGGCCGCCCACCGGATCACCACCGGCCGCCTGCCCGCCGAGGTCTACCTGCAGGCGCTGACCGACCAGCCGGCCCGCCTGCTGGGCCAGGGCGAGGTGCCCGGCCGCCCCGGGACCACCGCCGCCACCCTGTGGGACGAGCCGATCCGCCGGCTGTCCGCCGACTCCCCCGCGGCGGCCGAACTGCTGCGCCTCGCCGCCCACGGCGACGCCACGCCCCTGCCGCTGCACCTGCTCACCGCCGCCCCGGACGCCCTCGACCACGCCGAGCTGCGCGCCGCCGCTGCCGACCCGCTCGACCTCGCCGACACGATCGGCGCCCTGGAACGCTCCGCCCTGGCCCACCGCGACGGCTCCGCCGTGACGATGCACGCCCTGGTCCGCGCCGCCGTCCGCGCCGACACCGCCCCCGAGCACGCCGACCAGCTCACCGACTCCCTGCGCCGGATGCTGCACGCCACCCTGCCCGCCGACGTCGCCGGAAACCCCGCCGCCTGGCCCGCCTGGCGCGAGCTCCTCCCCCACACCCTCGCCGTCCTCGACACCGCCGCCGACGCCCGCCCCGACACCGGCCCCACCCCGGCAAAGACCGGCCCCACCCCGACCGAGGCCGACGCCGCCACCGTCGTCGACGGCCCGCACGCGGCCTGGCTCGCCGAGCACGCCGCCGCCTACCTGCTCGAACAGGGCCAGCCCGAGCAGGCCCTACCGCTGGCCGAACGCGCCGCCGCCGCCCGCGAACACCTCGCCGGCCCCGACCACCCCGACACCCTCACCGCCCGCGAAACCCTCACCCGCGCCACCCTCGCCGCGGGCCACGTCGACGACGCCGGCCGCCTCGCCACCCGCACCCTCGCCGACCGCTCCCGCCTCCTCGGCCCCGATCACCCCGCCACCCTGGAATCCAGGGCCACCCTCGCCTGGGCCTACCAACGCGCCGGCCACCTCGACCACGCCACCACCCTGTTCGAACACACCCTCACCGCCCGCACCCGCGTCCTCGGCCCCACCCACCCTGACACCCTCGAAAGCCGCCACAGCCTCGGCCGCGCCTTCGACGCCACCGGGCACGGTGACGAGGCCGCCAGCCTCCTACGTGACACTCTCACCGACCGCCGCCGCATCCTCGGCGACGATCACCCCGCCACCCTGGACACCACCCACCAGCTCGCCGTCACCTACAGCCGACGCGGCGCACTCGGCGACGCCACCCCCCTCCTCGAACAGACCCTCACCACCCGCAGCCGCGTCCTCAGCCCGGACCACCCCGACACCCTCAACACCCGCCACCACCTCGGAATCGCCTACCATCAGGCCGGACGCCTCGACGACGCCACCCGAGAACTCGACCGAGCCCTGTCGGACCGCGACCGCGTCCTCGGCCCCGACCACCCCGACACCCTCGACAGCACCCACGACCTCGCCCGCACCCACCTCCGCGCCGGCCGACCCGAACAGGCTGTCCCCCTGTTCGACCGTGCCCTCACCGGGCGCGAACGTGCGCTGGGCTCCGACCACGCGGAGACGACGCGGACCCGCGAGCTTCTCGCCGACACCCACCTCAGGCTCGGACGGCCCGGCGACGCCGTGCCTCATCTCGAACGCGCCCTCGACCGCCACGAACGCGTCCTCGGTGCCTCGGATCCGCAGACGGTCGATGCCCGCGAGGTCCTCGCCTACGCCTATCGGCGCAACGGCCAGGTAGAAATGGCGATCCCCCAGCTCGAACGGCTACTCGCAGAGCAGAGCAGGGTGCACGGCGTCGCCGACGCACGCACCCTGCGCACCGCCGACGGCCTCGCCGACACCTACCGCGCCGCCCGCCGACTGCCACAGGCCATCAACCTCAACGAGCGAGTCCTCGTCCTGCGTGAGCAATTCCTCGGTTCCCATCACCCGGACACCCGCACCAGCCGGGACAGCCTCGCCGACACCTACCGCCAAGCCGGCCGGCCCGCAGATGCCGTCGGCCTTCACCGCGATGCGCTCGCCGACGCGATGCGGGAACACGGCCCGTTCCATCCGGACACCACCCGGGCCCGCCGCACCCTCGCGGACACGGTTGAGCAGAGCCGCCGCGCCGTGTCACCACCGGAACGACCGACCTCGGTCGAGCCGAGGTTCGACTCTCGATGGTGATCAGGATCGGTTTCGAGATCTGATCAACCCTGGTCGTCCGCCTCGCCGGGTTCGTCGGCCTGGGGAGGGGACAGCCGATCAAGCTTGTCCAACTTACGCAGCAGTGCTTCCTCCGCCAGCTCCCGCGTGGACCGACCGTCCGCAGAGGCCGACCGCTGCTCTTCCTCCCGCAGTCGGGCCTCCTCCCGGGCCGACTCCGCGTTCATCAACTCCACCGTCTCCCGCCGGAAACGCCGGAACTCCTCGTCCTCCCACTCGCGCTCCTGTTCGGCGGCGAGCTGGTTGGTCCAGTCACGGCCGTAGCGGGAGTTCCAGGTGCGGCTGAAGGAGCCGTCCCAGTCGAGCGGGCGGGTGGACTTCCGGTCGTCATTTGCCCGCTCGGGCGCGGCCGGCTCGGCGTCCGGCTCCGAGTCGGCGTTCACCGGCTGCGCCGCGTCGGCGTCCACGGACGGATGGGGATCGGGCGGTGACGGATGGTCCGGATCATGTCCGGTGGCCGCGTCGCCTGTCGGGTCATCCGGTTCCGCGGACATCGCCGTCCTCTCCCGCTCAGGGACCTTGCCGGACACGGTCATCTGACTGCCTTCCGCCCGGCGATCACCTGCGGCTTGATCGGTGACGGTAGCCGGTCACACCGGAATGTTACGGGTTGGGCCGTCTACGTGATCCGGCCTGGCACGTGCCGGTCAGGAGTCCGTCCGGCGGCGGCGCAGCCTGGAGAACCATCCGGCGATCGAGATCGCGTCACCGATCCCGCCGCCCGTCAGGAGACCTGCGGCTGCCCCGGAAAGCCGATCGCCGCATTGCTTGCAGAGCCGGCGGCCAGTCACCGTTTCCGTCGGCCGCCCCGTCTTCCGCTCCCCGCACTCATCGCAGGCGAAGGTCTCGATGTCACCGCTCCCATCCGGCCGTACCGGATCACCACGCCGATCACAACCTTCCCACGAGGGAGCCGCGGACTCATGATCTAGTTGAGCAATGGTTCCTCAACCTGTGCCGCACGGACTCCGCCAGTGCGGACCTGGTCGCCGAGGCCATCGACATGCTCGCCGAACACGGGCCCGGCCTGGGGCGCCCGCTCGTTGACAGACTCACAGGCAGCACCTACCACCACATGAAAGAACTCCGACCGGGCTCGGCCGGGGCCACCGAGATCCGGCTGATTTTCGCCTTCGACCCACGCCGGGAAGCGGTGTTTCTCGTCGCGGGCGACAAGTCCGGCGTTTGGCGCACCTGGTACCAGACCGCAGTCCCGCTCGCAGACGAAAGATTCGGCGAACACTTGAGGATCTTGAAGGAACAGGAGGGATCATGACCACACCGTCGAACTGGCGTGATGTCAAGGCCCGCGCCCGCGCGACCGATCCCAGGTGGGACAGCGCCGCGCGGACAGCCCGCCGCGCTGAGATGCGAAGCCAGATGCTCGCCTCCGTCAGCGGCGCGCAACTCGCCGAGATCCGCAATCAACTCGGCCTCACCCAGGCACAGCTCGCCGAAGCCACCGGCCTGACCCAGGCGAGGATCAGCCAGATCGAGAACGGCACCGCCACGGGACTGGAGGTTCTGCGCACCTACATCACCGGCCTCGGCGGCCACCTCGACATCGTCGCCCGCATCGGCAACATCCACCTCAACATCGCCTGACAACCGGCATCAGCATCTGCTGGACTGGAGCGATCCCGCCCGAACACGGCGTTAGCGGCACGTAGGCAACGGATCGCCAGCTGGGCTCCGATGCGCCGAGCCGACCAGGTCTGCTACCTACGTCGCGCTCCGGCCTTCCAGCACATCCAAGATCGAATACGTGTCCGGAGCGGCCAGGCGAGACGCACTCCTTAGAAGTACACTTCTAAGAAGTACAGTTAGACCTTCTGGGAAGCGGCGGTGGCGGACGTGATCGAGAAGCCTGCGCACGTGTTCGACCGCGACTTCGAGTGGGGCCACCTGGCGCGCTTCGCGGCCCGGGTGGGTGGGCCCGCCCAGCTGGGGGTGGTCAGCGGGCGACGGCGGCAGGGCAAGACGTTCCTGTTGGAGGCGCTGGCTCGCCAGACCGGAGGGCTCTATTTCGGCGCCACGGAGGCGACCGAGACCGAGTCGCTGGCGCTGTTCGCCGAAGCGCTCGCCGAGGCAACCCGGCTGCCGACGCCGCCGCGGTTCGCGACCTGGGACGAGGCCGTTCGGTACCTGTTCTCGGTCGGTACGACCCTTACGGGCCCGGTGGTGATCGACGAGTTTCCCTATCTGAGCATGGTGTCGCCGGCGCTGCCGTCGATCCTGCAGCGGGAGTTCGACCGCGCCGCGTCGGCGGCGCAGCGGGGCGAGCCGGGAGTATCGCTGTTGCTGTGTGGCTCGGCGCTGTCGGTGATGGGTCGGCTGCTGGCCGGCAGCGCGCCGCTGCGCGGCCGGGCGAACCTGGAAGTCGTGGTCCACCCGTTCGAGTATCCTTTGGCGGCCCGGTTCTGGGGCATCACGGATCCGCGGCTGGCGGTCGCGCAGCACGCCGTCGTCGGCGGCACCCCGGCCTATCGCAGGTTCGTCAACGACGATGTCCCCGCCGGTCCCGGTGACTTCGACGACTGGGTCCTGCGGACGGTCCTCAACCCGGGCAGCCCGCTGTTCCGGGAGGCCCGCTACCTGCTCGACGAGGAGGCCGGCGTCCGCGATGCGGCGATGTACCACTCGGTGCTCGCCGCTGTCGCCGGCGGTTCCAACACTCGCGGTGGCATCGCGAGCTACGTGGGCCGGAAGGCCACCGACATCTCCCATCATCTGGGTGTCCTGGAGGACTGTGGGCTGCTGCGCAGGGAGGAGGACCTGTTCCGCCAGGGTCGGGCGGTGTACCGGATCGCCGAGCCGCTGATCGTCTTCTACCAGGTCGTCATGAGGCCACGCTGGGGTTTCCTGGAGAGCGGTCGGGGTGCCCCGGTCTGGCGGGACGCCCGCCCTCGCTTCTCCGCGCAGGTCCTCGGCCCCCATTTCGAGCAGCTCTGTCGCGACCACGCGGCCTTCGCCCCGTCCGCCCGGTTAGGCGAGATCCCCGGCGAGGTCGGCGCCGGTGTCGTTGCCGACCCCGCGCGCAAGACCCAGATCCAGATTGACGTGGCCGTGCTGGCCCCGTCGGTGCCCGGCGANCCCCGCCGCATCCTGTCCCTCGGCGAGGCGAAGTGGGGCGACGTCGTGGATTCCCGTCATGTCGACCGACTTCGCCGTGCCCGCGACCTGCTCGCGGCCCGCGGCTACGACACCCGCGACACCATCCTGACCTGCTACAGCGGCGCTGGCTTCGACCCGTCCGTCACCGCCGCCGCGAACGACCGCGTCGCCGCCGTCACCCTCGGCCAGCTCTACGAGGCACCCCCAACCAGCTGACGCGGGCGGATTCCGCATCCTGTTCGCCTTCGATCCCGAGCGCCGCGCGGTCCTGCTCGTCGCCGCAGACAAGGTCGGGCAATCCCGCACGATGAGACAGCCGTCCTCGGCGGCGAGGATGCGGCGGCCCCGTCCCAGGCACAACAGGACAGAGAGATGGCCGGAGGGGGGTGAGAGTGCTCCGCACGCACGGGCCGAACGCCAATCCGTTCCGGGTTCAACTTTCAGCGATCATCAGGCCTGTGGAAAGCACTGCAGCGAGCGGCACAACGATCCGAGATCACGATGAAGGTCTACATCGACACGGACGCGGCTGACGCCGGACCACGGCGACCGGAGTCATCAACAACGGGCGAGGTCGCGGCGCCCCTGCACCCGGCCCTGATCCTGCGGACGAAACGCTTCGGTGGCCGCCAGGTCCGCAACCACTCGAAGTTCCTGTCGATCATCATGGCTCCGAGAGTCGGAGCAGGGGCCGGCGGCGGCCCATCCGATCACTCTCAGCTTGCGCACAGGTTGCACGGTGAGTATCCAGCGTATGACGCAGCCCGAGGACCCCTCCAGCGCGACGGTCCTACCCAGCGTCGCGGTCAGCGCCGACGCCCCGGCGGTTCCGGCGGCGCGCGACGGCGATCACGGCGATGCCAATGATCACGCTGATGCCGGTGCGCCAGGGGCGCCCCTCAGCGCGGGCGATCCGCCGCCGGTGAGCCGATGGCGGCGGGCGGTGCGCGGCCGGCCGGCGGATCCGGTGTGGGCCCGGCCGGCGCTCGTCGGGCTGCTCGCCGCGGCGGCGGTGCTCTACATCTGGGACCTGGGCGCCTCGGGCTATGCGAACAGCTTCTACGCGGCGGCGGTCCAGGCCGGGACGAAGAGCTGGAAGGCGTTGCTGTTCGGATCGCTCGACTCCGGGAACTTCATCACGGTCGACAAGCCGCCGGCGTCGCTGTGGGCGATGGCGCTGTCCGGGCGGATCTTCGGCTTTTCGAGCTGGAGCATGCTCGTTCCGCAGGCGCTGGGCGGCGTGGCCGCGGTCGGCCTGATGTTCGCGGCCGTGCGCAGGTGGTTCGGCCCCGTCGCCGGCCTGCTGGCCGGCTCCGCGCTGGCGCTCACCCCGGTGGCGGCGCTGATGTTGCGCTTCGACAACCCGGACGGCCTGCTCACCTTCGTCCTCGTCCTGGCCGGATACTGCCTGGTCCGCGCGCTCGAGGAGGCGTCGACGAAGTGGATGGCGGCGACCGGCGCCGCGCTCGGCCTGGCCTTCCTGACGAAGACGCTGCAGGGTTTCCTGGTGCTGCCCGCGTTCGCGCTGGTCTACCTGATCGCCGCGCCGACCGGCTCGTGGCGGCGGGTGTGGCAGCTGCTCGCGGGCGGGCTGGCGATCGTGGTCGCCGCCGGCTGGTGGGTGGCGACGGTCGAACTGTGGCCGAAGGGTTCGCGTCCTTACATCGGCGGTTCCACCGACAACAGCGCGCTCGGCCTGGCCTTCGGCTACAACGGCGTGGGCCGGATCTTCGGCGGTGACGGCAACCGCGGCGGTGGCGGCGGTGGGTTCGGCGGCGGCCGGACGAACCTGAGCGAGCTGGCCAGGCGCGATCCGCAGCTGGCCGAACGGGTGCAGGCCGCGCTGGGCGGCCGCGGTGGTGGTGGTGGCGGCGGCGGTGGCGGGTTTGGTGGCGGCGGTGGGTTCGGCGGCGGCGCCGGCTGGGACCGGCTGTTCGGCGACCAGATCGGCGGCCAGGTCTCCTGGCTGATCCCGGGCGCGCTGATCCTGCTCCTCGGCGGCCTGTGGGTGACCCGGCGGGCGCCGCGCGTGGACCGGACGCGGGCCGCGCTACTCCTCTGGGGCTCCTGGATGATCGTGACGTCGATCGTGCTGAGCTTCGCGCAGGGAACCTTCCACCCCTACTACACGGCGTCGATCGCGCCGGGCATCGCCGGGCTGGTCGGCGTCGGCACCTGGACGCTGTGGCGGGCCAGGCAGCAGTGGACGAGCCGGCTGCTGCTGGCCGCCGCGGTCGCGGCGACCGGAGCCTGGTCGTTCACCCTGCTGGACCGCACCCCGTCCTGGTATCCCTGGCTGCGGGTGGTGGTGGCGATGGCCGCCGTCGCCGCAACGGTGGCATTGCTGATCCGGCGCGCGCTCGTCGGACGGATGGCCATCGCGGTCGCGACCTGCGGGCTCGTCGCCGTACTCGGCGGCCCGGCGGCGTTCGCGGCCGTCACCGCCACGATCCCGCAGTCCGGGGGCCAGCCGACGGCCGGGCCCGCGGTCCGCGGCAGCCGCGGTGGAAACGGCGGTCCCGGTCGCCTCGGCGCGTTCGGCGGCTCCGCGGCGGCGAGCGGCCGACGTGCCGGCGGGTTCGGCGGCGGGTTCGGCGGGTTCGGCGACGGGTTCGGCGGGTTCGGCGCCACGAACGCCCGGCTGGCGTCGCTACTGAAGGCCAGCCACGGCTACCGGTGGGCTGCCGCAGTGCAGGGATCCTCGGCCGCGGCCGGCCTCGAACTCGCCTCGGACACGTCGGTGATGGCCATCGGCGGCTTCACCGGGCGCGACCCGGCGCCTACCCTGACCCAGTTCGAGAACGACGTCCACGCGGGCCGGGTGCACTACTTCATCGGCGCCGGCCAAACCGGTGGCGGCGGATTCGGCGGGTTCGGTGGCCGGTCCGGCGGGCCGGGCGGCACGATCAGCACCTGGGTCCAGCAGCACTACAAGGCGACGACGATCGGCGGCGAGGCCGTCTACGACCTCACCGCCCCCGCGACAGCGTCGTCCGCCGGCCCGGCACGATCGAGCACGTGAGACGAGTTCCTCGCGCGTTCGCCTACGCCGAGCGTCGGCGGAGGCGGTGCATGGCTGTTTCCGAGCCTGGCCTGAACCGGCCTGAGCTTCACCATCCCCGATGACAATTGCGTGGTGCCGAACCACCATGACCGCGCCGCCATCGAGCAGATCGTCGATCTGCTCGTCGGCCGGCTCGCCGCCCGCCTGCGCACCGAACAGGGCATCGATCTCACCCTCGGCCCACGCGCCCGCGCCCGCCTCCTCGTCGAACTCACCACCGACCAACACCTCGACGACCACAGCATCGGCTCCGCACTCGAGGACATACTGATCGCCCCGCTCGATCAGGCCCTGAGCACACACGACCCGACCCGGTCGGGCACCCTGACAGTCACCGACGTCGCCCGCGAGTACGGCACCTGGACGGTGTCCCTCAGAGGCTGAGGCGAGGGCGAGGGGGTGTGGTGGTTCCGGACCGGTGGTTGGACTGGTCGGGTTCGCCTCGGTACGACCTGGAGAGTCCCCGCCGGCTGGCACGGGATGTACGAAACCGTGCTGCGGGAGGCGTCCAGGACGGCGGATCTGTCCCGCTGACTGGATGGGCGCACGCTGGTCCGGCTTTGGCCTGACCTGGTCCTGCCGCCGCAGGTCCGTAGCCGGTGGGAGACCCGGTTTCCCGAGCTGACCACCGGGCGCTCGTCCGCGGCCTGACCAGCGGATTTCCCGGCCGCCGTCGATGCGATGATCGTGGCGTGCCGAGCGGACGGCCTCAAGGTCGAGACGGAGTTTCGGAACGAGCTGATCGCGCGGCTTCAGGTGTCAATGACATCAGGTGACCGACCCGAGTCAGCCCGACGATGTCCACCGGGTGGAACTGGTCGCCAACTGGCGGCTCCAGCCACCGGTCCAGATGGAGGTCGGTCCGGTGCTGCACCCGGATGACGTCATGGCCGGCAAGGTCGACGCGTTGTGCAACCGCGCCGCCGCCCGCGACTTCCTCGACCTCGACGCCGCGATCAGCGGCGGTCTGGCGGCGAAGCTTGCCGGTCGCCTCGCGCGTCGGCGGTAGGCTCGGCGTGGTGACGAAAGCGCCAGGCTTGCGGCGCGGTCGGGCGGGAGCGACGGTCGAACCAGGGTGGGGGCATGCGAGGTAAGCGGCTCGCGATAGCCGGCGGGCTCTGGCTGGCCGCCTACGAGCGGGTGGTCAAGCCGTGGCAGCAGCGGTGGGGCGCCACGGACGACGAGGTCGACGCCTCGCTTGTGGGTGACTCTCTCGTCGCCCAACCAGCGACCCAGGTGACCCGCGCGATCACGATCGATGCGCCGCCGGCGCGGGTATGGCCGTGGATCGTGCAGCTCGGCGCGGACCGAGGCGGCTTCTACAGCTACGACTGGCTCGAGAACCTGGTCGGTCTGCGGATCCACAGCGCGGACTCGATCGTCGACGCGTGGCAGGAGCTCAACGTCGGCGACGTGGTCTACGCAAGCCGCAACCGCTCCGGGGGCTGGTACGTCCAAGAGCTACGTCCCGACGAAGTACTGGTCCTTAAGCTCGCCAATCTGCCGGCCGGACGCCCCATACGACGCGACGAGAAGCTTAGGTGGGAATTCCTCTGGTCGTTCACGCTGCGGCCGATCGACCCGAACACCACACGGCTGTTTGTCCGCGAACGCGTCGCTTTCGACAGCGTCATCACCCGAACGGTGATGGCGCCCATCGGGCTGGTCAGCTTCGTCATGACCCGCCGCATGATGCTCGGCATCAAGACCCGCGCCGAACGACCGCCGCTGCTGCCACCAGCAGCGTGAGCCCTGTCAACGATCGTCCACACTCGACCGGCTCGCCGCGATGGGAGCAGGCGGCGGATGGCGCCCGCACGACGTGACCCGGGGCTCCTTCACGCTCGCTGGCACGAGCCCATGTTTGCCTACTACAGGCCACGCCCAAGCCTAGTAATGATCTTGTCGAGGTTCTGGAGTTCGCCTGAGGCGCCGGAGCCGTAGGTCGTCGCCAACGCACGGCGGAGGTCTTTGAAAGCGGCCAAAGCGGCCGCGGACTGGCCGGTGGCGGCGAGCATGAAGGCGGCGGTGCGGCGCGCTTCCAGGAGGCGAAGGTGTTCTTCCTTCGCGGCGTCGGCGTTGTCCAGGTAGGCGCGGAGGCGGTCGAGGGCCTTCTCGGGGTCGCCGATGCGGGCGTAGGCGAGGCCGGCGTAGTAGGAACAGTCGAGCACCCACGGGTCGCTGAATTTGAGGTGGTAGCGCAGGCATTCGGCGCGGACGGCGTCGTTGAGGGCGGCCGCCCGGGTGAACCTGTCGGCCAGGTAGAGCGTCTCGGCCAAGAAGCGGCGCAGTTCGAGGCCGCGGGCGGGATCCTGCGCGCCGGCCGCGACGGCCGCCTCGAGCAGGTCGATGGCCTCCGCCGGCCTGTCCGCGTCGACGAGCTCCGCGACCTCGGCCAGCAGCTCGTCGACCGCCGTGTCGGACAGTTGCGCGGCGGCGGACAGTCCCGGGCGGGCCAGCTGGATGGCCAGCGGTCCTGCTCCAGGCAGAGTGCTGGCCGCAGATTCGCCTACGACGGCTATGCCGGGGCGTGGTGCCGGGACGCTACCGGCCGCCGCGATGGTCTGGCGCGGTATGACGAGCAGCGGGTTGCGGAACGGCTGCGTCGGATCGAGCGCGTCGCTGGAGGGCGTCGCGGGCGGGGCCGCGGCCCACGGGGCGAGGGCGTGGTAGGCATCCACTGCCGTGGGACGGGTCCGGAAATCCTTGGCGAGCATCGCGTTGACGAGCTCGGCCAGCTCGGTGGGCACGTCCGGCCGTAGCGAGGTGACCAGCGGCGGGTCGGCTTTGACGTGCAACTCGCGCAGCGACACACCGCTGCCGGTCACGTAGAAGACCCGGTCGCCGGTGAGGAGGCCGAACAGCAGGCAGCCGAGGGAGTAGATGTCGGACCCGGGCGTGATCACGCTGCCGAGGTGCTGCTCGGGCGACATGTAGTCCGGGGTGCCGATGGTGTGATCGACCTGGGTGAGCCGGGGCGGGGCATCGGCGCCGCGCAGGATCGCGATGCCGAAGTCGAGGACCTTCACGAGCCCGCCGGGCATGACAATGAGGTTGTCCGGCTTGATGTCGCGGTGGACAACGTCGACTGCGTGGACGCGGTCCAGGACGGCGGCGACCTGGGCGCCGATACCCGCAGCGCGAGCGATGCCCAGCGGCGCGGTGTCGTAGTCGGTGTCCTCGATGAGCTGCTGCACGGTCGATCCGCGCAGCAGCTGCATGACGAGCCACACCCGGCGGCTGCCGTCGGGGAACGTGTGGACGCCCGTGTCGAACACCGCGGGAATGCCCGGATGGTCGAGGCTGGCGGTGGTGCGGATCTCCCGGAGGAACCGCTTCTCGTTGATCGCCTGCTGTTCCTCGAACGCGATCCGTTCCGCGCTGCCCGGCTGGCCGGGCGGGTTGCCTGGCGGCCGGAGCAGCTTGATGGCGACCGGGCGGTCGAGGCGCTCGTCGTAGCCGTAGAACACCTCGGACATGCCGCCGCTGCCGAGCAGCCCGTCGATCCGATACCGGCCGACAAGCCGGATCCGGTCGTCCAATGAGTCGCTGGTGGTGGTCGTGAAAGGGTCAGTCACGCATTCCCCCGTGCTGCGTTCTCCCGATGCGGTTCGGGGTGCGAGTATCTCAGGTGGTCTCGCGGAGCATTTCGGCGCGGAGGCGGGCCAGGGCCTCGTCGCGGGCCGGGTCGGTGATGATCCGGTAGGCACGCTTGCGGGCGGCCTCCTTGACGGCCTGTTGGAAGTCCTGGTTGTCGAAGTAGAGCTTCATGAAGTCCTCGTTCTTCGCGGCGTTCTCCGCGACGATGTCGTCGAGCCGGCCGTCGGCGACCTGGCCGAAGCGCGCTTCGTCGTTCATCAGCGCGACCTGCTGCATCCGGGAGTCCTCGACCAGGCTGGCGACCTGCTGGAACAGCAGGATCTGGTCGGAGGTCCCCAGGTTCAGGCCGAAGCGCTCGTTCAGGTCGTTGATGACGTCCGCGAGCCGGACCACCTCCGGCTCGACGTAGCCGCCGCCGTCGGCCGCGTGGCCGCGGACGACCTGGTCGCCGGACGGCGAGAGCGACACGTCGTGGCAGCCGGTGAACTCGAGACGGTAGTGCGACAGATCGGCGTCGCCGATGTCGACGGCCGTCGCGGCCCTGCCAGGCAGGCGGAGCAGCAGGATCCGGCCGTACTGGTAGAGCCGTTCGAGCGTTGCGTCGCCCCAGTCGATGACCTGCGCGAGCAGGCTGTAGGCCCGGCAGTACTTCTCCAGCGCATCGCGGAACTCCTCCCGCTCCGCGACGGTCGGCAGCGCCTTGAACCGGTCGATCGCGGGGTCCAGTAGGCGATGCAGCTCGGCGTGCAGCTTCTTCTCAGCGGCATTGGGCATCCGGTCCGGGCCGGCCGACCCGAGCACCCGCATGAACGCCTCCATCTCGGAGACGTCCAGGACTTGGAAGTCCATCACCTCCCGCTGCTTGCGGTAGAGCAGGTTCGCGTCGGGCTGCTCGGTGAGCGTGATCTCGTACCACGGCTTGAACGACGCCTGGATGTTCTCGGCCGTGTTCACGAAGTCGACGATCCGGACGTCGTCCTGGGACTTCAACGGGTGGATCCGGTTCAGCCGGGAGAGGGTCTGGACGGCGGCGACGCCGGTCAGCGGCTTGTCGACGTACATCGCGCACAGCAACGGCTGGTCGAAGCCGGTCTGGTACTTGTCCGCGACAACGAGGATCCGGTACTCCTCCTGGTTGCGCGCCGCCGCGTCGGTGTCGTCGGCCTTCGCGTAGGCGAACCGCTCCGGAAGCCGGCCCTCCGGGAAGCCGTTGATCTTCGACTCGGTGAACTCGTGGCCACTGTCCTCGTCGGTCAGCGAACCGGAGAACGCGACCAGCGGGCGGCAGTCCGCGAGACCCTTGTCGTCGACGTACCGGCGGATCGCCTGGTACACGTTGAACGCCTGCTGCCGGCTGTCGGTGACGACCATCGCCTTCGCCCGTCCGCCGAGCCGGCCGGCGATGTTCGTGTGGAAATCCTCGACGATCAGCTTCGCCTTCTGCGCCGCCGACTCCGGATGCGCCTCGACGAGCTGGACGAGCTTGCGCCGCGCCTTCTTCTTGTCGACCTCCGGGTTGGAGATCTCCGAGTTCTGTTGCTCGACGGCATCGCTGGACAGGCGCCACATCGCGTCGTAGGTCAGGTAGTTCGCGAGGACGTCGAGGATGTAGCCCTCCTCGATCGCCTGCTGCATCGAGTACACGTGGAACGGGGCGAGCAGCGGCTGGCCGTCCTTGTCCAGGCGGTCCGGGTCGGGGGTGCCGAAGAGCTTCAGCGTCGCCGACGTCGGAGTGGCGGTGAAGGCGAAGTACGACAGGTTCGGCTGCTTGCCCCGGATCCGGGTCAGGTAGGTCGCCTCGTCCTCGTCGGGCTCCCGTTCCGACTTCGAGCCGATCGCCTGCTTGAGCTTCGTGGCCTGCTCACCGGTCTGTGACGTGTGCGCCTCGTCGATGATCACCGCATAGCGCTTCGAGCCCAGGCCCTTGCCCGCGACCTTGTCGAGGATGAACGGGTACTTCTCCAGCGTCGAGATGATGATCTGCGACGTCGAGTCCGCGAGCGCGGCCGCGAGCTGAGTCGAGTCCTCGTCGATCTTCTTGACGACCCCTGGAGTGTGGTCGAACTGGTAGATCGTGTCCTGGAGCTGCCGGTCGAGCACGACCCGGTCGGTGATGACGACGACCTTGTCGAACACCTTCCGGTTGTGCGCGTCGAACAGGGTCGACAGACGGTGCCCGAGCCAGGCGATCGTGTTCGACTTGCCCGAGCCGGCCGAATGCTGCACCAGGTAGTTCTGGCCGGCGCCGTGCTCCCGGGCGTGGCGGACCATCGTCTGGACGGCGTGCCACTGGTGGTAGCGAGGGAAGATCCGGCCCTGCTCGTGGACGCTCTTCTTCGAGCCCTTCTTCTGGTCCTTCGCGTCGACGTGCACGAACCGCTGCAGCATCTCCAGCCAGTTGTGCCGACTCCAGACCTCCTCCCACAGGTAGGCGACCCGGTAGGAGCCCTCCCTGGCCTCCGGATTGCCGGCGGCCCCCGACTCCCCCGGGCCGTTGGTGCCCAGGTTGAACGGCAGGAACCGGGTGTCGGGGCCCGTCAGCCGGGTCGCGACGAACGCCTTGTCCGGGTCGACGGCGAAGTGCACCAGGGCGCGCTTCGCGAAGAACAGCTCCTTCGGATCCCGCCTCCGGTACTGCGCGACCGCGTTCTCGGCCGTCTGCCCGGTCATCCCGTTCTTCAGCTCGATGGACGCCACCGGCAGTCCGTTCACGAACAGCGCCAGGTCGACGGACTCGTTCGGCTTCTTCGCGCTGAACCGAAGCTGCCGGGCGACGGTCAGAACGTTGGCGTCGTACTCCTTGAGCGCGTCGGCAGCGAGCGTGTGCCCAGGCCGGAAGTAGGCCAACTCGATCTGCACGCCGCGGTCCCGCACCCCCTGCCGCAGGACGTCCAGCACCCCCCGCTCGTCGAGCTGCGCCGCCNCCCGCTGGCAGAACTGCCCATGCGCGAGCTCCTTGCCACCGTAAAGCTCGACGAGCCGATCCCAGCTCTTCTGCTGCGTAGCCCCGATGAACCGAACCAGCTCAGCGGTATCCAACCCAAGCCCGGCATCAAACCCAAACGTGGGCTGCCCCGCCTCCCACCCATGGCCAAGCAGTTCCTGCTCAACCCGATTCTCAAAGGCATGCTCCGTGTGCGCCCCGGGCGTCATGCGGTTTCCCCCAGCCCACGCGCGGTCCCAACATCGATCTGCCCAGTCACGGCAGCCGTGATCAGTGCCTGGCGGCGCTCCGTAAGAGCGGCAATTTGATTGAAGAGCCCCAAGTCCAACTCGACCACCGCCTTGAGTCGGCTATCGATATGCTTGACAAGTTCACGTTGCGTCGGCAGGTCTGGTAGCGGCACACGGAAGTCACGGATCTTGCTGCTACTGGTTGATGCGAGGTTCGTTGTCTTGTTCCCAGTGCTTTCGAAGTACCGTCGCGCTCGCGATGTTCGCGTGAGCAACGCCAGATACTCGGGCTCTATTGCACGAAGGTCTGGCCGAACGGCGAAGACGTGATTCTGATGTAGACACTCCGGAATCTCTCCGTGCCAAACGGTTCCGCGACCGAGTTTGTCGAGGTCGCCACCCTCGGTCATCAGAACGTCCCCGATCCGCAGGCGCGAGGTCGCCGCGGTCGTGCGCGGCACCGTGATCTCGGCAACCTCGCGAAGATCGACATGATCAGCCTGCACATTAGCGACCCGCAAGTACGGCAGCGTGACGGCGTCGCCGTCGTTCTGGCGTCCGCTGTCAACCGTCACGCCGCTCTGAACGAAGGCCAAGTACCCAAGGCGGACAGTCGGGATGAAGCCTAGACGGTCGATAGACTCATCGATCAAGCTCAGAGTCAACTCATCAAGCAGTTCCCGCTGTCGAAGCCGCTGTGAGACGAGTCGGTCGATGCGGGCGGTCTCGGCGTCGAGGAAGTCGGCGATGCGGCGCTGCTCGTCGAGCGGCGGAACGGAGACAGCGATGTTGGCATATCGCTCAGCGTTGAAATTTTGGATCGTGCTCGTAACCGCATCAGCCCCGATGGCTGCCTGGAAACCACTCGACGCGGCAACGTAGGCCATAAATCGCGGGTCGGTTTCTAGACGAGGGCGAAACCGAACCAGGTACCCCGCATAGGTGCTTGACTCCTCCAGCTCACCGAGAAGCATGCCACGACCGATAGTTCCACTACGGGACAGCAAGAGGTCGCCAGGCCTGATCTCGTGCCGTGGTTCCAACGGGAGATCGATGTAAACAGCACCATTCTTGGAACGAAGGCGACCGTTCTCATCGATATCCGAAGTGCGGATTAGACGATGACCCGAATCGGCGTAGTCTTGCGCAGATACGTTTAGCCCGTACTGCCCGGAGTCGACACACAGATACTTGAGCCTTGAGATCTTCCAAGTCATGCTGTCACCTCGCCGAGGAGCTTCTGGATCTGGGCTTCCAGGTCCTTGAGTTCGGCGTCGATCTCGGCGAGGGGCCTTGGGGGTGTGTAGACGTAGAAGTGGCGGGTGAAGGGGATCTCGTAGCCGGTCTTGGTCTTGTCCTCGTCGATCCAGGCGTCGGGGACATGGGGGGTGACCTCGCGGGCGAAGTAGGTGTGGATGTCCTCGTCCAGGGGGACGTTCTCGAAGTCGCGCAGGTCCGGGTCCGGGATCGGCTTGCCCTTGTGGAGCTGGACCTCGCCCGCCGGGTCCGAGACGGCGACGGCGTTCCAGAAGGCTTTCAGGTGCGCCGCGGTGCCGGGCAGGCTCGCTCCCCCGGCCATGGCGGCGGTCAGCAGCTCGGCCGTGGCCTCGTCCTTGGTCCACCAGACCGAGCCGATCGCGCCGCGCAGGGCCTCGACCAGCTTCTCCCGGCCGTCCCACTTCGCGAGCGCCTTCGCCTCAGTCAGGGCGAGCAGCGTGTCCTCGGTGATCTCGAAGCGCTGCTTGAGTGGCCGCTCGACGGTGATGCGGTGGTAGCCGAAGTCCCGCGTCCCGAAGATCTTCACCTTGCCGTGATCCGGGTGCGCCGGATCGCCGGCAACCTCCAGCGCCCGTTCATACAGCTTTGTAATGTGGTCGATCTGCTTGTCGCTGATGAGCTTGCGCTTGTCGCCGAGGGACTTGCGCATCTTCACCCACTGGTCGCGGGCGTCGAGCAGGATTACCTTTCCGGCAAGCTTGGCTGGCTTGCGATTGGAGAGGATCCAGAAGTAGGTGGAGATCCCGGTGTTATAGAAGAGCTGGTCGGGCAGGGCGACGATGCCTTCGAGCCAGTCGTTCTCCAGGATCCAGCGCCGGATGTTCGACTCGCCGGATTCCGCGGCACCGGTGAACAGCGGCGAGCCGTTGAAGACGATCGCGAGCCGGGCCCCCTTGACCTTGCCCTCGACCCGCTCCATCTTCGAGATCATGTTCTGCAGGAAGAGGAACGATCCGTCGTTGATTCGCGGCAGGCCGGCGCCGAAGCGGCCCGCGTAGCCGAGCTCGGCCTCCCGGTCGACCTCGTCCTTGACCTTCTTCCACTCCACCCCGAACGGCGGGTTGGCGAGCATGTAGTCGAACCGGCGCCCGGCGAATCGGTCCTCGCTGAACGAGTTGCCGAGCTTGATCTCGCTTTGCTGGCCGCGCAGCAGCATCTCCGCCTGGCAGATCGCCCACGACTCGGGGTTGAGCTCCTGGCCGTAGAGGAAGATCTGCGTGTCGGGGTTGAGCGACTTCAGGTGGTCCTCGGCGGTGGTCAGCATGCCGCCGGTCCCGCAGGCGGGGTCATAGATGTTGATCACCTGCCCAGGCCCGGCGACGATGTCCTCGTCGGGGGCCACCAGCAGGTTGACCATGAGCTTGATAACTTCACGAGGCGTGAAGTGCTCACCGGCGGTCTCGTTCGAGTCCTCCGCGAACTTGCGGATCAGGTGCTCGAACACGTAGCCCATGTCGTGGGGCTCAAGCTGGTCGAGATCGTGCATCGTCGCGAACTTCCCGACCACGAGGTAGAGCAGCTTCGCGCTGGCCAGCCGGCCGATCGTCTCGTCGAACCGGAAGCGCTCCAGCACCTCGCGGACATTCGGCGAGAAGCCGTTGACGTAGTCCCGCAGGTTCTTCGCGACCACCGACTGGTTCGTCGAGTCGGAGGCGATCGTGGCGAAGTCCTGCCGGGAGACGTTGTAGAACGGCCGGCCGGCCGCGATCTCCAGCAGCCGCTGCTTGTTCGTGATGGTCAGCGACGCGTCCCTGTCCCGCACCTCCTGCCGGGTGTCGGCTATGACCGCGTCGAGCCGCCGCATCAGCGTGAACGGGAGGATCACGCCGCCGTACTCGTGGCGCCGGTAGTCGCCGCGCAGCAGGTCGGCCACCGACCAGATGTCGGCGGCCATTTTCGAGTGGCTGGGCCCCGGGGAAGTCACAGGTTCTCCTCGTGCGTCGGCGTCGTCGGTGCAAGCCGGTCGGGGGTCAGGGTCCCGGCCGTCAGCCCGTGTACGGTCTGGTCGATCACGGTGGTGCTGAGCCTGGCGAGCGTCGTCAGCGCCTCGCGCAGGTCGGACAGTCGCCGGAATTCGGCGCCGTAATGGCGCTGTTCGGCGATCGAGAGGCGTGGGATCCGGCAGCGCCGCAGATCCTCGCGGCCGAGCACACCGATTGTCCGCGGGATCGGCACGGCCTCGACCTCGGGCCGCAGGAACGTCGCCACGAAGTCGGGATCGAGGCGGGCCGGGTCCGGTTCGATAACGTGGGTCGTCATCGAATCGGTCTGTTCCTCGCCGGTCGCCGCGATGACGCCCGGAGTCCGCGGCCAGACGAGGACGTCGCCGGCGCGCGGCGTCGTGCCCCGTGGCCTGATTGTCAGCGCGCCCACGCGTTCGAGCTCTGCGAGCGTCACGTAGGCGAAGTCGTCTCGTGCGCGGGCCGCTGCGTACCGCGGCAAGCCGGCGCCGAGCCGGGCGTAGACCGCTTCGAGCCGCCCGGTGACCCGCGCGATGTCATCGGCACCGGCCTCCGCCTCGGTGGTCACGTACCGGGAGGGCAGGACATTGGCCTCGCCGTCCTGGAGCAGCCGGGCCCGGGTCACCGCGCGAGCCGGTACCGGGCCGGGCCGCGCCCGCCCCGCGCCGCCCGACATCGCCAGGCCGAACAGCTGCCGCCACTCACCGAACTGTTGCGGTGCCGCCGCCCTGTCGGCAGAGGAAAAGTCGACCAGGACGACCGGTTCGTCCTCTTCCTCGCCGCGCGGGCGGCGCAGCACCCAGAGACATGCCTCGCCGGTCACGGTGCTCATCTCGGCCGGTAGCGCGATCACCGCGCGCAACGCGCCCTTGCCGATCATCAGCTTCCGGATCGCCTGCCCGGACGGCGAGACACAGGCACGCGGCGAGACGACGACGACGGCGGTGCCACGCGGGCGCAGGTGGGCGTAGCAGTGCTGCACCCAGGCCAGCTCGCCGTCGCGGGGCTCCGGACGGCCGAACTCCCAGCGACGGTCGGTCGCCAGCTCCTCCGCGGGCCAGCCCGGCCGGTCGAACGGCGGCTCGCACACCACCGCCGCCGCCTTGCCGAGCAGCTCGGTGAACCGGTTGCCGCGCAGCGAGTCGCCGAGGCGGACGTCATACGGGCCGGCGAGCGGATGGCCGCGCAGGTCGAGGGTGGCGCTGCGCGTCAGCCCCTCGTCGATCTCCTGGCCGCACAAGCGAACCCGGTCCTCGAACCGGTCCGCGGCCGCCAGCAGAAGGGTGCCGTCACCGCAGGCCGGGTCGAAGACAACCGGCAGATCGTCAGCGATGGCGAAGTGATCGTCGCCGCCGCCGCCGGCGCTGGCGGCGGTCGTCGGCGGCAGCAGCGAGACGAGGACTCGGGCCAGCCGCTGCTCGGCCTCGACGTTCCGCCTGGCCCACTCGACGGACGCGTCGCGGATCGTCCAGCCGCCGGTGGGGCCGTCGAGAGCCTGCGTTCCGGTCTCCGTTCGACCTGCCTTCGCGAGCTGCTCCGCGCGGCCGGACCGTTCCAGCCAGTCCGCGACGGCGGCCCAGCGAAACGTCGGGTTGGTGTCGCCGCCTCCCACGGGCCGCGGGAAGTCGTCGTAGCGGCGGCGCCAGTTCGACACGGCGGCGCGGCCGACGCCGATCCGCCGCGCGATGGCGGCGGCCGTCAGCTCTTCCTGCCCGTCGATCTCCACACCCCGGACCATACAGGCTTGATCGCGCCCCAGGCAAGCCTTGTGAACGCTTTGAGCTTGCGTACACAAGATGACTGTTCACACTTGACGAGCGGTCCGGCCTGACCCTAAGCTCCTGACCTGTCGCGGATCAGTCGCGATGCGCACAGGCCAGGCCCCGGCGCCGTCGCCCTCCGGACGCGGAGGCGACCCACCGCTCGACCCTTGGCCGGCTCCACCTTCGGCGCCGCCGCCGTTCCTCGCGGGGCGCTTCTTCATTCAGTGTCCGACACACCCCTCACCGTCCCGCAGGCGGCCTCGCCATGCCCGGCGCGCCCGCGTGTTCACAGCGCGTTTTCCAGCCACCGCCGGCTGGGCCGAGGGCCAGGTTCCCCCTGCGCCGGTCCCGTCCGGTCGACGGCGCAAGACGGGTTGCCGCCCGTGAGGTCCCCGGTGTTTCAGGGGGCTCCGGGGGCCTCGCGGGCAGCAACCCTCGACCGCCGGCAGGAAAGCCAGCAACCGCACACCCGCCGCACCTGAACGAGCTGACACCGCGAACACCCACCAGGACTCTTGGGGGAAACAATGGCCGAGACCGATCTGCCCGAGCCGCGCGTTCCGCGCGGCGAGAGTTCCACCTCCGCGCTGGCCGCAGCGGAGCCGGGCACGCCAGCGCCGGAGCCCGCGCCGGACCCGCAGCCGACGGTCATGGCGACGCCGATCGCCGAGCTGGCAGCGGCGCGGCTGGCCGCGGCGGCACTACCCGAGTCGGCGAAGGCCGCACTGCGGGAGGCGTTCGGCGCGGTGGAAACACCGGCCGCCAGCGCGCTGGGCCGGATCTATCTGGAATCGATCGCCGTCACCGGCTATCGCGGCATCGGCGCTCCGACCCGGCTGTCGCTGTCCGCCAGCCCGGGCGTGACGCTGGTGGTCGGGCGCAACGGTTCCGGGAAGACGAGCCTGGCCGAGGGCGCCGAGACGGCCTTCCTCGGCACGAACACCCGCTGGGAACGGCAGGACGACGCCCGCCGTGGCGCCTGGCGCAACCGGCACGAGCTCACCCGCCGGCCCCGGATCGACGTGGCGCTCGCGGTCGGCGGCGGCCGGGCGACGCTGACCCGCACCTGGCCCGGCGACGATTTCACGAACTCCGACGGCGTGTTCCAGCGCCGTGGCCACCCGGCCGTGCCCGCCGCACAGGCCGGCTGGGCGCGGGCCGCGACCGAGTACCGTCCCTTCCTCTCCTATGCCGACCTGGGTCAGCTGATCGACGACAAGGCGGTCCGGCAGTACGACGTCGTCGACAAGATCCTCGGTCTCGGCTACCTGACCGCCGTCGACAGCCTGCTCAAGGCCGAGCAGAGCCAGCACACCGCGGCGGCCAAGAGCATCGACACCGGGCGGGACACGCTCACCACCGCGCTCAACGAACTACTCCGCGATCTACCTGAGGAAACCCGCGCCCGCGACGCGCTTGCCGCTGTGGGCACGAAGAAGAACGGTCCCGACCTCGCAGCGCTCGACCGGATCCTGGCGAACCTGCCCTCGACCGAGGGCGGTGACCTCGCCGAGCTGCGCCGGCTCGCCGACCTTCAGGGCCCCGACCTCGACCTGGTCGACCAGGCGGTGCAGCGGCTGCGCGGCGCCCTCGCCGCCGCCGCGGCCATCACAGGCACGAACGCCGAGGACGCCTCGCTGCGCGCCGAGCTGCTCTCCCGGGCGCTACGGCACCGCGACCGGCACTCCGGCGTCGAGACGTGCCCGGTCTGCGGCACCGAGCAGGTCCTCGACGACGCCTGGGCGCAGCGGGCGGCCGCGCAGGTCACCGCGCTGCGCGACGAGGGCCAGGCGGTCGCGGTCGCGGACGCTGAGCTGCGGCAGGCCGAGACCGGGCTGAAGGCGCTCATCGTCTCGCCGCCCGCGGTCCCGCCCGCACTCGCTGCGGTGCGGCAGGCGTGGGAGGCGTGCCGATCGCGCATGGACCTGGCCGCGCTGGCCGACGAGGCCCTCGGCACGGCGCGGACACTGGCCGAGGCGTGTGCCAGTGCCCGCAAGCAGGCCCGGGTCCTGCTGGCGGAACGCGACGATCGGTGGCGTCCCCTCTTCGCCAGCCTGCAGCTCTGGACCGAGCAGGCCCGCGCCGTGGACACGGCCAAGGCACGCAGGAGCGACCTGCGGAAGGCCCGCAAGTGGCTCGACACGCTCATCATTGACCTGCGCCGGGAACGGCTTGCCACCTTCGAGGCCCAGGCGCAGGAAATCTGGGAGGCGCTGCGGCACGAAAGCAGCGTCAGCCTCAAGAAGGTCGGCTTGGACGGCAAGGAGACCTCGACGCTGCGCCGACTGATCCTCGACGTCTCCGTCGACGACGCCGACGCCTCGGCGCTCGCCGTGATGAGCCAGGGCGAGCTGCACGCGCTCGCGCTGGCACTGTTCCTGCCGAGGGCCCGCACCGCCGACAGCCCGTTCGGCTTCCTTCTCATCGACGACCCGGTGCAGTCCATGGACCCCGCCAAGGTCAACGGACTCGCCCAGGTGCTCTCCGATCTGGGTCGGCAGCGGCAGATCGTCGTCTTCACCCACGACACCCGCCTCCAGCGGGCGTTCAGCAGCCAGGGCCTCTCCGTCACGATCCGCAAGGTCGAGCGCGGGGCGGCGTCGAAGGTTGAGATCGAGAACGCGCTCGACCCGGTCAAGCAGGCGCTCAAGGAGGCCCGCGGCCTCGCGCAGGCCAGCAAGAAGCTTCCGGCGGCAGTGCGGACCCACGTCCTGCCCGGTCTCTGCCGGATCGCCCTGGAGAACGCCTTCACCGAGGCCGCCTGGATCCGCCACCACCAGGCCGGCGGGGCCGAACCCGTCTTCGACGCCGCCCTCTCCGACGCGGAGAAGCTCACGAAGGTCGCCGCCCTCGCCTTCTTCGGCGACACCGAGAAGTCTGGGGACGTCTACGACCAGCTGCGGGACCGATGTGGTGGCTGGGCGGTCGGCGTCGTCAAGGACTGCCAGAAGGGCTCCCACCCCGACGGCGCCCAGATCGACGACCCGCTCCGCTTCGTCGACCTCGTCAAGAACATCGCCGACACGGTCCGCGGGCCGAGCCTCGTCGCCGGCTGATCCGCTCGTCCTGCTCGTCCTGCTCGTCCTGCTCGTCCTGCTCGTCCTGCTCGTCCTGCTCGTCCACAGTCTGTCCCCGTCTCGCCGCCGACCGGGAGAAACGAGTGAGCACGTCACCTGCCGGCACCGCCGACGCCACGATCACCGAACTACTCGAGACCGCCGACGCGCTGCTCGCCGGCCGCCTCCAGACAACGCTCGCCGCCCGCCACCGCGGCGCCGCGCTCGTCCTGCGCACCGCCCTGGAGCTCGCCATCAACGCGGCGCTCGCCGCCGCCGAGCCGGGCCTGGCCACCCCGAACATGACCGCCAAGCTCCACTGCCTGCACCACTACAGCACCCCCGCCACCGCCGGACGGGCCCGCCGGACCTGGTCCCACCTCTGCCTCGCCTGCCACTACCACCAGTACGAAATCGGCCCCACCAGGTCACAGGTCCAGGCCTGGCACGCCGAGGTCTCCACGCTGGCCACATTGCTCGGCCGTCACCACGCGGTCGCCGGGTGAGCGCACAGGTACTGGCCAGACCACCGACGCGCTGGCGGACCGCGGCGGCCTGTGCCCGCGCGTCGAGTTGCCGGTCGGTCGGCCGCGAGAAACTCGTAGAACTACTACCCGCTCAGCGCCCGTTTCGTGGGGCGACTTCGCTGAACGGCATCGCGCGGAAGCCCGAGTCGTCTCCCTGGTGGAAGAACAGGTGCCCGGTGAGCACGCCGTCCTCGCCCAGGGCGGCCCAGCCGCGCCCGCTGACCTCATCGCCCTCGTCGACGCCGTCCCAGCTGAACTCGACAAAGGGCCGGCCGTCGCGCTCGGTGAAACGGCAGTCCAGCCAGCCGCGGACGGCGATGAACCCGAACTGGCCGCTCCCGTCCTTGGCGAACTCGATGAACCCGGGTTCGACGAGGTCGATGGCCTCCTGATCCCACAGGTCCATCTCCACGATCCGCCACCGCCCGATCAGGCTCGCCATCCGATCCTCCGCGCTCGCCATGGTCGGGTTAAGATCGACTCTCGAAGATCTACTGGTGGGCCGCGAGCGCCAGCATAGACAATGCCCGGGATCAGCGTTGAGCCACGTCCACCGGACGGGGCGACATCGCCACGGTCGCCTGGACCAGACCTGCCTGCGGGCAGCGCGTCAGCGGTGGGTGGGCCGCTGGTCGGCCCACTCGGCGGCGGTGAAGAACGCCCCCGGCGGCGGGCGGAAGCCGAGGGTGTGGGCCAGCGGGGTGGCGATCACCGTCTCGTCGCGGAATGGGCTGAGGGCAGGGGCGTCACCGCTCAGCGCAGGCCGGTGGCGGCACACGCCTCGGGCAGCGTCGACCAGCCGGTGCCGAGCATCAGCCAGCCGTCGTGGCCGGCGAGACGGTTGGTCGGATCGTGGACCTTGACCTGCCAGCTCCCGGCGCTGGTCTCCCGGGCGTAGGCGGTTTTGCCACGGTACGTTCCGTAGTAGCTGCCGAGCTCCGCTAGCGGTTCGGGCCGCACTGAGGTGGGCACGTGTTCGGACGGCATGGGTGGCTCCCGCGGGGCGGTCACCGGGATGCCCGGCGGTGAGCAGTCATGCTCGCGGGGTGCGGCGTGGGCGGCAGTCCCCGACCCGGGTCGGCTGGTTCTCAGCATCCTCAGGCTACGCCCCCTCCTCCACCCGAGACGTTGATGGCCTTCGCGCTCGGTGACGAAGGTGCCTCGTCCGGCGCCGCGTGCGGGTGACTTCCTGGTCTACGGTTCGAGGCGCGGCGAGGTGATTCGGCGCTGACCGGTGAGGGGCTGCTGCTGTGGACGACGATCTTGCGGCGAGCCTGGCGGGACTGTCGGGGCTGTTGGCGGGGCTCCGGCCGGTGCGCGAAACGCTGATCAATATCGCGGAGTTCGCGGTACAGGCGATTCCGGGGGCGGAGGGTGCCGGCCTCACGATGCTGGAGGACAACCGGGCCCAGACGGTGGTGGCCAGTGCCGAATTCGTGCAGGCGGTGGACAACGTGCAGTACCGGCTGGGCGAGGGACCGTGCCTGCTGGCGGTCCAGTCGGGGCGCACGCAGTGGTCGGGGTCGCTGGGTGGGGAGACACGCTGGCCACGGTTCGGCCCGCGGGTCGGGCGGATGGGAGTGCACAGCGTGCTCTCACTGCCGTTGCTGCTGCCTGCTCGGGTGGTGGGAGCGATGAACGTCTACGCCCATGCCAAGGACGCGTTCGGGCCCAAGGCGATCCGGATCGGTGAGCTCTTCGCCCAGCCGGCGGCGGTATCGGTACACAACACCCAGGTCCTGGCGCAGTCGCAGCGACTGGCCGCCCAGTTGCAGGAGGCGTTGACCAGCCGTGCTGTCATCGACCAGGCGCTGGGGGTCATCATGAGCCGCACGGGGAGCGACCCCGAGGAAGCGTTCGAGCGGCTGCGGGCGATGAGCCAGTCCCAGCACCTCAAGGTTGCGCAGTTGTCTCGGATGCTGGTGGACGAGGCGGTGCGCCGCGCCCGCGCCCGGAAGGCCCCCGGGGTGCAGGACAACACCGCGCCCTGATCCCCGGAGACGCTGGACGTCGGCCGGTTCGGAACGGGATCGCCGCGATCGGCACCAGCCAGTGAACACGGCACGGACGTGTCCGTGGCGGCGTTACGGTCGGCAAGTGACGGTGCCTGTCTTCTACGCACGGCCCCACCCCGGGGACAGCACGCTCGGTGTTGATCCCGCGCTCGCGAGCTGGGACAGGGCGGGGTCGCCCGGCCAGGCACGGTCGGCCGCCTTCATCGACGGTGTGTACGCGGCCGTCGCCGAGAACGTCCGCGCGACCTCCGGCCCGCTCGCCTTACGACTCGATGTCGGGCTGGCCGACACCGTGCCGCTGTACGCGCTGAACGATCTCGACAACTACCTGTTCCCGCTCGTGCCGAAGCTGACGGAACGGACGGGCCGGGCCTTCGCCTCCGTGTGGGCGACCAAGCGTCACGCGGCGACGTCGTCAGTAGGAGTTGGTGCGGCGGTCCCCGTCGACGACCCGTGCGGGACGTACACGTTCGAGGTGACCACGACGGCGTCGGCCGACACAACCGCTTTCAAGGAGCAGGTACGCGACCAGATCACCGCCGCCAGCCCGTTGTCGGGCCGCGGTGTCGCGCTCCAGCTCGCGTTTGTCGTCGGTCCTCGCCGCGCCTGGCCCAACCTGTGGAAGGCGACGATCGACGCGCTCGGCTCGATCCTCGGCCGCGACGACGGCGCCCGCGAATGGAACGCCCGCGACGGCCGCATCATCGACCTCGGGCTGCACTGCGCCGTCGATCCAGCCGCGGGCGACGGGGTCACGATCGCGATCCGCGCGTCAGCGATCGGCGAAGAGGTGACTGCGTGACGGAGATCCTGCCCGAGGTGCCAGCCGGCGATACCGCCGCGGTCGACTGGACGGCCGGCAAGTCGGGCTGGCCGGCCGAGCCGGGTGCCGAGCGGCCACCCGGCTCGGCCTGGTCACTGCGCGAAGTTCAGGTCACTGCGCGAGGTTGATGAGGTCGAACGGTTGGTCCTGCCAGTGCTCCGGGGTGGCGGTCGCGACCGCGGCGCCGTCGATGCGCTCCGGCGTCGGCGTGGCCGCGTAGCGGGTGTGGGCGGTGGCCCAGTTCTCCTCGCGGGCGACGGCGAGGGCGGCGGGCAGGTCGAGATCCAGCACGATCACCGCCGCCAGGGAGGCGATGTGCTCGGCCACGCCCCGACGGGCCCGGTCCGCTTCGACCAGTGCGCACGCCGGGGCGTACAGGTACAGATCATCCCCGCGGTCGGCCCGGGCGACCAGACGCGAGGCGGCGACGTTGCCGCCGCCGAGGGCGAGCATCGCCGTCTGGTCGAGCACGACGTGTGCCGGCGCGCTCACCGGCGGACTCGGTCGAGCATCGGATCGAGCTTGGCATCGATCTCCGCGATCTCCGCCTCCGTCGGGTTGTAGCCGTTCCAGGCACGCAGGATGTCCCGCGTGCGCATGGACCGCTCGGCGCGCTCGCCCGGGGTCATCGCGGAGTCGGAGAGGCGGGTGAGGTAGGTCCGCAGGGACATTCCCTCCGCAGAGGCGATGCGGGCGAGCCGGTCACGTACCTCGATGGGAACCCGGATGTCGGCGTCGGTCAGGGCCATGTGTCCTCCGGTCATGTCTGCAGACGGACAGTGCTCGGTCAGCGTACGCCGCGTCGGAGCCATCTGGATCATCTTTGAAGCAAATGCTGTCCGCCGCCTGCAGACCACCAAGAGCAACAGGGAGACCACCGCTGCCGCCAGATCACCGCTGCCGCCAGACCGGCGCGGTCGCGCTATCCGCGTGGGTCGGCGGTCACCTCCTCGCGGGTGTGCAGGGAGGCGAGGTCGGCGGCGGCCCGGCCGGAGGCCCATCCCTCGCCGTCGGTCGCGCTCACCGCGCGGGAGATGATCTCCGGGAACATCGTCTCGGTCGCCTCCCGGACGGAGTCCGTGCGGGCGGCGAGCACGGGCAGCAGGCGGCCGTCACCCGTCTCGGCCGCGGCCTGCTCGCTCGCCTGCTCGGTCGCGGCCATCAGGCGTTCGCCGATGCGGACCGCGAACGAGGCGAGGAACGACTGGCGGAACGACCGGGTGCGGGATCGTCCCGCGCGGTCCTGGCGGGACCCGGCCCTCATCATCGCCGCGGTCGCCTGGACCAGCAGCGACGTGTAGAGCAGCTCCACGGCGTCGAGGTCGGGCTGGAAACCGACCACCGTCGCGAACCCGAGCTCCTTGGCCCACACCGAACGGCACCGGTTCGCGCCGGCGACCACGTCGAGCAGGCTGGCCTTGGCCGCCTCGTAGGGATTGTCGATGCCGACCCGGCAGCCGGCCGGCTGCTCGCGGGACCCCTCCCCCGCCGCGAGCAGCGCCTCGTCGATGCTGTGCCGGGCCATGAACTCCTGCGCCTTGGCGGTGAGCGCCTCGGCCTCCTCGGCGAACTCGGTCGACTCGGCCTTCGCCAGCAGCGCGCGGACCTTGTCGAGCATGCGCGGGTTGGCACTCGGGTCGGCGCTCGGGTCGGACGTCGATCCGGCCGGCTGGCCACCCTCGGCTCGCCGAGCGTTCCCGTTCCCTTGGCCGTTCCCGAGGCCGTGGGGGGCGCGTCGCGCGGTGCCAGGTAGGGGGCAGAGAAGTTCGATCCTGGGCAGGGAGTGCAGTTCGGCGAGCAGATCGAGCATGTCGACGAGCACCTGCGCCCGGTCCCGCCCCTCCCGGTCGCCCCAGGCGTCCAGCCACGCGTCGTCGTGATCCCACCACACGGTGGCGTCGAGCACCTGAAGCTGCGCCTTCCACCGCTCGTCGACAGTCGCGGCCGCGTACTGACGCATCTGCAGAGCGATGGCGTCGACGACGAGCCGCGCGGGCCGCTGGCCAGCCCGACGGGTCACGATCCGGTGCAGGTCCACCGGCTGCCAGCCGCCCTGCCAGAGCCCCCCGACGGCGCGGTCGACCCAGCCGGTCAGGGATCGGTTGACGGCCCGGCGTCCGATCGGCCCGCCCGGCGCGGCGACCAGCGCCCCCAGGCACTCCGCCACCACCGCGTCATCCTGGTCGCTCCTGGCGTTCAGCGTCGTCGCGACCAGCATGTCGATCGCCTCCGCGAGCGACTCCCGCTGGCTGCGTTCCTGCTGGAAGAACGCCCCCGGGCCAGAGCCGGCCGCCTGAGCGCGGCCGCGGCTCGCGCGGGCCTTCTGCTTGGCCTTACGTCGTTCACGGTTGCGACTGCCCACCATCACCTCGCATGCTCTGGCGCCCTGGACCAGCCTGCCGGTCGCAGTCCGGACCCGCCTGCCGGCTCCGCACGATTCAACCCTTGCACGCCGGCCGGAAGCAGGTCAGCGGCGGGATACCTGTGCACGCATGTGGTCTCGACACCGGTCCCGTCGAGGCCGCCACAAACTCGACGTTGCCGTCCGTCCCAGGACCGCCGCGAACCTGCCTCAAGGCCCTCCAGATCCCCGGTTCGAGGCCTTCCAGATCCCTGACTCAGGGCCCTCCAGATCCAGCGGTCGAGGAGCTCCAAATCCGTAGGTCCACCAGGCTTGCGGCCATGGGCACCAGGCTGCACGGACTGGTGCCGCGACGACTGGCACCGATCGTCGCGAGCAGGATGGCGGCGCGGCGGGGTGGGCCGGTCAGTGGTGGGCCGGTCAGTGGTGGAGCGCCGCCTCGTAGGCGTCCAGACCCTCGTCGCCAAGGAGGTCGGCGTAGCCGTCCGGCGCGTCCACGCACGAGGTGTAACGGGCGGACCCGACCAGCTCGGCGAGGCGCCGACCGAGTTCGACCGGGTCGGGCTGCAGCTCGTCGCACAGCCGCAGATGCAGCTCCGCAAGAGGCTCACCGATCTCCTCCGGCTCGATGTCCTGGACCTCTCGGGCATCTTGAGGTGGTCCCCGTTCTTCGGACAGTGATCCCTATGTGGGATAATTGATCCGTGAGCGGAGGAGATCAATGAGTCAGTCGCGGAGGCGGTACA
>NZ_JYFN01000066.1 GCF_000948395.1 Frankia torreyi | reverse complement strand
GGACAACCTCAATACCCACGGCATCGCCTCGCTCTACGAGGCCTTCGACCCCGCCGTCGCGTTCGCTCTCGCCGGGCGCCTCGAGATCCACCACACCCCCAAACACGGCTCCTGGCTCAACATCGCCGAGATCGAACTGGCCGCACTGACCCGCCAATGCCTCGACCGCCGCATCGACGACCTCGACGTGCTCAACACCGAACTCGCCGCCTGGCAGACAGCCGTCAACNCCGACCAGCGCCAAGTCCACTGGCACTTCACCACCGCCGACGCCCGCACCAAACTCCGCCACCTATACCCCAAACATTAGTGGCGACGGTCTACTAGACCTCCTCGGCACCTGGGCCGCGCAGGCAGTCGTGACCTTGAGGCTTGATCGCTGACCGTCGAGGCGTGCGGGTGGATGTGGATGTGGACGGCGTCGGCACCACCGCAGCGCTCCGTCGGACCACCGAGATCCCTGTACGCTGCCCCGCATGGGATCTGGGCGGGTACGGGTTCGATTCGCGCCGTCTCCCACCGGCATCTTCCATGTGGGTGGGGCGCGCTCGGCGCTGTTCAACTGGCTGGTGGCGCTGCGCACGGGCGGCGACTTCGTGCTGCGCATCGAGGACACCGACGCCTCGCGCAACCGGCCCGAGTGGACCGACGGCATCATCAGCGCGCTGGACTGGCTCGGGATCAGCCCCGGCCGGTACGAGGGCCCGGTGCTGCAGTCCTCTCGGGCAGACCGGCATCGGGCTGCGGCGGTCCGCCTGCGGGAAGCGGGGCTGGCGTACTTCTGCGACTGCACCCGCGAGGCGCTGGCGGAGCGCACGGGCAACGCCCAGCACGGCTACGACGGCTTCTGCCGCGACCGCGGGCTGGAGCCCGGTCCCGGCCGCGCGCTGCGCTTCCGCACCCCCGACGAGGGGGCGACGACGGTACGCGACCTGATCCGCGGGACCCCGGAGTTCCCGAACGACACCATCGAGGACTTCGTGATCGCGCGGGCCGACGGCTCGGCGGTGTTCCTGCTCGCCAACGTCGTCGACGACCTGGAGATGGGGATCACCCACGTCATCCGGGGCGAGGAGCACCTGTCGAACACGCCCAAGCAGCAGCTCCTGTGGACCGCGCTCGGCGCCGCCGAGCCGCCGGTGTGGGCGCACGTGCCGGTCATCGTCAACGAGAAGCGGCAGAAGCTGTCCAAGCGGCGGGACAAGGTGGCGCTGGAGTCCTACCGGGACGAGGGCTACCTGGCCGGTGCGATGAAGAACTACCTGATGCTGCTCGGCTGGGCGCCGCCCGGCGAGGACGAGATCGTGCCGTGGGAGACGATCGAGTCGACGTTCGACCTGGCCGACGTGAAGCCCTCCCCGGCGTTCTTCGACGAGAAGAAGCTGCGGTCGTTCAACGGCGAATATATCCGCGCGCTCAGCGTCGAGGAGTTCATCTCCGCGGTGGGCCCATGGCTCGCGCCGCCGGCGGCTCCGTGGGCGGCCGACGCATTCGACGCGGACGTGTTCGCCGCCGTCGCCGGGCTCGCGCAGTCCCGGCTGTCGGTGCTGTCGGAGATCGTGCCGATGGTCGATTTCCTGTTCCTGCCCGAGGCGCCGGTGGATGACGCGGCCTGGGCGAAGGCGATGAAGGGGCCGGCGACGGACCTGCTCACCGACGTCCACGACCTGTTCGGCAAGGTCGAATGGGACGCCGAGACCCTGAAGACGACGCTGACCGAGATCGGCGAGCGCCACGGACTGAAGCTCGCCAAGGCGCAGGCGCCGGTGCGGGTGGCCGTCACCGGGCGGACCGTGGGGCTGCCGCTGTTCGAGTCGCTGGAGGTGTTCGGCCGGGAGGCCACCCGCCGCCGGATCGCCGCGGCCCGGGATCGGCTCGCCGCCGGCTGAGAGGTCGCCCCGAACCGAACCCGGCGCCCACCCACCCTGGGTCTAGCCGGAGCGGCCACAACTGATGAGCCCGGGCCGCGGCTGGGACGGGCCGCGACCCGGGCTAGGGAGACCCACCGGAGGTCGGGGTTACCTCCGCCGGGTGCAGCTCGAATCCACCAGGTCGACCTCCGGCGCTCGTGAGCACCAGGTTCGACGGTGACCAGCACATCTCCCGGGGCCTAAAGGATTCTTAAGATCAGCAAAAGACAAGCTGTGATCTCAGAATCACGCTCCGTCGATCAGTAGTTGACATCCCGTGATGTCCTGACAGGGGTGCCTGGGCGCGCTCAGGGCTCGTCGTGGCCGCGAGTGGAGGCACCGCGCGGGCTTCGCTGGCGCGGACTGAGCGCCGCCCATTCCGCCGCCCAGGCGGCGAGAGGCTCGATCACGCCCTGCAGGCGGCGGCCGTGGGTAGTCAGCCGATATTCGCCGACCTCGTCCACCTCGACCAGGCCGGCCTCCCGCAGCTCCCGCAGCCGCTGGACGAGCTGCGCCTCGGGGGCGTCCAGCCGGGCCGCCAGTGTGCGGAACGGCAACGAGCCACCCCGCAGGTGCCAGTAGAGGCCGAGGGCGAAACGCCGGCCCAGCAGGTCCACCAGGGCGGCGAGGGCGGGCGGCGCCCCACCGGGAACCTCCGCCGGCGTCGAGTCACCCGATCGCCCCTGCCCCGCCGTCCGCCCCCGCGCCGACCTGGCCTGCTTCATCGACATGCCGTGCTCCGATCCGTCACGCCCCCACGCTCGCCCGGCGGGGTGCCGGATATAACCAGAATCACCCCCTGGGGCGGCAGTCGGAGGTGGGGTCGGCGGTCACCAGGGCGGCGGCGACGACCGAACCNCCCAACGGGGGCCCATCCGACGAGAACCGGCGCGACACCGCCTGCCGAGCCGCTCCCGGGACTGTGCGACGGCGGCGCACCCGGCTCTCAATGGGCGCCGACGGAGCTGACCCCGTTCGAGCTGTGCGCCGCAACCGGACGGAACGGGCGGGTTCCGGACGACTCGACCTCCCCGGCGAACAGGCCGCGGACGCGCTGGAAGACCGTCCCTGCCTGCGCGGACACGACACCGGCGGCGCTCTGCACCTCCGGTCGTTCCCGAACCTCTCGAAGCTGTCGCATGATCACGTCGTAGTGCTCGCGTCCGCCTCGGGACCCCAGGACGTACCCGAGGCCGAGTGCGATGACGACGCTGGGCCTGATGCGCATGTTGCCTCCCGGGAGACCGATGGACGTGCTGGCGGATGGCCGCCGGCCGGTCGGCGTTGTGCCGTCAAGTTGATTACTACCCCACGTCCAAGACCGCTCGAACCTCAGGTAGGCTGACGACGTCAGGTGCGCAGAGCACCCGGTCCCGCGTAGCTCAATTGGCAGAGCAGCCGGCTGTTAACCGGCAGGTTATAGGTTCGAGTCCTATCGCGGGAGCAGAACCTGCTGCACCCAGGCATCTCCCCTTCTCGGGATGCCTCCGCCGCTGGCGGCCTTCCACCGCACGACGCCTCTCGCCGTACGACGCCGTCGGGCAGCCCATCGCCGCCGGAACGTCCGCACTTCCCCCGTGGCTGGCCTAGCTCGCCGGAGAGGGTGGCAACGGTAGAAGATGGTGTGCCATGTCCGGGCTTGGTGGCGGAACGGTCGGATGGGACTTCTTCATCTCCTACACCGCTGAGGATCAAGCGTGGGCGGAGTGGGTGGCCTGGCAGCTCGAGGCTGTCCGCTACCGGGTGTTGATCCAGTCGTGGGACTTCGTACCCGGCTCGGACTGGCGCTTCAAGATGGAACAGGGCATCACCCACGCCACCCGGACCATCGCCGTCCTTTCCGACTCCTACCTCTCCTCCGTCTACGGCGGCGAGGAGTGGCGCGCCGCGCGAGCCGCTGACCCGGAAGGGCTCGCGCGCAAGCTGCTTCCTGTCCGTGTCGAGGACTGCGACCGTCCTGGGGTCCTGCGCACGGTGGTCTCCGTCGACCTGTTCGACGTCGCCGCCGACGTGGCCCGCCTCCGTCTGCTTGACGGGGTCCGAGCAGCGTTGGCGGGGCGGGTGAAACCCGAGGCCGAGCCGTCGTTCCCCCGCCTCCCCCAGCGGACGCCACCACCGCGGGCATCACCGCCGCAGTCCCGGCCACGTCCCCTCGGGGTCCCCCTCACGGGCCACACCGACCGAGTGCGGTCGGTGGCGTTCTCGCCGGACGGGGGACTCCTTGCCAGCGCCGCCGGCGACCGCACCGTACGTCTGTGGGCGGTCGGTAACCCGCGGCGCGCTCGTCCTATCGGGGCCCCCCTTACCGGTCACACGGGTGGGGTCTGGTCCGTGGCGTTCGCGCCGGACGGGCTGATCCTCGCCACCACCAGTAATGATCAAACGGTTCGGCTCTGGGATGTCAGCGATCCGTCCAACGCCTGCCTGATCGGCAGGCCCCTCGCCGGCCACACCGGCTCCGTACGGTCGGTAGCGTTCGCGCCGGACGGGCTGACCCTCGCCACCACCAGCACCGACCGGACGGTGCGGCTGTGGGACATCGCCGACCCGTCCCGCGCCCAGCCATTCGGAGACCCGCTCACCGCGCATTCTGCCGCGGTGTGGTCGGTGGCGTTCTCGACCAATGGGTACACCCTGGCCACCGCCGGCGCCGATCGGACGCTACGGCTGTGGGACATCGCCGACCCCTACCTCGTCGAGCCGCTCGGTGGCCCACGCATCGGTCACACCGACTCGGTGCGGTCGGTGGCGTTCTCCCCCGACGGGCAGATCGTGGCCACCGCCAGCAGCGATCAGTCAGCGCGACTGTGGGACGTCACCGACCCGCGCCGCGCCCGTCCATTCGGCGTCGGTCTCACCGGCCACAACGGCCGAGTCGAATCGGCAGTCTTCTCTCCCGACGGGCGGACCCTCGCCACCGCCGGCGGCGATCAGACGGTACGGCTCTGGGACGTCACCGACCCGCACCGCGCCCGATCCCTCAGCCGCCCCCTCACCGGCCACAACGGCCGGGTCACGTCAGCAGGGTTCGCTCCGGACGGGGAGACGCTCGCCACCGCCGGCGGCTTCGAGGTATGGCTTTGGGACGTGTCAGCTCTCTGAACCCGCAGGTCCCTGTTCTACCCGGCCGCCGGCCGTCCGGACGGGCTTCACCAAACGTCATGGCAAGCTGCGCGGACTGCTCCGGATCCGGGTAGAACCGATAGCTATATGCCCGCTTCACCACCCGGCTTCCCGCAGCCATCAGAATAGCACACCTGTTCGACTGGCTGGTGCTGTTGTTGACGCGCCAACCCCGCCCTGACGTGCAGGACGGGGCCTGCGCGCCGCCTTTCATAGTCACGGGCAGGCGCGCGGTCTGATGGTGCACCCAAGGTCTCCTCGCCTGGTGCCCGGTCGGCGATGGGTGCGGCCGGCCGAGTCAGGCGGCGAGGTGGGGGCCGAGGAACGCCCAGATCCGCTGCCAGCCCGCCCGGGCCGCCGCGGGCCGGTAGGCGTCGCGGTCCGTCGCGAAGAACGCGTGACCGGCGGCGGGGAAGCTGTGGAACTCGAAGGTCCTGTCGTGCTCGGTGAGCGCCTGCGCGAGGGCCGCGACCTCGGCCGGCGAGGGCATCCGGTCGTCGTCACCGAACAGGCCGAGCAGCGGGCAGGACAGCTTGCCCGCCAGGTCGACGACCGGCCGGACCCCGCGCAGCACCGAGTCCTCCGGCGGCGTGGCGACGACGTAGGCGCCGTAGCAGTCGACGGCGGCGTCCAGATCGAGGCTGCACGCGGCGAGGAACGCCTGGCGCCCACCCGAACAGAAGCCGATCACCGCCACCTTCCCGTTGGACGACGGCGACGCCCGCAGGTAGCGCACGGCGCCCTCGACGTCGCCGACCAGCCGCTCGTCGGGCACGCCGCCGCGGGCCCGCGCCACGGCAGCGGCGTCCTCGGGGCTGGCGCCGGGGGCCTCCCGCCAGTACAGGTTCGGGCAGACGGCGAGGTAGCCGTGGGCGGCGAACCTGCGGGTGATCTCCTTCGTCGACTCGTCGTAGCCCGGCATGTGGTGGATCACCACGACGCCGCCCACGGGTAACCCGTCGAGCGGCTGGGCAAGGTACGCCTCGACGTCGTCGTCCCCCGCGCCCCGCAGCGACACCGTCTCCGCGCGCATGACATCGCTCATCGACGTGAGATCCCCTCTACTCGTTCGGCTCCCAGCTCGTTCGACTCCCGGCTCGTTCAGCCCTCGGCTCGTTCAGCCCTCGGCTCGTTCAGCCCGTCCGGCCGGCCCGTTTGCGGGCGAAGCGGGCCATCATCGCGGTGAACTCAGGCGCCAGGTCCGGAACGGGCTCGCCCAGCCAGCGGTAGAGCAGCAGACCCGCCGGGTTGCGGGTGTGCATGGTGGTGTCCGGGCGGGCCACGCCGCGGGCGATCGAGATGTCGGTCGAGCGGGCGCAGACGATGGCGAACCGCAACGCCGCCAGCAGCTTGTAGTAGGTCAGTTCCCGCGCGGGACGGCCGATCAGCCCCTCCCATCGGGCGACCTGGGCATCCTCGTCCGGCACCCCGGGCAGCGGCGGCGAACCCAGTCCGTGGCTGTAGAACTCGTCCATCATCAGCCACCAGCCGAGATCGACCTCGGCCGGGCCGACCGCGGGGGTCTCCCAGTCGAGGACGGCGGCGACGGTCCCGTCCGGCGCGAACATCATGTTGCCGACTCGGGCGTCGCCCCAGCTCAGCGTCCGGTCATCGTGGTCGGGGCGCTCCCGTTCGACGTGATCCATCGCCCGGCTGAGCACGTCGAGGTCACGCCCGCCGCGGACCCAGTCGAACCAGTGACGGGTCGCGGTGACGAGCTGCTGCAGCCCGGTCGGGCCAAGCGCGGGCGCCCACAGGAACGCCAGGTCGCCGCGGACGGGGATGCGCCCGATGTCGACGAGGGTCCGCAGGCCGTTGTCCCACAGGGCGGCGCGCTGCGCCGGGGTCTGGTCCAGCAGCCAGCCGGTGGCGTGGCAGCTCGGGATGTCCGAGAGCACCCTGCCCGGGACGTGGCTCATCACGAAGAACGGCGACCCGACCACCCCGGCGTCCGGCTCGAACGCGAGGACCCGCGGCACCGGCACCGGCGCGGCCGCCGCGACGGCCCGCAGGACACGCCCCTCGCCGATCGTGTCCGGATGCTGGAACAACTGACGCCCGGTCGGCTGGATGCGGACCACCAGGCGTTCGTCGCGTCGGCGGCCGTCATCGGCCCACCGCACAGTGACGATCACGGTCTCGTTGGATGTGCCCGCCTTCGGCCTGGACAGCCCGGCGACCTCCAGCGACGGCCACTTCAGCGCCTGACGCAGCCAACTACTCAGCGTCCGCGCGAGCACGGCGTCGTCGCTGGTAGCGGCGACGCTCATGGCTGCCCGGCCACGTGGCCACCGTCGCGGTCGTCGGCGTCGCGGTCGTCGGGGACGCGGTCGTCGGGGACGATCCGGACGGCAGCGAGCACCGCCGCCCCGTGGACGGCTTGTCGAGCGAGCATGGCTCCCCCCTTTCACCCGAGCCTCGGCGACCTCCGAACGTGCCGATGGCGGCGCCGAAACGATAACGAACCGACGATGTCGATCAGCTGTCGATGCCGCCCACCGCCGCCCGCTTTCCCGGTTTCCCGCTTTCCCGGTTTCCGGCTTGCGCGGTTTCCGGCTTGCGCGGATTCCGGCCAGATGGCGGCCAGATCATGCCGAGGTTTCGGTACGGTTTTTCGGCTGAAAACCGTACCGGACCCTCGGCATGATTCTGTGTGCGGCTGGTCGCGGAGAGGTGCCCGGGAGTTGGCTGCCGGTGGGGGCGTCGGACGCCGAGCCGAAGAGGACCGCCGCCACCGATCAGCTCCGCCACGGCCACCGAGCAGGCGCAACCCATACGCTCAGCGCGCGAAACGGGCCCTCAGGTCGCGCTTCACGACCTTTCCCATGGCATTGCGTGGCAGCTCGGGCACGAGCTCGAGCTGCTCGGGAAGCTTGCGGATGTTCAGCCCCTGCGCGCGCAGGTGGGCGCAGAGGGCCGCCAGGTCCGGCGGGGCCACCGACTCCGCTGGCACCACCACGGCGCACACCCGCTCGCCGGAGGAGGCATCGGGCAGCCCGACGATGGACACCTCGCCCACCGCCGGATGGTCGATCAGCAGCTCCTCCAGCTCCCGGGCGGAGATGTTCTCGCCCTTGCGGATGATGACGTCCTTGATCCGTCCGGTGATGCGCAGGTAGCCGTCCTCGTCGAGGGTGCCGAGGTCGCCGGTGCGCAGGAACCCCTTCGCGTCGAAGGCGTCCCGGTCCGCGGTGGCGTCGACGTAGCCGACCATGAGCTGAGGGCCGCGCACCCGGATCTCGCCGACCTCGCCGGCGACCGCGGGCGTGGCGTCGTCGAGCATGACGACGATCTCGACGTCGAGCCCGGCGCATCCCTCCGTGCTCGCGTGCTGGGAGTCGGTGTCGTCGTGGCGGCCCCAGGTGACGAACGGGCACTCGGTCAGGCCGTACCCGGAGATCACCCCGACGCCACCGAGGAGCTCCTTGACCTCGAAGTGCAGCGCCACCGGCCGGCCCGCACCACCGCACAGTGCCGCCCGGGCCAGCGGGAACAGGGGCACGTCCGGCTGGCGGCGCTGGCGCGCCAGGTAGGTCTGCAGCATCTGCGTGCCCGACCCGACGAGCGTCATGCCCGCCGCCGCGAGGGCAGCCGGCGTCGTCTCGGGGTCGAACCCGCTGCTCACGATGACCCCACAACCGGCCTGCAGGCCGGTGAGCAGGTGCGCGATCCCGCCGATGTGGGAGATCGGCAGCAGGATCGGCAGCCGGTCGGTGGGCACGACGGCGAGATGCTCGCAGAACGTCGACGAGGCGGCCAGCAACCCGCGGTCGGTGTGCCGGGCGCCCTTCGGGTCCGAGGTCGTGCCCGACGTATAGAAGATCCACCGGACGGGCCCGCCGCCGGACGGCCCCGCTCCGGGCCCGTCGGCGGGCTCCGCGGCTGCCGGCGGTTCGGCCTTCCCCGGCGGTTCGAGCTCCCCCGGCGGTTCGAGCTCCCCCGGTGATGCGAGCTCCCCCGGCGGTTCGAGCTCCCCCGGTGATGCGAGCTTCCCCGGCGGTTCGGCCTTCCCCGGCGGTTCGAGCTCCCCCGGTGATGCGGAGTCGACGACGTGCACGGCGAGACCGGGCAGGGTCGCGGCCACCGCCCGCGCCATCGCCGCATGGTCGACGCCGCGGACGCTGCTCGGGACGAGCAGCAGCTCGCTGCCGGTCTGCCGGCAGATGAAGGTGATCTCACGCTCGCGCAGCATCATGATCAGTGGGTTCTGGACGGCGCCGAGCCGGGACAGCGCCAGGCAGACCGCGACCGTCTCGATCGTGTTGGGCAACTGCCAGGACACGACCGATCCGGGCCGGACGCCGAGCTCGCGCAGCCCCGCGGCGGCCTCCTCGGCCCGGTCGCGCAGCTCGCGGAACGTCAGGCACCGCCGGTGCTCGTCGACGACGGCCAGATCGTCGGGCGAGGCCGCGGCGCGCGCCTCGACCAGCTCCCAGGTGCTGTCAGCGGTGAGGAGAGCCATTCGATCCCTCCGTCTCGCGGGGCAGGAATGGACCCGGATATCACGTCGGAACTCTCGCACGAGAAGAAGTTCGACGCGCGACCGCGGGCCGAACCGACAGCAAAGAGAAATCATTGAATATCCGCTCGGGCGGACCCTAGAATTCGGCGGCGGAATTGGGGACGACCGAGGAGTCGGTGTGCGCGAGCATCGGGAGCTGTTCATCGGAGGGCGGCTGGTCCCCGCGGCGACGGACGAGACGCTGGACGTGGTGTCGCCGGCCACCGAGGAGACCATCGGCGTGGTTGCGGCGGCCGGTGTCGGCGACGTCGACCGGGCCGTGGCCGCCGCCCGGCGCGCGCTGGACGACGGCCCGTGGGCGAGCGCGACCCCGGCGCAGCGGGCGGCGGCGCTGGTGCGGCTGACCGACGCGCTGCGCGCCCGGGCCGACGAACTCGCCGCGGTGCTCACAGCGGAGGTCGGCTCGCCCCGGTCCTGGTCGGATCCCTACCAGGTGGGCACCGCCCTGGCCGCGTTCGACGCCTTCGCCGCGCTGGCCGGGGCCTACCCGTGGGCGGACGAGCGCCCGGCGGCGCACGGCTCGGTGCTGGTCCGGCGGCTGCCCGTCGGCGTCGTCGGGGCCGTCGTCCCGTGGAACGCACCGCTGTTCATCACCGCGCTCAAGCTCGCGCCGGCCCTGGTCGCCGGATGCACGGTGGTGGTGAAGCCGGCGCCGGCGGCGACCCTGTGGTCCTACCTGTTCGCCGACGCGGTCGTCGAGGCGGGCCTGCCGCCCGGGGTGGTCAACATCGTGCCCGCCGCGGCCGCGGCGAGCGAGTATCTGGTCGGCCATCCCGGCATCGACAAGATCACCTTTACCGGTTCGACGGCGGTGGGCCGGCGCATCGGCGAGATCTGCGGCCGTGACCTGCGCCGGTGCACCCTGGAGCTGGGCGGCAAGTCGGCCGCGATCCTGCTGGACGACCTGGCGCTGACCCGCCGGACGGTCACCACGCTCACCTTCGGCGCGATGGCGAACTCCGGCCAGGTCTGCATGGCCCAGACCCGCATCCTCGCCCCCCGCTCGCGCTACTCCGAGGTGGTCGACGTGCTGGCCGAGCGGGTGGCGGCGCTGCGCGTCGGCGACCCGACCGAGCCGAAGACCCAGATCGGCCCGGTCATCTCGGCGCCGGCGCGGGCCCGGATCGAGGCGCACATCGCCCGCGCTCGGGCCGACGGCGCCCGCGTCGCCGCCGGCGGAGGTCGGCCGGCCGGACTCGATCGGGGGTGGTTCGTCGAGCCGACGCTGCTGGCCGGGGTCGGCAACGACGCCCCGGTCGCCCGGGAGGAGATCTTCGGCCCGGTGGCGGTGGTGATCGGCTACGACGGCGTCGACGAGGCCGTCGCCATCGCCAACGACTCCGACTACGGCCTGGCCGGGTCGGTGTGGAGCGAGGACCCCGAGCGGGCGGGTCGCGTTGCCGCGCGGCTGCGCACCGGTTCGGTCGCCGTCAACTCGCCGGCGCCGCTGGATGTGGGCAGCCCGTTCGGCGGGGTGGGCGCGTCCGGCATCGGGCGGGAGGGCGGACCCGAGGGCATCAGCGCCTTCGTGGAGCTCCAGTCCATCGTCCGCCCCGGCGGCTGAGCCTCCGCGCCGACGCGCGGCCCGCGATCGAGACCGCACCCGACAGAACGCACCCGACAGAACGCGACCGAGAGAACGCACTCGACAGAACGCGACCGAGAGAAGGTGCCGTGGAGACCCTCGCCGCTGTGCTGTGGGACCGGAGTTCCCCCTGGTCGGTCGAGCCGATCCAGCTCGATCCGCCCGGCCCGGACGAGGTGCTCGTCGAACTGCACGCCTCCGGCCTGTGTCATTCGGAGGAGCACATCGTCACCGGCGACATGCCGTTCCGGTTGCCGTGCGTCGGCGGGCACGAGGGCGCCGGCGTCGTGCTCGAGGTCGGTTCCCGGGTCCGCTCGCTGGTCCCCGGCGACCACGTGGTCTTCGGCTTCGTGCCGTCCTGCGGGCGGTGCCGGCAGTGCGCGACCGGCCACCAGAACCTGTGCGAGCTCGGCGCCAGGATGTACACCGGCCGCCAGATCGCCGACGGCACCGCGCGCCACCACGCCCGCGGCCAGGACCTGGCGATCGCCTGCATGATCGGCACGTTCGCCCATCACACCGTGGCCCACGAGTCGAGCTGTATCCGCATCCCGGCGCACGTCCCGCTCGACCGGGCGTGCCTGCTGGGCTGCGGATTCGTCACCGGCTGGGGGTCGGCGGTGTACGCCGCCGACGTACGGCCGGGCGATACGGTCGCGGTGGCCGGGGTGGGGGGCATCGGCGCCGCGGCGATCCAGGGTGCCCGGCTGGCCGGCGCCCGCGTCATCGTCGCCGTCGAGACGGTGGCCGAGAAGCAGGACCTCATCCTCCGCCTCGGCGCGACCCACGTCGCCGCCTCGTGGGAGCAGGCCGCCGCCGTCGTGCGGGAGGCGACCTGGAACCGCGGGGTCGACCGGTTCATCTGCACGATGAGCCGCGGCGACGGCGAGCTGCTGGGTCAGGCGCTGGCGATGACCGCCAGCCGCGGCCGGGTCGTGGTGACCAACGTCCATCCGGCGGCGCAGCGGACGGTATCGCTGAACATGATGGATCTGACGCTGTCCGAGAAGCACATCGTCGGCACGATCTACGGCTCCGGCAACGCGCGCGCGGACATCCCGAAGCTGGTCGAGCTGTGGCAGCGCGGCCAGGTCGACCTCGACGCGGTGGTCAGCCACAGCTACCCGCTCGCCGGTGTCAACGACGGCTACGAGGACATGCGCAGCGGTCGTTTCCTGCGCACCGTGCTGCGCTACCCGGCCGCCGACGCGCTCGACGCGCGGCGGGCGGCCGACGCGCGGCGGGCGGCCGAGGCACGGCAGGCGGGCGAGGCGCGGCAGGCGGGCGAGGCGCGGCAGGCGGGCGAGGCGCGGATGGCAGCCGAAGCGCGTCCGGCTTCGGAACCGGTGCGGACAGCCGGGCAGCCGGCGTGACCACGACCGGGGAGATGCCGGGAACGCAGGGGCTGCCCGGCGACGTCCTGGACGACCTGACGTGGTGGACCCGGCCGGCGGCCGAACGCGATGCGACGTTCGCCTGGCTGCGCGCCCACGAGCCGCGGCCGTACGTCCCAGAGCTCGACCTGACCGGGGCCGCGCGCGGCGGTGGCTTCTGGGCGTTGACCCGCCTGGACGACGTGCGCGAGGTCAGCCGGCGGCCGGCGGACTTCTGCTCCGGCCGAGGGAGCCTGATCTTCGACCAGCCGCCGAGCCTGCGGGAGTTCCGCGGCTCGATCATCGACATGGACAACCCGGAGCACGCCCGTCAGCGGCGCATCGTCTCCCGGGGCTTCACGCCGAAGGCGGTGGCCGCGCTGGTCGACGACATCACCCGCACCAGCCGCGAGGTGATCTCCGCGGTGGCGGGACGGGGCGAGTGCGACTTCGTCACCGAGGTGGCGGCGCTGCTGCCGCTGCGGATCGTGAACAACATGCTGGGCATCCCGCGCAGCGAGGAGCGGTTCCTGTTCGAGCAGACGAACATCCTGATGGGCGCAAGCGATCCGGAGTACGTCCCGGACCAGACCCCCCGGTCGGTCGCGCGGGCCGTGCGCGGCGCCGGCGAGGCGATGAGCGGCCTGCTGGAGGAGCTGGCCCGCGACCGGATCCGTGACCCGCAGGACGACCTGGTCAGCTCGCTCGTCGCCGCCCAAGAAGAGGAGAACCTCACGCCGACGGAGCTGGCGACCTTCTTCAACCTGCTCGTCGGGGCGGGCAACGAGACCACCCGCAACGCGCTGGCCCACGGGCTGTCGGCCATCACCCGGTTCCCGCAGCAGCGGGAGCTGTGGCGCTCGGACCTCGACCGGTACACCCCGGGCGCCGTGGAGGAGCTGCTGCGGTGGGCCTCCCCGGTGCTGTACATGCGTCGCACGGTCGCCCGCGACGGGGTGAGGCTCGGTGAGCAGCGTTTCGACGAGGGTGACAAGGTCGTGCTGTGGTACCGCTCGGCCAACCAGGACGAGGCGTACTTCGACGACGCGACGTCGTTCCAGGTGACCCGCGATCCCAACCCGCACGTCACCTTCGGCGCGCCGGGCCCGCACCACTGCCTGGGAGCCAACCTCGCCCGGGTCGAGCTGGCGATCGCGTTCCGAACCCTGTTCGAGCTGCTGCCCGATATCGAGGCGACGGCCGAGCCGGACCTGCTGCGCTCGAACTTCCTGCACGGGGTGAAGCACCTGCCCGCCCGGTTCACCCCCACCACCACAAGCGCCTGATCGGAGACCGACCGTCATGGGCTCCGAAATGATCGGACTTTTCGACGAGATCGCCTACGGCAAGCTGGACGGGGTCGCCGAGATCCGCCTGAACCGGCCGGAGTCGCGCAACCCCATCTCGGCTCGGCCCGGCGGCACCCGGGATCAGATCCTCGCCGCTCTCGCCGACGCCGAGGCGGATCCGACCGTCGGCGCCGTGCTCGTCACCGGCGCCGGCGCGGCGTTCTCCGCGGGCGGCGACCTCGCCGGCAATCCGATCCGCGAGCACGCCGCCGACGAGGCCCGCTTCCGCGAAACCGCCGATGACTTCCACCGCCGGGTGCGCCGCTGCCCGTTGCCGGTGGTCGCCGCCGTACGGGGCTACTGCCTGGGCGCCGCCGTCGTCCTCGCGGCGAGCTGCGACCTGGTCGTCGCCGGCGACGACGCCCGCTTCGGCCTGCCCGAGGGACGTCTTGGGCTGCCCGGCGCGGCCGGGCTGGTGCCGCTGATCGGACGGCAGTGGGCGAAGTTCCTGATCCTCACCGGCGAGCTGATCGACGCCGGCCTGGCCCAGCGGATCGGACTGGTCACGGCGGTCGTGCCGGCCGCCGAACTCGACCCGCGCGCCCGTGACCTCGCCGCCCGGCTGTCCCGGATGCCCCGGGAGGCCACCACGCTGAACAAGCGAGCGGTCGACGCCGCCGCCGACGCCTCCGGCGACGAGGCCGCCCGCGTCGCAGCCTCGGGGTACGACATCATCACGCTGGCGATGAGCGGACGGGCGCAGGCCCCCGACGGCCGCCCCTTCGCCGAGATCCGCCGCGAGGAGGGCGTGCGCGGCCTGAAGGCGGCCCGCGAGGCCCAGTTCACCACGCCCTGGCTGCATCGAAGCTACGAGCCGCGCGCGGGGGCCTGAGGCAGCAGGAACTTGCGGATCTTGCCGACGGAGGTCCGCGGAAGCTCGTCGACGAGGACGAACTCGCGGGGACGCTTGACCGGGCTCAGCCGACGCCGGCACCATTCGGCCAGCTCCGCGGCTCCGGGGGCGGCGCCGCGGGGGTCGGCGACGACGTAGGCGACTGGGACCTCGTCGCGCACCGGGTCGGGCCGGCCGACGACGGCCGCCTCGAGCACGCCGGGGTGCTCGGCGAGGACCGCCTCGACCTCGACCACCGACACGTTCTCGCCGGCCACCTTCAGCGTCTCGTTGTCACGCCCGGCGAAGTGGTAGATGCCGTCGGTGTCCCGGTAGGCCCGGTCGCCGGTGCGGAACCAGCCGTCGACGAAGGCGCGCCGGGTCGTGTCGGGGTCGTCGAGGTAGCCGCCGAACAGCCGGACGCCCCGCTCGCCGCCGACGAGCAGCTCGCCGACCTCCCCCGGCGCCCGCTCGCCGCCGTCGGGCCGGGGGCTCAGCCGCACGGCGCAGCCCGGCGTGGGGCGGCCCATCGCGTCGGGGCGGGCCTCGTCGGGTCGGCTGCTCAGGACCGCCGCGGTCGTCTCCGTCATCCCGTAGAGCTGGCGGGGGCGGCAGCCGAGCAGGGTCGAGAGCCGCGCGTACTGGTCGGCGGTCACGTTCTGGGCGAACCACACGTGCCGCAGCGCCAGGTCGTCGCGCCGCCCGGCCCCCCGGGCCAGGATCATCCGCATCGGGGCCGCGAACAGGCTTGCGTGCGTCGCCCGGTGTCGGGCGGCCTGCGCGAGGAACCGCGATGCCGAGAAGGAGCTGAGCAGCGCGACGCTCGCCCCGACGGAGATGGCGGCGGCGAACGAGTAGTACTGGGCGTTCGCGTGGAACAGCGGCAGCGCGACGAGCTGGCGGTCCGCGGGCGCCAATCCGGCCGCCGCCGCCATCGTCGCGCCCGCGAAGGCGTAGTTGGCCTGGGTGATCACGACGCCCTTGGGTGCGCTGGTCGTGCCGGAGGTAAACAGGATCGCGGCAGTCGTTTCGGGGCTCGGCGCTTCGGGACCTGGTGCTTCGGGGCCTGGTGCTTCGGGGCCCGGCAGGTCGGGGCTCGGCGAATCGGGACCGCCAGCCGACGCGGCCTCCCCGATGCCGGCAGCGGCACCGGTCAGGGTCGCGAGCTCGACGTCATCCTCGTCGACGGCGAACACGGCGAGGTCCGAACCGCCGCCGGCCGCGTCGGCACCTGCTCCGGCCGCCTCGGTGTACACCGCCCGACGCCGCGGCGAGCAGATCCCGACCACGGCCCTCGTCCGGGCGAGCTGCGCGGCGATCTCCGGGGCGGTGGCGGCCGGGTCGGCGGGCACGATGTGCGCGCCGAGGCCGACGGCGGCCAGCCACACCGCGACGAAGGCCGGCGAGTTGGCCAGCGCGAGGTGGACGGCGCCGCCGCCGCGCAGACCCGCCGCGCGCAGCCGGGCCGCGACCCGTCCGGTCAGCCGGTCGAACTCGGCGTAGGTCCACGTCGTCACCACCCCGGCTGAGGACTCCCAGATCAGGAACGGGCTCCCGCCCTGGCCGGCGACGGCGCGCCGCCAGGCCGCGCTGAACGTGCGGGCGGGCTCACCAGGTCGCGATGGCATCGCACGCCGTGCGCAGCAGGTCGGGCCGGCCCTCGAAGTAGTGCGTCGCCCCGTCGATGAGCAGGTAGTCCTTCTTCGCCCGCCCGATCGCGTCGTGGAGCTGTTCGAGTACCACCGGCGGCGAGCCGGTGTCCGCCGAGCCGCCGACGACCAGCGTCGGGGTGGACAGCTCCGGCAGCCATCTCAGGGCGTCGCCGTTGGTGTCGTCGATCGACCACTGGTTGATCCACGACCGCAGCGTCGTGTAACGGTTGAGCCCGGCCGGCAGGTAGTCGGCGATCTCGGGACGGCCCCACAGGGTGCTGCCGATCGTCCGGTCGCTGGCGTCGATGGCCGGGTCGAGGAAGCGCAGGTCGGCACTGGTGCCGTGGACGACGAACGCCAGGTCGTCCAGCCCCGCCGGCCAGTGTCCCGCGGCGGTGACCAGGCGTAGCTGCGCCCGCGCCCACGCCGTGATCCGCCGGTTGCGGGCGAGCTGGGCGGCGCGGTAGCGGGCGATGAACTCGGCCGGGAACGGCGGGGTGTTGCGCGGGTCGAAGGCGTCGAGGTCCGGGTCCCGGCCGAACGGCGCGGACTCGTCGATGATCGCCGGGTCGAGCCACTCCATCGACACCCGGGCGCGGGAGGGATGGGCCATGAACAGCACGATCGAGTCGGCCGGCGGCAGGTCGGCGCGGGTGAGGTCCGGCCCGACGCCGCCCGGCGGGGCCACGACCGTCGGCCGCTCGGCCTGCGCCTGGTAGTAGGGGACGATCGAGCCCCCGCCCGAGTTGCCGACGAGCACGATCCGCTCGTAGCCCCGCCCGCGCAGCGTCCCGATCGCGGCGCCGATGTCGAGCAGGCAGTTCTCGACGTTGAGGTTCGCGTCGTTGCCCACGTACCGGGTGGCGAGCCCGACCGCGGCGACGCCGAGCTCGGCGAGCGTCCCCAGCGCGTAGTGACCCAGAAAGTTGGCCGTCGGATGCACGATCAGCACGGCCGTGCGGGGCCTGGGGCCCGCCGGGCGCACCTCGGAAGCCCAGATCGCCCCGGACAGGCGGGCGACTCCCGAGAACACGTCCACCCGTCCGGACGGCGGAATCGGTATCTCCACCAGTTCCCGCTCGACCCCGTTCGGTAATGGCACGATGACCTCCCTGCGACTTCGGTTCCCGGCGGCGACTTCGGTTCCCGGCGGCGACTTCGGTTCCCGGCGGCGACGTCAGCTTCCAGCGATGACGTCAGCTTCCAGCGGCGACAGCAGCTCCAGCGACGGCAGCGGTTTCCTCGACGAGCACGAGCGCGTCGACGACCGCGCAGCCCGACGGCGAGTAGATCAGGGGGTTGACGTCGATCGAGCCGATCCAGTCCGCGCCGGCCACCCCCAGCTCGGCGACGGCCAGTACCACCCTCGCCAGCGCCGCCCGGTCCCAGCCGCCCGCCGCGCGCAGCCCCCGGAACACGGTCGCCCCGCCGAGCTCGTCCAGCATCGACTCGACGCCCGGGCCGTCCACCGGCAGCAGCCGGCCGACGACCGCGCGGGTCAGCTCGACGAGGATGCCGCCGAGGCCGGCCACGACGACCGGGCCGAGGTCGGTGCGGGCCTGGAAGCCGACGAAGGCCTCGCCGGCGCCGGCGAGCTGGCCCTGCACGGCGACGGTGCGCCGCACCCCGTGGGCCGCGGCGATCTCCTGCAGCTCGGCGGCGACCGCGGCCACCTCCCCGGGCGCGACCCCGAGGCGGACGGCGCCCAGCTCGGTGCGGTGCGCGACGTCGGCCAGCTTGACGACCACCTGGGCGCCGTCGCCGAGCGCACCGGCCCGGGGCGGCCAGTCGGCGGGATCGTCGAGGACCACCCACGGCGCGACGGTCAGGCCGCGCTCGGCCAACAGCGTCATCGTCGCCGCGAACGACAGCATCGGCCCGGCGTCGCCTCGCACCACGTCGCCCGGCCGCGGCGGCGGAATCGGGCGCGGCGGGGCCGCACGGCGCGCGCGGGGCTGCGGCGACAGGTGCCGGGTGATCGCGGCGAGGCCGCGCACCGCGCCGCCGAGCCCGCGGGCGAAGGCCAGGCCCGGCCCACCGGCCGTCGAGGTCCACGACCCCAGCCGCGACTGCTGCACGGTGGTCAGCACGACCGGCTTGCCCGCGCGCCTCGCCGCCTCGCGGGCCGGTCCCAGCAGCACCTCCGCCCGCTCGCGGTCCTCCTCGTCGAGCCACCAGGTGACGACGACGGCATCGAGCGCCTCGGCGTCGAGATAGGTCCGCAGCACGGCGTCGAGCGACTCGCGCCGGGCCATGACGAAGCCGGTCAGATCGAGCGGGTTCACCACCTCGGCGCCGGGGATGATCGCCCGCACCTCGTCGGCGATCTCGGTCAGCTCCGGCGTCTCGACGTCCCCGCCGGCCAGCACGTCCGAGGCCAGCGCGGCGACGCCGCCCGAGGAGGCGATCACGGCGATCCGCTCGACCGGACGCAGCCGGTGCGCGGGGAGCTGGGCCAGGATCGCCGCCCGGTCCATCAGGTCGTCGACGTCGCGGGCGTCGACGACCCCGGCGGCGCGGAAGGCGAGGTCGTAGACCCAGCTCTCGCCGGTCAGCGCCCCGGTGTGCGAGCGCACGATGGCGCGCGCCCGCTCGCTGCGGCCGAGTTTGAGCACGACGACGGGCTTGCCGGCCGCCCGGGCGCGGTCGACCGCAGCGAAGAACGACGCCGGGTCGCGCAGCTTCTCGATGACGACGGTGATGACGCGGGTAAGCGGATCGGCGACGAGGAAGTCGAGGTAGTCGGCCAGCACCGTCACCGCCTCGTTGCCGGCCGAGATCGCCAGGCGCAGGCCGAGGTTGCGCTCGCGGGCCGCCGCCATCACCGCGCGCATCAGGTACCCGCTGGAGGACACCAGGGAGACCCCGCCGGCCGGCACCGCCACCGCCGTCCCGGTGAACAGCGACACTCCGCTGGTGACGTTCACCAGGCCGGTGCAGTTCGGCCCGCACACCGGCAGGGCGGCGCCGGCCGCGGCCCGCGCCAGGCGGTCCTGGCGCTCGCGGCCCTCGTCGCCGGCCTCACCGAACCCGCTGGCCACGACGACCACCCCGCCGCACCCGAGCCGCGCCGCCTCCTCGACGACGCCCACCGACCCCGCCGCGCCGACCAGGCTGAGCACGGCGTCGACCGGCCCGCCGACCGCCCGCAGGCTGGCGACCGTGGCCCGCCCGTAGGCGCTGCCAGGTCGGGGGCTGACCAGGTGCAGCTCGACGGGCGCGGCGAGCAGGTGGCCCACGGCGACATTGGACATGGGGCGCCGCTCGCTCACGCCGACGACGGCCACGGACGCCGGGTTCAACAACCTGCCCAGCGAACCCGCCCCGGTCTCCGATCCCGCCACGTCCTCCCCCTTTCGCCCGGTCCTCCTGCGCGCAGGCCCTGCCCGCGGCAGCACGGTATGCGCGGAACCCTTTCGGTTCGATGCCAGCGCCCCCGAGTCCGCCGCCGCCGGGCCGGCGGCGGCCTAACATCGGCTGTCGCGGCGAACGGAGGAGGAATGACCCCCAGCACGGCCACCGCGATCCCGCTGGTGCTCATGCGCGGCGGTACGAGCAAGGGCGTGTTCGTCTCCGACGACGCGCTGCCCGGCGCCGGGCCCGAGCGGGACCGAGCGATCCTGGCCCTGCTGGGCTCGCCCGACCCGATGCAGCTCGACGGGCTCGGCGGGACGCATTCGAGCACCAGCAAGGTGGTGCTGGTCCGGCCGAGCGAGCACCCGGGCTGCGACATCGACTACCTGTTCGTCCAGGTCGGCATCGACCGTCCGATCGTCGACTACGCCGGCAACTGCGGGAACCTCACCGCGGCCGCCGCGGTGTACGCCCTGGAGGAGGGCCTGCTCGCCGGCGACGCCCGACCCGGCCTGGTGCGGATGTTCAACCGCAACGTGGGGCAGCGCATCGACGCCCTCGTGCCGGCCCCGCCGACCCGCCGCGACTGGCAGAAGGGTGACTGGCGGGAGGGTGACTGGCGGGAGGAGGCACGGCTCGCGGGGATGCCCACCACGGGGCTGGCGGTGCTGACCGAGTACCTCGACCCGTCCGGTCCGGTCACCGGGGCGCTGTTGCCGACCGGCCGACCGCGCGACGTGCTCACGCCGAGCGTCGGCAACCCGATCGAGGTGTCGCTCGTCGACCTGGCGGCGCCGATCGTGTTCGTCCGGGCGGCGGACCTCGGGCTGCGCGGCGACGAGGCGCCGGTCGCGCTCAACGCCACGCCGGGCTTACTTGCGCGGCTGGAGTCCATCCGCGCCGCCGGCGCCGTCCGCATCGGGCTCGCGGCCGACGAGGCCGCGGCCGCGGTCGGCTCCCCGGTCCTGCCCCGGCTCACCATCGTCTCCCCGTCGCCGCAGGCGGGACCCACCGCGCCCGCGGAAGCCGTCCCCGGCCACGGGGCGAGTGCCGGGGACCGGCACGGTGCGGCCGATCTCGTGGTCCGGGCGATGTCCCTGGGACGCGCCCACCACGCCTGCCCGATCACCACCGCGCTGTGCACGGCCGCCGCCGCCCGCACCGCCGGCACCCTGCCGTTCGCCGCCGCCCGCAGCGGCGATCCGGGTTCGGTCCGCATCACCCATCCCAGGGGCGCGTTGACCGTGACCGTCCGCACCTCGCCTGGGAAGATCGTGTCGGTGGGCGTGCTGCGCACCGCCCGGCGGCTGCTGGCGGGAACCGCCTACCTGCCGGGCTGAGCCGCCTCGGTACACCGATGCCGTCGTCGGTCGCACCGGACGGCGTCAGCGCAGGTTCGAGAACGGCAGCGGGCGCAGGATGCTGCTGTGGGTCCTCGCCACGAGCAGCCCGTGTTCGGCGGTGCTGCGCCGGCGCACCTCGGCCCACTCGGGATCCCGGTGGAACTCGGCCCACGCTCGCTGGCGTTCGTCGAGGCCGTCCCAGGCGAGCAGGTAGGTGAGGTCGGGGCCGTCACCGATCACGGTCTCGAAGTAGCCGACCTGACGAAACCCGTGCCGGTCGAACAGCGGCACGGTGTGGTCGGCGAACCGGTCGTGGAGGGCGTCGCGGTTGTGGCCGAACAGCTCGTAGCGGCGCAGTTCGTACAGCATCCGGCGGCTCTCAGCCAAGGGTGGTCGACTCGGAGGTGACGACGAGGTCGTGCAGCGCGGCCGACACCTCGGTGCCGTCGCGGCGGGCCCGCTCCTTCGTCGCCGTCCACGCCTCGAGTGTCCGGCGGGCCCGGGTCGGCCGGTCGTTCCAGTCGGCGACCAACGGCGTCGTGATCTCGAGCCGGTTGCCGTCGGGATCGTAGAAGTAGATGCTGTAAATGATGGTGTGGTCGACCGGACCGAGAACGTCGACGCCGTGGCCGCGCACCCATTCCCGCCATTCGTCGACCATGTCGGTGGTGGGCACCTCCAGCGCGATGTGCCGGAAGACGTCGTGGGCCGGATGAGGGGCCGGCGCCGCGGCGGGCAGGTCGGGAACCTCGAAGAAGGCCACCGTCGACCCGTCCTGCATCCGGAAGAAGATGTGCAGGTAGGGCATGGTGTCCCCGGTCGACGGCACCCGCTCGTGCATCACCGCGGCCACAAGTTCCATCCGCATCACGGTGCTGTAGAAGGCGGTGGTGGCGGCGGCGTCTCGCGTCACCAGGGCCAGGTGGCTCAGGCGGGTGGGCGCGTGCGCGTCGGCGGCGCGGACCGGTGCGGGAACGACCCTGCTCTGGGAGTTCGTGAATGTCATCGATCGTCCTCCTCGGGCGGGACGTTACCGCCGGGAAGATGTCGGTTGACGTTCGATCGCCGGCCCGGTGAACCGCCGGCCCGCGGTCATCCCGCCAGTGCGGTCATCCCGCCAGTTCGGACGCCGGCCGGATGACCAGCGAGAACATGGCGGCGATCGCCACGCCGAAGGTCGTGACGGCCGGGTCGAGCGGGCGGCGGGACCGGCTGGCCAGGCCCAGCCCGCCCCAGGCGGTGGGGCCGTTGAAGATCGGGACGAACAGGCAGCTGTGGAAGCCGTCGGCCGCCAGCGCGCGGGTCGTCTCGCGGTAGCCGTGCGCGCCGCCGACGATGTCGGCGATCTGGGTCGGCTGGCTGGTCTCGAACGCGTGGACCTGGGCGAAGCTGGACCGTAAGGGCACGCCGCCGGCCATCAGCTCCCGCCACCGCGCGGTGTTGCCCCGCTCGGCGACCAGGTGCATGAGCCCGCCGCCGCGGCGGAAGATCGCCGCGGCGTCGCAGGCGGAACTGGTCACCAGCGTGGTGGTGAGGAACTCCGCCGCCGCGGTCTGCGAGGCGCGGGGCAGCCGGCGGGCGATGTCGAGGACCGTGCGTGGCATCGTCAGCGACGTCAGCCGGGCGGCGGCGCCGCTGACGTCGTCGCCCATCTCCAGGACGTTCTCGGTGAACTCGTACCCGACGCCGCGCACCGCGCGGATCAGCGGTGTCGGCCGCCCCGCAATGGTGATCTTGTTGCGGAGCCGGGAGACCTGGATGCGCAGGGCGTTGGTGTCGCCCGGCCCGCCGGCACTGCCCCACAGCGTGCGGACGATCCGGAACCGCGGCAGGGCCCGGTGCGGGTGGCGCATCAGGTACGCGAGCAGGCGGAACTCGGTGGGCGACAGGGTGAGCTCCGCCCCGCCCAGCAGGCAGGTCCGGGCCCACAGGTCGACCTGCAGCTCGGCGGCGCTCAGGTAGCGCACGGTCGGCTCCCAGGTGTCGCTGACCCGGCGGAGCAGGGCCATGATCTGCGCCCCCACGGCGGACTGGTCCAGCCCGGTCGGCAGGGCCAGGTCCGCCCCGTCGGTGAGCACGCGCACCCGGATCATCGGGTCGAGGTCGCCCACGACGATGACCGGGGCGTCGCAGGAGCGGCACATTGCGCGGGTCACTTCGACGGCGAACCGTGGGTCGTCGGTGACGACGGCGATCAGCGACGCCTTGCGGAGCGAGGTGGCGCGGCGGGCGGCGTCCACTCCCCCGGCCTCGACCAGTCGCCACCGCTCGCGGCCCGCCAGCAGGGCCAGCGCCTCGGCGTCGGGCCGGGCGCCGTCGGCCACCACGACGACGGGGCCGTCCAGGCGCACCTCCCGGCGAAGTTCGGCACCGGCATCCTGGGCCCGCTGCGCCTGCGTGTCTGCCCGCATGTCCAGCTCCTCTCGCGACGACGGTCGCGAAGTACACGAATTGCGATGGGCTGTGTGTCGCGTGTCACTCTGCGGATGCTGGACGATATCCCGACTCCTCGGTCAAATGTCAGCGTTCCGCGAGCAGAAGACGGGCCCGGAACGATCCGGGCTTTTCGTGCAGACAAAGTCAGCTTTATCCGGATACGAGTCGCGGCTCGACAGGTAAGCGACATCTTGCCGACGTTACGGTCGGGCTCATCCGCCGGTTCGGAGAGCTGCGAGGCGCGCATGGAACTCCCGAGGATCGAACTCCCGAGGATCGTCAGCACCGATGACCACGTCGTCGAGCCGGCCCACCTGTGGCAGAGCTGGCTGCCCGCGAAGTTTCGCGAACGCGGCCCCCGGGTCGAGCGTCGTGGGGTCGCCGGAATCCGGGTGGTCGGCCCCGGCCCCAGATATGCGCACGATTTCGACCCGAGCGGGCGTCCGGCGGACTGCTGGGTCTTCGAGGATCTGGTCTTCGTCCAGAAGCGCACCACGGCCGCGGTCGGCTTCGCCCGCGAGGAGATGTCCCTGACCTCGATCACCTACGACGAGATGAGGCCGGGCTGCTACGACCCGAAGGCCCGGCTGGCGGACATGGACGTGAACTGGGTCGAGGCGTCGCTGTGCTTCCCGACGTTCCCCCGGTTCTGCGGTCAGACCTTCCACGAGGCGACCGACGACCGCGAGCTCGGCCTGACCTGCGTCGAGGCCTACAACAACTGGATGGTCGAGGAGTGGTGCGGCGACTCCGGCGGGCGGCTCATCCCGCTGTGCCTGGTCCCGCTGTGGGACGCCGACCTCGCGGCGGCCGAGGTCCGGCGCAACGCCGCCCGCGGCGTCCGGGCCGTGGCGTTCAGCGAGATCCCGCCGTTCCTCGGCCTGCCCAGCATCCACTCCGGCTACTGGAACCCGTTCTTCGCCGCCTGCGACGAGACCGGCACCGTCGTGTGCATGCACATCGGGTCGTCCTCGCGCATGCCGTCGACGTCGCCGGACGCGCCGCACGCGGTGAACGCCTCCGTCGCGTTCAACAATGCCATGGCCTCGATGTCGGACTATCTCTGGTCGGGCCTCATGGTGCGCTACCCGAACCTGAAGCTCGCCTATTCCGAGTCGCAGATCGGCTGGATTCCGTTCCTGCTGGAACGGATCGACGCCAAGTGGCGTGACGCCCGTTCCTGGCTCGGCGACGGGGGCCTGCCCGAGCCGCCCTCGCACTACTACCACAATCGCATCTTCGGCTGCTTCTTCGACGACCGCTTCGGCGTCCGATCCCGGCACGACGTCGGCATCGACAACATCACCTTCGAGACCGACTACCCGCACACCGACTCCACCTGGCCGAACACCCGGGAGGTGGCCGAGCGGCTCATGGCGGGCGTCCCCGACGACGAGATCTACAAGATCATGCGAGGCAACGCCATCCGCATGCTCGACCTGGACCTCGACCGCTCCTGACGGTTCACTTCCAGCCCGCCGGCGGGAAGAGCGCACCCGCCCGCGGTTGTTTGATTGCCGGGGTCCGCCGGATCCGCGCACCGCGGTCGGCTCACGGCACGGGATCAACGGCACGGGATCAACGGCACGGGATCAACGGCACGGGATCAACGGTGCCTGTCACGGACGAGACCGCCGAACTCCGCCGCCGGCCCGGCCGTCGAACTCCGCCGCCGCCGGCCCTCTCCACACCAAGGAGCCGAAAGGGACGATAGGTCCCACTTTGAACCGTAACTAAGACCTACGATCCGACCCGGCTGGCCGCCGGACCGCCTGGCCACACTCCACCCTTACGCGAATGTTAACTTTCGCTCGTCGGCAAGCGCGGGCGCGTCCGGGGACCACCCCCCGCAACCGCCGCGACCGGCACGACCGGGGTACCAGCCCCAACTCGTCACCTTAAGTTTCCCTCAAACTCGTCGGAACCAGCGGACCACACGGACGCGCGACCCGTCCACCAAGTAACGTATTGGCGATATTCTTCGCACTCTCTCGTTACGGCACGGCGGAATCGGGGACACCACGTGGCGGAGTCATTGCTCTCTTTACAGCGACTGTGCATTCTCTTCTTCTGCGAGCAGTACCCGCCGGTCGTCTGGGACGGTGCGGGTACCTACACGGCGGCACTGGCCGCGGCACTCGCGCGGCTCGGCCACGAGGTGCATGTGCTGTGCGCGCAGGGTTACCAGATCGCCGACTCCGTGGAGGACGGGGTGCACGTCCACCGACGCCCGTTACTGCGGGTGCCGGTCAGCCGCGCGCTGGGAAGGGTCGGAGCCCAGCTTCGAGGGCCGCTGTACCCGCGTGACTCGCTGACGCTGCGCGCCAGCCTCCCGCTGTCCTACAGCCTCTGGACACGTCAGCTCGGGCTGCGACCGGACGTGATCGAGACGCAGGACGGCGAGACCCGGGCCCTGATCCAGGCGGCGCGCCACTCGGTGCCGCTGGCCATCCACCTGCACTGCCCGACCATGCTCACGGTCCGGCTCTCGGGCCAGCCGATCGGGACGAAGGGTCTGCTCGCCGACCGGTTGGACCGGATCTCGGCCGCCCGGGCCGACGTGGTCACCTCCCCGTCCCAGCTCCTCGTCGACACGCTGCGGGAGCAGGGCTGGCTGGATGACCGCGAGGTCGAGGTGATTCCCAACCCCTTCGACGCGGAGCCATGGCAGAGCGTTCCCGACGTCGCCGACACCACGCCGACCATCGCCTGCGTGGGCCGGCTCGAGGCCTTCAAGGGGGTGGACGTCCTGCTCGACGCCTCGGCGCGGCTGCGCGCGGCGGGGGTGTCGCACCGGCTGGTCCTCGCGGGGCGCTCGGCGGGTGAGATCGACGGGATTTCCTCGGGCGAGTGGCTGGCCCGCCGGGCGTTCCAACTCGGGCTGGACGTGGAGTTCACCGGCCACCTGTCCGGTGCCCAGCTCCAGGAGGTCTACCGGCGGGCCCGGGTCGTCGCGGTGCCGAGCCGCTTCGAGAGCTTCTCGATCGTCGCCGCCGAGGCGATGGCGGCCGGGCGGCCGGTGGTGACCACGAACCAGGCCGGGGTCGCGCCCTTCGTCGAGCGGTGGGAGGCGGGGTGCTCGGTTCCGGCGGGCGATCCGGCGCCGCTGGCCGACGCGCTGGCGCCGTTCCTGCTCGACCCCGCGCGGGCGAGCGCGTTCGGGGCCCGGGGGCGTCTCGGCGTGGTCGAGATCGAACCCGCGGCCATCGCCCGGCGCAAGGTCGAGGCGTACCGGCGCGCCATCGCGCACTTCGGGGCGCAGAACCTGCCGCAGCAACGCCGCCGGTCGAGCCCCCCGGCCACCGGCGCCCTCTACCCCGACCTGCCCGGGGAACGGCGCCGGCACTGGCCCGCCCCCCGCGGCTGAGGCGGCGCCCCGGCCGACCGGCCGACCGGCCGCCCCGGTGGGCGGTGCAGGTCGGCCCGGGGCCCGTCGCCGGGCCGGCGCCGCTACCGGCGCCGGACGCTACCGGGGTCGGACGGCGCCGGGGTCGGACCGCCACGGACGGTCGAAGTCGAGGTGGTTCAGCGCCCCCGCGTCGACGTAGACCTCGTACGGGCTCTGCAGGGTCGCGAGCAGCGAGCCGGTCACCGGCGCGGCGGCGTCGGGCTCCGCGTCCCCCTCCCCCACCTGGGTGGCGTGCTCCGCGAGGGCCAGGCGCTGGCGCGCCCGCAGGCCGCGTGCGTCCACCAGCAACGGGCGGCGTTCCCGCAACCGATGGACCGGCTGGACGAGCAGCCGCTGCGCCGACCAGCCCGCCGACCCGTACCCCAGGGTCCAGGGCCAGTGCGTCCAGAGCCAGACGGTGTATTCGAGCACCTGGCCGCGGTACCCGGTCGCCGCCACCGCCCGGCGGACCGCCTCGTTGGTCGCGTCGTGGTCCGGATGCCCCTCGCAGGAGGTCGGTGCCAGGATCTGCTCGGGCGCGAGGGCGCCGATGAGCTCGCCGAGCCGCGCGGCGACGGCCTCCACCTCCTCGGTGAGCTCCGCGTCGGGGAATCCGAGGAACAGCACGTCGGACTCGTCGACGTCCAGCAGGGCGCAGGCCCGGCGTGTCTCCGCCTTGCGCAGCTCGACCAGCTCCGCCGGCGGCAGCGTCGCCGGCTCCCCGCGGGAGCCATCACTGACGATCACCACCGTGACCGGGGTGCCGGCGGCCCGCTTGCGCAGGATCGCCACCGCGCACCCCAACGTCTCGTCGTCGGGGTGCGGGGCGACCACGAGACAGGATCTCGTCGCCATGGACGAGGTGATGTCGATGCCGCGCCGGGCCCAGGCCCTGCGCCACAGCGAGCGTGCCGGCACCATCACCCGGTCGCGCGCCGTCTCCGGATCCCCCGGGATCACCCGGCGGACCGCCTTCGCCACATCCATCCTGTCGATCTCCCCGTGCGACTGGTCCGATCACGGCCGAGGATCCGATCACGGCCGAGAATCACTGTAGCGAGCGCCTCCGACCTCCCCGGTCGCGACCGGCGACGAGGAACTGGTCAAACCCCGGTGACCTACGGCTTATCGCCGATATCTTCACCGGTGATGCGCATTGTGTCTGACTGATTACCTTGGGCGCGATCGGGTAGAAGGCCCTCGGGACGGGTCGGGCGGAGTGGGTGAGTGGTCGTGACGCAGGGGGAGCGTCCGGACCTTTTCGAGGTACTGGACATTGCGGTCACCGAGACGGGTGCGTTGGACCATCGCATCCGGCGCGTCAACGCGGCCGCCTGCGCCGTCCTCGGCCGTACCGAGTCCGAGGTCATCGGCCTGACCTGGGAGGACATCGCCGTCCCGGAGGACAGGGAACGCTGGACCGCGCAGGCGCGCCTGCGGCTCGCAACGGGTCGGTCCCGGAGCCGGATGATGCTGCGTCTGCTGCGCCCGGACGGCTCCGTCGTCCACGCCCTGTCCACCATCGCGCTGCTGACCGATCCCGACGGGGAACAGTACTTCCTCGCCCATCTCCAGGACGTGTCCGAGGAGATCGCGGCGCACAACCGGCTCCGGCTCGTGGTGGAGAACACCCCGGTGTCGATCTTCCTGGCGGACCGCGACGGCCGGGTCCTGGTGAGCGAGGGGACGGTGAATCCGCAGGCTGCGGCGGGGCTGTGGGAGGCGCGCCAGTCCTCGATCTTCACGATATTCGCCGATCTTCCCCAGGCCATCTCGATCATGCGCAGGGCGCTGGCCGGGGAGCGGGTCAACGAGATCGTGGAGGTGTTCGGCCGCTGCCTCGACGTGCATCTCGTGCCCATCCCGGACAGCGGCGAGGTGGGTTCCGTCGCCGCGGTGGTCACCGACATCACCGAACGACAGCAGGCCGTGGCGAACCTGCGGGTCCGGTCCGCCGAACAGGCGGTGATCGCCGACCTCGGCCAGCGGGCGCTGGAGGCCGAGTCTCCGGCCGCGTTGTGGGAACGCGCGGTGACAGCACTGGCCGACCATCTCGGCGCCGACCTCGTGCAGGCCCACGACGTGGACGAGTACGGACAGCGGGGTGGCCTGCTCGCCCGCGTGGATCGACGCGTCCCGCCCAACACCGCGGATGAGGCCACAGCGGACGGTCTGACGGTCCCGGTCGGGCGGGCCGACCAGGTCCTCGCGACGATCGAGGTGCGGCGGCCGCCGGGCGCGGAGGCGTTCACCGAGCAGGACGCCGGGTTCCTCCACTCCGTCGCCGCGGTGCTCGGATCGGCGGCCATCCGCTTTCGGATGGAGAACGAGATCCGCCATCGATCCCTGCACGACGGCCTCACCGGGCTGCCGAACCGCACCGCGCTGCTCGACCACCTCGACCGGGCGCTGCGCCGCGCCCGCCACGACGACCGCCGGGTCGGGGTGCTCTTCATCGACCTCGACGGCTTCAAGGCGGTCAACGACACCCTCGGACACCAGGCCGGCGACGAGGTGCTGCGGGCCACCGCCGTCCGGCTGGGACAGGCGGTGCGACCCGGTGACGTGGTGGGCCGGCTCGCCGGCGACGAGTTCGCCGTCCTGTGCGAGGACGTGGCCAGCATCGCGGATCTGGCGGCGATCGCCGACCGGGTGCTCGCGGCGCTGGCGGTACCGACCCAGCTGCGGGAGCGCCCGATCGTGCTGACCGGCAGCGTCGGCCTCGCCCTGTCCGGCCCCAAGCTGGGCGACGGCGAAGAGCTGGGCGACGGAGAGGAGCTGCTGAACGCCGCCGACCTCGCGATGTACGCCGCGAAGCGGGCCGGGCCCGGCCGGCGGATCGCCTACGACCGGTCCATGCGCATCCGGCTGACGGACCAGCTCGCCCAACCCGACGGGCTGCGGCACATCCTCGACGCGAACGAACTGATCATGCTGAGACTCGCCGCGGTCTCGGCCCTCCTGCACACCGTGCACTGCTGACCGCCGAGCGCCCCGACCCACCCGTCACAGGGCGGTGTTGATGATCGCCTCGACCAGCGTCCGGCCGTCCCGGGTCAGCGTCACCGTCCCGGCGGACTCGTCGACGCCGGCCAGCCCGCGGTCCGCCAGGGCGCGGAACCGGCCCCGCCACGGCTCGGCGAGCAGGGAGCTGCCGGGAAACCGGGCGCGGTGCAGGCGATCACGCAGCGGTTGCAGGGTGGACAGGGCCATCCGGACCGCCCGTGACTCACGGGCGGCCGGCGAGAACGACGTCGCGGACGCCAGCGGCAGCCGGCCGGACTCGATGGCCGCGGTGTAGCGCCCCCAGGCCACCTCGGTGATCGCCTCCGAGGCACGGCAGCTCGAGCTGCCGCCGAGGCCGATCGCCACCTCGGCCTCCTGCCGGTCCTGATCCACCATGATCGACTTCCAGGTTTCGGGACCGAACCCGGCGCGGGCGAAGTACATGGTCGGATGCTCCACATAACCGGCGCCGGCCAGCCCGTCGGTGAGCACCTCACGCATCTGGTACTGCTCGCCGAGCGTCGGCCAACGATGGCCGGCGGCGGCGAGCCGGTCGCGGTAGGCGGGAATCTGCCAGGCCGCCGGCCGCTCCCCGGCGACCCCGGTCCTTGTCTCGGCATAGGGCCGCAGGTGAAGTTTCGTGCAGACCACCGCGGTCGGTCCGGTGTCCACGACGACGTCCAGGTCCCGGCGGACGCTGTCGACGGTCTGGTCCAGCAGGCCGTACATCAGGTCGACGCTGATCCAGGCGAACCCCAGCCGCTGGGCGTCCCGGATGAACTCCACGCACCGCGCGCCGGTGTGCGGCCGGCCGGACTGCGCCAGCACCCGGTCGTCGAAGGACTGCACGCCGCAGGACAGCTTGGTGACGCCGAGCTCGGCGAGTGTCTCCAGTTGCTCGGCCGTGAGGCTGCTCGGATCGCCCTCGAACCGGATCGCGGTGTCGGGGGTGAAGCCGAAGTTCTCCCGGTAGAACCCGAGAAGCCTGCGGATGGCGGAGGCGGGCAGCAGGGACGGTGTGCCACCGAAGACGTTGAACTCGCCGACCGGCGCAGCCGCCAGGGTGGGCACCCGGTCGAGCCAGAGCCGAGCCTCGGCGATGTTCAGATCCACCCACCGGGCCGCCCGGGCCGCGGCCACCGCGGGTTCACCGGCGATCAGGACCGTCGGGTACTGGCAGAACCGGCAGCGGTAGGAACAGGTCGGAATGTAGGACCACAGGTGGATGGGCGCGGTGTCGACGAGCTGGTCGGCGAGGTCGGCGAGAAAAAGCTCCGGCGGATGGTCGGCCAGATCGCCGGGAAAGACGTGCGCACCGAACGGATCCCGGGCGACGTAGTCCAGCAGTTCCCGGTTCTGCGGCGCGCCGAGTACGGACAGCACCGTCGGAGTCGGGTACGACGGGTCGATCTCCCGCAGAGAGGCCAGTTCCGCGTTCTCGCCGACGATCGTCATCAGAACACCCCGCCGTTGCCGAAGTAGTCGTGGGCCGCGCCCGATTCCCGGTCCTCGCAGTAATAGCGGACGAACTCCCGGAAACGGCCGGCGGGCACCTCACGCAGGCAGGTCGGCAGCGGCGGTGGACGGCCGATGTCCGACCCCGCCGTCGCGCGCAGCCGGGCGAAGATCTCGTCGGCGAACTCGAAGTACAACCGGTAGCTCGGCGTCTTGTAGGCGTGGATCGGAGTGAGGTCGACGACGCGCATCTCGGCGATGATCTCGGCGCTGCGGCGGCCCAGCCGCCGGGCCAACGACGGCGTGAAGAAATCCGCCACGGCGGCGTCGTCGAGCAGGGACGGGGTGAGCAGGACGGGCAGGATCGTGTTCTTCGGCGTGAAGTCCTTGACGGAGAACTCCCACGCCTGCCGTGCCTGCGCCGCGGTGAGGTCCCGGGCTCCGTCGACGGTAAGGTCGGGGTCCCGGATGTCGCGCATCACGATCGTGCCGCCGTGGCCGTACGCCCGGCCGGCGATGACCTCGTCCAGGGCGTGGTCGACCCGCCGGGGATTGATCTCGACCCGCGATCTCGGGGCGTACACGATCTCCTCGCCGGATCCCCGCACCGCGATGCCGAAATCCCAGTCGTCGGACAGGTGCGGGACGAACCGGCCGTCCTGAACCTGATAGAAGATCTCGATTCCGCCGACCTTCTCGTACGCGCCGCGCTCGACCGCGAAGCCCTTTCCGTCGGGAAATCCGCCGAACAGGCGGAAGGTCACCGCGCGGCAGCGCAGGGTCCGGTCGATCGCGGCCCACAGCCGCGGCCGGCCGGCGAAATGCTCGGCGCGGTAGTAGTAGTCACAGACCCCGATCGCCGCCTTTCCCGCCTCCATGGCGACGAACAGCTCCCACAGCCAGGTGGGGTCGACCCGGCAGTCCGCGTCCGCGGAGACCAGGTAGAACCGCCGGGCCGGTTCGGCCTCGGCCCGGGCCCGGCTGCGCGCGACCGCGAACTGCATGCCCGCCCGGCGGGCGCAGGCGACCCCCTGCTCGCCCTCATGGATCACCTGGACGGGGAGGTCGGGATGCGTGGCGGCGAACCCGCGGGCGACGTCGACGGTGGCGTCGGTGGAGTTGTTGTCGACGACCACCACCTCGTACGGCGCCCTGTCCCGCAGCGGCGTCCCGTCGTCGCCGCACTGGCCGTGCAGCGACGCCAGCACCGCCGGCAGGTTCGCGGCCTCGTTGTAGACCGGCAGCACGACGCTCATCCGGATGCCGGCGTCCATCGGCGTGGGCCGTGGTGCCGCCGCCGGCCCGACCATCCCGTCGAGCAGGTCGCGGACCTGGCGACGGCTGCGGGCGAGGCGTCGGGCACCGAGCCGGCGGTTGACGGCGACGGTCCGCCGGCGCGTCTCGGCGTCGACGAGCAGGTCCGCGACGGCGTCGACGAAGTCCGGCGTCGGCAGGTCGCCGGCCGCGAGATCCATCACCGGCGCCTGGAATCCCGCGCTGCCGTACACCGCGTCGTACAGGTCATAGCCGGTGGTGATGTACGGGACGCCGGCGGCGATGGCCTCCCCGATCGGATTGCCGTAACTCTCGTAGTCGCCGGAGGTCAGGAACGAGACCAGGTCGGCGTGGGCGAGCAGATCCCGCACCGAATAACCGCGCCCCGCCGGTCGACCCACCTCGCCGGCGTGCGGGGCGAGCCAGCCGCCGAACACCACCCGGTCGGCCACCCCGAGCCGCCGGGCGAACGCGGCGAGACGCGCGTACTCGGTCGGGGATTCCACCCGGTCGCCGGTGACGAACAGGTGAATGTCGTCGGGCAGCCGTGGATGGGCGAGCAGTGCCGCGAGGAGATGGATGTCGCGGTCGATGCGCTTCTGCGGGATGAGGCGGGTGGGACGGGCGATGAGGATCGCCTGCGCCGGAATGCCGTGGTCCCGACGGAAACCGGCGTTGTGTTCGTCGACGGCGGCCGGCGGCGCGCTGAACGTGTTCGGCAGGACCGCGAGGTGACGCAGGTCGGGCTGCCAGTGCAGCATCCGGCGGCGGGCCTCGGCGTGCTGGACCAGATACTGGATGTGCGGTGAGTCGACGGGGGCGACCGCGTGCGGGTAGGGAAAGGTTCCGTACTTGCCCGCGCCCGGCTCGCTCTGCCACATCAGGTCGTGGTCGCGCCAGAGCACGAATCGGCCGAACCCCTCCTCGCGCCCGTACCGTTCGATGGCCAGGTACAGCGCCCGGGTGTAAGTGATGTTCTCCGGCAGTGTGCCGTTCTCCACCAGCACGAACGAGACTTTGTGCCGCCGCCAGGTGTCGACGCAATACCAGGAACTTTAGGTTCGGATCAGGACTGTGACCACGGTGGGCGGCGGTCCTGCGAGGTGCTTGTCGATCGGCTTCTTGGCGGGGAAC
>NZ_JYFN01000065.1 GCF_000948395.1 Frankia torreyi | reverse complement strand
GTCTGCCAGCCAGTCGTCGGCGACCTTCACCTGCCGCATCACCTCGTCGTAGCCATCCGAGGGGAACAACGCCAACGCGACCACGTACCGGACCATCAGCGCCGCGGGCAGGTCCCGCGTCCGCTTCTCGCGACGACCGGTCTCGGTGACCACCCGGTCGACCAGCGCGTCCGGGAACTGCGCCGCCAGCACCCCCAGCCCGACCCGGTCCACCAACCGGTCCTCGGGCTTCTCCTTCACCTGACCGCGTCTCGGCACCCCTCGAACCTACACGATCAGAACCTAAGTTCCTGGTATTGCCCGCGCGCCGCACCCGGCGGACCGCGGTGGCGACGCCATGACCGCCGGGCGCTCCGGGCACGGCGGACCGATCGCGAGGCGCACCGCACCGTGCACCCCCGACCGCCCGCATCCCCGACCGGCCGAACCGGTCGAACCGGCCGGCGGGCCTGACCGGCCTGACCGGGCTGACCGGGCTGACCGGGCTGACCGGGCTGACCGGGCGGTGATCTTACGAATCGGGCGTCACAGTCCGCTATTTGCCATGATGCGAGGCGAGCCGTACGGACCTGGACGGGAGCCGAACCTGTGAAGCGCACCATCTTCGAGCCCGAGCACGAGGAGTTCCGCGAGCTGGTCCAGACCTTCATCACGAAGGAGTGCCTGCCGCACATCGACGAGTGGGAGCGCAACGGCATCGTCGACCGTGCGGCGTGGACCAAGGCGGGCGAGATGGGCCTGCTGGGCCTGCGGGTGCCCGAGGAGTTCGGCGGCGCCGGGATGACCGACCCGCGCTACGACGCGGTGATCACCGAGGAGCTCGCGCTCGCCGGCGTCAGCGGCCTCGCGTTGCAGCTGCACAACGAGCTGCTCGCCCCGTACATGCTCGACCTGACCAACGACGAGCAGAAGGCCCGCTGGCTGCNGGGCTACGCCTCCGGAGAGATCATCACCGCGGTCGCGATGAGCGAGCCCGGCGCGGGCAGCGACCTGCGCGGCATGCGCACGACGGCGATCCGTGACGGCGACCACTTCGTCCTCAACGGCGCCAAGACCTTCATCAGCAACGGTCTGATCTCGGATCTGGTCGTCGTCGCGGTCAAGACGCAGCCGCAGGAGCAGCCGACCAAGCTCAGCCTCATCGCGGTCGAGCGCGGCACGCCGGGCTTCGAGCGTGGCCGCAAGCTCGACAAGGTCGGCGCCCACTCACAGGACACCTCCGAGCTGTTCTTCTCCGACGCCCGCGTGCCGGCCGCGAACCTGATCGGCGAGGAGTTCCGGGGGATGAACTACCTCATGCGCAACCTCGCCTCCGAGCGGCTGTCCATCGCGATCAGCAGCGTCGCGAGCGCCCGGCGGGCCCAGCAGCTCACCGCCGAGTACGTGCGCAGCCGCAAGGCGTTCGGCACCACGATCGGCAGCTTCCAGAACACCCGGTTCGTCCTCGCCGCGCTGCACGCCCGCACCCAGGCCGTGCAGAGCTTCGTGGACACCTGCCTGCGCGGCAAGGTCGACGGCGACCTGACCATCGAGGAGGCCGCCGCCGCGAAGCTGCTCGCCACCGAGCTGGAGTTCGACGCGGTCGACGCCGGGGTCCAGCTCCACGGCGGCTACGGCTGGATGGAGGAGTACCCGATCGCTCGGATGTACCGCGACGTGCGGATCAGCCGGATCCTCGGCGGCAGCAGCGAGATCATGAAGGAGGTCATCGGCCGCTCGCTCGCGCTGGAGGGGCCCGCCTGAGCGACCGACGCCTCGCATGCGGCTGACGACCCGGCCGGGCCGGACCATCGCCGTGCACGATCTCGGTGGCGACGGCCCGGCCATCCTGCTCTGCCACGCCACCGGGTTCTGCGGGCGCGCCTACGAGCCGCTGACCCGCCTGCTCCGCGCATCACGGCGGGTCTGGGCGGTCGACCTGCGTGGGCACGGTGAATCCCCGGCCCCGGACGACGGCGACTTCGCCTGGGTGAGCATGGTCGACGACGTGCTGAGCGCGGCGCGGGCGGTGGCCGCGGCCGCAGCGGACGCCGACGGCTCCCCCGGCGCCGTGCACCTGGCCGGTCACTCCATGGGCGGCGCGATCGGCCTGCAGACCGAGGCGGACCATCCCGGGACGTTCGCCTCGGCCTACGTCTACGAACCGGTCATCTTCCCGCCGCAGCTGCGTCCGCCCAGGTCGAACCCGATGGCCGACGCCGCCCGGAAGCGGCGGGAGGNGTTTCCCTCCCNGGCGGCGGCGCTGGCCCGGTACGCGGCGAGGCCGCCGCTGCGCGAGCTCAACGCCGGCGCGCTCGCCGCCTACGTCGAGCACGGTTTCGAGGATCTTCCCGACGGCACGGTGCGGCTGCGCTGCCGGGCCGAGTCCGAGGCCCGCACGTTCGAGGCCAGCGGCCGCATCACCTGGGGAACGGTGGCGAAGGCGGCGGTGCCCACCGTCGTCGCCACCGGCGAGGTGTCCGATTCGGAGCTGGTCCCCGCGGCGCCCGGGCTGGCCGCGGCGCTCCCGGCCGCCCGGCACGTCTCCTACGGCCATCTCGGCCACTTCGGCCCGCTACAGGACGCCGTCACCGTCGGTCGGGACATCCTGGCGCACACCACGGGACACTGACCCCGTCGGTTCTCTCCCGTGCGCCGTGACCGCCGTTCGGCCGACCTCGTCGACCGTCGTGATGGGACCCCGGCTGACCTGCGTGTCCAGCCTCACTGGATTCGTACCTGTCCGTCGGACGAGAAGCAGTGCCGGATCCGGGTGAGCATGACCGGGTGGATCCGCAGTTCCGCGGTCTCGGGAAGCGTGCAGAACCGCACTGCGGACGCCTCGGCGCTGATCGAGGCCGCGCCGCCCTCAACGGTCGCCTCAAAACAGACGGTGCACTGCTGATGGACCTCCCCGTTGTCGAAGGCCGTGACATGAGCGGGATCCGTGTAGATGCCGACGATCCCGGTGACCCGCACGGCCAGTCCGACTTCCTCCTTCACCTCCCGGACAGCCGCTTCGGCGATGCGTTCGCCGAAATCCATGAACCCACCGGGGAGCGACCAGTAACCGTCGTCGGAGCGGCGGATCAGCAACAGACGGCCGGCCGCGTCCCAGATGGCCACGTTCACCACCGGCGTAAGGCTGTTCGGCGCGGGGGCGTTCGGGTCGTTGAAGTAGTCGATCTTCATCTGACATGTCTCCGAGTTGACGAGCGCGGCGGACCAACATACGGCAGCGCGACATCATTGACAAGATCTTGCCGGGCCACCGGCCGTGGCAATAAAGTGGGCCCACATCGGACACCGCATCGGGGGACGCGCGTGGGCAAGATCTTCATCGGCTTTCACGAGGCAGACGGTGGTCCATTCACGAAGCGCGTTATCCAGGCCTTAACAAAGGCGGGATACGCCGACTTCTACAGCTACACCTCTCCCGGCCACGGCCCCCGGCCAGGGCAGCCCTGGCGGGCGGACATCCGACGGAACCTCCTGCAAAGCGAAGCGTTCGTCGCCATCACCACACCCGGCGCCGACAACGAATGGTGCATCAGCGAGGTCGCGCTGTTCCGGGAGCGGAAGCCGGCGGCGCCGTTCATAGAGATCGTGGTGGCGCCGGGCGCGCCGCGGGCGCAGACCCAGGATTTGCAGGCCATCGTCGTCCGGCCGGACGACGATGACTCGGTCGCGACGGCGATGACAGCACTGGTGGATTTCCTGCGCGACAGCGGCGTCCGGACCGGTGCCATCCCGCGTTCCCCCTTTCCCGGCCTGAAGGCCTTCGACGAACTCGACGGACCGTTCTTCTTCGGCCGGGAGCGCGATGTCACCGCCCTGCTGAAGGAGATGAGTGGCCGCGGAAACGGGGCCATGGCGGTCATCGGACCCTCGGGCGTCGGCAAGTCCTCACTGGTGCGCGCCGGGCTGCTCCCGCGACTACGGTCCACACCCACCCGACACCGCGCCACCGGCTGGAACAAATGGCTGATCATCGGTCCGGTCTCGCCGAGCGCCGGAGCGGTCGCAGGAATTGCGCAGGCGCTGGCAGCAGCCCGGATCGAGGGTGGTCTCGACCCGGAGGATGCCGACGCCATCGAGAGTCGGCTACGAGCAGAACCGGCCTCGTTGGTGACGATGGTGAGCGAGCTCCTCGCGGGTGTGGATCACGAGGTCCGCGACAGCGGCGGGACGGCGAAGGCAGTCATCGTTCTCGATCAGGCCGAGGAACTTGTCGCCGCGAGACCGGATCCGGACGGCGTCTCGACCGGTCGACCGGACCGGACCGGCCTCGAGGCCCATCGCCACGCCGACGCGCAGGCCGGCTCCGACGGCCAGACCGCCGAAGCCCGGCGGGAGGCGCAGGTGCTGACCGACGCGTTGGTGGCGGCTTCCAACGAGAATGCCTGGCTCGTCTACACGATTCGGGCCGATTATCTCGACCTTGTCCTGAGAAGCTTCTCCCTGCGTAATCTGATCCAGCAACTGCACGTGGCCAAGCCGCTCGACGCGCGGGGACTCCTGCAGGTCGTCAACGATCCGGTGGCGATGCTGGGCTGGTCGTTCGACACGGACGCGCTGGCCACCATCGTCGAGGATGCAGGCAGGGGATCGCTGCCGCTGCTCGCGTTCGCCCTCCAACGGCTGTGGGAGCACGTCGATCACGATGGGCTTCGGGAGCCCCGGGCGATCAGCCTCCATGACTATCTGCAGGCAGGGCGGGTTCAGGACGTCCTGGAGAGCCAGGCGAACGACGCCTTCGAGACAGCGCTGCGGACGTACGGGAACGCGGGGGTCAGGGCCGGGCTGCCCGCGGATCGTCCGGCGGCCGAGCGGCGAGTGCTGAACCTGCTCGGCCGGTTGGCGTCGGTCGGCCGAGATCTCGCCTACATCCGCAGGCCGGTGCCCATCGCCGAGTTCAGCGCGGACGATCTTCCGCTGCTCGAACCCTTCGTCCGCAATCGTGTCCTCACCACGACACGCTCGTTGCTGGGACCGGCAAGGTCGGCCCTGTCGACCGAGCAGGATGACATCACGCTGAGGGTGCTGGGTGCCGGGGACGCGGCGGACAACGCGCTGGAGGTCGCGCACGAGAGCCTGTTCACCGCCTGGCAGCGGCTGCGCGATCATCTGGACCAGCTGCGTGATTCGCTGCGCAGCCGCGGTGAGCTCGAGGAGACCACCGCCGCGTGGGTGCGGTCTGGTCGGCGCGGCGATGATCTGATCGTGCCGTCCCGGCTGTACCAGCTCGCCAACGAGCTGCTCAGCGCCAGCGACGTGGTCATCACGGACGCGGCCGGGTGGGGCTGGCGTCGGCTGGTGCACGCCCTTGCGGCTCTCGACGTGTCCGCCGACGCCGTGGAGCTCGTCGGGATATCGCTGCAGCGGATGCTGGACCAACTTGTGCAGGAGGCGATGCTCCTGGCCCGGCAGAGCCCCGAGGATGCCCTGCGGCTGTTGACAGGAAGAGCCTGGAGCACCGACCCGTCGGCCTTCTCGATGATCCTCTCGGCACCGGATCTGACCGCGTGGCGTGACCTGATGCAGACCGCCGAGGCGAGCTCGCGGACGCTGTGCCAGTTCTCGGATGGCTCGACCGGCATGTGGGGAGTCGCCTGGTCGCCGGACGACACCCGGGTGGTGACCGGCTCCCGCAACGGCCGCATCCTGGTCTGGGATGTCGCCACGGGCACGATCGTGACGGCCCTCTCGCACGGATCGGACCAGCGAGAGGGCGCCGGTGGGTGGGTTCGGTCGGTCGCCTGGTCGCCGGTGGACGCGGACATCATCGCCTCGACGTCGACGGACGAGACGACTCGGGTGTGGTCCGTGGAAGCAAGCCGCGAGCTACGACTGCTGTCCCTGCCCGACCGCCCCTGGTCGGTGCGCTTCGGTCCCACCGGCGCCCAGGTGCTCACCGCGTGCGCCTCGGGCCACGCGGTCATCTGGAACTTCCGCGAGCGCGGCCAGCATCGCAGCCGCACGCTGACGGCCGAGAGCAGAACGGACCCGTCCGCTCTGGTCCGGATCTGGGACGCGGACGTCTCACCCGACGCGGCCCGGATCGCAGCCGCCCGCGAGGATGGCTGGATCGACCTCTGGTCTCCCGACGAGGACAGTGTCGCTCGCCGGTTCCACGCGCATCCGGGCGCGACCGCGCGCGCCGTTCGCTTCAGCCCGGACGGAAGTGCGCTTGCCACCGGCGCGCAGGACAACACCGTTCGCGTGTTCGACCTCGCCCACCTGAACGAGGTCCGAATCCTCACCGGCCACACCGACCAGGTGCGGCGGGTGAGCTGGTCGCCACGCGGCGACCGGCTCGCCAGTGCCTCGGCGGACACGACGGTGGGCGTCTGGGACGTCCACACCGGCGAGCGCCTGCTGACGCTGCGGGGACACCAGCAGGGGGTGTGCGACGTGGCGTGGTCGCATCACGGTGACCAACTGCTTTCGGTGGCCGACGACGGCACCGCGCGGGTCTGGAAGGCAGGGGCGGTCCAGGTCGGGCTGACCGAGCTTCCCGCTGCGGCCCAGGCGATGGACCGGTCGTCGAGGACCGGCCAGTTCGCGGTGGCGGTCGCGGCGCCGGATCGGCCGGACGCCAACCACGAGATCGTGATCATGGGAGCGTCGGGCGACCTACGACGAAGCTTCAGCACGCACCACGGCGACGCCGTTCGTGCGGTGGCCTGGTCCCCCGACGGGACCCGTCTGTTGACCGCGTCCCGCGACAGCACGGCACGCATCTGGCGCCTCACGGACACGGCGATCGAAGTCGAGCACGTCCTGACCGCGCGCGGCGGAGTCGAGGATGCACGGTGGTCACCTGACGGCACCACGTTTGCCACCGCCGCGCGTGACCGGGTCATCCGCCGGTATGCCGCGGACGGACGCAGTCTCGACGCGGCGGAACGCCGCCCCCATCCGAGTTTCCTGCGCGCCGTGGCCTGGCATCCCGTCGATCCGCGGTTCGCCCTGGTCGCCGAGGACACCCGGCTGACCATCAACACCGCCGAGGCGACGGTGGCCGAACTCGGAACGGACAAGGTGCTCACCGCCGTGGCCTGGAGCCCCGGTGGCGACCGCCTCGGCCTGGGTGCGACCGATGGAACGGTCATCATCGTCGCCGCGACCGAGGGGGACGATCTCACCGAGCTGCACCGCCTGAGCGGGCATGCGGACGAGATCTGCTCCGTTGCCTGGTCCGCCGACGGACGTCGGATCCTCACCGCCTCCGCGGACCGGTCAGCGGCGGTGTGGGATGCCGAGACCGGCGCGAGGATCACCGTCCTGATCGGCCATGCCGGGCCGGTGACCCACGCGCTCTGGACCGATCAGGACGATCTCGTCACGACGGTCTCGACGGACGGGACGTTCCGCCGCTGGGATGTCAGCGACGCCGCACGCCGGCCCCTCAGCGGACTCCCGACCGGCCGGACGGACGGCGGCCAGCCGGCCGGCGACGTGGCGGCCGGCGACGTGGCGGCCCTTCTTGCGGATGCCCGGCTACGAATCGGTCAGTCGCGCGACTGACCGGCGGTGCCTGCCCGCCGCGGATCCGCGGCGGGCAGGCACGGGGACGTCGGCGCACCAGCGCAACACCCGCCGCTCAGACGTGGGCGACGGCGTTGCCCGCATTCTGGCCGGGGCGGATGAACAGCGCCAGCACCATCGCCACGCCGGACAGCACCGCGCCGATCACCATGGCGACGTGCAGCCCGCTCATGAACGCGGCATGGCTGCCGGCCTCGATCGCGCCCTGCACGGTCGCGGACGTGCCGGTGGCCGGTGGCACCAGGCCCTGGCCGACGAGCTCCTTGGCCTGCGCGAGCTTGCCGGCCTGCTCCGCCGGCACCCCGGCGCCGACCAGCCGGTCGACCAGCACCGACCCGACCCGGCTGGCGAGCACGGAGCCGAGCACCGCGGTGCCGAGCACCCCGCCGAGCTGCGTCGCCGTGGACTGCAGGCCGCCGGCGACCCCGGAGTCCTCGATCGGCGCGTTGCCGATGATCGCATCGGACGCGGCGGTGATGATGAGCCCGACGCCGACGCCGATGGCGACGAACGGCGGCCACAGCAGGTTGAAGGACGAGTCGGGCTCGAGCTGGGTGAGCACGACGAACGACGCGAGGAGCAGCGCCATCCCGATGGTGATCGGGACCCGCGGGCCGAAGCGGCCGTTAAGGGCGGCGCCCAGCGGGCTGCTGACCATGAACACCGCCGACAGCGGCAGGGTGCGCACGCCGGCCTGGACGGCGGAGTATCCGTGCACGTTCTGCAGGTACAGGGTGAGGAAGAACAGCACCCCGAACATCGCGAAGAAGGTCAGCATCACGATGAGCGTGCTCAGGCTGAGCGAGCGGTTGCGGAACAGCCGCATCGGCAGCAGGGGCGCGCGGACCCGGGTCTCGATGACCACGAACAGCACCAGCAGCACGACGGCGGCGACCAGGAAGCCGATCGTCCTGCCGGAGCCCCAGCCCCAGCCCTGCGCCTTGATCATCCCGAAGACGAGCGCGAACAGTCCGCCGCCCAGGGTGAGCAGGCCGGGGGCATCGAAGCGGTGGGAACCCGACTCGTCGCGGCTCTCGGCGAGCACGAACAGCCCGACGATCAGCGCGATCGCGCCCACCGGGACGTTGATGTAGAAGACGGACTCCCAGGACACGTGCTCCACGAGGAGACCGCCGATGATCGGACCGCCCGCGATCGAGATCGCCGAGGCGCCACCCCAGATCCCGATGGCCGAGTTCAGCTTCTCCGGCGGGAAGGCCGAGCGCAGGATCGCCAGCGTGTTCGGCATGAGCAGCGCTCCGGCGACGCCCTGCAGCGTCCGGAAGACGATCACGCCTTCGATCGAGCCGACGAGGCCGACCGCGAGCGACGTCAGGGCGAACCCGACCACGCCGATCAGGAAGATCAGCCGCCGGCCGAACCGGTCACCCAGCTTGCCCGCCGGGATGAGCAGCACCGCAAGCGCCAGCAGGTAGGCGTTGGTCACCCACTGCAGATCCGACAGCGACGCGTGCAGGTCCTCGGCGATCCGCGGGTTCGCGATGGACACCACGGTGCCGTCGAGCCCCACCATGATCACGCCGAGCGCGACGCTGACCAGGGTGAGCCACGGATGTCCCCGCCTGCTGGTGCCACCGCCAGCCGAGCCGCTCCCGCCGGCCGCGTGGCGCGGCGATTGCGCCGCGTCCGTAGCTGTTGCCATGTCCTGACCCCCTCCACCTCGGCCGACAGTGATCGGCTCCCTGACATTCAATGCCACAATGTCAGTTCTGCCAATCTGTCAGAGATGACAATCACGTTCGTCCGCGCTATGATCACACCCGTGACGACGAGGATCGGGGAGGCGCCGGCTTCGGGCTCCCTCGAGGTCGCGTCCGAGGTCGGCGACGGTGGGGCCGAGCGGACGCGGGCCGAGCGGCGGCGCGCGCGCATCCGCGCGACGATCGCGGACGCGGCCCTGCGGCTGTTCATGTCCCGTGGTTACGACGCGACCACGGTCGAGGATGTGGCGGCCGCGGTGGACCTGAGTCCGCGCACGGTGTTCCGCTACTTCCCGTTCAAGGAGGACATGCTCCGCGAGGCCGTGCACTTCGAGCTGACCGAGCTCATCGCGGCGCTGCGGGAACGGCCGGCGCACGAGCATCCCGCCGACGCCCTCGGCCGAGCGATGGTGCACATGTGGTCGAACCTCGAGAAGGACCCCGAGGAGGTTCGCACCCTGCTGCGGCTCATCTCCGAGCTCCCCCGGATGCGAGGGCTGCTCGTCGAGGCGTCCCGCAGCGGCCAGAACGTCCTGGCGGAGGCGCTGGCGTTCCGCCTCGGCCGGCCCGCCACGGACCTGTCCACCCAGGTGGCGACCGGCTGCGCCCTGGCGGCACTCAACATCGTCATGGAGGCCTGGGCGACGATGCCCGCCGGCACCGACCTCGCCCCCCTCATCACCAGCGCGATGGCCGCCCTGAAGGCCGGCCCGCTGAGCCCCGGCTGCTGACCGACCCGGCTCCCCCACGCGATCACTGCGGTTGACAGCCGCAGCCGTTCGACCTGCACTCGAAGGCAGGGCGTCCGCCGATGGGCGGCTGCGCCGGCCGTGTCACGGTCGCCCGTCATGGCACGCGCAGGCGGCAGGAGGCTGCATCCGATGACGACGCTGCACCGCGATCCGGTCCTCGACGGCCCGGTCGACCTCATCCCGGACGAGATCGAACTGATCGAGGCGGCGATGCGCTGGCACTTCGACCCCAGGACCGGTTCGCCCTTCTGGCTGGAGCAGGCCGACACCCTCGGTTTCGACCCGCGCGAGGACATCCACACCATCGATGACCTCGCCAGGTTCCCCAACATCGTCGATCGGCTGCGCTACGTCCCCGCCGGGGACCTGATCCCCCGGGGCTACGCGGGGCAGGACGACGCGGTGTACGGCGTCTACGACTCGGGCGGCACCACGGGGCCGCCGAAGCACGTGGTCATCATGTCGGACTGGATGTCCCGCCTGCTCGTCCGCACCGACGAGGAGATGGACGCGCGCGACTACCCGCGGGGGGTCGACTGGCTCGCCCTGGCGCCGAGCGGACCGCACATGTTCGGCGCGATCGTCCGCGAGACGGTCCGGCTGCGCGGCCGGTTGGGCTTCATGGTCGACCTCGATCCCCGCTGGGTGAAGAAGTGCATCGCGGCCGGTCGGGCCGATCACGCCGACCAGTACGCCGACCACATCGTCGCGCAGGCCCGCGCCGTCCTGGAGTCGCAGGACATCGGCGTGCTGATCGCCACTCCGCCGCTGCTGGAACGGCTCGTCCGCGACGAGGAGCTGCGCAGGCTGATCGCCGAGCGGGTGCAGGTCGTCGAGTGGGGCGGCGCGCACCTGGACCCGGACACCCGGTACCTGCTGCGCACGGAGGTCCTCCCCCACACCCGGATCATCGGGCGCTACGGCAGCACGATGGTCCTCGCGAGCGCCATCGAACGCGACGGGCTCGCCCCGGACGATCCCTGCATCTTCGACTCGTTCTCCCCGTTCGTCACGTTCCGGGTGGTCGACCCGGAGTCCGGCGAGCCGGTGCCGTACGGCAGCCGCGGGCGCGTGGTGATGAACCACGTCAGCAAGTCGGCGCTGCTGCCCAACAATCTCGAGCGTGACGAGGCGACCCGGATCGAACCGCCACTCGGGCGGGTGGGCGACTCCGTGGCCGACGTCTCGCCGGTTGCCGTGTTCGGCGACTCCCCGGTGATCGAGGGGGTGTACTGATGCCGGCCAGGAGCCCGTCCGCCACACCGCCCGCGACCAACCGGGCCGGACCCACGGACAGCCGGGCAGAGCTGATCGAACTCGACGCGCTCGGCCCGGGCGGCCCCTTCCGGTCCCGTAACCGGTTGCCGATCACCGACCTGGCCGGCCTCCCGATCGCCGAGCTGAGCCTGGTGCCGTCGCTGTACGTGCATCGCGCCATCGCCGCGCTGCGGGCCGCCGAACCGCTGTCGACCGCCGACCGGCTCGCCGCGCTCGCCCGGGCCGGGGAGTCGTTCGCGACCGAGACCGTCGCCGAACTGTCCGTCGACGAGTACTCCCACGCGGTCAGCCGGATCTCGGGGATGCCGATCTCGGTCGTGCGCCACGCCACCGAGACGACCTGGCGGGCGCTGCTCGGCGCCGGCCGGGACGCCCGCCAGGCCAGGCCCCGGGCCAGCGTCGACGACTGGCACGACCCGGCCACCCAGGGTGGACGGGCGGTGTGGACGCGGCGCGGGGAGGTCTTCGCGGTGCACGCGGCCGGCAACCACCCCGGCGTGCACGCCCTGTGGCCGCAGGCGCTGGCACTGGGCTACCGGGTCGCGGTGCGCCCGTCGCGCCGCGAGCCGCTCACCGCGCACCGGCTGATCACCGCGCTGCGGGCGGCCGGGTTCGGCGCCGACCAGGTGGCGTACCTGCCCACCGACCACGCCGTCGCCGACGAGATCATCAAAGCCGCCGACCTGGCCATGGTCTACGGCGGGGACGACGTGGTCGCCAAGTACGGCGCGGACCCCACGGTGCTCGTGCAGGGTCCCGGGCGGTCGAAGATCCTGCTCGCCGGCGAGGACTGGCAGCGCCATCTCGACACCCTGGTCGACTCCATCGGCGACGAGGGCGGCACCGCCTGCGTCAACGCGACGGCGGTCTTCACCGACTCAGACCCCGGCGGCCTCGCGGCGGCGCTCGCCGAGCGGCTCGCCGCCATCCCGACCCTGCCGCCCGAGGACGACCGGGCGGTGCTGCCCTGCCAGCCGACCGAGCAGGCCGCGGCGCTGGAACGCTTCCTGCTCGACCACGCGGCAGGTACGACGCCACGCCTCGGTGGCGCCGGGATCACCGACCCCGTTGCCGGCGGCGGCGTCGCGCTACGCCCGGCGGTGTTCCAGGTGAACCGGGCCGACGCGGCCCAGACCGGCATCGAACTCGGCTTCCCCTGCGTATGGGTCGCCCCCTGGGCGCCCGCCGACGGGATCGGCCCGCTGCGCAACTCCCTCGTCCTCACCGCCCTCACCCACGACGAACGCCTCCTCGACCAGCTCATCGCCGATCCGACGATCAGCAACGTCTACATCGGCGACCATCCCACCTACTGGATGCGCCCCGACGTTCCGCACGACGGCTACCTCGGCGAGTTCCTCATGCGCACCAAGACCGTCCTGCGCGACTGAGCCCGACCCCGGCGAGACTCCCGGGATCGCCGCGTCGAGCAGGGTCTCGGCCATCGCGCGGGCAGTCCGGGCGGCCTGCGGGGTGCGGTCCATCCGGGCTGTCAGGCCTGCACCGTCGTAGACGAGCTGGAGCTGGCGGCCCAGCGCGGCCGGGTCGGCGGCGCCGGCCTGCTGGGCGAGCTCGGTGAACAGGGCGAGGATCCAGGCCCGGTAGTCGTCGGCGGCACGCTCCACGGAGCTGCCGGGGGACGTCTCGGCGCTGGCGGAGACGAACGCACAACCATGGAAATCGGGTTGGGCGAACAGCTCCCCCTGCGCCTCGAAGATCGCCAGCAGGCGGGACCGGGCGTCCGGCGCGCGGTCCACCGCCCGCCGGAGTCGCTCGGTCGTGTCGGCGTGCCGGCCTTCCAGGTAGGCGCGGACCAGCTCCTCCTTGCTGCCGAAGGTGTTGTACAGCGACGCCTTCGCGACCCCGGCCCGCTCGATGATCCGGTCGATGCCGACCGTCTGGACGCCCTCGGCGTAGAACAGCTCGTCCGCGGCGGCGAGCAACCGCTCCCGCGCCGAGCGGTGGTCCACCCCTCCCGCCGCCGCGCGTCGCGTCCTGGTGGCGGCCATCCGCCTCACCTCCACATACCAGCCGGACCAGACAGACCAGTCCATCCACGATAGGCGGCGCCGTGCCGGTGCCTCGGTGCCGCGGTGCCGCGGTGCCTCGGTGCTTGGTGCCTTGGTGCCTCACACGGCGCTGCGCCCACCGTCGACCGGGATGACCGCGCCCGTGATGTAGCTCGCCGCGGGCGAGGCCAGGAAGGCGACGACCCCGGCGATCTCGTCGACCTGCGCGGCGCGGCCGAGCAGGGTGGTGGTGCCGAGCTGGGCGATGAAGTCCGGCCGGGCGCCGTCGGAGTACACCGGGCCGGGGGCGATCGTGTTGACCCGCACGCCCGCCGGGCTGAACTCGGCCGCCCAGGCGCGGCTCATCGCGGTCAGCGCCGCCTTCGTGGCGCCGTAGGCCGCGCCGCCGGCCAGCCCGACGCGGCCGGCCATGCTGTCAACGCTGATGATGCTGCCCGTGCCGCGCTCGGCCATGCCGGGCGCGAGCGCGGCGACGAGCTGGTAGGCGGCACGGACGTTGCCCGCGAACAGGGCGTCGAAGGTCGCGGTGTCGAGCTGCGCGCTCGGCCCGAACCAGGACGCGCCGGCGTTGTTGACCAGGACGTCGACCTCGCCGGCCTCCTTCGCCAGGCGCTCGACCGCCGCCGCGTCGGCCAGGTCCGCGGCGAGGAAGCGGGCCTCGCCGCCGGCCTGCTCGATCTCCGCCACGGCCGCCGCGCCTCGATCGGCGTCCCGGCCGTGCACGATCACCGCGTACCCGTCCGCGGCCAGGGCGCGGGCCGCCGCCCGGCCGATTCCCCCGGTCGAGCCCGTCACCAGCGCCACACCCCGACGGCCGCCTTCACCCACGTTGCTCGCCATGACCCGCTCCCCACTCCACCGAGTAGACCTGTCTGTCTACCGCCGAAGAGAAGAATAGACAGACAGGTCTGTCTATTGCAACGAGAGGGGCGGGCTTTACCCGTGACCCGCGACACATTCAGCCGCAGGCACAGAGCGCACCACAACCGGCTCCGCCCCGGGGCGGGTGCCCAGGACGCGGATGCCCGGGGCAGGTACCGATCAGGTCCTGGCGAGCGCCCTCGGCCGCTTCGTCAGGTAGTCGGTGTAGGCGACGGTGGTGAAGAACTCGGGCAGCGTCTCGCCCAGAGCCGTCTCGACGAAGACCTCGCGGGCCTCGTCGAGGCGGTTCGGCGCGCCGCCACGCTCGGCACGCAGCACGGTCAGCTCCTCGGCGAGCAGCCGTTCGGCGAGTTCCCGGGTGACCGGGCGCCCGTCGGCGAGCCGCGTGCCGTGGTGGATCCACTGCCAGACCTGGCAGCGGGCGATCTCCGCGGTGGCAGCGTCCTCCATCAGGTCGAAGATCGCCACCGCGCCGGTGCCGCGCAGCCACGCGTCGATGTAACGCAACGCCACCGTGATGTTGCTACGCAACCCGGCCTCGGTGACCAAGCCGGCGGCGGAGGCGACGTCGAGCAGGTCGGCCGCGGTCACCGACACGTCCGGCCGCAGCCGGTCGAGCTGGTGCGGCGCGGCGCCGAGGCGGGCGTCGAACACCGCCTCGCATACCGCCACCAGCCCGGGATGGGCCACCCAGGAGCCGTCGAAGCCGTCGTCGGCCTCCCTCTGCTTGTCCTGGCGGACCTGGTCGAGCGCGCGGGCGTTGACCTCGGGGTCGCGGCTGGGGATGAACGCCGCCATCCCCCCGATGGCGTGCGCGCCGCGGCGGTGGCAGGTCCGCACGAGCAGCGCGGTGTAGGCCCGCAGGAACGGCACCGTCATCGTCACCTGGGCCCGGTCCGGCAGCACGAACGCCTCCCCCCGGGCACCGAAGATCTTGATGATGCTGAACACGTAGTCCCAGCGTCCGGCGTTCAGGCCGGCGCAGTGCTCACGCAGCTCGTAGAGGATCTCCTCCATCTCGAAGGCCGCGGGAATCGTCTCGATGAGCACGGTCGCCCGGATCGTGCCCCGCGGGAGGCCGAGGCGCTGCTGGGCGAACACGAACACGTCGTTCCACAGCCGGGCCTCGCGATGGCCTTCCAGTTTCGGCAGGCAGAAGTACGGTCCGCTGCCCCGGTCGAGCTGGCGGCGGGCGCAGTGGAAGAAGTACAGGCCGAAGTCGACCAGGCTCGCCGACATCGGCCGGCCATCGATGAGCAGGTGGTGTTCGCGCAGGTGCCAACCCCGCGGCCGCACGACGATCGTCGCCGGGTCCGGCCCGACCCGGTAGCGCCTGCCGGCCGGCGTGGTGACCTCGAGCCGGCCCGCGACCGCGTCGAGCAGGTTGAGCTGGCCCGCGATCACGTTGAACCAGGTCGGCACGGTGGCGTCGGCGAAGTCCGCCAGCCACACCCGGGCACCGGAGTTCAGCGCGGTGACCGTCGCCGTCCGCTCGGTCGGCCCGGCGATCTCCACCCGCCGGTCGACCAGGCCCGGTGCCGCACCCGCGACCCGCCACGACTCGTCGGCGCGGATGGCCGCCGTCTCGGGCAGGAAGTCCAGGCCGGCCGCCCCGGAGGCGAGCAGCAGGCGCCGCTCGCGCCGGGCGGCGAGCAGGTCGGCCCACCGCGCGGCGAAGGTGGTGTCCAGCGCGATGAGGAATTCCAGCGCCTGCGGCGTCAGGATTTCCCGGAAACGCTCCCGAGGCTCACCGGGCTCGCCGATGACCTCGATCCGACCGCCGCGCGGTGCCGGCATCTCAGTGCCCCGCGCCGACGCCGGTCGCGGTGAACTGGGCTTCTTCGGTGGAGCCGCGCAGCGCGACGGTGTCACTCGTCGGGTTGATGGCGGTGCTCACCAGGTCGAAGTAGCCGGTGCCGACCTCGCGCTGGTGGCGGGTCGCGGTGTAACCGTCGGCCTCGCTGGCGAACTCGCGTTCCTGCAGGTCGACGTAGGCGGTCATGCCCTCGCGGGCGTAGCCGTGGGCGAGGGAGAACATCGAGTGGTTCAGCGCGTGGAATCCGGCCAGGGTGATGAACTGGAACTTGTAGCCCATGTGGCCGAGTTCGCGCTGGAACTTCGCGATGGTGGCGTCGTCGAGATGCGCCCGCCAGTTGAACGACGGCGAGCAGTTGTAGGCGAGCATCTGGTCCGGGAACTGGGTCTTGATCGCCTCGGCGAACTGGCGGGCGATTTCCAGGTCCGGGGTGGAGGTCTCCATCCACAGCAGGTCGGCGTAGGGGGCGTAGGCGAGACCCCGGGCGATGCACGGCTCGACGCCGTCGCGCACCCGGTAGAAGCCCTCGGCGGTGCGCTCGCCGGTGACGAAGGGCAGGTCGCGCTCGTCGACGTCGCTGGTGATGAGGGTCGCGGCCTGCGCGTCGGTGCGGGCGACGATCACCGAGGGCACGTCGGCGACGTCGGCGGCCAGGCGCGCGGCGTTGAGGGTGCGGATGTGCTGACCGGTCGGGATGAGCACCTTGCCGCCGAGGTGGCCGCACTTCTTCTCCGAGGCGAGCTGGTCCTCCCAGTGCACCCCGGCGGCGCCGGCCGTGATCATCGCGCTCATCAACTCGAAGGCGTTGAGCACGCCGCCGAACCCGGCCTCGGCGTCGGCGACGATCGGCACCAGCCAGTCGGGGGCGTCGGCGACGCCCTCGGCCCAGGTGATCTGGTCGGCGCGCAGCAGCGCATTGTTGATCCGGCGGACCACCGCCGGGACCGAGTTCGCCGGGTAGAGGCTCTGGTCCGGGTAGGTCTGGCCGGACAGGTTCGCGTCCGCGGCGACCTGCCAGCCGGACAGGTAGATGGCCTTGAGCCCGGCCTTGACCTGCTGCACGGCCTGGTTGCCGGTCAGCGCGCCGAGCGCGTGCACGTAGTCGGTGTCGTGCAGGAGCCCCCACAGCTTCTCCGCGCCGCGGCGCGCCAGCGTGTGCTCCTCCAGGACACTGCCGCGCAGCTTGATCACTTCGGCGGCGCCGTAGGTGCGCTCGATGCCCGCCCACCGCGGGTCCGTCGCCCACCCCGCGGCCAGCTCCTCGGCCGCCCGCGCGGCCCCGTTCGCCGCCCCGTTCGTCGCCGTGGTCGTCGCCGTCGTCTTCGTCTCGGCCATGTCGATCTCTCCCTGCCCTGGAGTCGGAATAGCGCGGATCACCCTCCTCTTCGAAGCTGTCACAGCGATTCGGCCTGGTCGAGCGGCCCAACGAGCCAAGTCCTGCGAATCTTCCCAGCCGACTTTGCAAATTTTGCAAATGGCACGTTGGCACCGAGTCGACTATCCTCCTCGACAGAGAGGGAGCGGATGCAGAAGACTTTTGTCGGGACCCGGTTACGGGAACTGCGCGAGGAACGGGCCATGAGCCAGGTCGAGCTGGCGCGCCTGCTCGGCATCTCCCCCAGCTATCTCAACCAGATCGAGCACAACTCCCGGCCGCTCACCGTCCCGGTCCTGCTACGCATCACCGAGGCATTCGGCGTCGACGCCGGCTTCTTCGCCGCGCACGACGTGACCCGGCTGATCGCGGAGGTCCAAGAGGTCCTCTCCGACGGCACGATCGGCCTGAAGGTGCCGGCCACCGACGCCGCCCAGCTCGCCGAGCAGCTCCCGCAGACCGCCCATGCGCTGATCACGCTGCACCGCCGCTACCGCCAGGCCAACGAGCGCCTCGCCGCGCTCACCGGCGCCCGCGGGCCGGAACCGGCGGGGCCCGCGCCGGCGCCGATGCCGGACGAGGAGGTCCGGGACTTCTTCTACCAGCGTCAGAACTACGTCGGCGAGCTCGACGAGGCCGCCGAGCGGCTCGCCGGCGAGATTGGCCTGACCCGCGGCCGGGTGCACGCGGTGCTGGTCGAGCGGCTGGCTTACCACGGCATTCGCGTGCACAGCCGCGAGCCCGGCCCGGACCTCGCGGGCTCGCGCGACGACGGGCGTGACGACGGGCGTGATCTCGACCGCGAGCTCGACGTCGATGTGCTGCACCGCTTCGACCCGCAGACCCGGGTGCTGACCCTGTCGAGCCACCTGCGGCCCGGCCAGCGGGCCTTCCGCATGGCGCTGCAACTCGCCTTCGCCGAGTTCGACGATCTGGTCACCCGGCTCACCGACGAGGGCATGCTCAGCGGCCCCCCGGCCCGGACGCTGACCCGGATCGGGCTGGCGAACTACTTCGCCGCCGCCCTCATCCTCCCCTACAATGTGTTCCACACCACGTCCGAACGGTTCCGCTACGACATCGAACGGCTCTCCGAGCATTTCGGCATGGGCTTCGAGACGATCTGCCATCGACTGAGCACCCTCCAGCGCCCCCGGGCCCGGGGCGTTCCCTTCTCCTTCATCCGGGTGGATCGCGCGGGCAACATGTCGAAACGCCAGTCGGCCACCGGATTTCATTTCTCCCGCGCCGGCGGAACCTGTCCGCTGTGGAATGTGTACGAGGCACTCGCCGCCCCCGGAAAGATTCACACCCAGATCGCCACCATGCCGGACGGACGCAGTTACTTCTGGATTGCCCGCACGGTCAGCCGGGGCTATGGCCGTTTCGGTCGTCCCGGAAAGACGTTCGCCATCGGGCTCGGCTGCGAACTGCGCCATGCCAGCCGACTGGTGTATTCGACCGGGCTCAACCTGGACGATCCGGCGGCCGCGGTGCCGATCGGGATCGGCTGTAAGGTCTGCGAGCGGGTCGGCTGCGCCCAACGGGCCTTCCCGCAGATCGGCCGTAGCCTCGCCCTCGACGAAAACCGGGGCACCTTCGCCCCCTACCCGGCCGACATCAACTCCTGAGGGTCGGGGCCCGCGTGCGAGACTGGCCTCTCGCGGATCCGCCGCATCGCCGCATCAGCCCAGTTCAGCGCGGTATTCCGTCGCCAGGATCCGGTCTGGGCCCGGTGCCGGCCGAGGAGGGGGAGGCATGCCGACGGCTCCCGGGGGGTCCGATCGCGCCGGCCGATCGGATGGCCACGGTCCGAGCCGGTCCGACGGGCCGGGCCGGCCGGACGCGGCGGGACGGTCCAAGCAGTCGGCTGCGGCGGGACGGCCGGCTGCGGCGGGACGGCCGGACGGCCACGGTCGGCCGGTGGGCGACGGCGAGTCAGGGCATGTCATCGTCGCCGGGCTGAGCAACCTGGGGCTGGGCCTGGCCGAGCAGCTCCAGGCATCCGGCGTGGCGGTGGTCGCGGTCGACGACCAGCTCACCGCCGCCGCGCAGCGCCGGCTGGAACGGTCCGGGGTGCGGGTTCTCGTCGAGAGTCCCCACGCGGCCGACGTGCTGCGCGAGGCCGGCATCGCCGCCTCCCTCGCCGTGGTGATCTGCCACGAGGCCGACCTCGACAACCTCGAGACGGCCCTGCTCGCCGCCGACGTCGCCCCCGGCGTCCGGCTGGTCGTCAGCGTCAACAACCCGCAGCTCGGCGACCAGCTCGCGGACGCGCTCAGCCAGGTACGGGTGCTGAACCTCGCCGAGCTCGCCGGGCCGAGCTTCGTCGAGGCGTGCGTGCGCTCCGACGTCACCCACGCCTTCACGATGGACGCCCGCGCCGACGCCGAGGTGTTCGCGGTGATCGAGGAGGAGATCACCGGGCGGGGTGCCTTCCGGGCCCGCTACGGTGATCTCACCCCGATCTCGCTACGCCGCGCCGGCGCGCGCCACGCCGAGGTCTGCCCCCCGCGCGACACCCCGCTGCATCCCGGCGACCGGCTGACCGTCCTCGGCCGCCTCGCCGAGTTCCACGACCGCGGGATGGCCGTCTCCGGCCTGCACGACGCGCGGCTGTTCGCCGCCCTGGGCGACGGCACGGCCAAACGCCGCAGCGGGTCGCGGGCCCGGCGCGGCACGGCCGCCCGGCTGCGGGAGTTCCTCGCGACGATCCGCGGGGAGCTCGACCGGCCCTTCCGGCTCGCGCTCGCCGCCGTCGTGGCGATCCTGGTCGTCAGCACGGTCGTGCTGTCGCTGGCCTACGCCGACCACAACAACGCCGCGCCACCCGACTTCGGGCCGCTCGACGCGCTCTACCTCACCATCGAGACGATGGTCACGGTCGGCTACGGCGACTTCAACTTCGGCGCGGCCGACGAGTGGCTGCAGATCTTCGGCATCGGGCTGATGCTGTTCGGCGCACTGTCGATCGCGGTGGTCTACGCCTTCATCACGAACGTAATCATCAGCCGCCGGCTCGAACGCGCGCTGGGCCGCGGCCGGGCGGGGGCGGTGCGCGGGCACGTCATCCTGTCCGGCCTGGGCTCGGTCGGGGTCGCGACGATGGACGGCCTGGTCCGCACCGGCCGCCAGGTGGTGGTGATCGAGCGGGACGAGAACAACCGGTACCTGCCCGTGGCCCGCGAGCGCGGGGTGCCAGTGATCATCGGGGATGCGACGGTGCGGTCCACCCTGCTGGAGGCCGGTCTCGCCCACGCGACCACGATCACCGCGCTGACCAGCGACGGGGTGGCGAACCTGGAGACGGTGCTGTCCGCCCGGGAGGCGCACGACGAGCTGCGCGGCGCCCGCGCCGCCCGGGAGACGGCGCGCCGCGCCGGCGGGCGTTCCTACGGCCGCACCCGCCCGCCCGGCGCCCAGCCACACGAGCCCGACCTGCGCGTCGTCCTGCGGATCTTCGACACGACGATGGCCGACGAGGTCGAACGCCGGTTCGGCATCCACACCGCCCGCAGCGCCTCGGCGCTGGCCACCCCGTACTTCGTCGGGGCCGCGCTGGGCTACGACGTGCTGAGCACCTTCTACGTGGAGCGCACCCCCTTCCTCGTCGCCCGGATGACCGTCAACGCCGGCGGGGCGCTCGTCGGCCCCACCCTGCGCGAGCTGTCCACCGGAACCCGCGTCCTCGCCGTCACCACTGCCGTCGCCACCGCCACCGCCGCCACCACCGTCACCACCACCGCCGTCACCACCACCAGCGGAAGCCGACCCGGCGACGGAGCCTGCGCCGGCGAGCCGGACTACCGACCCGGCCGCCACACCCGCCTGCGGCCGGGAGACGAGCTGCTCGTCGTCGGCCCCGTCACCCAGATCGTCGACATGGTCCGGCGCAACCAACGCGTCGATGTCCCCGCCTAGCACCGTCCCACGCCCACGCCCACGGCGCGGGCCGAGAACTACCTCGCCGCCGACCCCCCGGACGTCGCCGGAACCTCATGAGCGCCGCCGGCTGTTGAGGAGGGCCCCGGTCAGGGGTGCATGCGGGCGCCCTTGAGCGCCTTGTCGACGGCGTTGCGCGGGCCGTGCAGGGCGAGGCCGACCAGGTCGAGGTCGTCACGTGGCACGGCCCGGACGGCGGCCCGGTTGTCGCGGTCGTTGCCGGTGGCGAACAGGTCCGACGTGAAGATCGACATGGCCAGGCCCCGACCGCCGGCGCGGGCGAACGACGAGGCCAGCGTCTGGTGCGAGCCGGCGAACACGAGCACCGGTTGGCGGAACATGGGCAGGTACCCGTGGCCGTCCGCGTCGGCGTAGGGCTCGCCGACCAGCTCCGGGTTGGTCGCCGCGATCCCGCTGACGAGGAACGCCGTGACGTTGAGCCGCTGCCAGTCCAGCAGGTCGTCGCGCAACAGCACGGCGATCTTGGTGGTGAAGCGCACCGGGGCGGGCTGCGACGACCCGTCGCCGGCGGTGGGGAGGTCGTGGCGAAGGTCAGTATCCACACCGCCGAGTCTCGGCGGCGGTCGGCATGACGGTCTTGTACGTTCCTGACGTGGCCGAGGCGCACAGGCCCGGGGCGGACGTCGCCGCGGCGGGCAGGGTCGGTGAAGGTCAGACGGTCGCCGCCTGGCGGCCGGCGGTGGCGGGNGTCCGCGAGGNGTTCCACGCCCGGTTCATCTCGCACGTCTACCCACCGCACACCCATGATTCGTGGACGCTGCTCATCGTCGACACCGGCGCGGTCCGCTTCGGTCTGGACCGCCACGAGCACGGCACGTTGCGCTCGCAGGTGACGCTGCTGCCACCGGACGTCCCGCACGACGGCCGCTCCGCCCGGCCCGGGGGATTCCGCAAGCGGGTCCTCTACCTCGACCGGGACCTCCTCGGCGACGAGCTGATCGGCACGGCGGTCGACACCCCGACGCTGGCCGATCCCACGCTGCGCCGGCGCATCGGCCGGCTACACGACCTCCTGCTCACTCCCGGCGAGGACCTCGCGGCCCAGAGTGGCCTCACCCTCGTCGGCGAACGACTACGCGCCCACCTGGGCCGCCGCAGCAGGTTCCCCGCTCGCCGTGACGGTGCGCCACCGCCCCGCCGGGACCCGACCGTTGCCCATGCGCTCCGCGACCTCCTCGACAGCCGGATCGCCGAGGGCATCACGCTGGCCGCCGCCGCGGAGCTGCTCGGCGCCCATCCGACGCACCTGATCCGCGCCTTCCACCAGGAGTTCGGCCTGCCGCCCCACCGCTACCTCACCGGCCGCCGAGTGGACCTGGCCCGCCGCCTGCTGCTCGCCGGTCACCGCCCGGCCGAGGTCGCCACGCTCGCCGGCTTCTACGATCAGGCCCACCTGACCAGGCACTTTCGCCGCATGCTCGCCACCAGCCCCGCCCGCTACGCCCGCCCGACCTGACGCCACCGCAGGACGTCGCCTCGAAAGGTCTCCTTGCACATGCCTGATGTCGTGGTCGCCGGGGTGGTGAACGTGCAGCAGACGGTACCGGTGGACGGGTTTCCCGTCGCCTACGCGCCGGTCCGGTATGCGACGGGGCGGCTGCGGCTGGCGGCCTCCGGGGTCGGGCTGAACGTCGCCCGGACGCTGGCTGCGCTCGGCACGCAGGCGACCCTGGCCACCCTGGTCGGGGACGATCCGGCCGGGATGGTGATCCGGGCCGAGCTGCGGCGTCTCGGCCTGCTCGGCGAGGACGAGTCGGGCGGCCGGGGCGCCGGGGTGCTGCCGACGACGAACAGCGCGATGTCCGCCGTCCTGGTCGATCCGCACGGGACCCGGCAGGTCCACACCGACCTCGCCGACCTCGCCACGGCCCGCTATCCGCCGTCGGTGTTCCGTGACCTGCTCGCGGGGGCGCGTCTCGCCGTGCTGACAACCGCCGGCTTCGTCCGCGACCTGATCCCCGTTGCCCAGGCCGCCGGCGTGCCGATCGCCGTCGACGTGCAGACCATCGAAGACGCGAGCGACGCCTACAGCCGGCCCTGGTTGGCGGCGGCGACCATCGTGTTCTGCTCCGCCGAGCGCCTCACGGCCAGCCCCGCCGACACCGCCGCCGCGCTGCTGAGCCGCTACCCGGCCCGGATCGTGCTGCTCGGGATGGGCGGCGACGGCTGCCTGCTCGCCGTCCGGGACCGTCCGCCGCGCCGCCTGCCCGCCCTGGCCCCGCATGGCGTGCTCGACACCACCGGCGCAGGGGACGCCCTGTGTGCCGGCTTCCTGCACTACTGGCTCGCCACCGGCGATCCCGACGCGGCGGCCCGGCGCGCCGTCCTCGTCGCCGGCTGTGCGGTCGGCTCCGCCGGCACGGCCGTCCACGTCACCGCCGGGCACATCGACGATCTCCTGCGCGCCCCGGGCGGGCGGCCGTCGGGCGTCGGCTGACACACGGCGGGCCGGTCCGATCCGACCTGCGGTGTTCGTCGCATATCAGCTGCTCGACAGCGGCGGCGGTGTGGCGCGGATCCGCACTACGCTCCCCCACGGCGTCGCGTGGCGCCCGTGGAGATCAGCAGCGAGGGAACGATGACGGCGAGGACGATTCCGATCCGTTTCACCGACGACGCCGGGGTGATCGACATCGCGGAGTCGCTGTCCACCCTCAAGGGGGACGGGCGCCACCTCTGGCTCGCCGGCGACGAGACGATCACCATCGAGCGGACGGCGCTGTCGCCGACCGGAGACGGCTTCGTCGACCATGTCAGTTTCTCGGTCGCGGACTTCCTCCCGCTGCCGGAACCGCCGGAACCGGACGGCAGCCAGCTCGAGATCGACATCGAGGGCCTCGACCGGCACGGCGACTACCTCTGGTTCGTCGGTTCGCACGCCCGGACCCGCAAGCGGGTCAGGCCGCACCACGCCACCGAGCAGGCGCTGGCCCGACTGGCCAAGGTGAGCAGCAACGCCAACCGTTACCTGCTCGGCCGCATCCCGGTAGTGGAGATCGACGGGGCGCCGACTCTCGTCCCCAGCGCCTCGGCGTCGGCCTCGCCGGGCGGGGCGAAGCTGACCGCCGCCGCGCTGGGCCTGTCCAAGCAGAACCGGCTGACGCGGGCGCTCAAGGACGACGAGCACCTCGGCCTGTTCCTGAAGATCCCGAGCAAGGACAACGGCCTGGACATCGAAGGGCTCGCGGTCGTCGGCGAACGGATCTACCTGGGGCTGCGCGGCCCGGTGCTGCGTGGCTGGGCGGTGGTGCTCGAGCTGCGCCTCACCGAGGGCGACGGCCAGGATCTGCTGCTCGCCCCGATCGGCGACAGTGACAGCGGCGACGGCGGTCCTCTGTACCGCAAGCACTTCCTCGACCTCGACGGGCTCGGCGTGCGGGACATCCTCGCCCACGGCGACGATCTGCTGCTGCTCGCGGGCCCGACGATGGATCTCGACGGGCCGGTGCGGATCTATCGCTGGCGGGGCGCGGCGCACGCGCGCACGAGCGTCGTCGTCACCGACGAGACGATCGAGCGGGTGCTGGAACTGCCGGTCGGGACCGGCGACGACCACCCGGAGGGCATCGCGCTGCTGCCCGGCGATCCGTCCTCGTTGCTGGTGGTGCACGACAGCCCGGCACCGCGGCGGCGCTGGCACCGTCACGAGATCCTCGCGGACGTCGTCCCGCTGCCACGCGACTGAACCGGCGGGGCGTCCGACCACGGTTTACGTCCCTGACGATCGCCGGGCGTGTTCGAGGGCCCGGCGGTCTGTTCGCCATCCGCCGACCACGGCAAGATTGGCGCACGGAATCACAGTCCGCCCCGCTCACCGCCCTGCCCGAGGTACGCGCGTGTCTGACGAGATCGACCTGGCCGCCGTCACCACCTGCACGGATTTCGGCCGTGTACTGACGGTCGTCCGGGAGCGGGCGGGGCTCAGCGTGCGCGACGTCGCCCGGAAGGTGAACGTCCCGGCCAGCACGGTCGGCGGCTACTTCGGCGGATCGCACCTGCCGGGGCTGAAGCCGGCGAACCTCGTCGAGAACATGCTGCGCGCCTGCGGGGTCNCCGNCCCCGCCGAGCTGCGCCGCTGGGTCGAGACCTGGAGCCGGATCCGGCGCACCCGCCGGGGCTCCGGCGCCTCAGAGCGGGGCGCCTCAGAGCGGGGCGCCTCAGAGCGGGGCGCCGCCGAGCAGGGCGCCGCTGGTGGCGGGTGGGGTCCCGGCGCCGTCGCCAGCCGGCGGCGCGGCTCCGGCGGTCCCCCGCGGGCGCCCGTCGACCGGGTCCGCGGCGACGAGAACGTGGCGGCCCTGACGGTCGCGCCCCCCGTGGCTCGGCTGGATCGGTTGCCGGCCGTGCGTGGCCGCGGTGAGATGATCACCCTGCTGACCGGACTGCTCCCCACCGCCGTCGGCGATACCGCCGGGAGCGGCCCGGCAAGGCCGGCCGGGCCAGGTGGGTCAGGTGGGTCAGGTGGGTCAGGTGAGCCGGTCGGGCCGGGCCGGCGGGGCAATGGCACGCGGGTCCGCGGCCGGGTGCACGTGCTGCACGGGCTCGGCGGGATCGGCAAGAGCACCGTGGCTCTCGCCCTCGCCGCGACCGCGCTCGATCGCGGCGTGCGGACCTGGTGGATCAGTGCCACCCGTCCCGGCGCGGTGCCCGCGGCGATGGGGGCGCTCGCCGTCGAGCTCGGCGCCACCCATCATCAACTGCGCCGGGCAAGCCTGCCCGACCTGGTCTGGCGCCTGCTCGGCGCCCTCGACCAGCCGTGGCTCCTGGTCGTCGACAACGCCGACGATCCCGCCGACGACCTGGGTCCGTCCACGGGCAACGTGCTCGACGGCACCGGTTGGCTGCGCCCGGTCACCGGAACGCGGGGGATGGTCGTAGTGACCACCCGCGACGGCGCGGCCTGGTCGCTCGGCTCGGCCGGGGGCCGACCCCCGCCCTGGATACGCCTACACCGGCTGACTCCCCTCACCGACCGCGACGCCGGCCGGGCACTGCTGGACCTGGCGGGTGACGGCCCGGGGTCCGCCCAGGCCGCGCAGAGCCTCGGCCGCCGCCTCGGCGGCCTGCCACTGGCGCTCTCGCTGGCCGGCCAGTTCCTCGCCGAGGCGCGGCGGATGCCGCCGGGCTTCGGCGGCTCGGTCATCCCCCGGACCTACCCGGCGTACGAACAGTTCCTGCGCACCAGTGGGCCCTGGTCGCTGCTGCCGGACTTCGCGGCCGCGGACCCACGATCCGCGGCACCGCGCACCCGCCCGCAGCCCCCGGACACCCCTGCGGACGCCCACCCGCCGGCGGACGTGCCCGAACGCCGCCGGGAACGCGAGCTCGTCGGACCGACCTGGGAGCTCTCGCTGAACCTGCTCGCCCTGCGCGGGCAGGTCCGGGCCCAACCGCTGCTGACCCTGCTCGCCTGCCTCGGCGGCGATCCGATCCCCGTCGACGTGCTCCTCGACGCCGAGGTGCTCACCGCCTCGCCCCTGTTCAGCGACCTGCCGGCGACCGAGCTGTGGGGGCTGGTCCGGGCCCTCGCCGGCCACGGGCTGATCGAGTACACCCTCGACCCGACCAGTTCAGCCGACCCGACCAACCCCGCCGCCCCGGCCGACGCGCCCATGCCGGCGACGGCGACGGCGCCCGGCGACGCGGGCGCTGCGCACCGGATCTGGCTGCATCCGCTGGTGCGGGACAGCTTCGGTCGGGCCGCGCACGTCTCCGGCCGGGTCGAGGACTACCTGGAGACGATCACCGCCCTGCTGGTCCACGCCGCCCGCCGGCTCGACCCGCGCGACCCCGAGACCTGGCCGGCCTGGACGATGCTGGCCGGGCACGCGGACGCGGGCCTGGCGATGCTGCGCGCCCGGCGCCAGTGGGGGTTGCCGGCGCTGACCGAGGGGCGGTTGCCGCCGGAGCTGCTGGTTCCCGCGACGCTCGCCGCCCGCTTCCTGCGCGCGACCGGACGTCTCACCGAGGCCGCCGCGGGGTACGAAACGGTGCTGGACACCGGCCGGCGGCTGTTCGGCGACGATCACGCCGACGTGCTGTCCGCCGCCCATGACCTGTACCGGGTGCGCGCCGCGCAGGGCCGGCCCGGCGACGCGGAGGAGGGGCTGCGGGCCGTCCTCGACGACCGGGCCCGGGTCCTCGGCGCGGACCATCCCGACACCCTGACGACCCAGCACTACCTGGGCCGCACCCTGCGCGAGTCGGGCCGCCACCCCGAGGCGCTCGCGTGGCTCACGCGGACGCTGACCAGCCGGGAACGGGTCCTCGGCCACCGTCACCGCGACACCCTCACCACCCGCAACAACGTCGCCGACCTGCTCGTCGAGCAGCAGCAGTGGACCGCGGCGGAACACCTGCTGAGCGCCGTCTGGACCGACCGGGTCGACACCCTCGGGCCCGAGCATCCCGCGACCCTGGTGACCCGCTACCACCTGGCCCGGCTCGACCACCGCCGCGGCGAGCACGCCCGAGCCGCTGGGACAGCCGCCGAGCTGGTAGCGGTCTGCCGCCGCGTCCTCGGCCCCGATCATCCCCGCACGCTGGCGGCGATCGGCCTGCACGGCGAGATCGAGCAGGAGCTCGGCCGGCTCGCCGCGCTGCGCGCCGACGTGGCGGACGCGTACCGGCGCAGCCTGCGGGTGCTGGGCCCGGAGCACGGGACCACGCGGCGGCTTCAGCGGCTTCAGCGGCTCGTCGGCCGCTCGCCGTCGTCCTGACGCGACCCGCCCGGAGCGGACCCGTTCGCGGTCGAGCCGGCGGGCAGCGCCGGAAGCCCGGGGGCGCCGACCGCTCGCACCGAGGCAAACCCGACGCCGTCCCGCTCGGCCAGCAGCCGCAGCGGCAGGCCCACCGCCCAACCGCCGAGGGCGGGCAGCAGGGCCCACAGCGGCAGCCCGGCCGGCTCGGTCAGCAGCCAGGCGACGCTCGCCAACTGGCAGGCGAGCAGGTTCGCCAGGACGAAGCCGCCGCCGCGGGGGCGGGGTGACCGGATCGGATCGAGGCCTGGGGCACCCGACCGGACCAGCCGGATCAGCCCGGCGGTGGCGACCAGCGCGGCGAGGACGGCCGCGGCCGCGGCAAGCCCCCGTCCGGCCAGGGAGACGTGGCCGCCGGGCGGCCCAGGCGTCACCGGGGCGACCGCAGCGGGCCCTCGGGGCACGGCCGGCAGCGTGGCGGCGCCGTCTGCGTCGGCGGTGAGGGCGAGCCCGCTCGCCACGGACACGACGGCGACGATCCCGACCTGCGCGGTGAGCACGATCGCGACGTACCGCCGCGGGAGGACGAAACCGCGGGGCCGGCGCAGGTGCACGCCGGTGGCCAGCGCCGGCGTCCGTCGCCCGCAGACCCGGTCGGTCGGCAGATCACGCAGGTCGGCGACCGTCCAGCCGGCGACGATCGTCGCGAGGCCGAATCCGGCGGTGAGTACGCCCGCACCCACGCCCACGTCGCCCCCGGTGGCGGCGACGCCCAGCGGCAGCCCGCCGGCGAGCGTGGCCGCGGCCAGCAGGCGGCGCAGCGATGGGCCGCCCCCCNCCCGCCATCGGGACAGGGCCAGCCAGGCCCGTAGGCCGATGACCGCCACGAAGCCGATCCGGGCGGGGAGGGAGGCCGCCCACAGCCAGCCGCCGCCCACCACCGCCGCCCCGGCCAGCGCCGCCCATCCCGCGACCCAGCCAGGCGCGAGCCGGCCCTGGACGAGGGGGCTGTCCCGGCGCACCGGGTTGATCCGGTCGGCGTCGAGCCCGGCGACGGCGTCGAGCAGGCGGCCGAACACCGACACCAGCACCCCGGCGAGGACGAGCAGCAGCACCGCACCGACCCGGGGATCCGCCGCCGCGAGGCCGCCGGCGGCGAACGGGACGGCGTCCGCGAGCGCGGTTCCCGGCCGGGTCAGCGCCCACACGTCGACCAGGCGGCGGACCGCGGTCCGGTGCCGCCGCGCCGTCCCCGTCCGGCCCGCCGGATGTCCGGCGGCACGGCTTCCCATCCGACCTCACGACCGTTTCTCGCGTCCCCCGAGCACTGCGCTCACGGGCGATCGCAGCCTGTTGAGAAAAACCCATGCGAGACACCGATAAAAGGCGGTCGCGCATCGCCGTACAAGGTCGTACAGACAGCGGCGAGTACGCGCCGTGACACCCGGTGTATGCCTGACCGGAAGCGGCGGCAGGGCAAGCCGTATTGCAGTAAGATGACTGCTACGATGCGCGCCGCCGACCGTCCGTCGGGTTCGGGGGTGCGGCTGAAGGAAACTACGGGCATCGCGGCAATGCCCCGGCCGGACGTCGCGATGGAAGGCCCGCGGCAACGGCGCGCGGATACCCGCCGACCGCCGGAGCGGGCCTCCCCCCGATGGCAGGTCCGCTCCGGCGACGAACCGAGGGTGCGGCCGTCGACCAGCCACCTCCGGTGCCGCGGAGGTACAGATCATGCGGCTGCGGCGGCAGCGACCCTTCGGCGGCTCCCAGATAACCGCGTGCCGGACTAACCGGAAAGACCCGGACGGCAAATCCGTACAACGTCGTACGCGATGGTCCGATGTTGCGAACGGCAGTTCGGGGGGACGGCCGGCGGGGAAGGGATCGGCGGTAACCGTCCCGTCCGACCGCGGACGCGTCGTAGACGGCGGGTAGGAAAGCGAGCCGCGACCGCACGAGCGGTCGCCCCGCCGTCACGCCAGGCTTCCACCGCTGTCACCTGTCACCGAAACAACGGCCAGCGGCCAAGTCCGCGATTAGCGTCGAAACAGTCAGGTCACCGATCGCCGGGCGGCAACCGGGATTCCGGGCGGTATTCTCGGCGCGTCACCAGGAAGCAATCCCGCAATCCGCGAACACGTGTTCCCAGGAGTCATGGTGTCCTCTCGTTGGCTGGACGAGCCGCTGCAGACCGAGCTGGACGACGCCGCCATGACCGCGCTGCGCCAGTGGTGCGCCCAGACCGAAACCACCTTTCGGCTCGTCCGCTGGCTCACCGGCGGTCGGTCCACCGCACGGGTCGCCGCCGTCCTGTCGGACGACCCGCACGAGGGCGCCCGCCAGTTGATCATGAAGCTGGACCAGGCGCCGGGCACCGCGGAGGATCCCCAACCCGGCGAGTTCGCCCGCCACCGGCGGGCGTTGACCGAGTCCCGGGACTTCGCCCGGCAGCACCTCACCAAGCCCGTCCACCAGCCCATCCCGGTCGGCGACGGACGCTGGTTCGTCTTCCAGCGGGTGGCCGGCGGCAGCCTGCGCGACCCGATCACCCTGCACACGCTGCTGGACGCCGTCCTGCATCCGCCCCGCCCGGCCCGCGGGGCGGGGCCGGACCACCTCCGGGGCCCGCAGCCCACCTTCCCCCGACCGGCCGCCAACGCCGCCGCCTTCGCCGACGTCAGCACCGCAGTCGTCGGATCCGTGCTCGGCGAATGGGCGGGGCGGACCCGGTTGCCCTCGATGGACGTGCCGGCCATCCTCGGCCGCCAGCTCGGCGACCGACTCGCCCCCGGCAGCCGCCTGCACCGCCTCGCCGCCGCGCATCCCGGGCGCACCATCACCGTCGAGGAGGAGGACCATCCCCTGCCCAACCCGTTCGCGCTGGTCCTGGACGCCCGCCGGACCGCCGGCGTGCGGCTGCCCACGTTCGTCGGGCGCGCCCACGGGGACCTGCACGTCGAGAACATCCTCATCCCGACCGATCTGCGCGACGCGAGCGCGGCCTTCCAGCTCATCGACCTGTCGCGCTACGCCGCCGACGCCGTGCTCACCCGCGATCCCACCCACCTCGTGCTACACGTCCTCGCCCGGACGCTGGTCGAGCTCTCTCCGGCCCAGCGCACCGCCACGATCGACGTGCTGCTCGACCCGGACCTCGACGGGGCACTCCTGCCCCAGTGGCTGTGGCTGTTCATCGACCAGGTCCGCTCCGCCGGGCAGGAGTGGGCACGCGCGGCCGACCTGGTCGAGCAGTGGCGCGACCAGGTACCGCTGTCGCTGCTGGCCTGCGCCCTGACCTGCCTCGGCCGGGCGTCGACCCGCGAGGAGGACCGAGGCTGGTTCCTGCGCCTCGCCGCGAACGCCGCCGCCGCCTTCCTCGACCAGCAGGGCCTCGACCAGCACGAACTCGACCAGCAGGGCCAGGCGCAGCCCGCCCCGGAGAACGGCGACCGCGAGCAGCACGGCTTGCTGCGGGCCGATGCGGACGGAGCCGGCCCGCCATCCCCCGATCCTCCGGTCGCCGACAGCGCGAACGGCAGGCCCGCGGGCGGCACAACCGGCGGGTTCCGAGCATCCCCACGAAGCGTGGACGGCATCGCGGGCGGCGCGCGTGTCAACGGCCCCTCGGTGAACGGCCCCTCGGTGAACGGCTCCGCAGTGAACGGCTCCGCGGTCGACCTGCTTCTCTTCCATGCCCGGGCCGATGCCGTGTGGGCGGACTGGATCGGCTGGCATCTCGAGGCAGCCGGCTGGCGAGTCCTGCCGTACCCCGATCACAACCCCGACGACCATGATCTTGACGACCATGATCTTGACGACCACGGCAGCCCCGACGGCGCCGACGAATCCGTCGGACCGCAGACGGCCATCTCCCTGGCGGACGCGGTCGCCCAGGTGCCGCGGACGCTCGTCGTGCTCTCCCCCGCCTATCTGCGCGAGCTGCAGGGCAGCGCCGAGTGGCAGGAGGCCTTTCCGGCGGCGACCGCGGCCCGCGGCGGCCGGCTGGTCACCATCCGGGTCGAGCCCTGCGATCCGCCGGACTGGCTGGGCCTCGTCGCATCGGTGGACCTCGTCGGGCTCGGTGAGGATGAGGCCCGCGCGACGCTCGTCGACCGGATGACGGCTCTGCGCAACGGTGACGGAGATACCGGGCGCCGGGCAAGCTAGTGCAACGCCTCAGAAGAACCCACGTGGCTCCGCTCCCCCGCACACCTCCTCGTGGCTACGCAACCGCGCCACGCTTCCGCCCAACCCCGGCGGTCAGGGAACCGCGATGGTCGGGTCGGGGGAATCCGGCGACGGCGAGACGACCGCCAGAACCTGGTCGAGGGCCACGAGGTCGCCGGGGCGGACCAGCACCTTGGCGACGACGCCGGCGGCCGGCGCCGAGACGGGATGCTCCATCTTCATCGCCTCGACGACGACCAGCGACTGCCCGTCGGTGACGGACATACCCGGCTCGACGAGGACGGCGATCACCGTGCCGGGCATCGGGCTGCGCGCCTGGCCGCCCGTGGCCGAGGCCACCTCCGCTCCGGCCACGGGAACCGCTTCGGCCAACTCCCAGGCCCGCCCCTCCCGCCCCAGCCAGAGCAGCTCGCCGGCGGGGGACGATCCGCCCGTGGCTGCGATCGAGCGGCGGCCCCCGGCCGCTGCCGGCGCAGAGCGCGGGGGCTTCGCCGGGTCGTGCTCGCCCTCGGTGGCCGCCCATGCGAACGCCCACCGGGTGGTGACCGAGCCGATCGTGACCAGCAGATCGTCGCCGATCTGGCGGACCGACGCGGCGACCGGTGGCCCGTCGGCGAGGCGGACCCGCGCGGCGGCCGGCGTGCCGCGGGCGCTGACCCGCACGGTCGCCGCCCGCGGCCCGAGCGCGGCGCCGCCTGCCGGCGTCGACACCGCCGGATCGCCCTCCCCCACCGGGGCGGCCAGCCCGGATCCGCCTGGCACCGGGCCTGCGTCGGGTCGCGGCGCGGCGCCGTCGACGCCGGTGCCGCCGGTGCCGCCGGTGCCGTCGGTGCCGATGCCGCCGATGCCGACCAGATCGCCACCGGGCGATCCCCTCCCGGCGGTCTCCCCGGCGGCGGGGCCAAGACCGGCGGCGGTACTCCCGGCGGCATCGCGCCCGGCGGAGCCACCATCGACGGAACCGCCGCCCGCCAGGACGTCGCCGGAGCGGTAGTCAGGAGTGGCGCCCCCTACCGGGCCGGACCCGCCGCCCGGGCCGGACCCGCCCCCCGAGTCGGAGCCGCCGCCCGGAATGAGCACGTCCCAGCTCAGCCACGCGGGCTCACCGGGACGCCAACCGGAGGGGATGTCCCAGGGGTCGACGAGCGGGCCGACCGGCTGCAGCGCGAGCAGCCGGGCCAGGGCATAGCCGAGGATGGCCTCGCCGGGCAGCTCGTCGGCGGTGAGCGCGGCGAGGTCGCGTTCGACCAGACCGGTGTCGAGCCGGCCGGCGACGACGTCAGGATGACCGAGCAGCGCGCGCAGGAAGCCGATGTTGGTGGTCACGCCGAGCAGCACGGTGGCGGCGAGCGCGGCGTCGAGCCGGGCGATCGCGGCCGGCCGGTCGGGCCCCCAGGCAACGATCTTGGCGAGCATCGGATCGTAGGCGGTGCCGACGGTGTCACCGGCGGCGATGCCGGCGTCGACGCGGATGGCGGGCCCCGCGGGCTCGCGGAAGGCGAGGACCTGCCCGCCGGTCGGCAGGAAGCCGCGCGCGGGGTCCTCCGCGTAGACGCGGGCCTCCACGGCGTGGCCGGTGAGGCGGACGTCGGCCTGGCCGAAGCGCAGCGGCTCGCCGGCCGCGATCCGGATCTGCTCGGCGACCAGATCCACCCCGGTGACCAGTTCGGTTACCGCGTGCTCCACCTGCAGGCGGGTGTTCATCTCCATGAAGTAGAANTCGTCGGGCGCGTCGGCGGACAGGATGAACTCGACCGTGCCGGCTCCGACGTAGCCGACGGCGCCGGCCACCGCGACCGCCGCGGCACCGAGCCGTTCCCGGGTACGCGCGTCGAGCAGCGGCGAGGGCGCCTCCTCGATGATCTTCTGGTGGCGCCGCTGCAGGCTGCACTCGCGTTCCCCCAGATGCAGCACGGTGCCGTGCGTGTCGGCGAGGACCTGCACCTCGACATGGCGGGGACGGACGATGAACCGCTCCACGAACAGGGTGTCGTCACCGAAGGCGGCGGCGGCCTCTCGGCGGGCCGAGGCAAGGGCGGCGGCCATCTCCCCCGGTGCGCGCACGACCCGCATGCCCTTGCCGCCGCCGCCGGCCGACGGCTTGACCAGGACCGGGTAGCCGAGCTGGCCCGCGGCCTCCGTGAGGGCAGCGTCACTCATTGCGGGCGACGACCGCCCCGGCACCACGGCCACGCCGACCTCGGCGACGGTCCGCCGCGCGACGATCTTGTCGCCCATCACCTCGACAGCGGCGACCGACGGTCCGATGAAGAACAGCCCGGCGGCCTCGCAGGCCCGGACGAAGGCGGCGTTCTCGGCGAGAAAGCCGTAGCCGGGATGGACGGCCTGGGCCCCGCAGATCTGCGCAGCCTCGACGATCGCGTCGATGTCCAGGTAGCTCTCCCGGGCCGGCGTGGGCCCCAGGCGCACCGCGACGTCGGCCTCGCGGACGTGGCGGGCGCCGGCGTCCGCGTCGGAGTAGACGGCGATCGAGCGGATGCCGAGATCACGCAGGGTGCGGATGATCCGGACGGCGATCTCGCCGCGGTTGGCGACGAGCACGGACGAGAACGCCAGACCCGGCAGCCCGGCGCCCCGGCTGGACAGGCCCGGTCCGGTGCGGCGCTGCGCGGGGGCCGGACCGGTCGCGACGGCTCCCGGATGGTTCCAGGTCGACGGGTCAGCGGCTGACACCCTTGATCCTCACGTCTGTACTCCCCTCGCCACCGGCCGACCGCGTCCTCGCCTACCCGTTCACATCCGGAACACGCCGTAGCGGACCGGTTCCATCGGGGCGTTCGCGGCCACCGACAGCCCCAGGCCCAGCACCATACGGGTATCGGCCGGGTCGATGACCCCGTCGTCCCAGAGCCGGGCCGTCGAGTAGTAGGGGCTGCCCTGCTCCGCGTAACGGTCCAGGATGGGCCCGCGGAACGCGGCCTCGTCCGCGTCGCTCCAGTCGGCGCCCGCCGCCGCGACCTGATCCCGGCGGACGGTGGCGAGCACCGCCGCGGCCTGCTCCCCACCCATCACCGAGATCCGCGCGTTCGGCCACATCCACAGAAACCGCGGCGAATACGC
>NZ_JYFN01000064.1 GCF_000948395.1 Frankia torreyi | reverse complement strand
CGCACCCCGCACCGCCGCACGATCGACGGCACCACCGACGCCAGGGGCATCCGGCGTGACCGGCTGGGCCGGTATCGGGAGCTGGGCCGGTATCGGGAGCTGGGCCGGAGCAGGGGTCGAACCAGGAGCAGGGGTCGAACCAGGAGCAGGGACCGGAGCGGGGACCGGGGGCGTCACGGTGATCGGGGGCGCGGTGATCGGGGGCGCGGCCAGCGCTGCCTGGGTCGGCGGGAACTCGCGGGGAGCGGCCGGTGCCGGCGCGAACGAGGTCGGCCCGAACGAGGTCGGCAGGGCGGGTCGGTGTCCACCGCCCAGCGCCGGGGCACCGGAGTCTGCCGTCGCCAGTTCGAGCGCGGCGAGCTGGGCCAGCACCTCGTTGGCCCGGGTGTGCGTCTGGCCGATGGCCACGCTCTGGCCTGCCACGGTGGCGACCGCCTCGGTGAACCGCTCGTCGGCCTGGCCGCGGCGCTGGTACTCCTGCAGCGCGCCGACGAGGCGGTTGGCCACGTCGAGCTGGCTCTCCAGGTAGACCGCGTGCAGGTTGACCTGCTGGGCGAGGATGTCGGCCCCGGCGGACAGGCCGGCTCCCCCGTCGGCTGGGACGGGCTGCGGGTGATGGGCGGCCACCGGCTCGGGGAGGTACCCGCCGCCGTTGCGGCCCGCGCCGTTCACGGGAGCGCTGTCGAGCAGGCCGGCGCCGTTCAGGTCGTGGTGCGCGCCGGCACCGTTCACACCGGCACCGTTCGCGCCAGCACCGTTCGCGCCAGCACCGTTCGCGCTGGCACCGTTCGCGCCGGCACCGTTCGCGCTGGCGGGGACGTAGTCCACCGTGGTCACCTCGGACGTGAGCTCGGCCCGGGGGGTGGGCAGGGCGGCCGCGGCGGGGGCGCCCGCGGCGGTGATGCGGTAGCCGTCGCCGAGGGCGGCGGCGTGGGCCGCCCGGCGCGCCGGCGGGGTGTACTCGGGCGCGGACAGGGTCACCGTCGGGCCCTTGGCGGGGACCGCCTCGAACGGGTCGGCCTGGTGGCGGTTGAGACCGGACAGGTCGACGCCGAGCACGGCGAGCTGGACGGCGGCCTGCTTCAGGGCGACGTCGGAACTGCCGAGGGGGCCCGCGTCGGTGGGGATCGCGACGACGTCGGCGTCGGGGAGGATCTGGCGGACGAGCCGGGTCAGCACCTGCTTCGGGCCGAACTCGACGAAGATGTCGCAGCCGGCGGCGTGGGCGGCGCGGACCGCGTCGACGAACTCCACCGGCTCGAGAAGCTGGCGGGCCAGCACGGCGGCGTTGGCGGCGCTGTCGGAGCCGTAACCCGCGCCGCGGGTGTTGGAGTAGACCGGCGCGGCCGGCTCGCCGATCCCGACCGTGCTCAGCGCCTCGGCGAAGCGGTCGACCGCGTGGGCGACGTAGCGGGTGTGGAAGGCGGCGGACACCGGCAGTGGGCGGGCGTCGAGTCCCTCGTCCGCACAGCGGCGGACGAAGGCGGCGACCGCCTCCGTCGGCCCACCGACGACGACCTGTTCCGGGGCGTTGTGGTTGCAGATCACCAGGTCGGGGTGCTCGGTCAGCATCGCGGCGACCCGGTCGCGCGACGCGGGCACCGCGGCCATGGTGCCGCGGTCGCCGGTGTCGTCGGCGGGGGGCGCCATGGCCAGGCCACGCTCGCGGGCGAGACGGAAGTAGCCGGCGGCGTCCAGGGCACCGGCGGCGTGCAGCGCGGTGAGCTCACCGAAGCTGTGGCCCAGGTAGCCGGCGGGACGCAGGCCGAGTTCGCGCAGGTAGCGGAACTGGCCGACGGACAGTGCGCCGATCGCCGGCTGAGCGTGTTCGGTGGCGCGCAGGGCCACCTCCTGCTCCTGGCGCAGCGCCGCGGAGAACACCGGTGGCGGGAAGACGATCGGCGCGAGCCGCCGCTCGGCGCCGTCGAACGCGGCGTTGGCCTCGTCGAAGGCGGCCCCGACCGGCGGGACGCCGATCGCGGCGTCGAGGCCCATGTCGAGGTACTGGCTGCCCTGCCCGGCGAACAGGCCGGCGACGGTGACGCCTCGCCGGGCCGCACGGCGGAAGTGCACGCCGCGGGGATGCGACCATTCGACCGCGTCCGGGGCCCGCTCGAGCTGGGCGAGCGCGAGTGCGCGCAGCTCGTCGACGCCCTCGTCGTCGACGGCGACGAAGCCGACCCGGGCGGCGTCGGCCGGGATGGGCCCGTCGCCGCCGGGGGCGCCCGAACGCAGCAGTTCCAGCAGCGCGGGAACGTCCGGGGCGTGCCACAGGTGCGCGCGGGCCGTGCGGTGCAGCACCTGCACGGCCGACCGGTCGCCCGAGTGCTCCTCGAGGACCACGTGGAAGTTCGTCCCGCCGAAGCCCATCGCGGACGCGGCGGCCCGGCGCGCCGGCCGGTGCGGGTCACGGATCCACGGCCGGTTCGCGACGTTGACGTAGAAGGGGGCGTCGGTGAAGTCGACGGCGCTGTTCGGCCGCTCGACGTTGATCGTCGGCGGCAGCACCTTGTGGTAGAGACCGAGGGCGAGCTTCATCAGGCTGGCCGTGCCGGCGGCGCCCTTGGTGTGGCCGATCTGGGACTTCACGCTGCCCAGCGCCGCGTAGTTGCGCTCGTCGCCGGCATCGCGCAGCAGGCCGCCGAGCGCGGTGAGCTCCGTGCGGTCGCCGACCGCGGTGCCGGTGGCGTGGGCCTCGAACAGCTCCACCGACGCTGGCGAGCAGTCGGCGTCGTGGTAGGCGCGGTCCAGCGCCACCCGCTGCCCCTCGGCGCGGGGGGCGTAGATGCTCTTGGACCGGCCGTCGCTGGACGAGCCGATGCCGCGGATCACGGCGTAGATCCGGTTGCCGTCGCGCTGGGCGTCGGCGAGGCGGCGCAGCGCCAGCATGCCGATGCCCTCGCCGAGCAGGGTGCCGTCGGCGTCGTCGGAGAAGGGGCTGATCGTGCCGCTCTTGGACAGCGCCTGGACCTTCGAGAAACACAGGTAGATGAAGATCGTGTTCTCGGTGTCGACGCCGCCGGTGATCATCGTGTCGGCGCGGCCGTCGACCAGCTCCGCCACGGCGAGGCGGACCGCGGACAGCGACGCCGCGCAGGCCGCGTCGACCGTCGTGTTCATCCCGCCGAGGCCGAGCCGGTTGGCGACCCGGCCCGCGACCACGTTGGCGAGCAGGCCGGGAAAGGAGTTCTCCTCCCAGGGCGCGAACGCCTCGACGTACTTGCGGCTGATCGCGTCGGCGTCGGCCTCGCTCAGCCCGCAGCTACGCACCGCCTCGCGTAGCACCGGCGTGGACAGCCGGGCCGCAAGCGGGTGCATGAGGGGGACCGGGCCGGTCGTGCCGAGCACGACGCCGGTGCGCCCGGAGTCGTACCAGTCCGCGTCCGCTCCCGCGGCGTCGCGGGCGCCCGCGTCGCGCAGCAGGTCGCGGGCGACGCCGAGGCTGAGGGTCTGCATCGTGCTGGTGACCTCGAGCTGGTTCGGCGGCAGGCCGAACTCCAGCGGGCTGAACTCGACGTCCGGGATGAAGGCGCCGCGCCGCGAGTAGGTCTTGTCCGGCGCGGCGGGATCGCTGTCGTAGTAGTCGTCGAGGTCCCACCGCGACGGTGGCACCTCGGTCGTGCAGTCCACCCCGTCGACGACGTTCTGCCAGTACTCGCGGTGGTTGCGGGCCATCGGGAACAGGCCGGACATGCCCACAATCGCGATCGGGGTCCGGGCGAGCCGGCGGTCGTCGAAACCGTCGGGCTCGGACGGGCTCAGGGGGAGCGCTGGCTGGGTCACGATTTTCCCTTTTCCCTTCTCTGCCGGGCGACGCCGGCGGACTGGGCGGCTCAGGCGGCCGTCAGCCAGGACGTGCGCTCGACGAGGTCCGCCATCTGCTCGGCGAACAGGCGATGTCCCTCGGCGTTGGGATGCAGGCCGTCGGGGCTCCACAGCCGCCGCCCGGCCCAGTCGGAGTGGGCGGCGATGTCCAGGTGCAGCGTCCCGGTCGCCTCGCACACCTCGCGCAGGACGCTGTTCGCGAACACGAACCGCTCGCGCAACAGGCCGCGGAACTCCTCCGGCAGCGGCAGGTTCGCGGGGATGTCGGGGTAGCTGGCGGTGAACACGGTGGTGTCCAGGCCCGCCAGCGACCGGAAGATCGTGTCGAGGTTGCGGGCGAACCGGTCGGGATCGAAGTCCTGGACGAGATCGTTGACGCCGACCACCACGCCGATCAGCGGCGACTTGCGGGCCAGGGCCGGGCGCAGCTGCCGGTCGACGACCTGCTGCGTGGTCGTCTGGTAGGCGCCGAGGTTGCGGACCTCGCGGGCGGCCACGCCCATCCGCCGGGCGAACCGGCTGGCCCAGCCGATGTAGGTGCCGTCGGCGGCGACGTCACCACGGCCCTCGACGAAGCTGTCGCCGAGGGCCGTGAACCTGACTGCGGGCATGTTCGGGGCCTTTCGTGGCGGTCGGCGGCGCAGATGGCGCCCGGCCGAGCAGTGGCGGTCGGCGGCGCGGTCGCGCTCAGGAACGGGTGAGAATCCTCCGGTCGGCCGGCATGTTGACGTCCTCGTAGAGCCGCTCGAGGTTCGCCGGGGCGAAGAACTCCTCGCCGGGAATTCCGCCGGCGATGAGACCGAAGAACTTCGTCGTGTATTCCGGGCTCATGCTGGTGGCCCGGAACACGGAGTCGTAGTAGGGAGTGAGGCTGAGTTCCGCGAGGCTGCAGGTGAGTTCGAAGGTGCCGTTGCTCTCGGCATCACGGATCTTCGTGTACTCCTCGACCGCCTCATCGATCGGACGCGAACCGGAAAGACCCTCGTGCAGCTTCTCCGCGAGCACCTCGGTGTACTTCAGTGCGTCGGTGATACCCCAGCCGGTGAACGGGTCCTTGTGGTATCCGGCATCACCGACGAGCGCCCAGCCGGGGCCGGCGGAACGGCGGTAGAAGTTGTCCGGGTAGGCCATGGCGCGGAAGTTCTCCGCCCGCTTTCCGTTCGTGCGCAGGTCCTCGCCGAGTTCGGGCACGACCTGGTCGATGATCTCGTGGAAGCTGCCCTCGACGTTGGCCCGGAACTCGCGCATCCGCTCCTTGCGACGCATCACGGCGACGAGGTGCTGGTCGTTGTGCGTCGGCCACGCGCCGAGCTGCTGCTCACCGAAGCCGGTGCGGTGCTGGAACGTCCAGTCCAGCCCGTCATAGTACGAGTAGTAGACGAAGCAGGCCGCGGGGACGGACCGGTAGATCTCGGCCCCGACCAGGCCCGCCACGGTCGAGTTGCGGCCGTCGGCACCGACCACGAACCGGGCGGTGAACTCGCGTTCCGGGCCGTCGCCGATGCGTCCGCGCACGCCGGCGGCGCGCCCCTCGGCGAAGATCACGTCGGTGACGGTGAACCCCTCGACGACCTCGGCGCCGGCCCTGCGCGCCTCGTCGACGAGGATCTCGTCGAGGATCGTCCGGCGCGGGGAGTACACCTCGGTGATTCCGTCGATCGGGTCCGCAAAACCCTCGAGAAAGATGTCCGTGTAGGAGAACGTCAGATGCCGCATCGCCGGCGGCTCGGTGGCGACGAGACGGTCCAGAATGCCCCAGTCCTGAAGTCGGGACAGGCCGGCCTGATGAATGTAGTGCGTGGAGACGGTGTCGCTCGGAAAGGTGGCACGGTCCACCACGAGCACCTTGTGCCCGCGCCGCGCGAGCAGCATCGCCAGGGGCGATCCGGCGCAGCGCGCGCCCACCACGATGACGTCGTACATGGCATTGTCCTCCCGTTGTAGACCGCCGGCGGCCGTCCGGCGGCCGCCGGCAGCGCAGCGTTCGGGCCGGCTACCTTGTCATGGTGCTGATCGGTCAGATCGTCGGTCAATGGACAGGCCGACATCTCATCGGCCGATAAGCCCACTCAATCGAGTGGCGCAGATCACTGGTAAAGAAATGCGATCGCTTCGGTGAATTCCCGCTCGATGATCGCGCGGCGCAGCTTCATGGAAGGCGTGAGATGGCCGCGCTCGACGGTGAAGTCGCCGTCGAGCACGCGGAACTTCCGGATCGACTCGGCCCGGGAGACGAGGCTGTTGGCGTCGTCGACGGCGAGCTGGAGCTCGGCGAGCAGCCGCGGGTGCTCCCGCCAGTCCTGCGCGCCGTCCAGCGGCACGCCGTTCGCCGCGGCCCAGGCGGCCAGCGGCGCCGGGTCCACGGTGATCAGCGCCGAGACGAACGGGCGGGCCTCCCCGACGACCATGCAGTTGCTGACCAGCCGGTGCAGGCGCACCCGGTCCTCCAGCGGCGTCGGCGCGACGTTCTTGCCGCTGTTGGTCACCAGGATCTCCTTGCGGCGCCCGGTGATGACCAGGTAGCCGTCTGGGTCGAGGCGGCCGACGTCGCCGGTGTGCAGCCAGCGGTCCTCCTCCGGCCCGGTGGCGTCGCGGCCGACGGCGCGCTCACCGGCCGACCAGTAGCCGGGCGAGACGTTGGCGCCCTGGACGAGCACCTCCCCGTCGTCGGCGATCGCGACCGTCGTTCCCGGGATCGGCCGTCCGACGGTCCCGGGCCGGTTGGTGGCCGGGGCGTTCACCGTGACCGCCGTGGCGGCCTCGGTCAGGCCGTAGCAGTTCAGCACGTTGACGCCCGCGCTGGCGAAGAACGCCGCGGTGGTGTCGTCGAGCGAGGCGCCGCCGCAGATCACCTGGGTCAGCCGGCCGCCGAACGCCGCGGAGACGTCGTCGGAGGGCAGGTCCCGCACCCGCTTGCGGATCTTCTCCAGCGCGTACGGCACAAGGGCGAGGAACGTCGGGCGGATCTGCGCCATCGCGGGCAGCAGCTCGGGTATGCCGGGGAGCAGGACGGTGCGCGTCCCCGCGTACAGGCAGGCGAACAGGATCGTCTGGCCGAACACGTGCGACAGCGGCAGGCACAGCGCCGTGGTGGCCTGCACCGTGGCCTGCGCCGTGGTGGCCTGCACAGTGGCCTGCGGGCCCTGCTCGGCGGTGCGGAACAGCTCGCCGGTCTGCTCCACCGTGCCCGCCGAGGAGGCGAACATGTTGCGGTGGGTGAGCATGCAGCCCTTCGGCAGGCCCGTGGTGCCGCTGGTGTAGATGATCATCGCCAGGTCGTCGGCGCGGACCTTGCCGGCCCGCTGGGCGAACTCCTCGTCGAGCGCGGCCCGCCGTGCCCCGGCGTCGGTAGCGGCAGCGGTATCGGCAGCGATAGCGGCAGCAACAGGGGTAGCGGCAGCAACAGCGGTCGAGCCCGCCGCCGCGGCCACCCAGTCGTCGACCTGTTCCAGGGGCCACGCCGGGCGGCGCAGCCCGGCGGCGCCGGCCTCGCTGACCTGCCGCACCTGCTCGTCGGTCTCGGCGAACGCCCACGCGGCGCCGGAGTCGGTCAGGACGTGGCGGACCTGCACCGCCGACGCCGTCGGGTACACGGGGACGATCACCGCGCCGACACCGAGGGCGGCGACGCTCAGCAGCGCCCAGGGATAGTCGGTGCGCCCCATGATGGCGACCCGGTCGCCGTGCGCGACTCCGAGGGCCAGCAGCTCGGCCGCCACCGTCCGGGCCTGGTCGGCGAACTCGCCGCTGCTGATCTCGTGGATCGCCTCGCCGGGAAGGTCGGTGCGGCCCAGCAGGGGCCGCTCGGGATGCGCCTGGGCGCCCCCGTCGACCACGGACCAGAGTCCCTGGTCGTCCGGCAGGACGGGGCCGCCGGCCGAGGTGGATTTCTGCACGTGTCATCACCTTTCCGCGTGGCGCGGACGCAGCCATCCGCACGGTGAAGTGCGTTCCAGCATTTCACGCCCGAGTCTCGGATTATTCCGAGAACGCGGCAAGGCGCTTTCCCTGAATGAACGGTCGGCCTTTCCTATCGCCTCACTCTTGATTCGGCGTGACCGTATGCTGGAACCTGGAAAGGCCGGGCCGCCTCGATACAGTCGACGAAGATGTCCACCAACGGCGCCGAATTCGCCGCCCGCCAGACCACGTAGAGATCCAGGGTGGGTACCGGGTCGTAGAGCTGGACCGCGGCCGGCCGCGGGCCCCCGACCGCGGAGCCGATGTTCAGCCCGCGCGACGCCGAGGCGAACCCGACCAGCGGTTTCACCGACACGATGATGGTGGTCGCGCTCGGGTCGTCCACCTCGTGGGCGACCGACAGGGTGATGCCGCTGGCCTCGGCGGCCGCCTGGATCGCGTCGTACATCGCCGGGCTCTTCTCCCGGGCGAACAGGACGCACTGCTGGCGGGCAAGCTCCCCGAAGGGAATGCCACCGCGCCCCGCCCACGTGTGCCCATGGCCGACGACCGCGACGAGCGGCACCCGGAAAAGTCGCCGGGAGCGGAACTCGGGCGAGGTCGGACGACCGTAGACGATGGCGATGTCGAGATCGCCGGCGGCAAGCGCGGAAAGCTGTGGACCGGTGCGCTGCTCCACCAGCGTGACGCTGACGTCGGGATATTCGGCCGACATCTTCGTGAGCGCGGCCGGGACGACGTGCTGACCGCCGGGGAAGTTGTACCCGACGCTCACCACCCCGGTCCGGCCGGCCGCGACCTCGCGGGCGGTGTGGGTGGCCTTGCGCATCTGCGAGATGATGGCCCGCGCCTCGGCCTCGAAGGCCTTTCCGGCGGCGGTGAGCCGGACATCATGGGACGTCCGGGCCACCAGCTCGACACCGAGACTTCGTTCCAGTCGTTGTAGTTGTTGACTCAGGGATGGCTGCGAAAGATGTAGTCGAGCGGCAGCGCGGCCGAAATGCAGCTCGTCCGCGATAGCAAGGAAGGACACCAGGTGCCGCAACTCCATTGCCACCTCCACAGGGGCGTCGAGCGCAAGCCTAACGGTGCCAGATAACCTCTGGTGAACCGCACCTTCCCGCCGCAAGTCACCGGAGTGTCGGACGCCTGCCGAGCGGCGTGAGCCCCGCCACACCCGGCTGGCCGGCGCTGGAGGACTCAGCTGTCGATCCGCACCGGCAGCTCCGCGATGCCACGCACGACGAGGTTGGGACGGTAGGGCGGCGGGTCGACCAGCGGCGTCAGCCGGGGTGCGCGCAGCGCCAACGTCCGCAGCAGCAGTTCCATCTCCAGACGCACCATCGGTGCGCCGATGCAGTAATGGTGCCCGCGGCCGAAGGCGAGATGGCGGGGCACCGCGCCGCCGCCCGCGTACCGGGCGAGGTCGAGCCGCTCGGGGTCGGCGTAGAGCTCGGCGTCGCGGTTCGCCGACGCGAGCAGGATGATCACCCCGTCGCCCGCGGTGAACCGCTCGCCGAGCACCTCGACGTCGCGGGTGGCGACCCGGGTCGTGAGGTGCGAGGGGGTGCAGTAGCGCATCAGCTCGTCCACGGCCGGCGCGGCCAGGTCCGGGTCCGCCCGCAGCGCCGCGTACTGGTCGGGGTTGCGCATCAGCATCAGGAACGTGCTGGAGATCAGGCTCACCGTGGTCTCGTGGCCGGCGACGAGCAGCACCACCAGGGTCGCGAGCATCTCGTCGCTGGTCAGCCGATCGCCCTCGGCCTCCGCCAGGGCCAGCGCGCTGACGAGGTCGTCGGCCGGGTCGGCACGCCGGCGGGCGACGAGATCGGTGAAGTACTCCCGGAACGCCGCGGCCGAGTCGCGCCGCAGGTCGATCTCGGCCTGGGACAGCAGGATGTCGGGGTCCAGTCCGCGGGCGAGCCCGAAGGACATCGATCGCACCGCCGCGTGGTCGGCCGCCGGCACGCCCATCAGCTCGGCGATCATCGTCAGCGGCAGCGGGTAGGCGATCGCCTCGACCAGGTCGGCCTCGCCCGCGGCGATCGCGGCGTCGACGAGCCCGCCCGCGACCTCGGTGACCCGCGCGCGCAGCCCCTCGATCCGCCGCGCGCTGAACGCCTTGCCGACCAGCCGGCGGATCCGGGTATGGTCCGGCGGTTCCATCCACAGGAACGACGTCGGCAGGTCCGATCCGTCGCTGTCGGGATGCATGATCTCGCCTTCCTCGGCGTGGCTCCACGCCGAGTCCTGCAGGATCGCCTCGACCTCCCGGTAGCGGGTCACCAGCCGCAGGCCCAGCGGGCCGGGCGCGAACGGACCGGCCTCGCGCAGGACCTGGTAGTTGGGGAAGGTGTCGTGATGCCAGGCGGGGTCGAAGATGTTCAGCGCCGCCTGGTCCACGGTGAGATCCGCCGGCGGGGTCAGGGCCGTCGCGGTACCGGCGGCCAGGACGGGAGACGTGTCGGTGCCGATGTCCACGGCGGGCTCCTGGGGTGGGGACGGCGGGCGGAGGCGGTCAGCGCGGCGCGGGGGTCGGATCCGTCGCGCGGCAGGCCCGCACGAACCTGGCCAGTTCGTCGACGCGGTCGGACGGCGCGTCCACCGCGCGGCGCACGACCCGGACGAGGTGGTCGTAGGCCTCGGTGTGGTCGTAGTGGGCGGTGTCGGCGATCCGCAGCGCCCAGCGCCAGTAGCCGCGCAGCGTGTCCGCCAGCGGCATCCGGAACTGCGCCACCGCCTCGCGGATCGGTTCGACGACGGCGTCGCCGTAGCGGCGCAGGTAGAGGTCGACCATGTCGGCCATGAACGTGAAGTGGCGGGCCTCGTCGCGGCTGAGCCGGCCCAGGACCTCGGCGAGCACCGGGTCACCGACGACGGCCCGCAGGTTCTGGTAGTAGATCTGGGTGGCCTTCTCCTGCACGAGCGTGTAGGCGAACAGCGCGGCCGGGTGCTCGTGGGGCAGCGCGAACTGCTTGCGCCCCTCCTCGGCGAGTTCGCGGCGCAGGGCCGCCGGCTGCGCGATGCCCGACTCCACCTGGTAGCGGAACAGGGCGCGGGCGTGGCTGTCCTCCTCCTGCGCCCAGCGCACCGTAAAGTGGTAGATCTCGCGGTTGAGCAGGAACGTCTCGACGTCGACGTCGCCGTCGAGCGGGAACCGGCTGCCGTAGAGGGCGAAGTAGCCCGGCAGGTGATCCTCGATGAACGTGATGAACCGGACGGCGGAACGCTGGCCCTCGGTGAGCCGGTCGGCGTCGGCCGCCGCCCAGTCGAAGGCGGTCTCGACGTCCCACCGGCGGGTCACCGGGGAGGCGGCCATGAAGGCGGTGACCGCCCGGTCGAGGTCCTCGGCGGGCAGTCCGACCGACCGGGCGGGGATCGCCGGGATCGTCGGGTGGGGGTCGCTCGTGGTCGTCATCGTTCCTCCGGTCAGCGGGCGTTGCGGCAGACCAGGGCGTAGTGCTTGGTCGTGAAGCCCCACCCGGCGTTCGCTACCTCCAGGTAGCGGGTCAGCTCCGCCGACGTGCCCGGGCGCAGCTCGTCGATCGCGGCCGCGCCGGCGGCGACGCGCTCCAGCCAGTCGTCGATCGTGCGGCGGTAGTCGTCGGTGAGGTCGTCGACGCTCGTCACCGAGAAGCCGGCGTCCTCGACCGCGCGCACCAGCTCCGACAGCGGCCGCATGTCACCCCAGCCGAAGATCGAGTTACGCACGAACTCGGTGCCGGCGCGGCGGTCGAACTCCTCACGGGCCGCGGCGTTGCGAAAGCAGCTCTCCGAGACGTAGAAGTGGCCGCCGCGGCGCAGCATGGACCGGGCGCGGCGCACCGCGGCGTCGACGTCGGGCATGTGGACGATCGAGCCGAGCATGGTGACCGCGTCGAACGAGCGCGCCGGGAGCTCCACGTCGGCGAACTTCCCGACGCGGGTGGAGACGAGATCGGTCAGGCCCAGCTGCGCGGCGCGGGCGGCGATGAACTCGTGCTGGCGCCCGGCCGGGCTGACCCCGGTCACCTCGGCGCGGTACTCCCGCGCCATGAACAGGATCAGCGATCCCCAGCCGCAGCCGACGTCGAGCAGCCGCTGCCCGGGGGCCAGTCGGAGCCGGTCCGCGACGAAGTGCAGCTTGGCGACCTGCGCCTCGGCGAGGGTGAGCCCGGGACGCCGGTAGAGCCCGGAGGAGTACTTGCGCAGCGGGTCGAGGAACAGCCCGAAGATCTCCGGGTCGAGGTCGTAGTGCTGGTTGGTCTCGCCCGCGGGCGCGGACGGGGCGGCGGCGAGCTCGGCGGAGGTGGTCACGCGGCCTTCACCTGCAGCGCCTCGCGGACGACGCCGGCCAGCTCCGCGACGGAGGAGACGGTGAAGACGTCCTCGTCGTCGAGCTCGATGTCCCAGGTCTGCTCGACCTTGGCGACGACCCGCAGCAGCCGGACGGAGTCGGCGCCCTCGATGGCGCGCAGGTCGGTGTCGGCGGCGAGGGACTCGGCGGGCACGGCGAGTTCCCGGGCGACGATTTCGGTGATCTGCCGGAGGATGCCGTCAGCGTCGGTGGTCACAGGGTCTCCTCAACGGGGACGGGGCCGTCCGGGGTGCTGGACGGCGCCGGGGCGGTGGACAGCGCCGGAGTGGGGAGCGGCGCCGGAGTGGGGGACAGCGCCTGGTGGAGTCGGTCGGCCTCGGGGTTGGTCAGGGCGATGCGCTCCCGGGCGGTACCGAAGGGGACGTTGCGGTAGGTCGCGGACGCGCTCACGACTCCGACGCCGTCGGCGTCGATGATCTCCGCGGTCGCGCTGATCAGGGGCGAGCCGGCGGCCCCACCGGCCCCACCGGCCCCACCGGCGCTGCCGGCGCCGAGGCGGGCCACGCAGGTGTAGCTGCGCCCGGTGGCGACCGGGGCGAGGTAGCGCGTCCGCATGCTGACGGTGAAGGCCACCAGCCCGGTGCGCACGACGATGAGGTTGCCCATCGTCTCGTCGCAGACGACGCCGAGCAGTCCGCCGTGGACGACCCCCGGGTACGACTCGTAGCTGCGGCCAAGGTCGAAGGTGGTCTGCAGGCCCTCGGGGTGCTCGGCGAACTCAAGCGCGAGGCCGTGGGGGTTGTGCGGCGAACAGCCGAAGCAGCGGTAGTCCGCCAGGACCGCCCAGGGCAGCTCCGGGGCGGTCACGCCAGCGCCTCGGCGAGACGCCGGCGGACGCGGCCGTTGGTGCTCAGGTCCAGTCCGGTCAGCGCGGCGAAGGCCCGGCGGATGTTGTCCTGGAGTCGGTCGAGCTCGCCCTCGGTGGCGATGCCCGCGAGGAACATGTCGAACGCGGTGTCGATGGTCTCGTGGTTCGCGACCTCGGCCAGCCCGCTCTTGAACACCCCGACCGGATGCTTGATCCGCGCCTCGGAGGTGTAGACGTACAGCGTCTCCAGCACCGAGGGCAGCTCGTCGGGGTACGCCGCCAGGCGCCGGCGCGCGTAGTGCAGGAACTCGCGGGCGTGGCCGGCCTCGTCCCGGCTGGCGCGCAGCATCAGCGAGCGCAGGACCGGCTCGTCGACCCAGGCGGCCACGGACCGGTAGACGTGGTTCACCGTCAGCTCGGAGATGATGTTCGTGGCGAGCGTCGCGCTCGGCGTGGTGCCGGGCGCGTAGGGCGCGCGCATCGCCTGGACGGGGGCGGCGGGCATCGCCACGCCGACCGCGTCCAGCCAGGTCCGGAACGCGAAGTGGTGCTGCAGCTCCTCGTAGCCCCAGACGGCGACGAAGGTCGAGAAGTCGTAGTCGTCGAACTCGTTGAGGAAACCGTGCTGGGCGGCGATCGAGTTGGCCTCCCCCATCACGGAGCTCTTGACCATCGTGACGTACTCGGGTCGCACGCGGTCGCGGTCGATGTCGTCGAACGGCAGTTCGGCGAGGGTCCAGCGCTTCTGCTCGTAGTGGCGGAAGACGTCGTAGCCGTGCATGTCGGTCCTACCTCCGTCGGGATCACTGGCGGGCGAGGTCACGGGCCTCGGCGCGGCGGAACTTCCCGCTCGAGGTCCGCGGGAGGGCGTCGGGGGCCACCAGGCGCACCGACACCTCGGCCAGTCCGAGCGCGGACCCGACGGCGACCCGCAGGTCGGCGGCCAGCCGAATCCGGTCGGCGGCGTCGTCGAGGGTGGTCTCGGCGATCACGGTCAGCGACTCGGCACCGGCCCCGGAGTCGTCGGTGTCGGCGACGGCGACGCACCGGCGGCGGTACACCCCCGGGGCGTCGCGGACGAGGGCCTCGGCGTCCTCGGGGTAGTAGTTCACCCCGCGAACGATGATCATCTCCTTGCGCCGGCCGCTGACGTGCAGCTCGCCGGCGGCGAGGAAGCCGAGGTCGCCGGTCGGCAGCCACCGCTCGCCCGCCGGGTCGGCTTCGAGCGCCGTCGGCGGGCCGCCGGCGGTGAGGTAGCCGGCGGTGACCGCGTCGCCGGCAATCTCGATCTCCCCGACGGTCCCGTCGGGGACGGCGCGACGGCGGCCGTCGACGATCCGCAGGCGCATCCCCCGCACCGGCCGCCCGACGCCGACCAGCCCGCGGGCCCCGGCGTCGCCGGCGGGCGCCGGCACCGCGACGCCGTCACGGGCCAGCCGGTCGCGGTCGACCCAGGTCGTCACCGGCGGCCGGCCCAGGGGCGGGAAGGTCACGGCGAGGGTCGCCTCGGCCATCCCGTAGACGGGGAACATCGCCTCGGGGGCGAACCCGGCCGGGGCGAAGTGCGCGCCGAAACGTTGCACGGTGACCGGGCTCACCGGCTCCGCGCCGTTGAGCGCCACCCGCCAGCGGCGCAGGTCCAGGCCCGCGACCTCGGCCGGGTCGACCGCCGCCAGCAGGGCGTCGTAGCCGAAGTTCGGCGACGGGGCGACGGTGGCGCCGATCTCGGCGAACGAGCGCAGCCAGGACGCCGGATCCTTGATGAACGTCGACGGCGACCAGATCGTCATCGGCACCGCGGTGAGGATCGCGCTCAGCGCGCCGAACAGGCCCATGTCGTGGTAGAGCGGCAGCCAGGTGGCGCCGTGGTCGCCGACCCCCAGCCCGATGCCGTCGGCGATGGCCGCGGTGCCGTGCACGACGTTGCGGTGGGTCAGCACGACGCCCTTGGGCACGGCGGTGCTGCCCGAGGTGAACTGGACGATCGCCAGGTCGGACGGCGACACGTCCGGCAGCGCCACGCCGTCGCGGGCCGATCGGACGAGCCCGGCGATGCCGTCGAACCGCAGCGCGGGCAGCACCGGCGCGAGCCGGCGGGTCAGGCCGTCGGCCCCCGCCCCGACCAGCACACGCCCGACGCCGGCCGCGCTCGTCACGGCGGCGATTCGGGCGGCGTAGCCGGCGAGGTCGCCCGCCGAGGTCGGCAGCGGCAGCGGGCAGGCGGCGGCGCCGGCCCGGCCGACCGCGATGACCGCGGTCATGAAGTCGGCGTTGTTCCGGCTGAACACCCCGATCCGCTCCCCGGGCGCCACGCCCTCGGCGACCAGGGCGCGGGCGAGCGCGGTCGTACGCGCGGCGAGCGCGGTCAGGGTGAGCCGCTCGGCCGAGGAGGGGAAGCTCACGGCGATGTCGGGCCCGGTCGCGGCCGCCTCGTCGAGGGCGCCGGGCAGCGTCGTGCCTCGCATCAGATGCTCTCCCGTTCTGGGCAGGTGTCCGGTGCGGTGCAGGTGTCAGGTGCGGTGCAGGTGTCAGGTGCGGTGGCCGGACGTGGTCGCACGAAGGCGGGAAACAACAGGCGGCCGGGGAAACTCCCGGTCCGGCCGGACGGCGGCGGAGCCTTTCGACCGGTCTTCCGGACCGCTCGATGTCGCCTCCGCAAGCCTGACAATCCGACGCCGGCGGGTCAACGAAAGAGCCATCTCTCCAATCGATCCATCGCCGGGGACAATAAGCAGGACGAATCGGCCGAAGGTTACCGCGAGAGAAATACGAGGAGGCAGGTTATCGCGGTTCACCGGATATTCCGAACATCAACCCCGCGGAGTCGACGCGAGTTCGGCCGTTGTTTGCCACGTGGCCCGCACGCCGCGGCCGCGACTCGGCGACACGGGTCCATCGATGCGGATAACGTGTCCGGATATTCGACCCCGTCCGGAACAGAACCCCGTCCGAAACAGAGAGGTGCAGCGGTGGAGCACAACGGCATCAGCGCGCAGGCCGAGGTCGCCAAGCGCATCGACGATCTTCGCGTACTGCTGGAACACGGCCTCGCGGAGGGGGTCGGCGTGGGCCACTCACTGGGCGTTCGGGTGCGGACCCTCGAGGTGGGGCGGACGGTCTGGACGCTGCAACCGTCGCCGGCTGCGGCCAACGCGATGTTCACGGTGCACGGCGGCGTCATCGCGACGCTGATGGACACGGCGATGGGCAGCGCCGTGTACACGAGCCTGCCGGCCGACCTGTTTTACACGACGTTGGAGCTGAAGGTGAATTTCGTGCGGTCGGTGAATCTCGACGCGGCGGCGCTGGAATGCGTCGGCCGGACGGTTCACGTGGGGCGCCGGACGGCGACGGCCGAGGCCCAGGTCACGAATTCCGCCGGCAAGCTCGTCGCGCATGGAAGCTGCACCTGCCTGCTGACCGCCGCGGCCTGAGGTCGGCGGGCTGAAGTGGTGGTGGCGCCGCCGGTCGCCAGAGCCGGCGACGCCACCGGAACAGCGACGCGGATCGCGCTGTTCGCGCTGTTCGCGCCGACGGGTCAGGCCGCCGCGGGTCCGACCGCCGTGCGGATCATTCCCTTGGTGCGCATGAGAACCTCGCCGAGATACCCGTCGTGTGGAATTCCCGGGCGCAGCCAGGTGGTGGGATTGTCGCCGAGATAGAGATTGATGATCGACGGTTCGTCGAGCAGTGCGTCGATCAGCTCGGCGCGGGTGGTCATCGCGGTGAGGACGAGCGAGTCGCGCAGCGGGGCGATCCCGTCCGCCGACTGCCACGGCCCGACCCAGACGCAGGGAAAGGGAAGTTCGACGCCGAGCTGCGCCGCGCCGCTCGAGTCGACCAGGTGCACGGCCGGCCGCAGCACCGCACCGCCGGAGGGCAGCTCGTCGACGATGGTGTCGCCGCCGAGCAGCGGCCGGGCGTCCCCGGCGACCTTGTGCAGGTACTGGTCGACCTCGACCACCGACGCGGTCGGCGCCACGGTGAGAGTGGCGTCGGGATGGTCGGCCGGCAGGCTCGGGATCCGCCCCAGCCGCTCGGCGAGCGCGCGGGCCAGCGGTTCCGGGTCACCCTCGACGAGCACCGCGCTCGCGCAGGTGCAGGCCGTCCCGCCGAGGTGGCTGACCGAGTCGGCGATGATGTCGATCTTCTCCCGCCAGTCGACGTCCGCCGTGACGAGGATCTTCGAGCGCCCCGGGCCCTGGGTGAGCACGGTGGGGATGGCGCTGTACTTGTCGACGACGTCCTGGCCGCCGTAGACGATCGCGTAGTCGGCCTCGGCGATGATCACGTCGGCGACGTCGTGGTCGGTGGGCAGCAGGGTCAGGGTCGCGGGCGGGAAGCCGGCCTGGCGCAGGGCCTCCACCAGCCGCAACGCCGTGTACGGCTCGCGGGTGGACGGGCGCACCACCACCTTGTAGCCCAGGGCGAGCGCCTCCGGCCACAGCCCGTGCACCGCCGGGGTGTTGCCGGCCGCGTGCACCGCGAACACCTCGCCGCGCCGTGCCCACACCGCCGAGCCCGCCCTGGTCCGCTCGTCGCGCCAGTCGCCGACGGCGCCCCGCGGCATCGCCAGCTCGACCGTGGTGCGCTGCGAGCGCAGCACGTCGACGATCCAGTCGACCGACTGGCGCACCACCGCGCGCGGCACCCCCGACGCGGTCGAGACCAGCCGCACGTACTCGTCCGGCCCGAGGCCGCCGAGGGGCGCGGTCGCGAACAGCTCGGCAGCGGCGTCCAGGGCGTCGAGACGCTGCGCGCCCGCCAGCACCGGGGCGGCGCGCATCGCCGCGATGGTGCGGCGCACGTAGAGCGACGGCACCTGGCTGATCTCGCCGATCGGGGTGCCGGCCAGCGAGGTCAGCGGCCGGCGGTTGCGGCTGCGGTAGGGCCCGGTGGGCCCGAGCGCGTCGATGTGGAGGAACTCGGCCATCAGTAGACCCCCTCGATGACGGCGTGATCGTCGAACGTGGCGACCGGGCCGACGTCGGCCACCGAGCAGCCCAACCAGCCGGGGGGCGGTTCGACCGCGAGGGCGTGGTCGCGTTCGAGGTTGTTCGGGATCAGGGCGTACTTCGTCAGGTGGTTCATCACCACCTGGCCGCGTTCACCGAGGTTCACGTCGTCGCCGGTGGCGGGATCGACGACCCGGAACGCGATGTACGGGCTCGGCGAGTCGAACAGCGCGAGGCCGTCGAGCCCCTCCCCCGGGCGTTCCCGGGACATCCCGAGGATGGTGGTGCTGCCGTACAGGCCCTTGAGCGGGATGCCGGGGAAGACCTCCGTCTGGAAGATCTCCCGGGAGTCGGCGTCCATGTGGGCGCCGCTCCAGCAGATGAACCGGACGTTCTTGCGGATCAGCGCGACGAGGTCGTCGCGGCGCGCCATCCGTTCGAGCAGCGGGGGCGTGGTGATGAGGATGCCCACCGCCTGGGTGGTCAGGATGTGCGCCGCCTGGTCGATGATGTGCTCGGCGTAGAGGTCCGCCGCGCCGGGCCCGTCACGCTCGATGAGCCGCTTGATCCACCGCGGGTCGAGATCGACGGTGAACCGCACGCCGTCGTGGCGCCGCGCGCGGCGCGCGGCGAACGCACCGAACATGTGCGGGCCGCTGGGGGCGACGGCCAGCACGTTCGCCGGCCCGAGAGCGGCGTAGTGGAACTCGTCCCAGCCGAGCGCGAACTCCATCCAGCGGTCGAACATGACGAACCGCTTCGGCGACCCGGTGGTCCCGCCGCTCTCGTAGACGCCGGCGATCACCCGGTCCTCGCCGGTGAGCCCGCGCGGGATCAGGTCCTCGACGGGCACGTCTCGGAACTCGTCGACGACGTTCGGGAACAGCCGCAGGTCGGCGAAGGTGCGCACGTCCGCGATCGGGTCGAACTCGAGGCTGCGCGCCCGGCGCAGCCAGAACGGGCTGCCCGTCGACGCGGTGAAGTGCCAGCGCATCAGGGCGGCGATGTACTCGTCGGGGTCCACGGCGGGGTACGAGGCGGGGTTCCCGGCGGGGTCTGCGGCCCGGGGAAGATCGAGGACGGGGGAACTCATGCGCTGCCTCCGCGGGCACGTCGGTTACCTCGGCGAGGCCAGCGACCTCGGCGGGCCCATCGTCACCCGCCCCCCGGCCGCCGCAGGCCCGGCCGGCCCCCTCCCGATCGGGCAATAGGAAGTTCCGCGCGCCCGCGCACCGTCCCGGGGTCCGCGAACCGGACCGCCATGGCCGCTGACCTCGGCGCCGGCCACGGCGTCGAGGGTCGCCTCGGCCGGGCGGCGATCGCTTACCGACCGAAACCCTCGGCATTGTGTTTCTTCCCATCGAGCTCCCGGTCACCCTCGCCTGACGATCGCGCGATTGTCGCACCATAACCTGGACCGGAACACCAGTGGGTCACCGGACGGTCACCTCCCGTGCGCCGCATGAGTGAACCACGCCGGACCCGATACTCCTTTCCTTCGCTTGCGTCCGGACTATGCATACCGGTATAGCTGACGACGTCATCAATCGACGGGAACGGATGCCATGATCAGGAGAACCTGTTTCTCGGTACCGGGATTAGCCGCCCTGTGCGTGCTTCTGCTGGTGGCCGGCAGGATTCCGGACCGCGTGGTGCCGGGACCGCCGATGCAGCCACGAGCCGACGCCGCAATCGCGGCCCCCCAGGTCAGCGAGGACGACAGTTCGCTGCAGATCGACCTGGACATGGACGGAGACTACGACACGAGTCTCCTTCAGCAATGGGTGAACCAGATCGACGGGCAGAGCGCACGCCTGAGCGACGCCATCAGGACGGACTTCGACGCGTATCGCCTCGGGGTACCGCTCAACGAGATACCCGACCCGTGGGTGGACTTCGACGGCAGCGTGACCGTCACCGACACCGGTCTCCGTCTGACCATACCGAAGAACGAGGTCAGCACTCAGATCACCTGGTGGCTACGGATGATCGCGCAGGCCGTCGGCATCCTCAGCGCCCTCGCGGTCCGCATTTCCTGCTACGCCTTCTTCAGCGTGGGCGCGGCGCTGGCCGGCCCGGTCTGCGCGGCCCTGGGCGGCTTCACCGGCACGATGATCTATCAGGCATTCGTCATCTTCGTCGACGGCAAGCAGACGGACCCGGGTGAGTGGGCGAAGGCGCTGGCCGCCGCCACGGCGGTGGCGCTCGGCGCGACCGCGTGGGAGAAGGGGCTCAACAAATTCGCCAAGGAACAGATGCGCCCGCTGTACGAGAAGTTCTCCACCTGGGTGGGGAACATGGCAACCACGATGAAGAGCTGGGCCGGCCAGACCGCGCTCAACGCCCTGGATTCGATCAAAAACAACCTCCAGAGATTCGCCGATCTCGTCGGCGCCGCCTTCGAGGACGCCTTCAACGCCATCACCAGACCCACCGACTGGCCGGCGGACTCCGTGAAGGTCATGGTGGTGGGCGACTCGCTGTCCCAGGGTGCCGAGGGCGACTACACCTGGCGTTACCGGTTGTGGCAGTGGTTCGCGGCCAACGACGTCACGGTCGACTTCGTCGGTCCCTACTCCGGCACCAAGCCACCGCAGGCGCCTTCACCGCCCACCCCACCTCCGCTGCTGGGATCCGACTCGGCGGGCACCGCCCAGAATCCACCGCCCCCGGATTCCCCGGAAGGTTCCTCCGGCGGGGATGCCTCGGGGGCATCCGGCCAGTACGCTGCAGGGGTCGGGACATTCGACAGCGACCATTTCGCCGCCTGGGGCCGCCAGATCGCCCAGGACAAGACTCTCATCCGCCAGGAAGTGGCGACCTATCAGCCCGATCTGGTACTGGTCGCGCTCGGTTTCAACGACATGGGCTGGTTCGCCAGCGACGCCGACGGCACCCTCGACAGCATGAAGACGCTGGTCGACGAGGCCCGCGCCGCCAAGCCGGGTATCGACTTCGCACTTGCCGACGTCCCCCAGCGCAGCGACATCGGCCGCCCGGACCTGGTCACCAACACCACCAGGTACGACGGCCTGCTCGCAGACGCGGTCCCCACCTGGTCCACCGCCGCCTCGCGGGTCGAGCTGGTCGACTGGAGCACCACCTACCAGTGCGGCACGGACAGCTGCCCGGCCGGCTACGACGGGCTGCACCCCAACGCCCTCGGCGAATACCAGCTCGCCCACGCCTTCGAGGAAACCCTGCACGACAGCTACGGCCTCGGCGCCAGCGTGCCCGCCGTCCCCGCCCAGGTGCCGACCCGCCCCACCCCCGTCCCCTCGAACGTCACGGCCGAGTCGAGTCCCCTCGGTGTCACCGCCACCTGGGATCCCGTGTTCGGCGCCCTCGGGTACACCATCCGGGTACGCGCCGGCGGCGCCGCGGACTGGAACGAGGTGCAACTCGCGGCGAACCGGTACGACACCACCTGGACGACCGACGGCCAGCAGTGGGAGTACCAGGTCCGCACCTGGAACGGCGATGCCCGCACCTCCGACTGGTCGGCGACCGTCTCCGCGACCGCCCACCCACAGACCGCGCCACCACCGAGCGACATCGCCACCCACGGCACCCCGACCGGCGTCGATGTCACGTGGACCGCTCCGACGGGTCCCTACACCGACACGATCGATCGCTACGGCCTGCTCGTGTTCGACGACGACACCGCCGGCGCGTACGTCATGACCTTCGGCGTGCGAGGCACCTCGGCCCACGTCGACGACCTGACGCCCGGCCACCATTACGAAATCGCCATGAACACCTGGAACGCCGCCGGCGGCGGCATACCGTCCGGCGGCCCGTCGGTTCTCGTCGGCTGATCACACCCTCGGACGCGGAGGGGGCCGGCCCTGGCAGTGGCGCGCCGGCCTCAGGGCTTGCGAGCCAGACCGCCGTAGCCGCTGACCTCGGCGTCGGCCACTCCTCCGAGGGTCGGGTCATCCGGGCGCCAGCGCTGGGCGGCCACCACGCCCGGCTCGACGAGCTCCAGCCCGGCGAAGAACCGCTCCACCGCCGGCCGGGCGCGCATGGTCATCGACACGCCGCGCGCCCGGTAGGTCGCGGCCAGCTCCTCGGCGCCGGGGTCGAAGTCGGCGGTGGCGTGCGACAGGGCGAGGTAGCTGCCGGCGGGCAGCGCGTCGAGCAGCCGGGCGGCGATCCCGTACGGGTCGGCCTCGTCGGGGATGAAGTGGAAGACCGCGATCAGCGACAGCCCCACCGGGCGGGTCAGGTCGAGGGTGTCCCGCAGCTCGGTGGAGGCGAGAATCGCCTCCGGCTCCCGCAGGTCCGCGTCGATGTAGGCGGTCCGGCCCTGCGGCGTGCTGGCGAGCAGGGCGCGGGCGTGCGCGAGCACGATCGGATCGTTGTCGGCATACACGATCCGCGCGTCGGCGGCGATGCCCTGGGCGATCTCGTGCAGGTTCGGGGACGTGGGGATGCCGGTGCCGATGTCGAGGAACTGCGTGATCCCTCGCTGCGCCGCGAGGAAGCGGGTCACCCGCCGCAGGAAGGCCCGGTTCTCCCGGGCACCGGTCCGGGCCGTCGGGAAACCGATCAGCGCCTGCTCGGCGGCGGCGCGGTCCGCCGGGAAGTTGTCCTTCCCGCCCAGGAAGTAGTCGTAGATGCGGGCCGAGTGCGGCTGATCGGTCTTCAGATCGATCGGCGCCCGGTCGATCTCGACCACGCTGTTCCACCACTGCCCGGAATCGTCACGATCCTGCACCTCACCCACGCCAGCCCCGTGCCTCTCGTCCGCCGTATCCCTGAACAAACAGTCGCTCTGCGCATTATCCCGACGAAATGGTCAGGCGGTGACGGCGAGGTCCTTGAGGGCGACGGCGAGGTCGGTGAACCGCGCGGCGTCCACGACCGCGTCGGCGGCGATCAGCCGGCGGGCGGCGACGGCGTCCATCGGGCGGTTGACGGTCGCGATCGCGGACAGGCGGCCGTCGGGGGCGAACCAGCCGACGGACCAGCCGGGCGCCCGCTTGGCCTCCGGCGCCGCGACGGCGCCGGGATCCCCCCGCCACACCAGCGTGTCCCCCGCCCCCGCCAGCCCGACGACCTGCACCATCCGGCCGAACTGCTCCGACCAGAAGTAGGGCACCGGGTCGTAGACCGCCTCGCCCCCGAGCAGCGTGGTGGCGGCGACCGCGGGGCTGCCCTGCGCGCAGTCCCAGTGCTCCACCCGCAGCCGCCGGTCGTAGCGCCGCGACCACCACGCCGCGCAGTCCCCGACCACTACCACGGGCGGACCATCCGACCCCGCGTCCCAGGAGGCGGCGAGATGCTCGTCGGCGACGACCCCACGGTCGAGGACGAGACCGGACTCGGCGAGCCACGCGGTGTCCGGACGCACGCCCACCCCGACGACGACCTCGTCGGCCGGCAGCACCGCACCGTCGCCGAGCACCAGCTCCTGGGGGCCGATCTCGCGCACCGACACCCCGAGGCGCAGGTCCACGCCCGCCTCGGCGTACCAGGCGACCNTCTGCCCGCCGACCTCGCCGCCGAGCGCCACCTGCAACGGCGACGCGGCCGCCTCGATCACCGTCACCTCGGCGCCGATCTTCGCCGCGATCGTCGCGACCTCCGCGCCGATCCACCCCGCACCCACCACGACCAGCCGGACGCCGGGCTTGAGCGCGTCGCGCAGCGCCCGGGCGTCGTCGATGGTGCGCAGCACCCGCTGCGGCCCGTCGCCCGGCAGGGTCACCGGCGCGGCCCCGGTAGCGAGCACCAGCCCGTCGTAGGCGACCGGGCCGGCGTCCGTCTCCACGACCCCGGGCCGCAGCCCGGTGGCCCGCCGGCCGAGCTGGACCTCCACGCCGCCGAGGTCGAGCGGCAGGGTGGTCTCCTCGGTCCGGCCCGACAGCACGCCCTTGGACAGCGGCGGCCGGTCGTAGGGCGGGTGCTCCTCCGCGCCCAGCAGCACGATGCTCCCGGTGAACCCCTGCGCGCGCAGCTCCACCGCCGCCCGCCCGCCGGCGAGCCCCGCCCCCACGATGACGATCCTGTCCATGCAGCCAGAGCCCTCCACGGCCGGGGCGGGCCAGCGCCCACCGACCCGGCCTCCCGGGGCCGGACGCCCAGAACTCTAGTGGCACCCGGTGCCAGAGAAAAGGTTGATCCCCGCCGAGCCGAGCGTTCCACGTGAACAGGCGCGTCGCGGGCAAGGCTGACACAATCTGCCACCGGCGCCAGTGCCCGCACAGGGCGGGCGTCGTCGCCGAGTGTGAACGACGGGAGTCGCCGCGTGTCGAACAGCCCGAGCCTGCCCTCCGCCCAGCCCTGGCGGCCCGACGTCACGGAGCTGGCCAGCTACGGCCCGTACGCCCGGCCGGCGCCGATGCCGATGCGCTGGGACGAGGTCACGGCGCCCTGGTTAGGCGCGATGCTGGCCAACCGCTACCCGGGCATCGAGGTGACCGACCTGCGAACGGTGGAGCTGCGCAGCACGCACACCACGAAGGGGCGGGTCGCCGTCACCTACAACGAGGTCGGCCGGCGGGCGGGCCTGCCCGAGCACCTGTGCCTCAAGGCGAACTTCACCGGCCGCGCGAACCCCATGGACATCTGCCAGGTGGAGGCGCGCTTCTACCACGAGCTGGTCGAGGGCACCCGGATCCCGGCGCCGCGGTTCTACTACGCCGACTGGGATCCCGACGGCAGCGGCCAGGGGCTGGCGGTCCTCGAGGACCTCATCGAGCTCGGCGGCGAGTTCGGCAACAGCTACCAGCACATCGGCGTCGACGCGGTCGGCCGGGCGCTCGACGACATGGCCGTCCTGCACGGCAGCTACTGGGCGAGCCCCCGGCTCGACGCGGCGAGCTGGCTGCCCACCTCGATGGACACGCGCGGTGACTGCGACCAGGCCCGCATCATGTGGTGGCTGGTCGAGGAGAACCTCGGCCGCGACGTCTACATCGAACGGCTGCCGGCCTGGATGGTCGCCGACCCGCAGCGCTTCCTGCGCGCCTACGACCTGCTCAACGAGTACGCCCGCGAGCAGACCGGGCCGCGCACGATCGTGCACGGCGACGCCTACCTCGGCAACACCTACCTGCGCCCGGACGGCCACCGCATCTGGCTGGACTGGCAGATGGTCCGCAAGGGGCACGCCTGGCGCGACGTCAGCTACTTCATGGTCGGCGCGCTCACCGTGGAGGAGCGCCGCGCCCACGAGCGCGAGCTGCTGGTCCGCTACCGGGAGGCGCTGCTGGCCACGGGCGCGCGTGACGTGCCGACCGCGGACGCGATCTGGGAGCAGTACCGGCGGTGGGCCATGTACGGGTTGCAGGCCTGGATGGGTACCAAGGACCACTGGGGGCAGGACAACCACACGATGATCGGACGCTTCTCCGTCGCGACCGCCGACCTCGACACCCTGGCCCTGCTCGAAGCCCAGGCCGGCTGAGGGGACCGCCGCCCACGGCCACGGCGGGCCGATCATCGAGACGGCGTGGTCGTTCTGGTTTGTCGCGCCCGCGGCCGGGTAGCCGGGCCGTGTGCCGTAGCTGCAGATCGGATGGTGTCCCTGCACGGTAAGGCGAGGAGGACGTTGTGACCACCTACGAGACCCGTCCGACGACGACCGACGCCGGAGTGCCCGTCGCCAGCGACGAACACTCGTTGACCGTCGGGCCGGACGGCCCACTGCTACTGCAAGACCACTATCTGCTGGAGCAGATGGCGAACTTCAACCGGGAACGCATCCCGGAGCGCCAGCCGCACGCCAAGGGCGGCGGCGCGTTCGGCACCTTCGAGGTGACCCGCGACGTCAGCGCCTTCACCCGGGCGGCGGTGTTCCAGCCGGGCGCCCAGACGGACGTGCTCATCCGGTTCTCCACCGTGGCCGGCGAGCGGGGCTCCCCCGACACCTGGCGCGACCCCCGCGGCTTCGCGGTGAAGTTCTACACCAGCGCGGGCAACCTCGACATCGTCGGCAACAACACGCCGGTGTTCTTCATCCGGGACCCGCTGAAGTTCCAGCACTTCATCCGGTCGCAGAAGCGACGCGCCGACAACAACCTGCGCGACCACGACATGCAGTGGGATTTCTGGACGCTGTCGCCGGAATCCGCCCACCAGGTCACCTGGCTGATGGGCGACCGCGGTATCCCGCGCACGTGGCGGCACATGAACGGCTACTCCAGCCACACCTACATGTGGATCAACGCGGCCGGCGAGCAGTTCTGGGTGAAGTACCACTTCAAGACCGACCAGGGCATCGAGTTCTTCACCCAGGACGAGGCCGACCAGATGGCGGCGATCGACACCGACTACCACCAGCGTGACCTGTACGAGCACATCCGGGACGGGGAGTTCCCGAGCTGGACGCTGAAGATGCAGATCATGCCGTTCGAGGACGCGAAGACCTACCACTTCAACCCGTTCGACCTGACCAAGGTGTGGCCGCACGGCGACTACCCGCTGCACGAGGTCGGCCGCCTCACCCTCAACCGCAACGTCAGCGACTACCACACCGAGATCGAGCAGGCCGCCTTCGAGCCCAACAACCTCGTCGCCGGCACCGGCCTGTCCCCCGACAAGATGCTGCTGGCCCGCGGGTTCAGCTACGCCGATGCCCACCGTGCCCGGCTCGGGGTGAACTACAAGCAGATCCCGGTGAACTCGCCGAAGGTCCCCGTCCACAGCTACTCCAAGGACGGCGCGATGCGGGTGCAGAACGTCAGCGACCCGGTGTACGCGCCCAATTCGTACGGCGGCCCGGCGGCCCAGCCGGAGCTGACCGACGACGGCGGCCGCTGGCACGCCGACGGCGAGATGGTGCGCACCGCCTACACCCTGCGGCCCGATGACGACGACTGGGGCCAGGCCGCCACCATGGTCCGCGAGGTCCTCGACGACGCCGCCCGCCAGCGACTGGTCGACAACATCGTCGGCCACCTGCTCAACGGTGTCAGCGAGCCGGTCCTCGAGCGTGCCTTCGAGTACTGGCGCAACGTCGACAAGGAGCTCGGCGGCCGGATCGAGGCGGGCGTGCGGGCCAAGCAGCACCAGACCGATCCGAAGGCCGCGCACCAGGCCAACCCCGCCCGGTCGGACGCGCAGGCCAAGGCCTGAGCCAGGCGCGTCCGCCCCGCAGGTCCGTGGTTCCGCAGGTCCGTGGTTCCGGGGTTCGTTGCTCGACGCCGACGCCGAGCAACGAACCACGACCGGGGCGGGCGGTGCCGGGTAGCGTGCGGACCATGCCTCTCGACGTGACACCGCACCTGAACCCGGCCACCACCGCCATCGTGAACATGGAATGCCAGGAGAACCTCCTCGGCGACCGACCGTTACTGCCCGGCCTCGCCGAGTCCGCCCGGCGTACCGGCCTGCTCGACAACCTGTCCGCGCTGTTCGACGCGGGCCGCAAGGTGGGCGTGCGGATCTACTACTGCACCGACGAACGGCGCCCCGACGGCTTCGGCTTCGCGCACAACACGTTCGTGAACCTGCGGGCGTCGTCGGCCGCCGGCACCACCGGGGGCCAGGGCCCGGTGATGCCCCAGATCGCGCCGCGCCCGGAGGATGTCGTGTTCCGCCGGGAGCAGGGCCTCACCGGTTTCTTCGCCACCGGCCTCGACCAGTACCTGCGCAACACGAAGGTCACCACCCTGATCGTCACCGGCGTCTCGTTGAACATCGCGGTCCTGGGGACCGCGATCGAGGCGATGAACCTCGGCTACACCGTCGTCGTCCCGCCGGACTGCATCGCGGGCGACCCGTACGAGTACGCCGAACATGTCGTGCGCTACACCATGCGCAACATCGCCTTCGTGGTGCCCTCCCCCACCATCACCGCCGCCTGGCGCTGACCACCCGGCTCCGGGAGTCTGCCGCGCCGGTTAGCCCGGGCCCGACCGGAGACACCTACCGCAGGACCGAGCCGTGGCGGTGAGTCCGAGCCGTGGCGGTGAGTCCGAGCGAGGGAGGCGTGGCATGAGTGACGTCAGAACCGAGACCATCACCGGCGGTCGGGTGGTCGGGACGCAGGCCGGCCCGAGTCCGATCGGCATCTACCTGAACGACCACCTCGCCGGCGCCACCGCCGGGCTGCGGCTCGCTCGCCGTACGTCGACGGCCCACCGCGGAACACCCTTCGGCGACACGCTGGCACGGATTGCCTCGGAGATCGCCGAGGACCGCGACGCGCTGCTCGAGTTCATGCGCGCCCTCGGCGTTCCCGAGCGGAAGTACAAGATCGCCGCCGGCTGGATCGCCGAGGCGGCGGGCCGACTGAAGTCCAACGGTCGGGTCGTGCGCCGCTCCGCGCTGAGCACGGTGGTCGAGCTCGAGACGCTGCGAATCGGGATCGCGGGCAAGGCGGCCGCCTGGCGCACGCTGAGTGCCGTCGCCGACCGCTACGACCGGCTCGACCAGGACCGACTCGACGTGCTGCTCGAGCGGGCCCGCAGGCAGGCCGACGCGCTCGACGACCTGCGGATCGCCACCGCCCGGGCCGTGTTCGGGGACGGGGACGGGGACTGACGCGGGGGCCACGGTGACCGGCGTCGTCCGGCGGACGAGCCAGCGGACCAGCGGCGGGGNCAGCAGCACCACGAGGACGAGACGGAAGCTCTGGACGGTGGAGACCACACCGACGTTGATGTGGGCCACGGTGGCGGTGGCAAGCACCGCGTTGATGCCGCCCGGGGTCGTCGCCAGGTAGGACTCCAGGAACGGGATGCCGATCATCCTGGCCAGCACCCAGGCCAGGCCCGCGGAGCCCAGGCAGACCAGGGCGATGCAGCCGCACAGCGACGGCAGCACCCGGCGGATCTCGCGCACCGAGTCGCGACTGAAGCGCAGGCCGACGTCAAGCCCGACAAGGATGAACACCAGGTCACGCAGCGGGCCCGCGGGAGCGAACCCCGGCCCGACGGCGATCGAACCCACCACCATCCCCAGCAGCATCGGGCCCAGCAGCGCCGGCGCCGGCAGCGCGAGGCGGCGCCCCGCGCGGGCCCCCAGCAGGCAGACCCCGGCGAGGAACGCCAGGCCGAGCAGTTGGCTGGAGCCGTCGACGAGGTGCGCGAAGGCCGGGAAGGATCCCGGGTGCGGGCGTCCCACCGTCCCGTGGGACACGGCGACGACGGCGGGGGCCGTCAGCGCGACGAGGCCCACCCGCAGGTACTGGCTCAGGGCCACCAGCCGGCTGTCCGCCCGCAACTCCTCGGCGCAGGCCACGATCGCGGCCGAGCCGCCCGGCATCATGCCGAGCGCCGCGTCGGTGAAGCTGCCTCGGCTGGTACGGCTGAACAGCAGGGCCGCCAGCAGGCAGAGCGCGATGGTCGCCAGCGTGACCACCGTCAGGGGAAGCGCCGTGCCCAGGACCGATCGCAGCTGCGAGATGTTCAGATAACTTCCCATCAGGACGCCGAGGACGGCCTGGGATCCGCGGAGGGCCGGGGCCGGGAGATTCCGCCGGACCATCCCGCCGAGGGCGAGAGCGGCCCCCACCAGCAACGGGACGACGAGCTGCGGCGCGGGCACCCCGACGATTTCCCCGATCTCGCCGAGGAGATAACAGGCCATTACGAGCAGAATCCAGGCGCCAGCGCTGTTCGCGCGACACCGGAACGAAGGCAGAGTTCCTTGCACCCGGCCCAGGCTACGGCGACCGGATGTGAAACCTGTGAATGCAGAAAAGGTAGTTACCCAGGCAGACCATTCCAGCCCGCCACGATGGAGCCAGAACGTATGGCCCGAAGGTCGGAAAAAGCGGACTCCAGTCCTGGTCCGAGCCTGCGTCGTCGCCCTCACACGCTCTTCACACCCCCGGCGTGATGTTCTGCAGGCGGTTCCATCCGTCGAGCTCGCGTCGAAGGAGAGGTGCGGGAGCGGTGCCCGGAGCGATAGCGGTGGTCGAGGACGATCCGGCGCTGCGGCGCGTCCTCGTCCGCGGACTCGAGGCGGCGGACTTCCAGGTCGTCTGGGCGGTCCGCGACGGTGCCTCCGCCCTCGGCCAGGTCGCCGCCATCGCGGCCAGGCCCGACGCCCTCGTGCTGGATCTGGGCCTGCCGGACATGGACGGGATGGACGTCGTCAGTGCTCTGCGCGACCGCGGCGTCGAGGCACCCGTGCTGGTGCTGACGGCACGCGATGCGCTGCCCGACCGGCTGCGCTGCTTCGCCCGCGGGGCCGACGACTACCTGACCAAGCCGTTCGCGTTCGCCGAGCTCGCCGCCCGGCTGGACGTGCTGGTCCGGCGCCGCCGACCGGATGCGGGCGGCAACGCGATCGCCCTGGATCCGCTGCGTTTCCGCCTGGGCAGCGGCGGGACGGCCGTTCCCCTGAGCCCGACCGAATACCGCCTGCTGGCGACCCTGCTGGTGCGCCGCGGGGAGGTCGTCCGCCGGGAGACGCTGGTCTGTTCCGCCTGGCCGGCCGGCGCGATCGTGCGGGAGAACACCCTGGACTCCTATGTGACGAGGCTGCGGCGCGCCCTGCGGAGGGCGGCGGTCGACGCCCGGCTCGACACCGTCCGCGGGATCGGATACCGGCTGCACTGACCCGTCCGCCGTCCGCCGTTCGCCACCCCGACCGCCGCCCGCCGCCCGCGTCTCAGGCCTGCGTCGTCCTCCCCGGCAGGCCCTCGGGGGCGATCTCGTCCCGGCGCCGGACCGTGAGGTAGGCGACGAGCCCGACGATCGCGACCAGGAAGATCACCGTGGTCCCGACCGTGCCCAGACCGAGCCCGCCCTCGTCCCGCGGCTGGGACAGCAGGTCACCGGCGGAGGCTCCGAGCGGCCGGGTCAGCACGTAGGCGATCCAGAAGGTGACCACGGCGTTCACGGCGAGGGCGAACCGAGCGGCCGCCACGGCGGCGATGGCCGCGGCGAACACGAGCACGGATACTCCGTAGCCCAGGTTCAGCTTCTCCGCGACCAGGTCACCCGCGGCCGTGCCCAGAGCGAAGGTGAACAGGATCGCCAGCCAGTAGAAACCCTCCCGCCGCGTGGTGTAGATGGTATGGATCGACAACGTCCGCTCGACCGCGAACCACGCCGCGAACGTCGCGGCCAGCGCGACGGCGAAGACGGCGGTGGTAACTGCCAGCGGCACGCCCGCGTTGTCGGTCAGGTTGTCGGTGATGAGCGTGCCGACCACGCTGATCAGGACGACCGCGAGCCAGTAGACCCAGGGAATGTAACGCTCCAGCCGAAACTGGAAGAACAGCGCGACGACCAGCAGGGCGCCCATCACGTAGGTCGTGGCGGTCAGGCCCAGGCCGAGATTCGAGTTGAGAAAGTCCGCCGCGGTCTCACCGATCGTGGTGCAGAGGACCTTGATGATCCAGAAGAAGATCGTGACCTGTGGGACCTTGTTCAACGTCGTCCGGCCCCATGGTCCCGCCCGGCCAGTCACAGCAGTCATGCCGCGAGGCTCGCAGTCCGGACCTGACGATAACCTGACTGCGTCTCCCAGGAACCTGACTGCGTCTTGCGGGAACCTGACTGCGTCTCCCGGGAACCTGACTGCGTCTTGCGGGCCTACAGGCCGAGGTCGCGGGCGATGAGCATCTTCTGCACCTCGCTGGTGCCCTCCCCGATCTCGAGGATCTTGGAGTCCCGCCAGTGCCGGGCCACCGGGTACTCGTTCATGAACCCGTAGCCGCCGAAGATCTGGGTCGCCTCCCGCGCGTTGGTGACGGCCGCCTCCGAGGAGAACAGCTTCGCCATCGCGGCCTGCTTCTTGAACGGCTGGCCGGCAAGCATCCGGGAGGCCGCGTCGTAGTAGGCCGCCCGCGCGACGTACGTCCGGGTCTCCATCTCCGCGATCTTGAAGGCGATGGCCTGGTTGCGCCCGATCGGCGCGCCGAACGCCTCCCGCTGTCTGGCGTAGCGCACGCTCTCGTCGACGCAGGCCTGGGCGAGCCCCACCGACAGCGCCGAGATGGCGATCCGCCCCTCGTCGAGGATGCTCAGGAAGTTCGCGTACCCGCGGCCCCGCTCGCCGAGCAGGTTCTCCGCCGGCACCCGCACGTCGTCGAACGTCAACGGATGAGTGTCGGAGGCGTGCCAGCCGACCTTCGAGTAGGCCGGCTGCGCGGTGAAACCCGCGGTCGGCACCGGCACCAGGATCGCCGAGATCTCCTTGCGCCCGGCGGCGGTCTGCCCGGTCACCGCGGTCACCGTCACCAGCCGGGTGATGTCCGTGCCCGAGTTGGTGATGAACGCCTTCGACCCGTTGATGACCCACTCGTCACCGTCGAGGCTGGCGGTCGTGCGGGTGCCGCCCGCGTCGCTGCCGGCGCCGGGTTCGGTGAGCCCGAACGCGCCCAGCGCCCGTCCCGACGTCAGCAGCGGCAGCCACCGCTCCTTCTGCGCGTCGGAACCGAACCGGTACACCGGCATCGCGCCCAGCCCGACGCCGGCCTCCAGGGTGATCGCCACCGACGAGTCCGCCCGCGCCAGCTCCTCGATCGCCAGGCACAGGGTGAAGTAGTCCGCCCCCTGCCCGCCGACGGCCTGCGGGAACGGCAGGCCGAACAGTCCCATCTCCGCCATCTGCGCGACGACCTCGTACGGGAAGGTCTTCGCCTCGTCGTGCGCCGCCGCCGCCGGCGCCACGACCTCGCGGGCGAACTGTTCGACGAGCTTGCGCAGCGACTCCTGATCCTCGCTCAACCGGGTGTCGGGCATGATGTCCTCCTTCAGGATTCGGCTGCGGGATCCGCTGGGGAATTCGGCTTCGGGACTGGGCTTCAGCTTCCGGCCGGAGCCGGGTCGACGACGGCGAGCACCGCGTCGAGGGTGACCTGCTCGCCGATGCCGACGAGGACGTCCTTGACCCGGCCTGCGACCGGGGCACCGACGGTGTGCTCCATCTTCATCGCCTCCACGACGACCAGCGGCGCGCCGGCGGCCACCTCGTCGCCGGCGGCGGCGTGCACCGCGATGACGGTGCCGGGCATGGGGCTGCGGGCCTCGCCGCCGTCCTCGACGGCGGCCGCGGCCGAGCGGCGGCGGTGTTCGGACACGGGCCACGCGGCGCCGTCGGCGCCCAGCCAGAGCGTGGCACCGTCGGCGACGGCCCGCCACCGGCGGGTACGGCCGGCCAGCGTCACCACCAGCTCGCCGCCGGCCGCCAGCCGGCTGCCCGGCCCATCCGCGCCCGCCCCGACCCACTCCACGGCGGCCGGGATCGGCTCGCCGCCGTCGACGGCGACCAGCGCGTCCCCGGGGGTGCCGCGCACGCCGACCTCGACCGGTTCGGCGAGGCCCGCGGCCGTGATCGTCCAGTGCAGCGACGAGTGCTCGCCGGGCCGCCATCCGCTGGGGACGTCCCAGGGGTCGACGAAGGGCGTGTCCGGCGTCAGCTCCAGCAGGCGGGCCAGCGCGTACACGGCCGGGAGGTCGGCCGCGCCCGGGGCGGCGGCGACGAGCGCGTCGAGGTCCCGTTCGATCAGGCCGGTGTCGAGCCGGCCGGCGCGGGTGTCCGGATGGTCGAGCAGGGCCCGCAGGAAGCCGACGTTGGTGGTCACGCCGAGCACGCAGGTGCGGGCCAGCGCCCGGTCGAGCCGGTCCAGCGCGGTGTCCCGGTCCGGCCCGAAAGCGATGATCTTGGCGAGCATCGGGTCGTAGGTGGACCCGACGGTGGCGCCGAGGCGCAGCCCCGAGTCGACCCGGACGGCGGGCCCCGACGGCTCGTCCAGCCGCAGGACCCGCCCGCCGGTCGGCAGGAAGCCCCGCGCGGCGTCCTCGGCGTACACCCGGGCCTCCACCGCGTGGCCGGTCAGCCGGATGTCGGCCTGGGTGTAGCCGAGCGGTTCCCCGGCCGCGACGCGGAGCTGTTCGGCGACGAGGTCGATCCCGGTCACCAGCTCGGTGACCGGATGTTCGACCTGCAGGCGGGTGTTCATCTCCAGGAAGAAGAACTCCTCCGGGTTCGCCGCGGCGACGAGGAACTCGACCGTGCCGGCCCCGACGTAGCCGACCGAGGCGGCCGTGGCGACGGCCGCCGCCCCGATCCGCTCCCGCGTCTGCGGGGACAGCAGGACCGACGGCGCCTCCTCGACGACCTTCTGGTGGCGCCGCTGCAGGCTGCACTCCCGCTCGCCGAGGTGGACGGTCGTGCCGTGCGCGTCCGCCAGGACCTGCACCTCGATGTGGCGGGGACGGTCCACGAACCGCTCGACGAACAGGGTGTCGTCGCCGAACGCGGCGGCGGCCTCGCGGCGGGCACCGGCGATCTCCGCCCGCAGCCGGGCGGCGTCCGTGGCGACCCGCATGCCCTTGCCCCCGCCGCCCGCGGACGGCTTGAGCAGGACCGGGTAGCCGATCTGCGCGGCGGCGTCGACCAGGTCGGCATCCGTCATCGCCGGGTCGTCCCGGCCGGGCACCACGGGCACCCCCGCCGCGGCGACCGCGCGCCGGGCGGTGATCTTGTCACCCATCACCTCGACGGCGCGGACCGGCGGCCCGACGAACACGACACCCGCCTCGGCGCACGCCGCCGCGAACGCCGCGTTCTCCGACAGGAACCCGTAGCCGGGATGGACGGCCTGGGCCCCGGTGGCGACCGCGGCCGCGACCACCGCGGCGATGTTCAGGTAGGACTCGCGGGCGGGCGCCGGCCCGATCCGCACGGCGACGTCGGCCTCCCGCACGTGGCGCGCGCCCGCGTCGGCGTCGGAGTAGACCGCCACCGACTCGATGCCGAGTGCGCGCAGGGTCCGGATCACCCGGACGGCGATCTCCCCGCGGTTGGCCACCAGCACTGTCGAGAACATGCTCGCCCTCACATCCGGAAGATGCCGTAGCCGGGCGGGTCCATCGGCGCGTTGGCCGCGACCGACAGCGCGAGCCCGAGCACCGTGCGGGTGTCCCGCGGATCGATCACCCCGTCGTCCCACAGCCGGGCGGTCGAGTAGTACGGGCTGCCCTGCGCTTCGTAGCGCTCGCGGATCGGGGCGCGGAAGTCCTCCTCCGCCTCGGCCGGCCAGTCCTGCCCGCGGGCGGCGTACTGCTCGCGGCGGACGGTGGCGAGCACCGCCGCGGCCTGCTCCCCACCCATCACCGAGATCCGCGCGTTCGGCCACATCCACAGAAACCGCGGCGAATACGCCCGCCCACACATCGAGTAGTTCCCCGCACCGAAACTACCCCCGATCACCACCGTGAACTTCGGCACCCGCGCACACGCCACCGCCGTCACCATCTTCGCCCCGTGCTTCGCAATACCNCCCGCCTCGTACTCCCGCCCCACCATGAACCCCGAGATGTTCTGCAGGAACACCAACGGAATCCCCCGCTGATCACACAACTCGATGAAATGCGCCCCCTTGAGCGCCGACTCGCCGAACAACACCCCGTTGTTCGCCACGATCCCCACCGGATGACCATGCAACCGCGCCGTCCCGGTCACCAACGTCGACCCGTACTCCCGCTTGAACTCCGCGAACCGACTCCCGTCCACCACCCGCGCGATCACCTCCCGCACGTCATACGGCGTCCGCGAATCCGTCGGCACCGCCGCGTACAGGCCGGCCGGGTC
>NZ_JYFN01000063.1 GCF_000948395.1 Frankia torreyi | reverse complement strand
CCTCTACGCTGTCCTCGCTCTCGCACCGCAGCTTGAACGCACGACAACCGGCCCGGTCAGTGACGGGGAAGCCGAGGCATACCGGCTCGGTGGCGCGGCCATGATCGACCGGATGCATATCGCGATCGGCGAGGCATGGGCGCCCCGACGACTCGCCGCGCGGGAACACCGACGGCACATCGGCCGACCCGGCCGACCCGAGATCACCGACGAACCCGACGAAGGATCGCAACTCATCACCTGAGACGAGTGCTAGCAGACTGCTTGCAAAAGTTAGCGCCCTTCCCTTTCGGCATCGGCTCGGGTCGCTTCGAGATCGCGAGCACGAAGAGGGGCTCCCCGGTTTCCCCGGGGAGCCCCTCTATACGCTCGGCGATCGTTCGGCTACATCATNCCCGTCCGGCTGGAGGGCTTGCGGCGTTCCCGCAGGTAGCGGTCAAGATCGGGGTTCAAGGTCCACCCTCGGAGCTCCACAGATACTCGCAGGTCAAGGCCTTGATCGGAAAGATTCGATCAAGGCCTTTGATCATTGGTCCGCCATTCGTCCGTGGAACTGGGCGTCACCCGGCGGCAGCCAACGGCACGGAATGACTGTGATCCGCCACACAGAAGATGCCCGTCGCTGCGGTCTGCCCGCCGCAGGCTCGGGCGTGCCGCCAGTCACCCGGCCACGGGCTACCGGGTTGGCGAAGCGGCGATGCGCCTCGGCATCCAGTCCCACCGGGCACTTCCCGGAAACAGAGGCGGTCACCGGTGCGGGCCGGTAAGACTGATCCCGACGCGAACCGCAGGGGTTGGCAACCAGGCGAGGGGGCGGCCAGATGGGTATCGGTGAAGAGATTCGGGCACGTCGCCTCGGCGGCGCCCGTATCTCCGCGCAGCGGATATTCACCGACCGGCTTTCCGAAGCGGAAGCGTTCGCCGGCAAGGTCGACGAGTTGCGGCAACTGCGGACAGAGCATCCGGACGTGACCTTGGATTTCGGCGCTGCCCGTCGCAACGTCCTCGCCTTCTACCTGGCGGACGACGACACGCTTACCGCGTCGCTGCGAGTCGTGCCGGCCGGCCGCAGACCATGCCAGCTCCTCGACGCAGTTGCCGCCGGTGCCGCCGGAGTAGCTGCTCTTACGCCAGGCCAACGGCGTGACGTCGCTGTCGGTATTCATGTCACATGTACTCACGTGCGACTGCCATGATCCGTCGGAAACCAGGCGCATCGTATGCAGAAGCTTCGGCACGATCTGAAGGATGACTCCGGGCTGCTCCGAGGCTTCGTTCACGCGTGCCGACGCCGTCGGCGTCGGCGTCGATAGGCGGTTCGTTAAGATTGCGGAGCGTAGTCGACATCAGCCGGGCCAGCCGAGCGGAGGTACGCCGCCACAGCCATGCTTGTGACGGCGGCCCAGGCGCACCACAGCGAGGTGACGGCCTCAGTTGCGACCCAGGCCAGCAGCGCGACCGCAGCTAGGTTGAAGACGCCGAACCAGCGCAGGAACCGCCGTCCGGAGACGATGAGAGCGCCACACGTGCTGACGAGATACAAAGCGATGATCACTGGCCCGGCGTGCAGATGCACGTGATAGACGATGTGATGACCCTCTGGGCGTGCCGTGAAGGGCTTGGAGATGAGGGCCACCGCCAGACCCGCCGCGCAGATCACACCAGCGACAAGCGTGATGATCTCGATCGGTCGATGCCTCGGCACGTGTTCCAGTACAAGCACGGTAACAGGCACATACACCGGCAGGACAAGGAAGGCGAAGATCAGGTAGAGCACGGTCGCCACCGTCTGTACCCTGCCACTGACATCACCGCGCAGCCCCCACCAGACGAACGCCTCGACCAGCGTGTGCCCAGCAAACAGGAGCGGCAACGCGGCCAGCGGCCACTGCGCGCCGGTCCGGACGTGGCGGGCAGCGTCAACGCCGACACCACCGATCACGACGGCGGCCACGACATCGGCCTCCGGTGAGAAACACATTCCGGCTCCCCCTGCCCACGGCCCACGGCCCACGGCCGCCTGTGCCGCCTCCGAGTATCTCGTGGTGGCTGCTCGTGTCGCGGGCAGATCCGCGCTGCCGCACCGGCTGAACACGCCGCCCGCACCTTCCGGATCTCGACGTCGCTGCACACTGCGACGACACCCCGGTTCCTGGTCCCGGTCAGAACATGCGCCGCGGTGGGTGGGCGCCGGCCGAACGAGTCCGGTGATAACTGATCATGATGGGCCGATTGAGATCCGGGTAGTGGGTTGTCGCGGCCGGGCAGAGAATGAAGAGTGGAGGCCGGAAGGCCAGGCAGGAAGCTCGGAAGGAGCTCACAGATGCCGACCGCAGCCCCCGAAGAGGCCCACAGTTTCGAAGTTTTCCAACATTACGAGCGCCTTCAGTGGAAGGTCTCCGAGCTCGGGTTGGAGAATGTCCGGCGCGACCTGGTGGACCCGGCCTACATCTCGCTCGTCAAGGGTGTCGTCATGGGCGAGGCGACCTCGCTGCCCGGGCTGCACGGATTCCTCAGCGAGTTCGACGATGACTACGACTGCTCGGCCTTCGTGGCCGTCTGGGCCTACCAGGAGCTCCAGCACCACTACGCCTTCCGGGCCTGGCTGAAGGCGGTCGGCGTGCACATCGACCAGGCCAGGATCGAGGCGTTGCGCGAGCCGTACGAGCGTGGCATCACGCCGAGCGCCACCCTGGCCACGAACGTGATCTCCGAGATCATCGTCAACACCGCGTACCGGGCTCTTTCCGCCTGGGTGCGTGAGCCCGTCCTGTCCGACCTTTTCCTGCGGGCGAGCCGCGACGAGGCCGGCCACGCCCGCGAATTCCTGTACTACCTGAAGCGGCGGCTCGACCAGCACCCCGAGGAACTCACCTCGGTCCTGGAGCGAATCCATTTCTACGCGACGAGTTCGCGGCTCAACCACCCGGTCGGGGTCTACAAGCATCAGCTCGTCGAGGAGATGCGGGGCTACGAGACCGTCGATGACGTGATCGACGTCTACCTGCGGTTCTCGCCGCCGGACGAGCAGGACCGGCTCCAGGCCAAGCTGCGCCGCGCGCTCGGCAGCGCGATCGGCCGGGACCTGACCCGGAACTCCGACATCCGGCAGGCCCTCGCCGACTCCATCGCGTGACGCCCCCGGCTTCGCCGGCACACCGTCCGGCCCCGCCGGCCGGCGGGGCCGGGGCCGGGGCCGGGGCTCGCCCGTCGCCTCATCCGCATCGAACCGCAGATCGCACGATCCGAGGAGTCCCGATGTCGTCATCGCCGTCATCCCACGCCGAAATCGTCCACACGGTGACCGAGATCGTCGCCGGGGCGCTCCGCCTGCCCGCCGAGACCCTCGCCGCGGATCTGAACCTGCGGACGGTCGAGGGCACGGACTCGGTGAAGGTCCTGCTCGCGATCGCCCGGATCGAGCGCGAGTACGGCATCGAGATCGAGGACGAGGACGTCTTCACCCTGACCACGATCAACGACGTCGTCCGCATCGTGCAGGCGCAGCTCGCCGAGACGACGACGGTCTGACGCCGAGCCAGCCAGCCGGCCAGCCAGGCCGCTAGCCCGCCGCGTTCACCCGCCCAATCGCCAGACTTCCTTGCCTTTCAGAGGGTTCGGCGTCCGACTCGTCCCGCTGGACCGGCAAGGAACGTCAGGTGCCGAGAGTGTCGAGAACCTCGGCGGCGGGGAGGGCGGCGAGCGCCGCTCCGGGCAGCCAGAGCTTGGACCGGCGCAGGCCGGAGCCGACGACGACGCGGGGATGCTCGGCGACCGCGCGGTCGATCAGCAGCGGCCAGTCGGCGGGCAGCCCGACCGGGGTGATGCCGCCGTACTCCATCCCGGTGCGGGAGACGGCCGTGTCCATCGGCGCGAACGACACCTTGCGGGCGGCCAGCCGGCGCCGCACCAGCCCGTTCACATCCGCCCGGGTCGTCGCGAGGACGACGCACGCCGCGAGCGTCGTCTCGGCCCCGCGCCGGGCCGCGACGATCACGCAGTTCGCCGAGTCGGCCGGCCCGACCCCGTAGCGCGCGCAGAACGCGGCCGTGTCGGCCAGCTCGGGGTCGATCTCGGCCACCTCGACCTGCTCGACGGGCGGCGCGGACACCCCGTCCGGCCAGGCCGCCAGCGCCGCCGCGGTCGCCGCCGCGAGCAGGTCCGGTCGGTGCAGGGCCGGCACCGGCTGGAGAACCTCGGTCATGGCAGCGAGCGTACGGCGCCGCCGCGGGCCTCGATCCGTCGGCTCGTTCGCCCCGACGCGCCCCCGCGTGTGGTCCGCGGCGCCGGTCGGAGGCCTCTGGCGGAGGCCGTCTGGCGGAGGCCGCCGGGCGGAGGCCCCCGGGCGGCACGTCAGGACGCGTCGTCGTAGCCCTCGCGAACGGCGAACCGGGTCAGCTCCACCCGGTTGCGGAGCTGGAGCTTGCCCAGCACGTTGTACATGTGGTTCTGCACGGTGCGGTGGGAGATCCCGAGGCGCGCCGCCGCGTCCCGGGCCGACAGGCCCTTCGCGACCAGGCGCAGCACCTCGATCTCCCGCGCCGTGAGCCGGGGGGGCGACGGCGTCGCGGTCACGTCGCGCGCCGCCCGCGACATCTCCCCCAGCACGAGCGCGGCGAGCCCCGCGCTGAAGACGGGGGCCCCGGCGGCGGTGCGCCGCACGGCGTCGACGAGCTCCTCGGGCCGCGCCGACTTGACCACATAGCCCGACGCCCCGGCCTGGACCGCCGCCAGGACGTCGGCCTGCTCGCCGGAGGCCGAGACGATCAGGACCGCGCCGCCGAACCCACCGGCCGCCCCCGGACCGAGCAGGCCCCGGATCACCTCGACGCCCGAGCCGTCCGGGAGCGTCAGGTCGAGGACGACGAGGTCGGGCCGGGTCGCGGCGACCACCCGCAGCGCCTGCGCCACCGAGCCGGCCGTGCCGACCACCACGAACCCTGCCTGGTCCAGGTCCCGGCTCAGGGCCTCCCGCCACAGTGGGTGATCGTCGACGACCACCACCCGGCAGGGCGCGGACCCCTGGGCCGCCGAGCCGTCCGGGGCCGGTCCACCCCCGTCGGACCGGCCGCCTCGCGACCCGTCAGCGTGGGACACGCAACTCGACCTCCGTCCCTGCCCCTGGTCGGCTCGTCACGGTGACCGTGCCGCCCAGTTCCCGGATGCGCCCCCGCACCGAGACCGCGAGTCCCAGCCGCCCCTCGGCGGCGGCCCGTTCCATCCGCCCGGCCGCCATCCCCACCCCGTCGTCGCGGACGGTGACGACCACCCGGTCGCCGTCGTCCTCGACGAGCACCCAGGCCGACGCCCCGGGGCCGGCGTGGCGGGCCACGTTGTCCACCGTGGCCTCGACCGCGGCGACCACCTCCCGCGCACGCTCGCCCTCCAGGGGAACCGGCGCGCCCGGCGTCGCCACCGTCACCGCGCCCCGGCCCGGCGCCGCCGGTCGCGCCAGCCGCAGCAGCGGCTCGACCAGGTCCGCCGAAATCCCGTTTCCTGGCCGCGGCGCCCCGACACCCGCCACGCCACCTGCCACGCCGGCCGTGACCCGCGAGGCGCCGGCCGTGACCCGCGAGGCGGCGGGCGTGCGCAGCAGCTCCCGCAGCGCCGCCTCCTGCTCGGCGGCCATCGCCGCCACCTCCGCCGCCGGCAGGCCCCGCGGCGCCTCCCGCGAGATCAACGCAAGCGCCTGCAGGACGCCGTCGTGCACGCGGCGGGCCAACCGCTCCCGCTCGGCGTCGCCGGCGCGCGCGGCCAGCACGTCGGCGAGCGCCGTCTCCGCCACCAGCGCCGTGCGGCTCAGGTATCCGACGATCGTCCCGGACAACAGGAACAGCACGGCCGTGCCGATCGAGGAGTCGTTGACGACGCCGCGTTCGATGAACGTCGCGATCGACAGCAGCAGGCCGGCGACCAGGCCGCCCGCCGTGCCGCCCAACAGCGCCGCGCCGAGGACGCCGCCGGCCGACCACATCCCCGGCAGGACGTGGCCGGAGCGGGGACCCACCGGCAGGGTCAGGACGACCATCGCCGCGCACAGCGCGACGTCCGCGGCGACGAGGCCGGCCAGCAGCCGAGGCCGGCGGCCGTCGATCACGGGCGCGAGCACCGACATGACCAGCGACCATGCCGCCATCACACCGAACAGGGTGAAGCCGAGCGCGGGCCGGTCGGCCTGCCCGAGGGTCTGGCCGACCAGGGCGACGGCGTAGGCGAGAGACGCCCAGCGGTAGACCGTCAGGGACCGCCACAGCGCGCCCCGCACGCCGGCCGGTCCTCGTGGGATCCCCACCGCACAAGTGTTACAGAAGGTGTACTCAGGACGGAATGAGTATCTGTACTCATGCCGGGACGCCGGGACGGCACGAGACTGATTCTCATGTCGAACCCACCTCCGCAAGCCAGGAGCACGACCGTCTTCTTCGTCCAGGCGGCTTTGTCGTTCGCCGTATCGCTGGTCGCCGTCACGTACGCGATCGCCCGGCTGCCCGGCGACGCCTGGCTGCGCGCCTTCCTCTGGCTCGGCCTGCTCTACGTCGTGACCTCTGCGTTCACCCTGGCCAAGTGCGTGCGCGACCAGCAGGAGGCGGCCAGCGTCATCAACCGCGTCGACCAGGTCCGGCTGGAGCGGCTCCTGGCGGACTACGACCCGCTGAAGACGCCGGTCCATCGCTGAGTCGACGCCGGCCACGGCAGCCGGTAACCGGGACCGGGACCGGGACCGGCGGGCATGGTGGTGCGACGGCCCGCCGCGCGCGGGCGTCCCCACCGCCGGAGGTCCCATGTCGAGCATCCCCGTCGAAGGCGGTACGCAGGGCTGCGAGCTGGTCGACCTGTCCGTGCCGATCGTCAGCGGGATGCCCGTGTACCCGGGGGATCCCGAGGTGGCCGTGGCGCCGGCGCTGCGCGCGGCCGAGGACGGGGTCAACGTGCAACGCGTGCACCTGGGTTCGCAGTCGGGCACGCACGTCGACGCGCCCTGGCACATCGACGACGCGCTGCCCCGGCTCGACGAGCTGCCGCTGGACCGCTTCACCGGCCCGGCGGTGCTGGTCGACGTGCGCGGGCAGGCGGCGCAGGGGTCGATCGGGCCTGCCGCGCTCCCGGCGGCGCTGCGCCCCGGCGACGTCGTCCTGTTCGTGACCGGCTGGTCGGACCGCTGGGGGCACCCTGATTACCTGCGCCATCCCTACCTGGCGCCGGACACGGCCCGGGCGATCGTCGACGCCGGGGTGCGGACCGTCGGCATCGACGCCCTGAGCGTGGACCGCACCCCCGGGCCGGGCCAGGAGGTCAGCCTGGCGGCGCACCGGGTGCTGTGCGGCGCCGGCGCGGTGATCGCCGAGAACCTCACCGGCCTGGCGAGCCTGCTGCGGGCCCGGGCGCAGGGACGGACGGTCGAGATCTTCCTGTTCCCCCTGCCGCTCGCCGCGGCCGACGGCGCCCCGACCCGCGCGGTGGCCCGGCTGGGCCCCCGGCCCTGAGCGGGCGGTTCAGCGCCGCTCGGCGCCGTGCCGGGGCGGTGCTCCGCTCAGCTCCCCACGGCGTGGCGACGCAGCAGCGGGTCGATCTCACCGGTGTTCTCGCCGGCCGGATCGCCGGCCATGGCCCCGCCGGCGGAGGCAGCCTCCGGGGACGCGATCAGCCCACCGTGGGTGCCCGGCGGGTTGATCTGGACGCGGCCGGGACGCGAGGTGGTCGGCCGGTTGGGGGGACGGACCGCCGGACGAGCGGTCATGCGTGCGGCGGATGCCGACGCGACCTCCCCCGCCTCCATCTCGACCTCGACGTCCACCTCGACCTCGTCGTACCCGGCGACTTCGTAGCCGGCGACCTCGTCGTACCCGGCGACCTCGTAGCCGGCGGGCACGTCGGGGCCGGCGGGCGGCGCGTAGCCGTGAAGGACCTTCGCGTGGCCGCCGATCGCCGGACGGCCCGGGCCGGCGGCGTCCCACTCGGCCGCGGGAGCGTAGCCGCCCGGATCCTGCTCGTCGGCTGCGGCCGGGTCCTCGGGATGGGCTCCGCCGCCCGTCCACCGGGTCGGTGCGGGCTGCTCGTCCTGCCCGGCGTCGTCGCGATACGCGTGCTGAGCGGCCATCAGGCTGCCGAGGTCGATCGTCTCCGCCCGGGCGTGCGCGAGTTCTTCGGGGGTGAGCTCCTCCCCCTGCCGGGGACGCTCGTGCTGGGCGCCTGGGTTTCGCTCGTGCTGGGCGCCTGGGTTTCGCTCGTGCTGGGCGCCTGGGTTTCGCTCGTGATAGGCGAAGGACGAGCCGACCGGACGGCGGCGGCGGGCGACCCGCTCGGCCTCGATCCGGCGCTCGATCGAGACCTTGGTGATCGCCAGCCGGCGCTCGACCTGGGCGGCGCGCCGCAGGTGGACGAGGTAACCGGCGAGCCCGAGATCGGTCAAAAGCTGCACGGCGATCCACATCCCGCCGAACAGGGCGGCCAGCACGACGGTCACCGGGAACACCATCGCCAGCAGGGTCAGTCGCTGGCGGCGCACCCGCATCAGGGTCGCCCGCTCGGCGGCCACCCGGTGCAGGGCGATGGTGCGGCGGGAGTCGACCCGCTCGCCGCCGCGTTCCGCGCCGTCGTCGCCGGCCGACGCTGGCCCGCCCGCAACTCCGGACCTCGCCGAAGGTCCCGGCCTACCCGAAGTCGCAGGCCTACCCGAAGTACCTGGCCCACCCGAAGTCGCAGGCCCACCCGAAGTACCCGGCCCACCGGGAGTTCCCGGCCAGCCCAGGGTCGTCGGCCTACCCGGAGTCGCAGGCCCGCCCGAGATCCCGGGCCCGGACTGCACCGCGGGGCGCAGCGGCGGCGCGGGGCTGGGCTGCCGCCCGACCGGATCGGACGGCGCGGCGTCGTCGGAGTCCCCGGGAGCGCTGGGGCGCGCGGACACCCGCGCCGCGTAGGAGTCCCGCGCCGTGCCGGGCGGCGCGTCGCGCCAGCCGCCGGACTCGCCCTGCGCGGCCGAGAGGCCCGCCGGCGCAGACTCCGCGGCGGCGTTGGGATCGCGCGAACGGGGGGACTCCGCGTGCGACATGCCCGTTCCTCTCACCCCGCTGAGACGTTCATGGTCACCGTCGAATCGATCAAGATCGTCCTCGTCGTGGCCCGGTGGGCGGCGGGAGAGCACCCGCATCGCCACCGTGAACCGCTCGGTGGAACGCTGCTCCGACGCCGAGTCGTGGCGGCGCAGCCACATGGGGATCAGGACAAATCCCCACACCGCGACAATCGCCGCCCAGATCAGGGCGCTCACCGGAGCACCGCCGTCCGGCCGATGTGGATCCCGCGATGGACCGGCGGCGGAACCGGCACGATCCCCGCGCCGGACGCCGAGCACGCACCGTCCGCGCAGGGCGCGGCAAGCGCGGCGAGCGCGGAGGTGCTGACCATGCGGGGCCTCTTCCTCGACACCGGCGGATAGCGGTTTCGCTGTTGACGCTAGTGAGCGAAATCCACGTGGTCACCGACCCGAACCCCGCGTGTCGCATCCGCAATCGGATGGGCGATGGTCGTCCCCCCGTCGTCTAACCGACCCAGAGCCCCCCGTGTGGGCTCGGCTTGGCATACGGAAGCACTCGCGGATAGCACGCGCCTCCAGCAGGTCGCTGCGAATGCGCTCGGACGTGAGTGTTGGAACAACGCGCCGTGACAACGACAGGCCGGCGTCCGGTTGCCGACACCCGCCACAGCGCGGAGTGGAACTCGTCACCCCACTCACGGCATAACCCGGACGCGGGCCCCCGGTCCCGCTCCGGGCCACCGCGGATCGGGCAGGTGGCGGCCGCTGACGCCGGGCGCGTCCGCTCGGCTCCGACCCCGGCGGTCAGGGCCGGCTGTGGCGGCTCTCCCGCCAGCGGCGCACGAGCCCCTCGGGAACGTCCTCGGTCGTCAGCGCGAATCCGAGGTGATCTCGGTAGTGGCCGTCGATGGCGAGATAGTGCCGGTGCAGGCCCTCCTCGCGGAAGCCGAGCTTGGCCAGCACCCGCTGGCTGGCGGCGTTCTCGGGCCGCACATTGGCCTCGACGCGGTGCAGGCCGACCGGGCCGAAACAGTGGTCGACGACGAGCGCGAGGGCGGTCGGGGTGATGCCCCGGCCGGCAAAATTGCTGTCCACCCAGTAGCCGACCTGCGCGCTGTTGAAGGCGCCGCGGACAATCGTCGACACCGTCACCTGGCCGACGAGCCGGCCGTGGAAAACGATCCCGAACGGCAACGCCATGCCGATCCGCGCCTGCTGACGCAGCCGGTGCACCATCTGCCGGTACACCGAGATGGTCTGGCGCTGCGCCCAGGTCTCGCGGACCATGACCAGACCGGGCGGGGTCGCCTCCCACGGGGCCAGCCAGTCGGCGTTGCGCAGCCGCACCTCCACCCACGCGGAGGCGTCGCGCAGCCGCAGCGGCCGCACCGTCACCGATCCCTCGGACAGCACCGCCGGCCAGCCCGGAGCCCGCACCATGGCGCCCTAGTCCGCCGTCCCGGCAACGCCGGGCACAACCGTGTGGTCATCCGTGCCGCGGATCTGGGCCACGGCATGTCCGACCACCCCAGCGAGCACGCCCAGCCCGTCGCGGACGCCTCCCGTCGAGCCCGGCAGGTTCACCACCAGCGTCGCCGCCGCGGTCCCGGCGAGCCCGCGGGAGAGTACCGCCGCGGGGACGGCGTCGCGGCCCGCGGCCCGCAGCGCCTCGGCGAGCCCGGGGATCAGCCGCTCGATCACGTCCCCGGTCGCCTCGGGGGTGATGTCCCGCGGTCCAAGACCGGTCCCGCCCGTGGTGACGACCAGGTCGATCCCGTCGGCGACGGCGGCCCGCAGCGCGGCCGTGATCCGCTCGCGGTCGTCGGGGACGACCTGCGCCGGGCCGACTGCGAAGCCGAGCTCGGCCAGCCCGGCGACGAGCAGCGGGCCGGAACGGTCCGGGTAGACGCCCCCGTACGCCCGGTCGGACACGGTGACGACCTGGGCCCGCGCTCCCGACGGAAGGCTCGACGAGCGGCTCACCGGACCGCCTCCGCCGGGCCCGTCGGGGTTTCCGGCCCGGCCTCCCGGGAGGGCCCGGCGCGCCATTCGCCGTGGCGCCCGCCCGTCTTGGTCAGTACCCGCACGCCGGTCAGTTCCGCGCCGGGATCGACCGCCTTGACCATGTCGTGCAGGGTCAGCGCGGCCACGGTGACGGCGGTCAGCGCCTCCATCTCGACGCCGGTCCGGTCGGCCGTCCGCACGGTGGCGGTGATCTCCACCCCGTCGTCGCGGACCGTGAGGTCGACGGTGACCCCGGAGATCGCGATGGGATGACAGAGCGGGACGAGGTCGGGCGTGCGCTTCGCGCCCATGATCCCGGCGATCCGGGCGGTCCCGAGCGCGTCCCCCTTGGGCACCCCGGTGCCGCGCAGCAGGTCCACCACCTCGGGGATGACCCGCAGCAGGCCGGTGGCGGTCGCCGTGCGGGCGGTGACGTCCTTGGCCGTGACATCGACCATCCGGGCCGCGCCCTGCTCGTCGACGTGGGTGAGTCGGGGCGCGGTCATCGGGCGATCGGCTCCGACGGCCCGGTGCCCGCGCCCGTGTCCGCACCCGTGTCCGTGTCCGACCTGTCGGTCTCCGCCCAGCCCAGGCCGGAGAGAACGGCGCCTGCGTCCCCGCCGAGCAACAGTGCCGGCAGTCGGGAGCCGACCGGTACCTCCGTCACGTCCTCGGGAATGACCAGCAACGCCTGCGCGCCGGCCAGCGAGGTGAGCTGGTGGGAGCCCTGGCCGCCGGCCGGGCGGGCGACGGTGGCCGGGCCGGGCCGGCCGTTCTCGCCGAGACGGTCGAGGCCGACCCGCACGAAGCTGCGCCGGCCGGACGGGGAACGCAGTGCCGTGCCGACCGTCACGACGATCCGCGGCAGACCCGTGGCCGTCAGCCCACGCATCCGGCGCAGCGCCGGGCGGACGAACAGCTCGAAGGAGACCAACGCGCTGACCGGGTTGCCGGGCAACGCGAAGATCGGCACACCCTCGACCAGACCGAAGCCCTGCGGTTTGCCCGGCTGCATCGCCACCTGGTCGAACCGCACGCTGCCGGTCCCGGTGAGGACCTCCTTGACCACGTCGTAGGCGCCGACGCTGACCCCGCCGGTGGTCACCACCGCGTCGACGTCACCCAGCACCCCGTGCAGGGCCTTGGCGAAGGCGTCGGGCTCGTCGGGCACTCCGGTGAGCCGGCGGACGACCGCGCCGGCCTCGCGGGCGGCGGCCGCGATGCCGTGACTGTTGGAGTCGACGATCTGCCCGGCGCCGAGCCGCGAGCCGACCTCGACGAGCTCGGTGCCCGTGGACAGCACCGCCACCCGGGGCCGCGGGTGCACCGGCGGGCGCGCCACGTTGACGGCGGCGAGCAGGCCGATCTGGGCCGAGCCGATGACCGTCCCCGCCGGTAGCACCAGCGCGCCGGGGGTGACGTCCTCGCCGGCGCGGCGGATGTGCAGCCCGCGGGCGGCGGGCCGGCGGACCGCGACCGACTCGCGGCCGCCGTCGGTCCACTCGAGCTGGACCACGGCGTCCGCGCCGCGGGGCAGCGGGGCACCGGTCATGATCCGCACCGCCGTGCCGGGTTCCAGCGGCGCCGGCGTGCCGGGCCCGGCCGGGATGTCGCCGACGACGGGGAGGACGGTGGGGGCGTCCTCGGTGGCCGCGGCGACGTCGGCGGCCCGCACCGCGTAGCCGTCCATGGCCGAGTTGTCGAAGCTGGGCAGGGCCACCGTCGCCCGGACGTCCGCGGCGAGCACGCAACCGTGGGCCTGCTCCAGCCCGGCGCGCCGGGGGCGGGTCGGCGCCACCTCCGCGAGGATTCGCTCCAGGTGTTCATCCACCGTCGTCATGGGCGCCCGTCCCCGTTCCTGTGCCCTTTGATGCCGGCCCGGCGTGCCCGGCCGGCATCGTCCGGGCTACGGCCATCGGAGCCCGGACACCTTCCCTGCATCGGCGGCCGGGCGGGCGCCACGCACCCGTCGACGGCCGCCGCTCCACGCCCGACCTGCGCGCCGATCGCGCCGGGCCGATCCCGGGAGCGTTCCTGCCCACGCCGGAAGCGTCAAGGTTAGACGAATGCAACCAGGTCAATCAGGGGGATGATGATTGGAGAAAACCCGCTAATTAGGACAAATTTCCCTTGGGTCCGCCGGCGGCGACGTACTCCTCGAGCCACGGATAGAGATCGGGGCCCAGATCGGCCCGCTCGCAGGCCAGCCGGATGACCGCCTTGAGATAGTCGACCCGGTCCCCGGTGTCGTAGCGCCGGCCCGTGAACACCACGCCGTGCACCGGCTGGGCATCGGCGCCCCCGGCCGCCGCGTGCAGCGCCAGCGTCCGCAGCGCGTCGGTGATCTGGATCTCCCCGCCCCGCCCGGGTTCGGTGTGCCGCAGCACCTCGAAGATCTCCGGAGCCAGGACGTAGCGGCCGATGATCGCCAGGTTGCTCGGCGCCTCCGCAACCGGCGGTTTCTCCACCAGGTCCAGGATGCGCACGATCCCGTACCGGTCGTCCGGCCCGGTGGGGACGGACTCCACGGTGGCGACGCCGTACATCGAGACCTGCTCCTGCGGGACCTCCATCAGCGCGATGACGCTACCGCCGAAGCGGGCCTGCACCGCGAGCATCTCCGCCAGCAGTGGGTCACGCTCATCGATGAGATCGTCACCGAGCAGGACGGCGAAGGGCTCGTCGCCCACGTGCGCGGCTGCGCACAGGACGGCGTGACCGAGCCCCCGCGGCGAGGGCTGGCGGACCGAGTGCACCTCGGCCAGCTCCGCCGACGCGCGGACCCGGCGCAGGCGGGTCTCGTCGCCCTTGCGCTCCAGCGCGGCCTCGATGTCCGCCTCTCGATCGAAATGGTCCTCGATCGCCTTCTTGGTGCGGCTGGTGACAAGGAGGACGTCGCGCAGGCCGACCCGAGAGGCCTCCTCGACGACGTATTCGATAGCCGGCCTGTCGACAACCGGCAGCATCTCCTTGGGCACCGCCTTCGTGGCCGGCAGGAAGCGAGTGCCCAGACCCGCGGCCGGAATAACCGCCTTCGTCACTGGCATGGGGAAACCTTAGCCGGGTCGAAGTGCACGGGCACCGCGACGGCCGCCTTCACGGGCGATGCACAGCTCGGGCGGTACCCGGCCGTCTGCGGGGCGCCACCGGCACGGCCACGACCTCGCCAGCCCCACGCGCCGCGCGCCCATCCCACCCACCTCCCGCCCACGGCTCCCACGGCCCGCACGACCCACCCGCTGCGCCCCGCGCGCCCCGTCCGCGGGCCGTGGAGCCCCCCGCCCGCGGCCCGACCGCGCCCCGACCGCGGCCGCGGGTGTGACCCGCCGTGGCCGCGCGGGCCGGTGACCTGCTCCGCTGCGCATCTCCACGGCATCATCCGAGGCCAGGGACCCCGGCAACCGCCCCTGCGGCGCCGACCTGCGGGAGGCTGTGCACGTGCAGGGAAGACACCTACCACCCGATGATCCGCGGGAGACGCCCGCCGCCGGGCCGCCGGCTCGGCCGCCCTCGGGGCCGGTGGCCGGCGCGGTGCTCGGATCCGAGGGTGACGCCGCGCCGGGCGGCGCCGCGCCGGGCGGCGCCGCGCCGGGCGGCGCTGCCAAGCAACGGCTACGCGCGCGGCTGCTCGCCCAGCGACGAACCTCCCTGGCCCTGTGTCACGAGCCCTGGTCGCCGGCGGACACGGCGGTGCTGGCGACGCGGATCCTCCAGATCCCCGAGGTCGCCGACGCCCGGTGCGTCGCGGCGTACGTGGGGCTGCCCGGCGAGCCCGATCTCGCCGACCTGCTGGCCCGGCTGCTCGCCCGCGGCACCCGGGTGTTGCTGCCGGTGGTGCGCGCCGATCTCGACCTCGACTTCCGCGAGTACGCCGGCACGCTGATCCCGGGCGCCCTGGGCACCCGGGAGCCACCCGCGGCGGCACCCCCGGGGGATCTTTCCGCAGCCGACGCCGTGATCATCCCGGCGCTCGCCGTCGATCGGGCGGGACGGCGGCTCGGCCGGGGCGGCGGCTCGTACGACCGCGCACTGCGCCGGGTCGGGCCCGATGTCCCCGTGATCGCCGTGCTGTACGACCAGGAGCTGCTCGATCTCGTCCCCACGGAGGAGCACGATCGCAGCGTGAAGATCGTCGTCACGCCAAGTCGTACGCTACGGTGCGAACCGACTGACGGCACCCGGGAACATCCGAGGCCGTCCACGAGCTAAAGTTGGCAGTCGCCACTTCTGAGTGCCAGCTCCGGGAGGAGTACGTGCCTACCTACCAGTACCGCTGCACCGACTGCGGACGTGACCTTGAAGTCGTGCAAAGCTTCAGCGACGCGTCACTGACGGAGTGCCCGACCTGCGCCGGACGACTTCGTAAAGTGTTCGGTTCGGTGGGCGTGGTGTTCAAGGGCAGCGGCTTCTACAAGAACGACAGCCGGTCAAGCTCCTCCGGCGGTTCCACGCAGCACCGCCCGAAGGACACCGCGGACGCCGCGAGCGCCACCGCCACCAGCTCCACCGGTGGGAACGACTCGTCGTCCAGCTCCGAGTCGTCCTCGGCCGCCACGGCGAGCAGCGGCTCGTCCTCGTCGGCGCCCTCGACGTCGAGCACGGCCTCCAGCACCGCGGCGGCCTGACCGACCAAAGCACGTTCACCGTCTGCCGAAGGCGTCCGGGCGCTCGTCGTCCCGGACGCCTTCGGCATGCTCGGGGTAGCGACGGCCCTGCACGCCCCGATGGACCGCGTACCGCACCGCCCCAGGCGTCCCGGACGCGCTCCGGACTCGCTCCGGACTCGCTCCGGACTCGCTCCGGACGCGCTCCGGACGCGATGAGGCCAGGACGGGGCGGCACCATGACCGATGCCGGCTCCGACGAGGCCGTGCGACGGGTTGCGACGGTCGCAGTACCGCGGTCGGGCAGAGGCCGGACGGGTGCCACGCAGACGGGTGCCACGCAGACGGGCGTCCCGTGCCTGCCCAGCCGGCCTTCCCCACGGTGGTGACCGGTGACCGGCGACCGGCGCTCCGCTCAGGTCGGAGCACCGCGCACCGATGAACCGGGATGGGAGCGGACGTTCCGTTTCGTACAGCTCCCCGAAATGCGCTGTTAGTGCGATTCAGCACGGCTGCCAGGAATTTCCGTTCGCCTCCGGACGGCACACGCCGACGAGGCCGACGACGGCGCCCGCCGCCGATCCGGATCGACTCCGGATCGGGTCACGCGCCCGCGCCGTCGTACCAGACACACCGCCTACTGTTTGCGGCGGCGATAGTGCTCCACGATCCAGGCGTCTACCTCTCGCTTGCGCCAAACTCGGGTGCCTTTGGCACCACTACCCGTCGGCGCGTTGATGACCTGCAAGGGTGCCGGAAACCGGGAGTCCTTGCGCGTCCAGTAGTCCACCGCCTGGCGAGTGATCTTGAGTTGGAACGCGATGTCCCCGATGCCGACCAACTGCTCACCGTCGTCCACGCGGAACATCGTAACCACTTTGCTCTTCCCCAAGAACCTCGCTAGGGTCTATTTTGCTGCGTAGCAAATTGACGGAGGAGGAAACCGATGCCCCCCACGCCACGCCGCGCCGATGAGGTCGGGGCGCTGTTAGACCGCGACGAGGACTACGACGAGGATCCGATCGGGGATCCGCCGATCACGGTGAGCCGCTACCGAGCGTCCATCCGGGCGGTCCTGGGCGTCCGGATGCCGGAGCCCGGGATCGTCGCTTCCGCCTGGTCCCAACGGGAGACGGACGCTTTCCTGGCGGGCAGCCGGGCCACCCTCCGACTCGTCGTCGAGGTGATCGGGCACGCCCTGACCACGCCGCCACCCGCCCGCGATGGTTTCGGCGGCGTAGATTGACCGTCGGCGCGCGGCCCGGATCCGGGTGGCCACCATCCCGCCCGGATCCGGGCCCCGCGCCCCCGGTGGCAGCATTGCAGTGGCCGACCCGGCGCGTGACCGGCCCGGGCGCCGGGGCGAACAACGCACTCGCGTCTAACCAGTCCGCGGGACGCGGTCCCATCCCGTCGGCAATCGATTCACCACCGACCTGCCGCCCCGGCCGCGATCGCCGGACCGGGACCGCGGCAACGAACAGTCCGCGCCACACGAGGGGAAGATCATGGGCGCCACCGAGCCGCGCGACGACGACTCGTTCGACGACGAACGGGAGATCGGATGGGGCGACGAGTCATTGTCCGAGGAAGACGATCCGGACATCGAGCGACTCCTCGCCGATCTTCCGCCGCACCACGTCGAGCGCTGATCGGCGGCGACACCGCCGGCCACCCCACGGGCCACGAGGTGGAAAGCGCCGCGCTCGGCCAGCTTTCCCGGCGCAATACGTCTACCGGTAGGTAAGCCTGAGCGCCGTGCCGGCACCCGCGCCAGGTCAGGCGAATTGCGGGTGCCATGACACGGTTTACTGCGTTGTCCCCGTCCCCGGCACGTGCAATCCGTGGTCGGAGCCGGATTGCCCGCGGGAAGCCGGCGCCGAGCTGGCCGCGGGGCCGAGGTGGACGCCCTCGAGCAGGCGGGCGAAGGCGGCCGGCGCCTCCAGGTGTGCGGCGTGTCCGCAGCCGGGCACGACACGGACCGTCAGTCCCAGCTTCTCGCGCAGGAGCAGCGCGGCACGATGGCGCACGGGCGGCGAGTCCGCCCCTACAGTGATGATCGTCGGACAGGTCCGCGCCGGCAGGGGCGGCGGCTCGAAGTCCAGGAACATCGCCAGGTCCCGAACGACGGCGTCCGGGTCGGCCGGCGCGTCGGCGGGACTCCACGCGGGCCCGTACAGCGCCCGGGCGAAGGGGACCACGCCGCCCTGCGCGAACGCGGCGGCCATCGGCGCGAGCAGCCCGGGCAGCAGCGACCCCACGGCCGGCTCGTGCAGCACGGCACCCGCCAGGGGCACGCCGGCGGCAAGGATCGCCAACCCCAGCGTCGCACCGCCGCTCACCCCGCCGTAGACGGCGCCGTCGAGCAGCGGCCGCAGCGCCGCCAGCTCTGCGGCCAGGTTCCCGGTGGACGGCCGGTCCGGGGCCTGCACCGGCCGGTCGCCGAGCTCTCGACGCACGTGCCGCCACACCGCCCCGGTCGTCGCCGTGCCGTGCACGAGCACGACGGGTGGCACCACCCCGGCCACCCCGGCCACCCCGGCCACCCCGGCCGCCCCGGCCGCCCCCGTCTCCGGCACCCCGGCCTCCCCCGTCCCACGCATCGTCCCGACGTCCACCACCGCGTCAGCCTCCGTCTCGCCCGTCGACCGAACCGTCCACGGACGGCCGTTAACGCGTCCGCAATCCTCGTCGCAGGAAAGTAACAACGAGCGCATTGATCGGAAACATTCGAATCCTTACCGTCCAATGCATGTACACGGCTCTGTATACAGCGCAGTATGCAACAGGGACGAAAATCCCGTCACGATCACCTCCGGCGGCCGGCCGGGGACGGGCACCGACCGCTGCCGGGCGGCGGCCCGACCGAGGGGGGTGGCGCACCGTCGACGTCGATGTCGGATGCTCGGCTGTATGACTCCGTCGCCGACCCCGAGGTCCACCGCCGCCGGCAACCTTCGCGACCAGGCATACGTTGCACTGCGTCGACGGCTGATGTCCGGAGAGTTCTCCTTTCGGGACCGGCTTGCCGAGGAACGTCTCGCGGCCCTGCTCGGAGTCTCGCGCACCCCCGTCCGGGAGGCCCTGACCCGGCTGGCCGGCGACGGCCTGGTGGAGAAGCGACCGGACGGCGGCTACTACCCGGCCGAGCCCGACCTCGGCGCCCTGCGCGACCTCTACGAGATCCGGGTCACGCTGGAGCTGCGCGGGCTGCAGCGCGCGGTGGAGTCCGGCACCGCGCACGATCCGGCGGTGTTGGAGCCGTTGCGGGACGCCTGGCGCGCCCTGCGCGACGATCAGCCTGCTCCCGATCCCGCATTCGTCGCCCTGGACGAGGATTTCCATATCACCCTCAGCCGCGCGTCGGGAAACGCGGAACTCGCCCACATGTTGGACGCAATAAATGCTCGGATCCGCCCCGTTCGGATGCACGACTTCGTCACCGCCGACCGGGTTCATCTGACGATCAGCCAGCATCTCGGGATCGTCGAGAGGGTGCTCGCGGGCGATCTTGAGGGCAGCGTCGTCGCCCTGCGCCAGCACGTCGGCGAGTCCATGGACGTCGTCGAGAAGCGGGCGGCCCGGGCGATCACCCAGATGGTGCTGAACCGCAGCCGCGCCTCGGGGATCAGGAGCTGACCGCGGAGCCGGCGGACGCCCACCAGCACGACCGATCATCGTCGGCTCGCCCCAGGAGGACCGTCATGACCACCGCAACCTCAGCCCCCACCGCAACCTCAGCCCCCACCGGCGCGACTCGGCCCGCCGTCACGGCCGGGCCGCCCCTGCCGAACCCGGACCGGCTGGCCGCCGCCGGGGACCTGCGGATCGGGCCTGTCGTTGCGAACCCCTACGCCTGGCCCTACGACGGATCGTTCAGCCCGGCGACGACCGCCGTCATCAACATCGACTGGCAGGTCGACTTCTGCGGTCCGGGCGGCTACGTGGACGCGATGGGCTACGACCTCGGGCTGACCCGCGCCGGCCTCGCCCCGACTGCGGCGCTGCTGGCCGCGCTGCGCCCGTTGGGCTTTCTCATCGTGCACACCCGGGAGGGGCATCGGCCGGACCTGTCGGACTGCCCGCCGAACAAGCTGTGGCGCTCGAAGCAGATCGGCGCGGGCATCGGGGATCGGGGCCCGCGCGGGCGGATTCTCACCCGTGGCGAGCCCGGCTGGGAGATCGTGCCCGAGGTCGCGCCGCTGCCGGGCGAGATCGTGATCGACAAGCCGGGCAAGGGCTCCTTCTACGCGACCGACCTGGACCTCGTGCTGCGTCGGCACGGCGTCACCCACATCATTCTCACCGGCATCACCACCGACGTGTGCGTCCACACGACGATGCGGGACGCCAACGACCGCGGGTACGAGTGCCTGCTGCTGTCCGACTGCACCGGGGCCACGGATCCCAGCAACCACGCGGCCGCGTTGCACATGGTGACGATGCAGGGTGGCGTCTTCGGATCGGTGGCCACCTCGGACGCGGTGCGTACGGCGGTCATTGCGGCCACCGCGGCCACCGCCGCGGTCTGAACCTCGTCCCGCTCCATGGTCATCGACGCGCCCTCCCCTGATCCGACCAGTACGGCCCCGCCGCCACCCACCGCCGAGCCCGTACCTGCCCAGACCCACCCCGATCCGACCAGCGCCGCCCCTGACCGGCAGGCCCCGAACCTGCAGGCCCCCACTCTGCAGCCCCCGAACCTGCAAGCGCCGGGTCTGCAGACCCCGAACCTGCAGACCCCGAACCTGCAGGCCGCGGTGCTGCAGGCGGGGTATCGCAGCGGTCGGCTGCGGGTGACCGAGGTGATCGCCGCCGTCTACGACCGGATCGAGGCCCGTGGGGACGACGCGGTGTGGATTTCGAGATTCCCCCGGTCGCAGGCACTGGCCCGGGCCGCAGCCCTGGACGCGCAACGGGATGCCCTGTTCGGGCCACCCCCGGCTCCCACCGCCCCCATGGCCCCCGCGGGCAGCACGGGTAGCGCGACCGGGCCTGACCATGACCCGGACGGGCTGGGGGGCGCGACACCGGACCTGCCTGCCCTGTTCGGGCTGCCCTTCGCCGTCAAGGACAACATCGACGTCGCCGGCCTCCCAACCACGGCCGGCTGCCCGGGCTTCGCCTACGAGCCGACCGAGGATGCCCCGGCCGTCAGCGCACTGCTCGCCGCCGGGGCCATCTGCGTGGGCAAGACGAACCTCGACCAGTTCGCGACCGGCCTGTCCGGGGCGCGCTCGCCCTACGGCACGCCGGTGTCGCCGTTCGACCCCACCCTGATCGCCGGCGGGTCGAGTTCCGGCTCCGGCGTCGCGGTCGCGGTCGGCCTCGTGACCTTCGCGGTCGGTACCGACACCGCGGGCTCCGGCCGGGTGCCGGCGGCGCTGACCAACGTCGTCGGGCTCAAGCCCTCCCGCGGCCTGGTGAGCACCCGCGGACTGGTCCCGGCCTGCCGGTCGTTGGACTGCCTGAGTGTCTTCGCCCTCAGCGTGCCGGATGCGCGCCTGGCCCTGTCGGTCATGAACGGCTACGACGCCGCCGACCCCTACTCGCGCCGGCTGCCCCTCATGCCCCCGGCGGACGACGCGCCGGCCCCGGACGCAGCCCCGGCGGCCTCGTTGTTCCCGCCCGAGCAGGGGGCGTCCGGGAATAACGATCATCCGCCGCGTCCCCCACACGGGCTACGGGTCGGGGTGGCCAGGCCGGAGCAGCTCACCTTCTTCGGCGATCGGGGGGCCCGAGCGGTCTACGACGACGGGCTGCGGCTGATCCGCGGCGTCGGCGCGCGGACCGGCGAGATCGATCTGGGACCGTTCCTGGCGGCGGGGGCGCTGCTGTACGGCGGGCCCTGGCTGGCGGAGCGGTTCGCCTCGGTGGGAGAGTTCGTGACCGCCCGGCCGGACGAGGTGCATCCGGTCGTCCGCACCGTGCTCGAGCCGGGCGCGTCGATCACCGGGGTGGAGACGTTCCGGGGTCTGACCCACCTGCGCGCCCTGCGCCGCCAGGCCGACGAGATCTGGCGGGACATCGACGTGCTGGTCCTGCCGACCGTGCCCACGACCTACCCGGTCGAGGCCGTCCAGGCCGACCCGATCGGCCTGAACGCCAGGCTCGGGCGGTACACCACCTTCGTCAACCTGCTCGATCTGGCCGCCGTCGCGGTTCCGGTCGGCTTCGCCGACGGACTCCCGCACGGGCTGACCCTCATCGCCCCCGCGGGCCGGGACGAGTTTCTCGTGGACCTCGCGGCGCGCCTGCACGCCAGGACGGGCCTGCCGGTCGGCGCCACCGGCCACGCCCTGGCCCGGTCGGGCCCCGCCGGCCGGCCGGGCACACCAGCCGGCTTTCTCGACCTCGCCGTGGTCGGCGCGCACATGAGTGGGCTGCCACTGAACGGCGAGCTGACCCGGCTCGGCGCGGTACTGCTGCGTCACGACCGCACCCTGCCCCGATACCGGCTCTACGCCCTGCCGGGCCCGCAGCCGCGCCGTCCCGGCCTGCTACGGGTGCACACCGGCGGCGCGGCGATCGACGCCGAGGTGTGGCGGCTGCCGCTGGCCGCAGCCGGCGGCTTCCTGCTCGAGGTGCCGTCTCCGCTGGCGATCGGAACCCTCGACCTCGCCGGCGGCCCCACCCTGGGCTTCCTGTGCGAGTCGGCGGCGGTGAACGGCGCGCTGGACATCACCGCCCTCGGCGGCTGGCGGTCGTATCTGGCCCGACCCCAGACGGAGACAGCACCCTCACAGGTACCGTAGGGGGGTACTGGTCGTCGTGGGGGAAGGTGCTGCGGATGCACGGCTACACCAACGCCAAGGACGAGTACACCGCCCGGTTGCGCCGGATCGAGGGGCAGGTCCGCGGCCTGCAACGCATGATCGCCGAGGACAAGTACTGCATCGACATCCTGACCCAGGTCTCGGCCGCGACCCGGGCCCTGCAGTCGGTCGCCCTCGGTCTGCTGGAGGACCATCTCGCGCACTGCGTGGCCCACGCCGCGGCGGAGGGCGGCCCCGTCGCCGACGAGAAGCTCCGGGAGGCGTCCGCCGCGATCGCCCGGCTCATCCGCTCCTGACGTACTCCCCCGTCCGACCCGCCCGACCGTGAGCCAGAGCATCCACGCCGGCACCCCCGCGAAGGCCCGCGCCAGGTACCTGCCGGCCCGGGGCTGACCCCCGCAGCCCCCGCCGGGCCACTTCCCCCACCGGTCACCCGGTCGGCTGGCCGCGATCACCCAACGCATCCACCAGGTTCGACAGCGCGGGCAGGGCGGTGAGGATGGCCGTCCGGTCAGCCTCGACCAGCCGGGCCAGGGCCGCGCCGAGGCGTCGCTCATGGGCACGCTGCCAGCCGGCCAGGGCCGCCGCCCCGGCNGGGGTGAGCCGCAGCAGCGCCGCCCGCCGATCCGCCGGGTCGCGCTCCCGGTGCAGGTAGCCGGCGTCAGCGAGCTGCTGCACCAGCGTCGAGACGCTGTTCGGAGCGAGTCGCAGACGCCCGGCGAGCTCACCGACGCGGGTGCCGTCGGCCTCGGCCAGGCATTGCAGGAGCTCGACCTGCGCCATCGGCAGGGCCTCCCACGAGTACTCGGTACGGATGCTTGTCCGCAGCACCCGGCGCAGCCGGGTGACGACCTCGGTGAGTCGGCGCACGTCCCAGTCGGGGCCGGTGACGGCTTCGCCGGCCGTCGACGAAGGGAGGACGGTCGAGCCGTCGGCGACGCCGGGCTCGGGAGAACGTCCGGTCATCGGATCTGCGGCGTGGCGACCCCGCCGTTCGCGGTGGGGAGGAAACGCCGCTCCATCATGGTTGGCATTGTTGTTGTCCGTTCCACGCCGACGACACCACCGGTACCCGGGGCCTCGATCCCGCAGGTTACGCCCCGCGGTGACGGCAGCGGCGCATCGCGACCGTAGATCGGCCCACACCGGGACCCGTGGTAGGCACGAGGTAGCGTCGGCGAGGTGACGGACGCCGTCCCACCGGCCACGGCTGCCGGCCGCGCGGGCGGGCCCGCCGCGCCGCCGGACGCGGGGGCGTCCCTGTCGCCGGGCGTCGGCATGGTGGATCCGGCGGCGCGCTCGGAGCGGATCTGGCTGGACGAACGGTCCTGGGTCGACGTCACTCGCGGTTGGCTGCGCGGCGCGGACGAGCTGCACGAGGCGATGCGCTCGGGCCTGCCCTGGCGGCAGGGCGCCATGTGGCGCTACGAGCGCCAGGTCACCGAGCCGCGGTTGACCGCGTGGGTCCCTCGCGGCGCGCCGGTGCCCTTCCCCGCTCTGCTGGAGGCCTACCGGACGCTGCGGCGCGTCTACGGAGTGGAGTTCGACGGGTTCGGCATGTCCCTGTACCGGGACGGCTCCGACGGCGTCGGCTTCCACCGCGACCGCGAGATGCGCTGGCTGGACGACACGATCATCGCGATCCTCACCCTCGGTGCGCGGCGGCCGTTCCTGGTGAAGTCGCGCCACCTGCCGCCGGGCCGGCGGCTGCTCAACGACCCGCAGGCACCGGGCGGGCGTGACCTGTCCCCCGCCGGCGGGGATCTGATCGTGCTGGGCGGGCGCGCCCAGGCTGACTGGCTGCATGCGGTACCGCGGGTGCAGGGGCACGTCGGCGCCCGCATCTCCGTGCAGTGGCGCTGGACCTCCCGGGCCGGCCGGCCCGAGCAGGGGCCCGGCTACGGCGCGGCCCGCCACTTCGACCGTTAGCCGTGCCCGCGCCACCGTCCGGCGGGGTCAGTCGCACGGCGGAGTCCGTCGCAGGGTGGAGTCCGTCGCACGGCGGAGTCCGTCGCAGGGCGGAGTCAGTCGCAGGGCGGGTCGTAGCGACGGTGACCGAGCTGGCTGCGCCACTGTTCGCGGCTGATGCGGTCTCCGATCCGGGCGCACACCTCGTCCTGGGCCGCGAGCAGATCGAGCTGCCAGAGCCGGACGCCATCCCCGACCGCGGCCGCGAGGGTGCCGGCGGGCCCGGCGAGGCCGAGGGCGGTCACGCCGGTGGTGGCGCCGGCCGGCAGGGTGCCCCGGCGCACCGGCTGGGGCGCCGAGGACACGTCCCACAGCGTGATCTGACCGGCCGCGCCGCCGACGGCGAGCACCCGGCCGTCCGCGGACAGCGCAAGAGCCCCGGGCGGGTCCGCCGCGGCGCTCGGAGCTGGTCCGGGAGCAGGAGCTGGTCCGGGGGCGATGGACGCCAGCCGGCGCAGACCCCGCGGATCGCCAAGCCCGAAGATCTCCGTCTGGGTGCCGCGGGTGGTCGTGGTGGTCGCCGCGAACCAGCGGCCACCCGGGCTGACGACGATCGCCCGGACGTCGGCCGCGGCGGTGCGCTCCGCGCGGCTTCGCGGGTTCCGCGGATCGGTGACGTCCCACACCGCGAGGCGACCCGGGCCGCCGAGCACGAGTGAACGCCCGTCCGGGGTGAAGGCCAGGCTGGTGACGGCCGACGGTCGGGTCAGCACGACGAGGGCACGCGGCGAGCGTGGGCGGCTGACGTCCCACAACCGGACCGTCCGATCCGCCCCCGCCGAGGCGAGCATCCGGCCGTCCGCGCTGACCGCGACGGCCGTCCCGGCGCCGGCGTGACCGCGCAGGTCCGCCAGCGGCGCGACCTCGGCCGCGGCGGTGCGCACCTGGTCCAGCGCGCCGTCGCCCACCAGCCGTGGCGGGATGAGCTGCCACAGCCGGATCACGCCGTCCGCCCCGGCCGTCACCACGGTCTGCGGTACCGGGGCGGTGGCGGACGCGGATGGGCGCGGCACGATCGTGACGGCACGCAGCGCCGGCCCGGCCGACCGCGGGGCGCTGTCGGCGGTCTCGGTCACGCGCGAGGCGTCGACCGTCCCGGCGCCACCGGCGGCGGCCACGCCGGCCGGGGTGAGCTCCGCGGCGCTGAAACCGCGCCGGGTGCCGCCGGCGGAACGGCTGCCGGAGCCGGCGGCGAGCTGTGCACGGCCGGCGGCGTTCGCCGCGCTGTCCGCGGTCAGGTCGCCGACCCGGCGTACCCGCGTGGAATCGGCGATGTCCCAGACGGATCCGCCGGCATCGCCGACCGCGATCAGGTACCGGCCGTCCGAGGTGACCCGCAGGCCACGGATGGTTCCGGTCGACGCGACGATCTGCCGGACGCTCGCCTCGGCCAGGGCCTGGGCGGCCAGCGCGGTCGGCTCGAGCCGGTACGCGGCGACGGCAAGCTGCCCGGCGAGGTTCGGCTCCCGGTCGAGCAGGCTGATCGCGGCCGCGGCGGCACCGCGGGACGTCGCCGCGCCGCCGCGGTCGCGCACGGTGCCCAGGATCGCGAACGCCGGGATGACCAGCAGCGACGTCGCCGCGCCGAGCGACAGCGCGCGCCGTAGCCACCCGCGGTCCGGTCGACCCGGGTGCGGCGCCGCGACCGCCGGCTCCTCCCGGTCCCCGCCGGTCCCGGTGGTCTCCGTGGTGCCGGTGGTCTCCGTGATCCGGGTGGTCTCCGTGATCCCGGTGGTCTCCGTGACGGCGACGTCGCCCTCCCGGGGCGATCTGTCCGCCCCGGCCGGCCGGGCGGCGGTCGGCACGTCTCCCGTGCGGGCCGGGCGGGCGTCCGCCAGCTGCCGGATAGACGGGGACGACGCGCGCAGGGCCTGCTGGGGTATCGGCGTCCGCTGGCGCGGGGCCGGGGTGGGGGTGTCCGGTCCGGGCTCTGTCACGACCGCGGGCAGCGCCGGCCGGTCCTCGCCGGGCGGGTCGTCGCCGCTCACGCGTCGGGGCAGCGAGGCACCGGGCAGCGGGACCGTCTCGTCCCCGGACGGCTGCCCGGAACCGACCTGTGGGGATAAGGAGGTCGGGCCGGCCCCGGTCGCGGCCAGCGGAGATGTCGCCGCGACGGGCGACGCGTTCGCGGGGTGCGACGACATCCCCGCCCGCGAGACCGTCGCACCAGGCGAGATCTCGCTGCCGGCGGGCTCGGACTCCACCGCCGGCTCGGGCTCCACCGCCGGCTCGGGCTTCGCTTCGGACTCGGCACCAGGCTCCGGCTCGGGCTCCGGCTCGGGCTCAGGGTCGGACTCAACCTGCGGGGCCGCCTCCGCCCTGGGCTCAACCCGCGGGTCCGCCTCCGCCTCGGGCGCTGCCGCCGGCCGCCGATGATCGTCGGCGACCGATGCGGCGGCGGGTAGCGGACCGGCGGTCACCGTCGTCTCCCGGGCTGTCGCCGCGACGGCGTCGGCAGCGTCGTCGGGGAGTCCCATCACGCCGTGTTCGGCGACAGTCCGCGGGTCGTCCTCGGGAGCACTCACCATGAGGTGCTCGAGCAGGTCGACGGCGCGGGGCCGGCGTTTGGGGTCCTTGCGCATCGCGGCAGAGACCAGGTCGCGCAGATCGGGATCGAGCATCGACACATCGGGCTCGGCGTAGACGGCACGCTGGAGCAGAGCACGCGGCGTGCCCGCGCCGAACGGAGGTCGGCCGGTCGCGGCGAACAGCAGTACGCCGCCCCAGGTGAAGATGTCGGACGCGGCGGTCACCGCCTGGCCCAGAGCCTGTTCCGGACTGATGAACGCGAGCGTCCCGACGCCGGACGAGGAAGTGCCCGAATTGTCGGCGGAGACCACGTTCAACACTCGGGCGAGACCAAAGTCGACCAACCGCAACCCTCGCCCAGAAAGCACCACATTGGTCGGTTTCAAATCGCCGAAGACAATTCCTTCGCCATGGAGCGCGGACAGCGCTGCGGCAAGCCCCACGGCGAGCCGGGCGGTGTCGGCCGAGTGCAACGGACCGTCGTCCTCGACGCTGGCGGCGAGAGTCGGCGCGTCGATGTACTCGACGACCACGTAGGGGGGCCGGGCCAGCGTATCCAGGTCCAGGATCGCGGCGAGGCAGAACGGGGCCAGCCCCCGCAGATGATCAAGATCGGTGCGCAGCCGGCGACGGAACTCCGTGTCCCGCGCGAACGGCGCCGTGATCAGCTTGATGAGGACGGGCCGCGCGAGATTGTTACGGGCAAGAAACACCGGTCCGGTCCCGGCATCGACCAGCTTCCGTTCAANCGTATACGGACCGATAGTCCTGGGATCTAGCCCGGCAAGAGGCTGGGGAGTGCGCCGGGCAATCGCCATACGACGAAACCTCCTACGGCTGCACAAACCGGCTGGGCGGGCACGCCGGCGGATCTGGTCGACAAAAGCATGCTATCGGCGCGGAGCGAGGGCGGGGACAACATCCATTCGATCGCGGCGCAGTGTCAGCCGGGACACAGGGAAATGAGCGGTCCGGAACGGGCGGTCCGGTGCGACTGGGGGCCGATCTGGCGCTGGTCGGCGTCGCCAGCGCGACGAAGCGTGAGACGTCGGCAACGGATCGGAGCCTCCGCCCGTGTCCGTCACCCGCCCGCGACGACGGCGTGATGTGACCGACACAACGGACCGCCACGCGCCAGTGGTCCCCCAGGCGGGCACCCGCGCTACCCCGGGCCACCCGCCCCGACCGGCACTCCGACCGACCAGCACTCCGACCGACCGGCACCGCCAGGCGACCAGCACCGCCGTCCGACCGACGCCTCGGGTCACCCCACACCACAGCTCGACCCGGCGCCCCGACCCGCTCACCCGCAACCGCGGCGAACCAGACGGACGGCTGCGCGGGCGTTCAGGTGTTGTTCGAGCGCGCGAAGGGCTGCAGCCGGGCGACCAGACCGCGCACCTCGGCTCCGGCCGCGGCGATCGTCTCCTCGGCGGAACTCCCGCCCCCGCCTTCCAGCAGGACATCGAGCGCGATGAGCCGCTCGGCGACCTCCGTCATCAGGTCGAAGTCCCGGACCCGCTGATGAACCAGCTCGGACAGCCGCTCGTTCTTCTCGAACAGCTCCACGAACACACTGACCTTGGCCCGCAGCAACCACGGGTCGAACGGCTTCGCAATGTAGTCGACCGCACCGACAGCGTAACCGCGGAACGCGTGGTGCGGCTCCCGATCGATCGCCGTGAGAAAGATGATCGGGGTGTCTCGGGTGCGCCCGCGCTGCTTGATCCGATGCGCTGTCTCGAATCCGTCCATCCCAGGCATCTGCACGTCCAGAAGGATCACGGCGAAGTCGTCGACGAGAAGGCGTTTGAGCGCCTCCTCACCCGACGACGCCGTGACAAGATCCTGATCCAGCGAGGCGAGAATCGCCTCCAGCGCCATGAGATTGTCGGCCCGATCGTCAACCAGCAGGATCTTGCTGCGGGGTCGTTCCGCGGCCGGCCCGCCTTCGCCGTCGACGGAACCGCCGCTCCGCTCGGTCACCCGCCCGCCTCCTCCTTCGCGATCGCCTTGCCGGTCCATGGTGGGAGTCGCCACCCCACCACCATCGCTGATCGCTCCCGACGGCATCTCACCGCCCCACCGATAGACACCCGAATGCGCACCATACGCGATCTGATCAATACAGATACGACCGCATCACCCCGAGGAGGTGGTCGAGATCCACCGGCTTGGTGATGTAGTCCGTGGCGCCGGCGGTGATGCTCTTCTCCCGGTCCCCGGGCATGGCCTTCGCGGTCAGCACCAGTATCGGCAGGTCGGCGAAGGCGGGCATGTCCCGGATCATCGAGGTCGTTTCGTTGCCGTCCATGCCGGGGAGCATGACGTCCATCAGCACGAGGTGCACCGGCGCGGTGTCCTGCTGGAGGGTGCGGATCGCATCGTGGCCGTTGTCGGCGTAGAGGACCCGCATTCCGTACATCTCCAGGGCGCTTGTGAGCGCGAACACGTTGCGCACGTCGTCGTCCACGACCAGGACCGTCGTGCCGACCAGCGGGTCGGAGTCGTCGATGTCCCCCGCGGGCAGCCGGCCGCCGGTGTCGGCCGGTTCCGTCAGGAACGGGGTGCCCACCGCGGAATCGCCCGGCCGCCAGTCCGTGGTGTAGGCGGTCGCGGCCGGTGGCGAGACCCGGTTCTCGGCCGGACCGGCAGGAGCCGCGTCCCCGCCTGCCCCGCCTGGGACGCTCGCCGCGCCAGAGCCGTTGGCGGCGCCGGAGCCGTTGGCTCCGCCTGAGCCGTTGACAGCAGCGGAACCGTTGGCGGCGCCCGAGCCCGGGCCGGATCCGCCGACGGCGGTGGGCGCCGGCGTGGGCGCGCCGCCGCGCTGGCCGGCGACTCCGCCGATCCGGTCGGCGACCCCGTTGCGCCAGCCCTGCGCGGCCGGCGAGCCGGCCAGGGCCGCCCTCGTCGACTCGTTCTGGCCCCAGCCACCGTCCGCCGCGCCGACGATCATCAGAACGTCGTCGGGCTCCCCCGGCGTGACCCCGAAGGCCGGCATCTGCGCGAGCGGGACCGCCGGCAGGTAGAGGGTGAAGGTGCTGCCGTGCCCGACCGCGCTGGACACCGCGATCGAGCCGCCGAGCAGGCGAGCGATCTCCTTGCTGATGGACAGGCCGAGCCCGGTGCCGCCGTAGCGGCGCGAGGTGGTGCCGTCCGCCTGCTGGAACGCCTCGAAGATCATGCGCAGCTTCTCGGCGGCGATCCCGATCCCCGTGTCGCTGACGGCGAAGGACAGCACCGTGCCGGCCGAGCGCAGGTGCGACGCCAGGTGCGGGAGGTCGGGACGAGCGAGGGTGACGTCGAGGCGGACGGTGCCGCTGTCGGTGAACTTCACCGAGTTGGACAGCAGGTTCTTGAGCACCTGCTGCAGGCGCTGCTCGTCGGTGACGAACTCGGCCGGCACGTCGGCGGCGAGGTTGACCTCGAACGCCAGCCCCTTCTCGTCGGCGACGGGGCCGAAGACCCCGGCGACGGCGTCGCACAGGGCCGCGGTGCGCACGGTGGTCGCGTCGACGTCCATCTTGCCGGCCTCGACCTTCGACAGGTCGAGGATGTCGTTGATCAGGCCGAGCAGTTCGGAGCCGGCGGAGTGGATCGTCTCGGCGAAGTCGATCTGCTTGCGGGACAGGTTGCGGTCGGGGTTGTCGGCGAGCAGCTTGGCGAGGATGAGCAGGCTGTTCAGCGGCGTGCGCAGCTCGTGGCTCATGTTCGCCAGGAACTCCGTCTTGTACTGCGAGGACAGCGCGAGCTGCTCGGCCTTCTCCTCCAGGCCGATGCGGGCCAGCTCGATCTCGTGGTTCTTGTCCTCCAGCAGCGCCGCCTTCTCCTCCAGCTCGTTGTTGGTGCGCTGCAGCTCGACCGACTGCGACCGCAGCTCCTGGGTGAGCCGCTGCGACTGGGCGAGCAGCTCCTCCGTCCGCGCGTTCGCCATGATCGTGTTGAGGACGACGCCGATGGTGTCGACGAGCTGGTCGACCAGGGTCAGGTGCAGCTCGGAGAACGGCGTGAACGAGGCCAGCTCGATGACGCCGAGCACCTGGTTCTCGAAGACGACCGGGACGACGACGAGGTCGCACGGTGGCGCCTCGCCCAGCCCGCTGCGGATGTTGAGGTAGCCGGCGGGCACGTGCTCGACCCGGATCCGGTTGCGCTCCAGCGCCGCCTGGCCGATCAGGCCCTCGCCGAACAGGAACGTGCCGTCCGAGCGGCGCCGGGGCACCGAGCCGTAGCCGGCGACGTAGCGCAGCTTGTCGCCCTCGATGAAGTCGAGCAGGTAGACGGTGCCCTGCTGGGCGTTGACCGCCGGGGTCATCTCGCTGATGATCATCTGGCAGACCGCGTAGAGGTCGCGCTGGCCCTGCATCTTGCTGCCGATGCGGGCCAGGTTCGACTTCAGCCAGTCCTGCTGTGCGTTGAGCTCGGTGGTCTCCCGCAGCCGGGCGATCATCTGGTTGATGTTGTCCTTGAGCTCGGCGACCTCCCCCTCGGCCTCCACCGAGATGGACCTGGTCAGGTCGCCGCGGGTGACGGCGGTGGACACGTCGCCGATCGCGCGGAGCTGGATGGTCAGCGTGGAGGCGAGCTGGTTGACGTTGTCGGTGAGGTCCTTCCAGGTCCCGGCCACCCCGGCGACCGTGGCCTGGCCGCCGAGCTTGCCCTCCACGCCGACCTCCCGGCCCACCCGGGTGATCTCCGCGGCGAACGAGGAGAGCTGGTCGACCATCGTGTTGACGGTGTCCTTGAGCTCGGCGATCTCGCCCTGCGCGGTGACGGTGATCTTCTGCGACAGGTCGCCGCGGGCCACCGCCGTGGTGACCAGGGCGATGTTGCGGACCTGGCTGGTCAGGTTGCCCGCCATCGAGTTCACCGACTCGGTCAGGTCCCGCCACACCCCCGAGACCCCGCGCACGTGCGCCTGCCCACCCAGCGCGCCCTCGGTGCCGACCTCGCGGGCCACCCGGGTGACCTCGTCGGCGAACGAGGACAACTGGTCCACCATCGTGTTCAGGGTGTCCTTGAGCTCCAGGATCTCGCCCTGGGCGGCAACGGTGATCTTCTGGGACAGGTCGCCGCGCGCGACCGCGGTGGCGACCAGGGCGATGTTGCGGACCTGGCTGGTCAGGTTGCCCGCCATCGAGTTCACCGACTCGGTCAGGTCCCGCCACACCCCCGAGACCCCGCGCACGTGCGCCTGCCCACCCAGGTTGCCCTCGGTGCCGACCTCCCAGGCGACCCGGGTCACCTCGTCGGCGAACGACGACAGCTGGTCGACCATCGTGTTCAGGGTGTGGGCGAGGCCCGCGACCTCGCCGCGGGCGTCGACGGTGATCTGCCGGGTCAGGTCGCCCCGGGCCACCGCCGCCGCCACCTCGGCGATGCTGCGGACCTGGGTGGTGAGGTTGCCGGCCATGACGTTGACCGAGTCGGTGAGGTCCCGCCAGACGCCGGAGACGCCCTTGACCTGCGCCTGGCCGCCCAGCTTGCCCTCGGTGCCGACCTCCTTGGCCATCCGGGTGACCTCGTCGGCGAACGCGGAGAGCTGGTCGACCATCGTGTTCACGGTCGACTTCAGCTCGTGGATCTCGCCGCGGGCGTCGACGGTGATCTTCTGGCTGAGGTCGCCCTGCGCGACCGCGGTGGTCACCTGGGCGATGTTGCGGACCTGGCTGGTCAGGTTGCCCGCCATCGAGTTCACCGACTCGGTCAGGTCCCGCCAGACCCCGGAGACGTCCTTGACCTTGGCCTGCCCGCCCAGGTTGCCCTCGGTACCGACCTCGCGGGCCACCCGGGTCACCTCATCGGCGAACGACGAGAGCTGGTCCACCATCGTGTTCACCGTGGTGCCGATCCGCAGGAACTCCCCGCGCACCGGCTGGCCGGCGATCTCCAGCGCCATGTGCTGGGACAGGTCCCCCTCGGCCACCGCGGCGATGACGCGCGCGACCTCGTGGGTCGGGCGGGCCAGGTCGTCGATGAGGGAGTTCGCTGCCTGGGTCATGTCCGACCAGCCGCCGGGGCTGCCCTGGTCCTCCATCCGCAGGGTGAGCCGCCCGTCGCGGCGGATCACCTTGCTGACCCGGGCCAGCTCGCCGGCATGGCGCTCCTGGATGGCGGCCAGCTCGTCGAACTTGCGCACCACGTCGCCGGCATACCCCTCCCGGGCCGGCAGGCGGGTGGCGAAGTCGCCCTCGCACAACCTGGTCAGACCGTGCAGGAGATCGGCGATCAGCTCATCCGACGAGGTGCGCGATGTCCGGGTCTCGTCCACGTCGCGGGTCGCATGAGGGACGATGGTCGCGATAGCGTCACCGCCGGGTGCAACGGGATCACGGCGAGCCGGGGCCTGCTGGTCGTCAGTGGAACTCATCGGTCTCCTACCTGAGCTCGGTCGGCACGATCGTCTCGGACGACGGGCCGGGCGGAGGAGCCCGGGCCAGGGGCGGTCTCCTCGGGGCACCGGCGTGGGCGGGCGTCGGTGGACAGGTGACACCAGCCGCCAGTATCCGCCTCACGATGGACAACGCAGGAGAGACTGAGCGACATGAATGGCGTAGGAGGGGGTCCGACGACGCCGACGCAGGCCATCACGCTGCCGCCGACGCCCGATTCCCCTCGGTCCGCGCGGCGCTTCGTGCTCGAGACGCTGCACGGCCGGCTCGACGACGACCTGCTCGACTCCGCGCTCCTGCTGGTCACCGAGCTGGTCACCAACGTCGTCGTGCACGCGGGCACCGCGGCCACCGTCGACGTCCGCCAGGAGGGCGACGGCGTTCGCGTCGGCGTCGCCGACCGGCACCCGGTGCGCATCGGCATGGCGCGGGTGAAGAAGGTGGACGTGCCGCGCCCGCCGTCGGCGTTCCCCGAGGAGGCCGACTTCGGCCTCGACGGGCTGCGCGAGGACGGCCGCGGCCTCGCCCTCGTCGACGCGCTCGCGACGAGCTGGGGCACCGAGCACCGTCCCGGCGGCAAGACCGTCTGGTTCCGGCTCGGTTCCGCGGACGTCCCGCAGGAGGACTCCACCGCCGACGACGAGGCGGTGATCGTGCCGGCCCAGATGCGCCCGGCACGGCTCATCGCCCGCGACACCGCGCGCGCCCTGACCGCCGAGGGCGAGGTGAACGAGCTTCTCGCGCAGCTCGTCGACGCCCTGACCGTGACCGCCGGGCTGGTGCGACGCCCCGGCCGCGACGGCGGCCGGGTCGAGACCGTGGCCACCCTTGGCGTCGTCGGCGAGGCCGACGAGGCGGTGGCGTTCCCGCTGGACCCGACCCAGTCGAGCCTCGGCGAGCTGCTGCTGTGGCCGGCGCCCGGGGCAGGCCCGGCCGGGCTCGACGTCGACCGCATCCGGCTGGCGACCCGGTGGATGGCGCTGGCCCTCGGCGGCGGCGACATGCGCCGCGCCGAGGAGCGCCGGATCGGGATGCTGTCGTTCCTCGCCGAGGCGTCCGACCTGCTCGCCGGCAGCCTCGACCTCGGCCATTCGCTGGCCCTGCTGGCCCGGCTGCCGGTCCCCCGACTCGCCCAGTGGTGCGCGGTCTACCTGCATCGGGAGAACGCCGATCCGGCGCTGTGGTCGGCCGCCCACGCCGAGGAGAACATGGCCGGCGCGCTGAGCACGGCGGCGGCCGACCCGGGCGGGGTGCTGATGGCCGCGGTGCGCTCCGCGAGCGGCGACCGGGTGCACTCGCTGACCGCGTTCGGCGGCCCGACCCTGGTGATGGTGCTCAAGGCCCGCCGCCGGGTGCTCGGGGTGCTCGCCCTCGGGCGCCCGGAGGGCAACGCGTTCGCCGCCGACGAGATCGACCTGCTCGCCGACCTCGCCCGCCGGGCCGCGTTCGCCATCGACAACGCCCGCCTCTACAGCCGCCAGGTGGAGCTCGCCGGCACGTTGCAGGCCGGGCTGCGCCCGCCGGACCTGCCGATGATCGAAGGACTCGATCTCGGCTCCGCCTACGGCGCCGCGCAGTCGGCCGGTCTGGACGTCGGCGGGGACTTCTTCGACCTGCTGTGGGGCCCGCTGGGCTGGACGATCGCCATCGGCGACGTCTGTGGCAAGGGCGCCGAGGCCGCGACGGTCACCGGGGTGGCCCGCGCCGTCCTGCGGCTGCTCACCGGGCGCGGCACCGACCTCGGCGAGGTACTGCTCGAACTGAACCGGACACTGCGTGACGCCGCCTCCTCGCACCCCAACGGTCAGGGCCGGTTCTGCACCCTGGCCGCGGCGTCGATCACGGGCCCCGCGAGCCTGCCCGGCGGGGGCCCGGCCGGGGACGCGCAGGCCGCCGGAATCCGGCTGCGGCTGTTCCTCGCCGGGCACCCCCAGCCGGTGGTGCTGCATGCCGACGGGCACGCCTCGCTCGTCGGCCGGCCCGGCACCCTGCTCGGCGTGCTCGACGACGACGAGGTCTCCTTCCCCGGCATCGACGTCACCCTCGGCGCCGGCGAGTCGCTGGTCTTCTACACCGACGGGGTGATCGAGGCCCGCGACGGCCGCGACCTGCTCGGCGAGGATCGGCTGCTGGCGGCGGTCGCCGGGTGCGCGGGGCTGTCGGCGCAGGGCATCGCCGACCGGGTGCTCGCCGCGGCCGAGCGCTTCGCCGGCGGCAACCTGCGCGACGACGTCGCGATCCTGGTCGCGCGGGTACCCGGCTGACCGGCCCCGGGTGGTGGCGACGGCCGTCACGTCCCCCCGCGACGAAGCCGGTCGGCGGCCATAAACGCAGGTCCGGCGTCCACAGCAAGATCGAATGCCGAGTGGGCATCGCCCCAAGGGGTGCGATCCGGATTCCGAGGCTTCAATCGGCCCTGAGCGGGTACACGATGAGCGATGTCCTCGTTGTTCAGGCTTGGTGGTAGATGAGCGCGTCTTCGGTTCCGATGGACGTGGTTCGGCAGGCGACCTCGCGTTGCCCACCCGCGACCCACATACTCGCCGAGCTTCCCTATCTGCCCTCGGCCGTTCCCCAGGCCCGTCGGGTCCTGCGGGAGGGCATGCGGATGGCGCAGCTCCCCGAGGACGTCCGCAGCACCGCCGAGCTGCTCGTCAGCGAGCTCGTGACCAACGCCGTCAANTACGGCCAGCCACCGTTGTGGCTGCTCATCGAGATGCGCCCCGGGCTGATCCACGCTTCCGTCTCGGACACCTCGACCGTCCTGCCGCAGCGGCGCACGGCCGCGCCCGACGCCGAGGGCGGCCGCGGCCTGCTCGTCCTCGACGCCCTCGCCGGAAGCTGGGGGACGGTCATGGCGGAGTCGGGCAAGTACCTCTGGTTCGACCTGCCGGTGCCGCACGAGCCCGCCCCCGCCGGCGACGGCGAGGCCACGGCGACGGCCTCCCGCGACGGCGACCGCACCCCGGCGTCCGCCGGCACCTCGGACCCGACGGATTCCACCCGGGTCGCCGCGGGACACCCGCACCAGGGGCGTTCCGATGGACCCGCCTCGCCGTCCACGCAACCGCCGTCCACGCCACCGCCGTCCACGCCACCGCCGGACAAGGCTGCGCCCCCCGCCGCGCCGCGGGCCGCCCTGGTGTCTTCCGGCCTGCGCGCCGACGGGCCGACGGCGACGCCCGCGGCATCCACGACCTCCGCCATCTCCCAGCGGCGGTCCCGCCCCGGTTCGGGCAGGATCCGGCCGGCCATCTCCGGGCCGGGCGTCCCCCGATCGGACGACGGCCAGCCCGACACCAGGATCATCACCCGACTGTTCTGAGGCCCCGGGGCCGCCGCCCATGGAAGCGCGCAGGCGCCGGGCCGGCGCGACTCACTCCGTCGACAGCGCCGACGGCCTGGTGACCCGGGTGACCTTCTCGTAACGATCCAGTGTCACGATCTTGACCACGTCGCCGGTGTGCGGGGCGTGCAGAACCTGGTTGCCGCCAAGGTAGATGCCCACATGCCCCGGATTCGAGGGGGTTCCGTCCGATCCCGCGGCGAACAGCAGGTCCCCCGGCTGCCAGGCCGACAACGGCATCAGCGCGATGCTCGGACCGGAGGCGTCGACCTGGTCGTAGGTCGTGCGGGGCAGTCTGACCCCGGCCGCGGCGTAGGCCGCCTGGACGAGCGAGGAACAGTCCCAGGCATCCGGCCCGTTCGCGCCGAGCACGTAGGGATCACCAAGCTCACCGCGCGCGAAGGCGATCGCGGCCGCGGCCGCCTCGGTCGCCGGTCCGATCGGGGCGCTCGCGCTGCTGAGCGCCGCGGTCATGCCGGGCACGGCGGCGAGGATCGACTCGACGTAGCTCTGGGTCTCCGAAAAGGGCGGAACGCCCTGGTAGGCACGCACAGCGCCCGGGCCGGCGTTGTAGGCGGCGAGCATGAGCCGTACCGGGTCCCCGGGCACATCCGCGACCGCGGCGGCCACCGAGCAGTCGTAGGCGGCCGCAGACGGGATCGCGTCGGCGGGATTGAGAATGTCGGCCCGGCCGTCCCCGTCCCCGTCCCGGCCGTGGCTGGCCCAGGTGCCGGGCAGGAACTGCGCGATGCCGAGGGCGCCGACCGGTGATCGAGCACCGGGCCGGAAGCCGGACTCCTGCTTGAGCTGGGCGGCGAGCAGACCGGGACTGAGGGTGGCGCAGGTCTGACCGGCACTGAGGATCGCGCCCACGTAGGCGCCGGGGATCGTCCCGGCGTCCGCGTACTGGCCGGTTGCGCCGCCGGAGTCCCCGGAGATCGCCCCGCCGAAGATCGCGACAAAGCCCACGACCAGCACCATCGCCGATCCGGCGAGGATGGCCGCCAGCGGTGGCGTCGATGCTCCCTGCGCCGGCATGGTCTCGACCGCCATCGCCCGGGATCCACCCCCTCATCACGAGTCAGGACGACTTGATGCTGATCGCGGTGAAGACTCTGCTGCTTAATTCGGGGTTTGGGTTGCGAGTTGGTGGCTGAGGCGGGTGATGTTGACCGCGGTGGCGGAGAAGGCGTGTTGGAGGCGGGTCTTGGGTAGGCCGCAGTAGCGGGCGTAGCGCAGGCCGGTGACATCGAGGGCCTGGTTGATCGTGCCCTCGATCCCGGCGCGCAGCGCGTACCGGGTCTTCCAGGTGTCCGTGGCCTGTTCGGCGCGGGCGGCGGTGAGGGTCTCGTGGAGTTCTTGGGGGCGCAGGCTGAGGTAGCGGGTGCCACGCGCCGCGGTGGTGCACTCGGTGCGGGTGGGGCAGGGGTGGCAGTCGGTGTGGGCGAACTGCACGACGATGGCGTCCCGGTCGTGCTGGCGGACGGGGTACCAGCCGGTGCTGGTGTGGCCTTGCGGGCAGCGGGCCTGGCGGGCTTTCCAGTTGATCCGGAACGCGGCCTTGTCGAAGCCGGCGCCGGCTCTGGCCTGGGGTGAGTGGTCGAGCAGGGCGGGGGTGACCATGGTGATGCCGCGGGTGGCGGCGTCGTGGATCAGGTCGGCGGAGGAGTAGCCGGCGTCGAGGTAGTGCTCGGCGGGGGCGAGGCCACGCTCGGCGAGGGCGGC
>NZ_JYFN01000062.1 GCF_000948395.1 Frankia torreyi | reverse complement strand
GGGACTCGAACCGGGGCAGCAACGGTTCCACCAGCTCCCACAGATCATCCGGGACCAGCCGCTGAGCGAGGCTGTTCTCCATCACATCCATGATCGGGTATATACCCGGCGCAGCCCCACACGAGACAACCTCTTAGAGGATGTTTGGTTCTGTTCCGGGGTTTCCCGCCGTTTCATACCCCGGCTGGCAGCCACACTCCGTCATGATTTCAGGAAATCTGCGTCGAGTGTACTCCACTCTACCCGATAAGACAGCTATGAGGGCGTCGCGTTCGCGATAGAAGATCCTGTGTTATCCCGCAGTCTCCTGTTCCGTGGCCTTCGCCGGTGACACTTCGGGCGTGGATTCCGAGGATAGCCATCGGCAGGATGCGGTACGCCGCAGACATGACCAAGCAGCGGCACTACCCCAGCGACCTGTCCGACGCCCGGTGGCGGCTGGTCGAANCCACGCTGACCGCCTGGCGCGCCGAACGCCATAAGAAAGGCCTGACCATCGGCCGCCCCCCGGCGCACGATCTACGCAGCATCCTCAATGCCATCCTGTACGTCGACCGGACTGGTATCCCCTGGCGCTACCTCCCACACGACTACCCGCCCTGGGAGACCGTCTACGGCTACTTCGCTCACTGGCACGACGACGGCGTCCTCGACCAGCTCGCCACCCTGACCCGCCAGCATGCCCGCACCGCCGCGGGCCACGATCCCGAACCCACCGCCTGCGTGATCGACTCCCAGAGCGTCAAGACCGCCCCCACCGTTCCGGCTGCCACGCAGGGCACCGACGCCGGCAAGAAGATCGTAGGACGGAAACGGACCATTATCGTCGACACCCTCGGGCTGCTGCTCACCGTGCTGGTCACCGCCGCCAGTGTGCCCGACGGGCCCGCCTGCCTGCCTTTGCTGACCACTGTCGCCACCGCTCACCCGACCATCCGCAAAGGCTGGGCCGACAGCGCCTACCGCACCACCGTCATCGACCACGCCGCCCGGCTGGGCATCGATATCGAAACCGTCCGCCGCGACCCCGCAACCAAGGGATTCTTTCCTCTTCCCCGCCGTTGGATTGTGGAGCGGACCTTCGGCTGGCTCATGTCCTACCGCCGCCTCGCCCGCGACTACGAGACCCGACCCACCCGTTCCGAAGCCATGATCCACCTTGCGATGATCGATCTCATGGCCCGACGCGCCACCGGCGAATCAACCCCAACCTGGCGAGAAGCATGAATCCGAATCAANCGAAACCTGCGGGATTGAACGCCCACTTAGGGAACCTGTCTCCCGCTGCTCGTGCAGTGATCAGCCTCAGTGGCCGCTGCCCATCATGAACCGACCCCTACAGGCATACCCCCTGCCCATCGGTGGACCCGTCGGCTAGCCATTTCGGTACCCCATTTGAGGTGCTACCCCACCCGGGTGCGCTGGTGCAGGTCACCGGCCTGCTGGCACTACCCAAAAACAGCCCGACTGAGTCCCCCGCGAAGTCGGGGAGATAATCGGGACGGGGAATGGCGGGCCTCGCTGGAAGTTTGACTGAACGGCGCCGGATCAGTGCTGCATTCTTCGGGAATTTAATGGTGTTTTCTTAGGGTTACTTGTGGGGGTTTGGCTTTTGTCTTTCTTTCTTCTGCACCGGCGGCAGGGTTTTCTTTGGCTTTCCCGTCACTGTCACCACTCTCCGAGAAATGGCCTCCGACCTGCGGAAACACAGCTGGAAAGGATCGCCAGAAAGGCAGAATTCGGCGCCCGGAAGTATTGATTTCCGGGCGCGCGGGAGGGACTATTAGATATCGGCGCGTTGCGCCCGGCGCGCGGCGCTAAATCCCTCTCTCGCATGGAGCCTTTTCATGTCGCATGCCTTCATTTCCCCTGTCTTTTCGCGGGACATTCCTTCGACCGTGGCCGGTGAGGCGGTCACGGCGGAGGACATGGCGCGGGTGACCGAAGCGGACTGGTCCGCGATCGTCGAGTCCGCACGCCGGTACTGCTGGAAACTCGACGCGTCCCGGTCGCGCAAGCGTGCCGACGGTTCGGCCACGATCGCGCGCGACGGGTACGGGAGCTACGGCCACGACGACGTGTCGGACGACGTCGCCCAGGACGCGGTACTGATCTACGCCCGGCGGCTCGGTGCGATCATCCGTAGCTGTGTGGTCGCGTCGGTCGACGTGGCGACCCGTGAGCCTGACCGGTGGCAGTACCGGCCGCAGGATGGAGAGATGTTCCTCGCGGACCGTGCCCTGATCCGCAAGTGGGCTGTAAAGGACGCGGCACGGCGCAACGGCTACGGAACCCCCAAGCCCACGTCTGAGGCCACGACACCGGAAGCGGCCGAGCAGCGCGCCCGGTATCTGGCCTCCGCCACCTACTTCGCGAGCATGGCAGATGTGATCTTCGCGTCAGCGTGGGGCGATGGCAGCGACTTCCCCACGCTTCGCAAGATCATGGACGTGGCGAACGGTGCCGATGACCTCGGCCGCGCCGGTGTGTTCTCGACCGTGGCTCAGCAGACGTACGGCGGCAAGTACGGATCCGGCCGTCCGCAACGCAGGATTCGAGACGCTGCCCGCGCGGAAGCCCGCGAACTGTCGGCACGCTGCGACGCCATCCGCGATGACTTCGCCCACCGCGACCGACCGACGAAGTGCACTCCCGAGCCCGAAGACTGACACCGTCCCTCACCCTCACGGAGCCTCCGAGCGCAAACGCTCGGAGGCTCCGCCCATTTCACCAGCGATCCCGCCGCTTCACTGGTCGTGCTGGGCCGCGCCGGTGGCGCTGGGCTCCGCCGGTCGCGCTGGGCTCCGCCGGTCGCGCTGGGCTCCGCCGGNGCGCTGGGCTCCGCCGGTCGCGCTGGGCTCCGCCGGTCGCGCTGGGCTCCGCCGGGGTTCCGTCAGGTCGAGCCGGTTGCGCCCGCGCCGGCTTGTCGGCTCCGCGGGCCGCGCCGGTTCGCTTCGACCCGCCCGCCCTCCTACCCGCCCACCTTCCTACCCGCCTGCCTTCCTTGCTCTCCGGCCGATTCTGGGCGCCGGGTGCGTGCCGTCCGGTTCCGCCGGGCTTCGCTGGTCTGGCCGGCTCCCGCCGACGCGCCGCGCCGGTCCGGTTCCGCCGGCTCGGCCGGCCCCCGCTGGCCGAGCTCGGCTCCTGGCAGGGCCATCTGGTTCCGCCGCGCCGCGCGGGTCTGCTGGTTCCGCCTGGCGTGCCGCTGGGTCGCGCCGCGCCGGTCGGGCGTGGGCCGTGGTCGGGTTGGTGTCCGGTCGGAGGGCGGATGGGTCGGGTTGCTGACCGGTCCGGGTCCGGACCCGGACCTTGGGTCGACGGATCGGTGCGGGCCGGGTTGTGCCCCGCTGGACGGTCGGGGCGGCGCTGGCGCCGTTCTTTGGGTAAGGGCACTCGCCGATCGCTTCGGCGGATGGGCAACCCCTCGGATGGGCCGCCGTGTGGCCGGCGCGGTGCCCGGTGGCGCGGTCCTGGGGGTATCGCGGGCTGCCTTTTGAGGATGCGGCGTTTCCACTGCTGGGAAAGGGACGTCCCGTCTGCTGGGCGCGCCTCTGCCAGTTCGGGTGTGCCTTGTTTTCGCTGCCAGCGATCAATATTCCGGTTGGACTATTGATCGCTGGCATGTCGCGGCCGGCGCTTGTGCGGTGAGTACGAAGTCTTTTCCAAGATTTTTCGGGAGGTGTCAGTCAGGGTCTGCCTCGCGGGCCGCTGGCACCGTGCCAGCGGCGGCTGTGCACTGTTGGTGGTGTCACAGCGTCGCAGGTCAGAGCGTCGCTGGGCCGGTCGGAGTCTGCCGCTGGTGGGTGGGCGTGGCTGCATGGGGCCGCTGTGCCACTGGCTGCCCAGCGATCTTTGTTGGGCATGGCGTGGAAGATCGTGCTGTCTGTTCGCTGTGCTCGATGTGGTGTCCTTGGATCCGCCCGAAATTCGGTGGCATCGGAAAGGACACCCGGCAATGTCCGATGAGACGCGCCCCTTTTTCCACGAACGGCTGACGCCACAGTGCGGCGCCGCGCTGGTGACCCTTGCAGTGCCTCCAGGCTGATCGTCGCCTCCGCGGCGCTCCGGGCTCTGGGCTGGCACACGCGCCTCGCTCGTCGTGCGGATCGCGTGCCGGCCGGGCGGGACCCTGCCGACTTGGCGGCCGGTCCCGACGGTCGCTCCGCGCGGTGCGGGGTGATCGGCGCCGGCCGGTCGGTCATCCCCGCGCGGGCCCAGAGCCGCGCGGCGGCGGTCTGGCGTGTGAGCGATCTTCGGAGCGGGCTGGTTACCGCGCCTGGCGATCATCATTCGATTGGACTAGTTCATGCGCACTATTTTCCGCCGTGAATGCACGTCAGAGCACATTTCGATCTCGAAACCTGGTCCCCCGATGGGCGTGCCCCATTTTTACTACCCGGACTGCGGAAATGGTGGCGCCCGCACTCTGCCGCCCCCGGGCGCTGCGCTGTCGATCGAACAACGCTTGCACAACTCTGAAGATCTGCTGGCAAAAACGGGTCCAAAAACCGGATTCCTCTATAGCGGCGTTCCGTGCCGCGCGGAAGGAGGCCCGCCTCGTGACCGACCCGGCCCACGCTCACCCCGACCATGCCGACTCGCCCCACCCGTCGCGCCCCGCGCGCCCAACATCCCCTGCGGCACCGCAGCCAGGCGGCCTGCGCGCCGTCCCTTCGCCGCCGACGCCGGCCGATCCGCCGCCGGTCGGCAGGGGCTCGGGGGGCGAGTCCGGGTCCGGACCCGGCTCTTTTCCCGGTCGGTTCTCCGCCTCCACCGTAGACGGGAATCCTGACTCGGCCGGGGCGGTGCTGTGCCCGCGATCCATTCCCGGATCGGAGCATTTCCCGTGTTTGTTGGGTTCCATTGCGGCCCGTCCGGGTGTTACCTTTGTTGTCGATGAGCCGGATACTGCCCCGTGCCCTGCTGGGAGCGGCTGCCCGATCTTGGCCTCCGCTGCCTCTGCCACGTCCTTTCTCTCGACGTCTGGAGGCTCTGTGACGGCTGCTGGCACCCCCGCTCCCCTCGACAACCCGGACGACGACGGCGGCGGCGGGCCGCCGATCGCCCAGCGCGACACTGCCCACCCTGGCCAGATCGGACAGTCCTCCCCGCCGGGCGGGGCCCCGGACGGAGAAGACCCTCACGGGTCGGTGGGGGAGCGGCCCGAGGCACAGGACGCGCGGGTTGTCGGGCTGCGACCCCCGTCGGAGGGCAGGCCGGGCCGGCGGTGGGTGTTCCACGGCGAGGTCGAGACGATCAGTGGTCCGGAGGCCGACCGGATCCGGGCCGAGTTGGCGGACGTGATCCGGGATCTTCTGCTCTGGGCCGCCGGCGAGGCCACCGGCAACGAATCGGATGAGGAGGCAGCATGAACGATTCTGGCCGACCGTCTCGGACGGCCGGACCGGGCCGCCCTGGACCCGGGCCGGCGACCCGGGCGACGGATCCAGCGAACCCGGCGCTGCGCGGGTTGTCGGATCTGGCGGTGTCGCCGTTCGCGATGCCGCTGGCACGGCTGGAGCGGGAGGTCCGGGTCGCGTTCGCTGGGCGGACCTCGACCGAGGAGCAGCAGGACCCCCGCCAGTCGTTGATCCGCCAGCTGGACCGGGCGAAGTCCGCGCTGCCGGAGTCGTGGGTGATCGTCGCCCACTTCTACGACGTGGAGTCGGGCCGCAAGGACCTCGATCAGCGCGGCCACGGCGCGGACGTGTCCCGGTTCGACATCCCGATCCCCCGCGACGGCGGGATCGACGACCTGCTGGCCGAGGCGGAGCATCCGAACTGCCGGTTCGATGCGGTGATCTGCGAGTCGATGTCGCGGATCGCCCGGCGGATGTTCGAGAACCTCTCGATCGAACGTCAGCTCGAACAGGCCGGCGTGGCGCTGCTGGCGTGGAACGAACCAATCAAGGTCGACGGGCCGCGGGCCTCCGCGATCCTGCAACGGAGGATCAACCAGTCCGTCGCCGAGTACGAGGTCTGGAACACCCTCGAAAGCAGCTGGGGTGGGCTGTGCACCCACGTCCGCGACGGCTGGAACATCGGCAAACCGCCCTACGGCTACCGGGCCAAGAGCTACCGGCACCCGAATTCGGTGAAGGCCGACCGGGGGGCGACCAAGACCCGCCTCGAACCCGACGGGGCGCGGGGGGAGACAGTCACGCAGATCGCGCACTGGCGCTACTACCGCGGGCTTGGCTATGGGGCGATCGCCGAGCAGCTCAACGCCAATCTGGAGCGCTATCCCCCGCCCGAGCCGGTCGGTGGGGCCTATCGGGCGCGAGGGGCATGGGCGAAGTCCACGGTGGCCGATCTGCTGCGTAACCCCAAGTACACCGGCTATCAGGTGTTCAACCGGCGGGCGAGTCGGTCCCGGCAGGGGGCGGTCAACGGGCCGGAGAAGTGGGTGTGGTCATCCGAACCCGTCCACGAACCCTTGATCCCGAAGTGGATGTTCGACGAGTTCAACGCCAACCGGCAGACCCGACGTGGCTCCCGCGAGCGCAACGATCTCAACCGCCACCCCGCGACCAAACGGACCTACGTGTTCCGGGGCATGATCCACTGCACGTGCGGGCGGCGGATGTTCGGGACCGTCCGCGAACCCAGCACATCCGTCTGGTACATGTGCTGGCCCCGGGCGAACAACCGAGGCCGTGACGACAAGTTCGCCGGACACCCCAAGAGCGTCCGCATCCGCGAAGACATCCTCGAAGCCGCAGTCGTTGACTTCTACACCGAGCGCGTCTTCGGGCGGAACCGAGTCGCCCTCCTGACTGCCGAACTCGCGACCTACGACGACCGAGCCGCGAGGGATCGAGCAGCCGAACGAGACAGACTCCACAAGAAGATCGACGATCTCAGTCGCAGGCAGGACAACCTGCTCCGGCAAGCGCAGGACGGCGACCCCGACGACCCGTTCACCCAGGGACTACGCAGCAGCTACAACCAGCTCGACACGGAACGCAAGACCACCCTCGGGAAGATCAAAGATCTCGACACGGCGGACGACGCCGAACCCGACCGGCCAGGCCCGGACAGCCTCACCCTCCTCGACGCCCTACCTGAGCTACATCTCAAGCTCCGCCAGGCGCCGGAAGCGTTGCAGCGACGCCTCTACGAGATCACTCAGCTCACCGTCCACCTCGATCACGAAAGGCAGGAGGTACACATGATGATCAAGATTCCGGTGATGGACCTCGACAAGGTTGCCGATCTGGCAGAAGTGACCGCCGACACCCCCGGAGCGCATACAGCACCCACTGAGCATCCACGCCGCGTGGATGCTGTACGTGCCCCAGGTAGGAATCGGACCTACGGCCTACCGCTTAGGAGGCGGTCGCTCTATCCACTGAGCTACTGGGGCGGACGGGGCATCGGATCGACGCCATGGGCGATCGTACGGCCGCCGACGGGAGGCCGACGACAGGGTGACGCATCACGACCGCGGTCTTCCCCGCGAGATCGGAAGTCCGTCCCGATTCTTCCGCTTCGTCCGCGTCGCGCGGCGCGCCCGTCAACCGAGCTGCTGGGCCATCTCGACGAGCTCCTTGCACTTCGGGCAGATCGGGAACCGCGAGGGATCCCGGACGGGTTCGAACTTGTAGCCGCAGAGTGCGGTGACCCGACCGCCTTCGATGGACGCGCGGACGATCTCCTCCCGGCGGGCGTAGTGGGAGTGGTCGTCGCCCTCGTCCGCGCGGGTGTCCGACGTCTCAGGTGCGATCTGAGTCGTGCTCATGACGTCGATTCTAGTGCGGTCACCGCCGACGTCCCGGGCGGGTGAGCCCCCGTCCGGCGGCGGCCGGCCGACAGCCGCCGGACCGGCGCGTCGGCGGGTCGGGTCCGCACGGGAAACTGTCCGGGGGACACGGCATATACGGGACGCATGGCCCTTGCACCCTGAGGACGGGGCGTACCCTGGAAGGGACGAAGGAGACCGGTGACTGGACTGATCGACAGTACCGAGATGTACCTCCGCACCCTGTATGAACTAAGGGAAGAGGGCATCCCCCCGCTACGCGCGCGCCTGGTGGAGCGGTTGCACGTGAGCGCGCCTGCCGCCAGCGAGTCGACCGCTCGTCTGGCCAACGAGGGACTGGTCTCCCTCGCCGACGACCGGACCGTCCAGTTCACCGAGAAGGGTCTGCTGCGGGCCACGGCCGTCATGCGCAAGCACCGGCTGGCCGAGCTGCTGCTCACCAAGGTCATCGGGCTCGACTGGGCCTTGGTGCACAACGAGGCGTGCCGCTGGGAGCATGTGATCTCCGACGAGGTCGAGGCCCGGCTCACCGTCCTGCTCGGCGATCCGAAGCGTTGCCCGTTCGGTAACGAGATTCCGCCCGCCCAGCGCAGCGACACGCCACGGCCCGCCTCCGCGCCCGTCAGCCTGTTGGCTTCCGCCGACCGGGCCGCCGCGGACGGCAGCCGGCCGGTGACGGTGAGCTGGATCTCCGAACGGCTGCAGACCGATGAGGGCGCCATGCGTCGGCTGCAGGACGCCGCGATCGTGCCCGGTGCCCAGATCATGCCGGGCTCCCGCGGCGACCTGATCCACGTCGTCTCCCCGAACGGCCAGAGCGACACGGAGATCAGTCGCAGCACGGCGGCCCTCGTCTACGTGGACCGCTGACCTCGCCGCGCCCTCCCGACGTCGCACCTGCCGGCCACCCATCCCCCGGGTGGCCGGCGTCAGGCTCCCGGCCGGATGCCTCCCTGGAAGCTCGTCCACCAGACGTTCTCCACCCGAACCACCTCGCCGGTACGGGGAGCGTGGATCATCTTTCCGTTCCCCACATAGATCCCGACGTGGCCGAGATCCGGATGGAAGAACACGAGGTCCCCGGCCTTCAGGGCGGCGCGGCTCACCCGACGCCCCTCGTCCCACTGCGATCCGGTGTAGTGGCTGAGAGCGACGCCCGCCTTCCCCCAGACCCACTGGGTCAGCCCGGAGCAGTCGAAGGTTGCCGGCCCCTCCGCCCCCCACACGTAGGGCTTCCCGAGCTGCGCGTAGGCCTCCCGCACCGCGGTCGCCGCCCCACCGCCGCCACGCACCGGCGCGGCCGCCGCAGCGGTGAGCGGAGCCGCGGCGAAGGCTCGGCCCGCCGCTGCGGCCACCCCGGACTCCTGCCCGTAGCGGACCCGCTCTGCCGCCGCCTGGCGGGCCGCCTGCGCCGCCGCGGCGGCCGCCGCCGCCTGCCAGGCCCGCGCAGCGGCCGCCTGCCGAGCCTTGGCCTGCCGTTCCAGCTCGGCGTAGCGCGACTCCAGCCGCTGCAACAGCCCGTGCTGCTCGTCGGCCGCAGCCTCGATGGTCCGCTTGCGCTCGGCGAGATCCGCGATGATCTTCTTCTTGTCGGCGAGGGCCGCATCGGCACCTCGCCGGGCCTCGGTGAGATCCCGGCGAGCCAGCCGCAGGCCGGTGTCCGCAACCCGCTGCCGACGAGCCAGGGCGTCGACGGCGCCCGCCCGGTCCAGGGCACGGCGGGGATCGCCGGTCAGCAGCAGGGACACCTGGGCGAAGCCCCCCGCCCGGTCCGCCGACACGGCGAGGCCCCGATGCTGATCCGCAGCCCCGCGCACCGCCCGGTCGGCCCGGTCGACCCTGGTGGCGGCGTCCTTGGCGGCCCGCTCGGCCTCGGCGAGCCGGATCCGTCCGGCGTTGAAGGCCTCGGCGGCACTCGCCGCCTGCTGAGCCGATTCGTCAAGCTTTGAGCGTGTACGTCCGATTTCGGCTTGAATGTCGGCGAGGCTCTGCGACGTCGGTCGAGCGGCCGACGATGCAGGCACCGCCCAGGCAGAGCCCGCGGGGCCGCCGATCGTCGCGGAGCCGGCAAACAGAATGCCGGCCAGGCCAAGGACAAAGAGGCCTGCGACTTTCGAGCCTGCCACGTTGTCGCGGGCTACTTTGCCCGCTGCGACTTTCGGGCTGCCGCGGCGCGTGCTTGGCGGGCCCGGTCGTTGTCTGGGGATGGGCAGGACCGGCTCGGCGTATCCGCCGAGATCAGTGACGCCAATCGGGTCGATCGGGACGCGCCGGCCGGCGGCGCTGGGGTGGCGGGTCTCGGGGTCCGGTTCGCCGACGCTATGCCAGCCCTCCGTAGGGACACTGCTCACACCGCCGGACGGTAACTGTACGCAGTTATACAGTCACGGAAGCACGCCGATCCGGTCGGAGAGTCTCCGCACGCCCACTGCTAGGCGACCAAAACGGGCCACAGGCCGCCCAATTTAGCGATTTCACACACCAGAAACAGCTAAGACACAGGTCGGGAACAGATCCTATCGACTCTTCGGACCCGAGGATCCGGGACGAACGCAGCGTGGCCGGGGACCGGGTGAGCGCAGTCCGCGCACCGCGCGGGGGGATGACAGGAGAGACATGGTCAAAATGGATACGGGCGATACCGCATGGATGCTCATCAGTTCCGCGATCGTGCTGTTTATGACGCCCGGACTGGCGTTCTTCTACGGCGGCATGGTCCGGGCAAAGAACGTCCTCGGCATGATCATGCAGAACTTCTTCTGCATCGGCATCGTCACGCTCGTGTGGTCGGTGGTGGGCTTCAGCGTCGCCTTCGGTGCGGGCAACGGCTTCTGGGGCGGATTCCACTTCTTCGCGCTGCAGCACCTGTCCGAGGGCGACAATAATATCCCGTATGTCGTGTTCGTGGCCTTCCAGCTCATGTTCGCGATCATCACTCCCGCGCTCATCACCGGTTCCGTCGCCGACCGCATGAAGTTCAGCGCCTTCGCGGTCTTCGTGCCGCTGTGGTCGGTGCTGGTCTACTCGCCGATCGCCCACTGGGTGTGGTCGACCAGCGGCTGGCTGTACAAGCGCGGTGCGATGGACTTCGCGGGTGGCACGGTCGTCCACGCCAACGCCGGTATCGCCGCCATCGTGCTGGCCCTGGTGCTGGGCAAGCGGGCCGGCTGGCCGACCGGGGACTTCCGCCCCCACAACGTGCCGTTCGTCCTGCTCGGCACCGGCATCCTGTGGGTCGGCTGGTTCGGGTTCAACGCCGGTTCGGCGCTGGGCTCGAACAAGCTCGCCGGGTTCGCCCTGCTCAACACCCAGATCGCGACCGGCGTGGCGATCCTCGGCTGGCTCGCGATCGAGAAGATCCGGGACGGCAAGGCCACCACGCTGGGTGCCGCGTCCGGCGCGGTCGCCGGCCTGGTCGCCATCACCCCGGCCTGTGGTTTCGTCTCCCCGATGGGTTCCATCGCGGTCGGCGGCCTCGCCGGCGTCGTCTGCGCGCTGGCCACCTCGATCAAGGGCAAGGTCGGCATCGACGACTCGCTCGACGTCGGTGCGGTCCACCTCGTCGGCGGTGTGCTCGGCGCTCTGCTCACCGGTTTCTTCGCCACCGTGGACACCAACTCGGCGGGCCACGACGGCATTTTCTACGGCGGTCCGTGGAGCGTGCTCGGCGAGCAGGCTTTGGCCGTCGGCGCGACGCTGGGATACTCGGCCGTCGTGACGGCGATCATCGCCCTTGCGATCAAGTACACGATCGGGCTGAAGCTGAGCGACGAGGACCAGATCACCGGCATGGACGAGGCGCTGCACGGTGAGACGGCATACCGGTTCACCTCCATCGGTGGCGGCGGTTCGCTTTCCACCAGCGTCACCCCCGTCAAGGTGCCTGAGGAGGCCCAGGCATGACCAAGCTCGTCACCGCCGTCATCAAGCCCTTCAAAGTCGACGATGTGAAGGCGGCGCTGGAGAACCTGGGCGTGCACGGCTTGACGATCTCCGAGGTCCAGGGCTACGGCCGACAGAAGGGCCACACGGAGGTCTACCGCGGCGCGGAGTACAAGATCGATTTTGTTCCGAAGATCAAGATCGAGGTCGTCGTGACCGACGAGGCCGCCGACGACCTGGTCGCGGCAATCGCGACGGCCGCGCAGACCGGCAAGATCGGCGATGGCAAGATCTGGGTCGTCCCGGTCGACTCCGTGGTCCGGGTGCGCACCGGCGAGCGAGGCACCGACGCGCTGTAGCACCACGTGGCGGCTCCAGGGCGCCACGCCATGCTCCCCACGCACCACCCACCCGGCAACCGCACCACGCAGGTAGCACCAGAGGTCGCGGACGCTCCGGGCCCCAGCCCGGGCGTTCCCTCCTCGCTCGACCACATGAGGCGGCACCGCGCGATCATCGACGCGGTGCCGCGCCATGTGGCGGCCCGGCCCGCGCGGGCCGAGTCCGTTGGAGCGGCCGGTGCCGGAGGAGGACAGAGCCATGAAGGACCGTCTGGAGATCCTCAGGGGACGCGCCGAGCGGCTGCCCACGGCCACCGGGCCGACGCTGCGCCGCCTTCTCACCGACCTGGCCGACGCGGCCCTGACCGACCTGTTGGGCGATCCCGGCCCCGGGGTCGCCCTCGTCGCCGTCGGCGGCTACGGCCGGGCGGAGCCGGCGTTCGGCAGCGACCTCGACCTGGTCCTCCTCCACGACGGCGCCCATCAGAACATCGCCGCCCTCGCCGACGCCGTCTGGTATCCACTGTGGGACGCGGGCGTCGGCCTCGACCACAGCGTGCGCACCGTCGACGAGGCGATCACGGTGGCGGACGACGATCTGAAGGCCGCGCTCGGCCTGCTCGACGCCCGCCATGTCGCGGGCGACGCGGCGCTGACCACCGATCTCGCCCGCCGCGCCCGTTCCCGCTGGCGCACCCGCGCCCCGAAGCGGCTGCCCGATCTCGCCGCCGCCGTGGCCGAGCGCGCCGCCCGCCTCGGCGAGGTGGCCTTCCTGCTCGAACCGGACCTCAAGGAGTCCCGCGGCGGGCTGCGCGACGTGCATGCCCTGCACGCCCTCGCCGCGGCCTGGGTCGCGGAGGTCCCCTCCGACCGGGTGCTTGCCGCCGCCGAGGTGCTGCTCGACGCCCGCGGCGAGATCCGCCGGCTCAGCGCCGGCCGCCCGCAGGACCGGCTGCTGCTCCAGGACGGCACGGCGGTCGCCACCGCGCTCGGCTACCCCGACTCGATGGCCCTCGCCCACGCCGTCGCCGACGCCGGCCGGACGATCTCCTGGGCCTGGGACGCGACCTGGTACCGCACCGCCGCCGGGCTGCGCAACACCTCCCGCTGGCGCGGCCGGCGTCCCGTCCGCCGCCCCCTGGACGAGGGGGTGATCGACCAGGGCGGCGAGATCCAGCTCGCCCTCGACGTCGAACCGGCGAAGGACCCGGTCCTCGTGCTGCGCGTCGCCGCGGCCGCCGCCCGCACCGGGCTGCCGCTGGGCCGCTACGCCGTCGACCGGCTCGCCGCAGAGGCGCCGGCGATGCCGCAGCCGTGGCCGCCCGCCGCACGCGACGCGCTGGTCGCCCTGCTCGCCACGGGCGACGCCGCCGTCGGCGTGCTCGAATCCCTCGACCAGGTGGGTCTGCTGGTCCGGCTGCTGCCCGAGTGGGCCGCCGTGCGCAGCCGCCCGCAGCGCAACCCCTACCACCGCTACACCGTCGACCGGCACCTGATGGAGACCGCCGCCCGCGCCGCCGCGTTCACCCGCGACGTGGACCGTCCCGACCTGCTGCTGCTCGGCGCGCTGCTGCACGACATCGGCAAGGGCTTCCCCGGCGACCACACCGACGCCGGCATCGAGCAGATCCGGCTGATCGGCCCCCGGCTCGGCCTGCCCACCGAGGACGTCGACGTGCTCGTGGCGATGATCCGCCACCACCTGCTGCTCGGCGAGACGGCCACCCGACGCGACATCGACGATCTCGCGACCATCCAGGCCGTCGCCACCGCCGCCGGCAGCGACCGGATCCTCACCCTGCTGCACCGCCTGACCGAGGCCGACTCTCGGGCCACCGGGCCGACCGCGTGGAACGCCTGGAAGGCACGCCTCATCAACGACCTGGTCGAACGCTCCCGGGCGCTGCTCGGCGGCGAGCGGGTGCCCTGCCCGCCGCGGCTGGACGACCGCCAGCGCGGCCTGCTCGCCCTGCCCGCGGAGCACTCCGTCCAGGTCAACCCGCTGCCCGACGAGGGGATGTTCGAGATCGTCGTGGTCAGCGCCGACCAGGTCGGGCTGCTGGCCGTCACCGCCGGTGTCCTCGCGCTCAACCGGCTCGACATCCGGCGGGCGTCCGCCCGCAGCGCCGGCGGGCGCGCGCTGCTGCAGGCCGCGGTCGCCGCCCCGCACGGCCGGGTGCCGGAGGAGGCGAAGCTGCTCGCGGACCTGCGGGCCGCCCTCGCCGGCACCCTCGACATCGCCGAGCGGCTCGCGGCCCGGGAACACGACTACTCCGGCGCGAAGCAGTGGACCACCCCCGGCCCACCACAGGTCATCTTCGACGACGGCCTGGGCTCGACCACCGTCCTCGAGGTACGCGCCCCCGACCGGGCGGGCGTGCTGTTCCGGATCGTGCGGGCGCTGTCCGGGCTACGGCTCGACGTCGCCACCGCCATCGTCGCCACGCTCGGGCTCGACGTGGTCGACGCCTTCTACGTCCAGGAGGCCGACGGCCGGCCGGTGGCGGATGACGCCCGCCGCCGCGAGATCGCCCGCGCGGTGCTCGCCGCGCTGGGGGCGGAGGATCTCCCCGACCAGCCGACGCCGGCCGAGCGCGCCGACTCCGTGGGCTCCGTCAGCTCCGTGGACTCCGCCGGCCAACGGCTGTGATCCATCCCGCCCGCCCGCGCCGCACCCGGGCCGTTGGCACCCTCAGGGGAGACGCTATGATGAGCGAGCACGTTGGGAGGCTTCGCCTAGTCCGGTCTATGGCGCCGCACTGCTAATGCGGTTGGGGGCTTCAACCCCCTCCCGGGTTCAAATCCCGGAGCCTCCGCCCCTCGTTCACGTGGCCTGCCGCGTCGAACACCCTTGGTACCAGCGGAAACGCCCGTCTCCCCCGCAGTGGCGGTGCCCGCAACGGTGCTGGTGCCCGCAGGGTGCCCACGCCGCACCGTGCGAGGCACCGCCGCAGCCACCGTCTCCGCCGCCTTCTGACCCGTCGAACGCAGCAGGTGAACGTACAGAGCCGCGGTGATTGACGGCGTGGAGTGCCCCAGCCGCTTCGAGACGAGCGCGATGTCGACGCCCTCGGCGAGCTGAATCGACGCCGAGGCGTGGCGCAGATCGTGAAGGCGCCGCCGGGACAGAAGGCCGCGTCCCAACTCCGCGCCGATCCCTACGTCGACGGGCAGCGGCTCGGCGAGGGTCAACCGGGCCCGTTTCCCGCGCAGCCCTTCGACCTCGACGACGGTGACCTCGCCGACCCGTTCACGGTCCACGTAGAGCGTCCACGTCCCCACCGGATCCCGGTACCGCTCCCCCACCACCACCCGGGTCTCACCGACCGCCGCGTCCTCCCGGATCGCCGCGCACAACCCGGCCCGCCGGGCGATCTGCTGCATCCGCCGGGTCACGTACTGCGGGTCGAGATGCCGGCCGGACGGATGCGTGAAGATCAAATCCTTGAGCTGGACCGGCTTGCCGTGCTCGTCGGGCAAGATGCCGTTGTCCCATCCGGCGCCGACCTCTTCCCGCTCATCGTCCTGGGCCAGCTTGTGCGCGAGCAGCGAGCCGAGCGTCGTAGCGTCGAGGTCAACTTTCCGCCGTCCGCTGCGGGTTTTCGGCGGCCAGACGCCGTACTCGGTGTCGTTCTTCACGATCTGCTTCGTGATCGTCAGCACGGAACGTTCTTCGTCGAGGCCCGACCAGGTCGCCCCGCACGCTTCACCGCGGCGAAGGCCGTGCAGCCCGATCAGTTCGTACATGGCTGCGAGCCGGTCGGCGGCCGCCTCGTCGAGGAACGCGCCGACCTCGTCGGCTTCCCACGGTTCGACTTCCTGCCGGCTCGTTTCGGGGAGTTCCACTCCGACGGCAGGGTTGAACTCGATCATGCGCTGGTCGAGGGCGTCACCGAGCGCCGTCTTCAACAGCTCGTGCACGTCGCCGACAGTTGCCGGGCCGATGGGCCGCCCCCGCTCCGCGGCGTTCACCACGGCCCGTTTCAGCGCGGTGTCGATGTGCTCGGATCGCAGGGCGACGAGGGGCATCTCACCGAGCGTCGGCACTAGGTGCAGCCTGATCATCTGCTCATAGCGGTTGCGGGTGGTGGGCCGTAGCCGGTTCTTCCGCCCGAGCCAGTCCGTGAGGTACGTGCCGAGTGTCAGGCCGCCGACGGACCGCTGACCGGCACGGACCCGAGCGACGGCCTTCTCCGCGGCGTCTTCGGCGAGCTTCTTCGTGGTGAACCCGGAGTCGGAGATCTCTGTCTTTCCGACGAGGGGCACGAGCGCCTTCGGAACACGAAACCTGAAGCTCCATGAGCCGTGGCCGCGCTGCTCCAGGCCCGGGCAGGCGCCGCGCGGAAACTTCCGGCCGGTGGCATCCCGGCAGCCACACCGACGCTCAGTCTTGATCTTCACCGTCGCCTATCCTCGTACCGCGCTTCCGGATTTCCTTGGCTATCTGGTCGACAAGCCGCCTGGTTGCCTGCCCGCGCATGGCACGCAGTCGCTCCAGGTCAGCCCCCACGTCTTCGCGTTCCGACACGACCCGGTCCCGTTCTTCGGGCAGCGACCGGCCCCATAGGTCTAGCGCGATCTCAGCCACGACCACAGCCGGAACCTTAAGCCGGCGCGCCGCCTTCGCTTCGGCTTCGGTAGGGACAATTCCGAATACCAGGCGAGAGCCCTGGTTGTCCTTCACCAGGTAGCCCGTGATGGGGCCGCCGCTTATCCGAACGTTGTAAGGACCCGGTGAAGCGGCGAGTACATCGAGGACGCTCCGCCCCAGCATGGAGAGGGTCGGGGAAAGCGCCGCCATCTCGCCGGGGTCGATCAGATCGCTGATTCTGATCGGCCTCCCCAGCGCATCCGTGAGCACGAGCGGCAGCAAGATGAACTCGGCGGCGGTGAGGTCACGCTGCCCGCTCTCGAGGGCTCCGACGCTAGATCGAACCCAGGGTAGTCCGTGTCTTCGAGCGGCAGCGGCGATGTCGTCTTGCCGCACACCAGCGGTTGATCGGCGCATCTCACCGACGTGTTTGCCGACGATGGCCGCGATCGTCGGAGTCTCTGAGTCCGTGTCGCCCATGGCGCGAGACCTTACCGCGAATGTGCGTCAGGGTGCTGGCGCTTGACATTCGCGCCCACCGTCTGGCACGGTCAGGCACCAGTGGCCCGTCTCTGCGCCAGGGTGCTGGCGCCTGTGAGGTGATCGTGGACAAAGACGAACTGCTCGACAAGCCGGCGGTCAGCGCCTACCTCGGTGTTCCAGTCGGAACCCTCGAACGGTGGCGACACCACGGCGTCGGCCCGCGGGGATTTCGCATCGAGGGCGGCCGGGTCCGCTACCGGCGTTCCGAGGTTGAGAGGTGGCTGTCCGAGCAGGAAGCCGCCGAGCTTGACCGGCGGGTGTCCGCGTGAGCGCCATCCGGCCGGGCCGGGGNGAGTGGACGCTCAGCGACCTGGACAAGTTGCCGCTGACCACCGACCTACCGACCGCCGCGTCGATCTTGTCGATGGGAACAACGAAGGCTCGATCGCTTGCCCGCGCCGGTCAGTTTCCGGTCCGGGTGATCAAGCACGGTGACCGCTTCCTCGTGCCCGTCGCCGCACTACGCCGCCTGCTCGTCGAGGCCGACGGATGAGCCGCCGCGACCGGCCCCAGAACGCAGAAGCGGCCGGGGTCGCCACCCCGGCCGCCGCCAACATTCAAGCCCTCACCAAGGACCTCTCCTTTGAAGATACCGTCTACGCCCCCCGTCGCGCCGCCTGACCGGGCCGACGGCCGCCCGCGCGCCGTCGTCGTGCCCCTCGATGTTCTGCGCCGCCTCCCCGCCGCACGCCGCACTGTCCGCGCCACCGCCCCCCGCAGCTGGGCGCGGTGGGAACTGGAGACCCTGGCCCTCACCTCCGCCGGCCTCGACCCGGGCGACGCGGCACGGATCGCCTTGCAGGCCGCAGCATGACCGGCCGGCAGCAGACCCGACCCACCCGCGTCGAGGTCACCGAAGCCGGCGTCGAGGTCTACGCCCCGTATGACCGGGACCTCATCGAAAACCTCCGCGCCCTCCCCGGCGCCACGTACGTGGTCGCGCATTGGGAAGTGCCCGAAGAACACCTCGCGGACGTCGTCGAGTTCGTCGAGGAAATTTTCGGCCCGACCAGCGTCGTCGGACAGCGGGGACCGTGGTGACCGCCTCCGACTTGCTCGGCGCCGCCGAGGAAGCAGACGCCGCCGGCCTCTGCGTCCTGCCCGTCAAGGCGAACGGCACCAAGGCGCCGGACGTCGCCACCTGGACGCGGTACATCACCGCCCGGTCCACCCCCGACGAACACCGCCGCTGGTTCCGCGGGGAGCAGCCCGGCGGGATCGGCGTCGTCTACGGCCCGGTCTCCGGAAACGTCGAGATGATCGAATTCGAGGGCCGCGCCATCACCGAAGGCATCCTCGCCGAAGTCGACGCCGTCGCCGACGCCTCCGGTCTCGGCGAGGTCTGGCAGGCGATTCGCCGCGGGTGGGTCACCGAGTCACCTTCAGGCGGCCTGCACTTCCGCGCCCGCATCGACGGTGCCCCCGTCCCCGGGAACACCAAGCTCGCCAGGCGGCTCGCTCGCGCCGACGAGCTGACCGCCAACGAGCGGCACCGGCTCGCCGCCAACCCGGCCGCCGAAATCGTCCGGGTACTCATCGAGACCCGCGGGCACGGCGGCTACGGCGTGATCGAACCGTCCGGCGGCCTCGTCCACGCCACCGGCAGGCCATACCGCCGCCTGACCGGCAGCCCGGCCACCATCCCCACCATCCCCGCCGAGCAGATGCAGGCCATTCGGAACCTCTGCCGGATGTCCGACCGGATCCCCAAGCCCGAAACGCCCAAGACAGCACCCCGCGCCCTGCGGCCACTGCCTGAAGGGGAACTTCGCCCCGGCGACGACTTCGAGCGGGTCGGATGGGATCAGATCCTGGGCCGCGCCGGATGGGTACACGTCGCCCAGCACGGCCGGACGGGGTATTGGCGCCGTCCCGGCAAAGACCGGGGCTCGTCCGCCACCACCGGACGGGACCCCAGCCGCGACCGGCTGTTCGTCTTCTCGACATCGACCGAGTTTGAAGCTGAGGTCCCGTACACCAAGTTCGGTGCGTACGCCGTGCTGTTCCACAGCGGAGATCACACCGCCGCCGCCCGCGACCTCGCCACCCAGGGCTACGGCGCCCGCAGGGACGCGGCACCCGACCCCGGTCGGCTCGCCGAATTCGTCGCCAACGGCGGACCGGCCAGCAAGGTCGGAGGCCGTCTCGTCTGGGCCGCCCGGCAGGTCGCAGGCGAACCCGGCCGGGCCCGGCTTGTCATCCCCCTGATCCGCGCGGCGCACAACCGCGGACTGTCCCTCGACGCCGCCGCACGCGCCGCCGCACGCGGCCTCACCCCCAACGATAGGAGCGGCCAGTGACGACCGGCGACGGCGCCACCGACATCCAGATCCTGGACGCCCTGAACAACTCCGCGCCGCCGCTGCCCTCACCCGGCCCGGTCAACGCCGACGCCCTGGCCGCCGACCTCACCGCAGTCGAAGACCTGATCGACAGAGCCGACAGGGTCCGCAGCACGGTCTACAACCTCGGCCTGACTGGCGTCGACTTCGCAACCGTCGGCCGGGTCCGCGACCGGCTCACCGGCCCCGACACGAAAACCCGCCTGATCACAAAAGGTGAATTCGACAAGGAACACCAGCGGGGCGCGCGGGAACGAGTCCGCCTCGAGCAGGAACGCGCCGACCTTGAAAAGCAGGACCGCGACGAAGAGCGGGCCCTACGCCGTGGAGAGATGGCCTGGGCAACGGGCCTCGGTCTCCCCGACGGGTTCACCGTGCCCGCAAGCTACGACGTCAGCCACGACGGGGTCCTCTTCGTCCCCGCCGAGGGGACGCCGCAGCGGGCTGCCTACGCCCCGCTGGTGCCACTCCGGATCCTCGTTGACCCGGACGGCGCGCAGGGCGTCGAACTGGCCTGGCGGACCGGTGGGCGGTGGATTCGGAGAACCGTCCCGAAGTCGACGATGAAGTCCGGCCGTCGCATGGTGCAAGCCCTCGGTGACGCTGGTCTTCCCGTCATCGAGGCGGACGCGAAGGCCGCGGAACGCTGGCTCGCCGCCGTTGAGGCTGCAAACGAGGAGGTCATCCCCCGGGAGCCACTGGCCCGATGGTTGGGCTGGCAGCCCGACGGCAGCTTCCTACCGGCCGCGGACAGCCCGCTTCCGCTGGAACCGAAGTACCCGGAGCAGGTTCCTTACATCGCAGCGCATCATCCCGCGGGCAGCCTCGAAGACTGGCGGCGGACGATCAAACTGATTGAGCCGTTCCCAGCGGTGCGGGTGGTCCTGGCGGCCGGGTTCGCCGCCGCCATGCTTCGCGTTCTGCGCCTGGACAGCTTCGTCCTCGACGTCGCCGGGACCAGCAGTCGCGGGAAGACGACCGCGGCCCGTGTCGGCCTGTCGCCGTGGGCAGATCCGGGCGAAAAGTCGGATGGGATGCATTCGTGGCGGACGAAGCTATTGGCGGCCGAGTTTCGTCTGAATGCCGTCCGCGGCATGCCAGTGCCATTTGACGAATCGCAGCTCGTCGAAGACCCCTCGATCGTCGACACCATCTTGTACTCGGTGCCCCGGAATCATGGGCAGCACCGTGGCGGCGGCTGGCCGTCGGGCCTCCCCTGGGAAACGATCATCATTTCGACGGGGGAACGGCCAGCCCTCTCCTTCACCTCATCCCAAGGCGCGGCGGCCCGCGTCCTCTCCCTGCGGGCCGCCCCCATGGGCGACAACAGCCCGGAGAACGGCAGGCTCGCCCAAGAGATCGTTGCCGGTGTCACCAGCAACTACGGCACCGCCGGCCCGGCCTTCGTCGAGCGGCTACGCGCCGAACTCGCCGCCGATGACGCTGCCGACCGGATCTGCGCCCGGCATCAGGAACTCGCCGAGCAGCTCGCCGGCACCACAGGCATGTCCGGACGGCGCGCACCGATGGTCGCCGCCCTGGCGCTGGCCGACCGGTGCATCTGCGGCTGGGGCATCGTTCCCCTCGAACCGCTACCCATGGACACCTGGCGCGACCTTCTTGTCACCGACGACGCCGAGGACAACCGCGGCGAGATGGCGTTGGACCTTGTCCGGGAAATCGTCGCAGCCCACCCGGTGGGCCTGTGGCGCCCCGGGGTCATGTACTCGGAACCGAACGGCGGGTGGATCGGCCGTGTCCTAACCGTCGGCGACCAGGACGCTGTCGGTCTGCTGCCCGCCCGGCTCCGCGCGGAACTTGACCGCCACGGCGTCGTCCTCGACGCCGTCGTCCCCGCCTGGCGTGACGCCGGACATCTGGTCGAGGAGGCCAGCTACCGACCCCCATACCTCCCGAAAAAAAAGATCGCCGGTTCGGCGGTCCGGCTTTACATCTTCAGGCCGTCCGTCCTCGCCGCGCCGTCCCTCGACAGCAAGGAAGGCGACGACGAGTGACGATCACCGTTTCTCAGCGCCTTCCCTTTTCCGGCGCCGCTGTATATGCCTCCCTCTCTTCCCGCCCGGTGCGTACCCCCGCCTACAACCGTCCTGACCTGCGGAAACGGGGGGTACGCGGGCTCTCACCGAAGTGCGTACCCCCTGGCTTCAGACACCCGGGGGGTACGCGCCCAGCCAAGGCGGTGCGTACCCCCACCACAGGAACATCAACATTGGTGTTGACCTGCAACTACTCGGATCGTCGGCCGCCGCCCACCGGGGGTACGCACCCGCCGGAACAACAGAGAGGTATACGCGGGCCGCTCCGAAGAAACATCGGCATGCCCGTCACGGTCTGCGATCACACCTCGAACCGGAACACCCGAACGGCGCCGTCCGCCACGGAAAGGACCAGCCACATGGCCACCGCCGAACAGGCGATCGTCTGGACCGAAGACATCACCCGACTCCCCTACGTCCGGGAAGTCGAATACGCCTTCGCCAACACCCGGCAGCGCCCCATCCGCTGGCCCGGCCCCAGCAGGGTGGTCGGCTACAGCACCCTGCACAAAACCGCCCGATCACAGACCCCCGGGCACTTCCTCCGCCGCGTCTTCCTGGTCCAGCCCCACGACCGCAGCGAACAACCCGACGGCGTCTACAGGACCGGCTGCCCATCCGAAGGCGTCGACCCGCTCACGGTGCAGCCCGGTGTGCCCGGGCGCCGTACCCGGCGGGCGTGGGGCTGCGACAACGCCCCCGACCAGCCCCATCACGCCGCCGGCCGCTGCCCGCTCTGCGGCCGGCAGTGGGACCACCTAAACGAGGAAACCCAATGAGCACCGATCTTGACGCGCCCCGCGCATCGTGGCGCGGCCCCCGAAGCCCGGCCCACTGGACCTGCCCGCGGTGCCGCAACACCGCCGTAGCCGACCGCGAGCATCCCGGCGCACTGATCATCGAGCACCGCCCCGGCTGCCGGACCCCCAGCGGCGTCGAAGACGTCCACAGCACCGCGACCGGCGAAACCAGCCGATGACCGGCAGCAGCAGCGTCCGCGGACCACCAGGGCCCCGGCAGCAGACCCCAAACATCAACCACAACGAGAGGAAAGATCACATGGGACAGGCCAGACGGCGACGTGACGCAGACCGCCAGGCCGGCCAGATCGGTAGCCCGATCCCGGCCGCCGGGTTGCAGGGCGACCACCGCGGCACCTGCATCGCCTGCCTTCGTCCGACCGACACCGGTCTCGCATTCCAGGGTGAAGCCGAATGGATCTTTGCCGGACTGCTCGGTCTCGGCGTGCCCGAAGACCAGGTGCACCCGGCGTTGGCCGACCTGGACCCCGCGGGTTGGGGCAACGGCCTGGTGCCGGTCGGGAAGACGGCGGTCACCGTGCGGGCGTGCGCCGAGTGCGCGAGCAAGCCCGGGTTCCCTGTCGCGCTCCTGCTGCCTGGTCACCCGGTGCCGGCGGTGCAGCCCGCATAACCGGACCCATCCGGGTGGGCGCCGTGGTGACTGCCACGGCGCCGCCTTCCCGAAACCCCAACAAGGAGATCATCGCATGACCGAGCAGACCAGCCCGGCTGACGCCGCCCCGTACGCCATCCACCTCGACATCTTCCCCACCGGTGCCGCGTTCGCCTGCGGCCTCTGCCACGCCAGCTTCCGCGCCCACGTCGTCCCATTGCGCTACCCGACCGGTGACCTCACGGCAGGACAGTGGATCTGCCGGCCGTGCCTCGCCGCCGGCTCCGCTCGGCTCGCGTCGGTCGCCGAATCGTTGGACCTGATCGCCGTTGCCGCCGCCGGCAGCGACCAGGTCCTCGCCATCGCCCAGCAGGCCGTGTCCAGCATCCGCAGGGCCACCGAAGCCCACGCCATCGACACCATGGCCCACGAGCTCTATGGCCCCGGCAGCCACCAGCCCACCATCGTCGATCTCGGTTCCAGCCCCATCACCGACGAGTCCGACCTGTACGTCGGCGCTCATCTCGCCGATGGCAAACCACAGGTCACCCTCGTCGACCGCGGCGGCTGGTCGTACTTCGACGGCGACGCGGACGCCGCCATCGAAGCCGCAGACCGCATCCGGGATCTCGCCGAGGTGGCGCGGATGGCCGCCGGGTTCGGACCGGACGCCGGACCGACCGACCCGGACGACGAGGCCGGCTGATGCGCCGCCGCCACCGCGAACCCCCCGCCCACCACCGAGAGGACCCCACGATGACCATCACCAGCACCGTTCCGCTCGCCGCCAGCCTCGACGGCCTGCCCGACTCGATCCGCGACCAGGTCGGCAAGCTTCTCGACGGCCACCACGCCCGCACCGCCCGCTACCGCGACACCCTGCTCAAGCCCGGCGGCCCTGACTTGGAGGTCACCACCTACGGGGACGGCTCCCGCAGCCACGGCCCCGCCGCCACCGAAGCCCTCGCCGCAGCCAACCGCTGGTGGCAGGAGACGGTCACGTTCACCGAGCAGCTTCTCGACCTCGACCGCGACCAGGCCGACGCCCTGGCCCCCATCGCGGGCGACGAGCTGTCCGCCGTTCTCCGCGGCCGGCTGATCATCCTCGCTGAACTCGCCGCGGGCACCATCGGCCGCAGCAACGTCACCGGCCCCCAGATCGAAGACGACGGCGTGGTCCTCGTCGCGGGGGTGCGTGTCCCGCTGACCGGGGTGGTTGCTGCAGGGCCGCCGCCGCAGGCCCCGGAAATCCACGTGTCGATTTCCACGGGTGCCGCGGTCGCCGATGTCGTCGCGCGGATTCGCGCGATCGCCGACCAGATCGAGACGACGGGCTCGTACACCTGACCCGGCGGCCTGCCGGCACCCCCGAAACCCTTTCACCAGCACATAAGGAGAGCTCCGATGCCCGCAACACCCCCACGGCCCAACCCCACCGCGACGGTCCGGAAGGCTGTTCCCGCGGCCACGGCCACGGCGAGCAAGCCGGCGGTGAGCAGCGTCTACGCGCAGGCCGCCCGCCGGCAGCGTGTCGCCAAGATCCGAGCCCGGATCGCTGCTGGCGCCGCGCAGAGCCGGAAGTTCGCTGCCGATGCTGCCCGTGCGAAGGCCACTGCGGCCCGGACCGCGGCGACCAGCCCGAAGACCGCGGCGAAGCCGAAGACCGCGGCGGCGCCGAAGGCGACCGGCACGGGCAAGGGCCAGGCGGCCGCGGCCCGGAAGGTGGCGACGAAGCCGCCGGTGCCGCCGGCGAAAACCCTGCCGCGACGCACCAACCGCTGACCGAGGAAGCGACGCGGCCCCGGCATCCCCGGGGCCGCCCCACCCGAACCCGAAGGAGAACCTGATGAACGACGACCGACATGGCGTGATCGACGCCGCCACCCGCCAGCACCTCGGCAAACCCCTGGCTGACTGCACGATGAGCGACCTTGATGCGCTCGTCGCGACCCTCAGCGGCGGCGCGGAACGCCTCCGAACCGACCTCGCCGAGCACTGCCAGAAGACCGGCACGGTCCCGCCGACCATCACCGACATCGCCACGGTCGACGCCTTGACCGGCGACCAGGTCGACGTGTCCATCGGCGTCCAGCCCGGCGGCATGCCGCTGGTCCTGCTCCGGACCACCGACAGCACGGACGGCACGGCCAGCGTAGTGACCGCCGTCCTCACTGGGGAGGAAGCCGCCCGGGTCGCCGCAGCCCTCGCGGACGCCGCCAACCGGGCCACCGGCGTACTCAACTGACGGCGTGCGGGTCGCGGCCGGGTGTGAGCCTGCCCGGCCGCGACCCGCCCGCCGGGCACAGAAGGTCACAGAAAAGCGGCTAGAAGCCGGATTTTCGGCCCAGCCCATGAGAATCATCACCCAAAGTTACGGAAGGGAGGTCGTGGTCGTGGTCGACGAGGACGGCCCGCGTGCAGGGTTCTGCAACGCGAAGGTCACCCGGCAGGGTGTTCCCGGCTGGTGCCGGAAACGTTCCGGTGCTGGGACATCCCACCTCGGTTCGGGACACTGCCGCTTCCATGCTGGTGAGACCCCGTCCGGCCGGTATGCCGCCGCTCGCGAGCGGTTCGAGGACGACGCGACCCGGATGGTGCGTTCCCGTCGGGTCCGGTTCGGTGAGGTGATCCCCACTAATCCGATGTTCGCCCTGGCCGACGAGGTGGGCCGGTCCGTGGCGTTCGTGATGCTCGTCGAGGACGAGATCCGGCGGAACGGCGGTGCCGTGGACGGTGATGATGTTCAGCTCGTCGACACCGTGGGGACGGCGGATGGTGGGACTCGCACCGAGATCGGCGTCTTGATCCGGTTGTGGCGTGAGGAACGGGCCCACCTGGCGAAGGTCGCGAAAACCACGATCGACGCGGGTGTGATCGAAAGCCAGGAGCGGTTCGTCAACGCCTACCAGGAGAAGTTCATCGGCACGCTCGAAGGCGTCGTCGGTGACCTTGGGCTCGACGTCAACGACCCACAAGTGGTGGGGGTCATCTCCCGGCGCCTCGGGATGCTTGCCGCCCCGTCCAGCCCGGTGGGTATCGGCGGTTCGTTGGCGATGCCGGAATGAGAGAGGTTGAGATGGCGGATGTTGATGTCGTCGAGGCGGTGCCGGGCGACCTGGTGCCGCGGGCTGCGATCCCGGACCGCTGGCCGGTGATCACGGCGAGGATGGCGCGCCGGCTCACCTCCGAGCGGCGGATCCCGAGCTGGACCGTCGGCCGGCGGGTGTTCGTCAGTGCGGGCGATGTGGAGTCGTGGCTTGCTGCCTGCCGCCGGCCAGCGGCATAGCTGGCCGACCCGGGGCAGCGACAGTCACCGGCAGTCACCCCCGGTCCGCCACGGTCGGGTGTTCGTAAGGGGACCGTTCTACGAACACCCGGCCGTGACCGCCCGTGGATCACGCCACCAGCACGATCGGTGTCTCATAAGACCCGTCCGCAAACTGTCGCATTGAAGGGGGGCTATACGTACACTCGGGTCATGACCGACCCCGCCGGCATCCTCGTCGGCTACGCCCGCTGCTCCACCGACGCCCAGGACCTCACCGCCCAACGCGACCGGCTCGCCGAACTCGGAGTCGCCGAGGAACGGATCTACACCGACCACGGCCTGACCGGCACCAACCGCGACCGGCCCGGACTCGACCAGGCCCTCGCCGCCGTCCGCGCCGGTGACACCCTCGTCGTCCCGAAGCTGGACCGGCTCGCCCGGTCGATCGTCGACGCCCATGCGATCGCCAGCGAACTGGAGGCTAAGGGCGTCCGCCTCTCGCTCGGCGGCACGATCCACGACCCGTCCGACCCGATGAGCAAGATGTTCTTCTCGATGCTGGCCACGTTCGCCGAGTTCGAGGTCGACCTGCTGCGCATGCGCACCCGCGAGGGCATGAAGGTCGCTAAGGCGAACGGGAAGCTACGCGGTAAGCAGCCGAAGTTGTCGGCCGCGAACCAGCGGCGGTTGTGCCAGATGCACGGGACGGGCGAGCACACGATCGCTGACCTGGCCGAGACGTTCAACGTGTCGCGGGCGACCGTCTATCGGGTCCTCGCTGCGGCCGAAGCGGCGCGGCCCGGTGGCGGCGCCTGATCTTCCTGGCACCGCCAGAGCGGCCCGCCCTCGACGTGAAGGGGGCGGGCCGAAGCGGTGATGCTTCCCGGATCGGGGAGCGTGGAATGCGGCCGGAAACCGGGCGCATCTACGGCGCGGCAAACCGTCCGAATAGGACACCGACGATACGATTGCTATGGCTCCGGGAGCGTAGCTCCCGCAGGCCGCCGGGCTGGTGAATCCGCCGACGGGCACGCCAATTCCCATTGGCCTGCCCGGAAGCGGTTCACCCGATGCCCATCAACACCCCCCACACGGTCGCAGGCAGCCTGCGGAACATCGCCGCGACCATCGCCCAACCCGTCTGGCACGGACGCCATCCCGGGCCGCTCACCGCCGCCCACGCTGGGAAACTCCGCCGGCTGGCCGGCCGGGTCGAACATGCCATCCGCGACGATGATCCCCGCCTCGACGCGTTCACCCCCCACACGATCGCCGACCCCGCCGGGGGGCATTTCCTCACCAGCCCGCCGGAGGTTGACCGGTTCCTCGCCGAGGTTCCGGAGCATTGGTCCCCGGGCCGTTTCCTGAGCGGGCTAGCCGAGGTGTACCGGACTGCGCCGCCGCCGGCTGAGGACACGATCGCCCAGGTTGTTCGGGCGTTGACGGTGGCCGCCGAGCAGACCGCCGCCGGCCGGATTTCAGAGCATGCCGTCAACGCCGATGGGCAGTTGGTCGTCCGCTATGTTCGCCGGCCCGTTCGGGGGCTGTGACCTATGGCCGTGGTGGGCACCGCTGAGATTCTGATCATCCCGGTCGTCAAAGGTTTCGCCAACATCGGCGCCCAGATCGGAAAACAGCTCGACGGGGTGGGCCTGGCCGCCGCCGGCATGTCCGGGCAGATGGCCGGCGCGGAGAAGACCGCGGCCGGTGCTGCCAGCGAGCTGGGCGCGGCCGGGCTTGCTGCCGCGGGCACCGGCGGGAAACTCGCCTCGGCCGGGGCGGACGCCGGGAAGCTTGAAGGCGGCCTAGGCCGGACACGGCTCGCAGCAACCGCAGCACGGGACGGGTTGAAAGACGCCGAGTCGTCGGCGGCCGCGTTCGGAACCCGCCTGTCCACTGTGGGCGCGACGGCGAGCGGCGCGTTCGGTGGGATGCTCGGCAGCGTCAAAGGCTTCGCGTTGGAAGCAGCGAAGCTCGGAACGCTGTTCGGGGTCGCCGGTGTCGCCGGGGCGATCTACGAGGGTTCGAAGCGGGCAAACGAGTTCGACGCTGCGATCACCCGGCTGAACAGCCAGGCCGGGGTGTCGAAGGAGAAGCTTGGGACGCTGAGCGCCGGTGTGCTCGACCTCGCCGGCAAGGTCGGCGCCGACCCTGATTCCCTCGCAGAGTCGCTGTTCCATGTGGAGAGCAACTTTTCGTCGCTGGGGATCACCTCGACGAAGGCCCTGTCCCTTGTCGAAACCGCCGCGAAGGGCGCCCGGGTCGGCAACGCAGACCTTGTCGATGTGACCAACGCGCTCACGTCGGCGGTCGCCGCGAACATCCCCGGCGTGCAGAACCTCGACGAAGCCATGGGCTATTTGAACGCCACCGTCGGCGCGGGTGACATGTCCATGCAGAACCTCGCAGATGCTATGGGCACTGGCGCTGTGGCGGTCGTGAAGGGCTACGGGCTCAGCATCAAAGATGTCGGCGCCGCCTTGGCCGTCCTGGGTGACAACAACATTCGCGGGGCGCAGGCCGGCACGCAGCTTCGGATGACCGTGCAGTCCCTCGCCGTCCCCGCGAAGGCAGGTAAGGCCGCGCTGGAACAGTTGGGCCTGTCTCAAGACACGCTGGCGAAGGACATGCAACGCGGCGGCCTGAACGCCGCCATCACCGACCTTCACAACCGGTTGAAAGCGGCGGGGATCGGCGCGAACGAAGCCGGGAACGTTCTCACCCAGGCGTTCGGTAAGAAAGCCGGAACCGGCGTGAACATCCTCGTCGACCAGTTTGACCGGCTGCAATCCAAGTATCCGGAGCTGGAGAAAGGCGCCCACGAGTTCGGTGGGGCGTGGGACACGACCGCGACGACAACGAAGCAGAAGATCGCCGACATGAAGGGGGCGTTCGACAGCTTCCTGATCAAAGTGGGGCAGTCGACGCGGGGCATCCAAGGCTCAGCCGCGGACCTTGGGACCAGGGCGTTCGGTGCGATCTCGAAGGGCATCGACAGCGTCGGGATCGCGAACAAGGCCCGCACGTCAGGTGACACGTCCGGCGAGTCGCAGAACATGCGGAAACTCACCGGGGTCATCACCGATGTGTTCCGCGCCGGTGACGCTGCGAAGAAAATTTTCGTGGAGATCGAACCGGCGTTGAAGAACATCGCCAAGGCCGCGGGTGAGGTGGTCGGCGCTGGTATCCATGTGATCGCCGACGTCCTCAAGGAGATCTCGGATCACGGCAGCCTGGCCCGCGATCTGGTCTACGGGATCGCAGGGGCCTTTGTCGCCTACAAGGCGGCGGTGTTGGCAGCGGCAGCAGCACAGAAGATCACGGCTGCCGCCGCCTGGCTTCTCAACGCGGCGTTGGACGCGAACCCGGTGATGCTGATCGTCCTGGCGATCGCCGGTCTCGTCGCCGGTCTGATCCTGGCGTACCGGCATGTCGGCTGGTTCCACGATGCGGTCAACGCGGTCGGCCGGGCGTTGAAAGACGCCGCCCTGTGGGTCGCGCACATGTCCGAAAAAATCTGGCATGGGCTGGTCGACGCCTTCCACGCCGTCGTCGACGCGGCGAAGAAGGTGGGCGGGGCGTTCTCGGATGCGTTCCACGGGGCGGAGCATCTGGCAGGGTCGGTGGGCCATGCGTTCGCGCATGCTTTCGACGCTGTGGAGGATGCGACGAAGGCTGTGGGCCGCTGGTTCCAGCGGATGTGGGACGACTCGGTGCGGATCGTGAAGGGCATGGCCCGCGCGGTCGGCGACGCCTTCCACGATGTGTACGACGCGATCAGCCGGGTGGTGAGCGATGTTCTCGACTTTGTGGGCCGGCATTGGCGGCTGCTGCTGGTTCTGCTGACCGGTCCGTTCGGCCTCATCGTTGTGATCATCGTGAACAACAAGGATCGGATCGTCGCTGCGTTCAAAGACATGTGGGAGGCCGTTTCAGGGTTCGTGTCCCGGCTGTGGCATGACGTCTCCGACTTTTTCAGCCGCATGTGGCATGACGTGACGGATATCGCGTCGAGGGTGTGGCATGACGTTTCCGATTTCTTCTCCCGGATCTGGTCGGATGTGTCCGGGTTCGCATCGAGAATCTGGCACGATGTGGCCGGGTTCTTCTCGCGTCTCTGGTCCGACGTTAGCGGCTTCGCGTCCCGGCTGTGGCATGACGTGGCCGGGTTTTTCACCAGCCTGTGGCATGACGTGACGGGGATCGCGACGAGGCTGTGGCACGACGTCGCCGGGTTCTTCACGAATCTTTGGCATGATGTCGCCGGGTTCGCGTCGAACCTGTGGCATGACGTGGCCGGTTTCTTCACGAACCTGTGGCATGACGTGACGGGGATCGCGGGCCGGATCTGGCATGAGGTGTCCAGCCCGTTCACCAGCCTGTGGCATGAGATGACGACGACGGCATCGAACCTGTGGAAGGACGTGACCGGCTGGTTCGACCGGATCAAAAACGATATCACCAACTCGGTGAAAACCGCCACCGGATGGATCAAGGGCGCGTGGGACGGTTTGAAGGAGATCTTCAAAGCCCCCATCAACTTCCTGATCAACCCGGTCTACAACAGCGGCATCCGGAAAGTGTGGAACGCCTTTGCGGGGATCGTCCACGAACAGCCCCTCGACGAGGTCCATGGCTTCGCCGCTGGCGGGCCGATCACCGGCGGTCGGCCGGGCCGCGACTCGGTGCTGGCGATGCTGATGCCCGGGGAGCATGTGTGGACCGCCGCCGAGGTTGCCGCCGCCGGCGGCCAGCAGGCCATGTTCGCCCTACGCCGGCTGTTCGGCGGCGGCACGCAGGCCCGCGGGATCGGCATGAAGGACGGGGGCGACACCAGCATCCTCGGCACCATCGGCAATGCGATCCTCCACCCGATCGACACGTTGGAGTCCCTCGGCTCCGGCACGCTGGACGTCCTCGGAACCGCGGTGCACTGGGTGCGTGGTGCCCTCGCCGACGCCGCCAGCGCCGCGTTCATCCCGATCCGCGCCGCCGTCAACGCCACCCTGGGCACCGGCGAGGACTGGAAGGGTGCCGCCGGCCGGCTCGCCGAACGACCCATGGACGCCATCGTCAACCTGCTCCGCGGCCAAGACGGCAAAGACAAGGCCGCTGCCGCCACAGCACCGGTCGCCGCAGCCCCCACCGGTGACATCCAGGCGTACGCCATGCAACTCCTCACCCAGCACGGCTGGGCGAACCAGTGGAACGCCTTCAACGCTTTGGAGATGGGTGAGGCCGGCTGGAACCCGGCCGCGCTGAACCGGTCGTCCGGCGCCTACGGGCTGGCGCAGGCACTACCCGCCTCCAAATACGACTCGTACGGCAACCGCAACGACTACCACGTGCAGCTCCGCTGGATGCTTGACTACATCGGCCAGCGGTACGGCAGCCCGGCGAACGCCTACTCGACGTGGCTGTCCCGCGACCCGCACTGGTACGACCAAGGCGGCCCCCTCAAGCCGGGTTTGACGTTGGCGGCGAACGGGACGGGCCGCGACGAATGGGTGGTACCGAAGTCCGCGGTGTCCGTCGCGAGCCGCAGCGGCGGGTACACGTTCGCACCCGGGGCGATCGTGCAGAACATCGACGCGCGGGGTGCGTCGAATCCGGCCGAGTTCGAGCGGATCGTTCACCGCGCCAACGCTGATCTCGTCGCCACGTTGGATCAGATGTTGCAGCAGGGCGTGGGGGCGGTCTGAGCGGGGACCGGGTCAGCCTGTGGTCTGCCGCCATCCGGGCCGGTGCCGGTCCAACCATGCCTCGACGTCGGCGCGCAGCCACAGGCGTTCCTTCTCACCCGCATACCAGGGGGAGGGGAAGTCCCGGTCGCGGCTGATCGTGTGCGCCCGGGATCGGGCGACGCCGAGCAGCTCGCGTAGTTCACCGAATCCGATCAGGTCGGCGGGGGTCGCCGGCCGTGTCTCCGGTCCGTTGCTGCTGGCCATGGATTCGGATGCTGGGCGCGGATCCGGATCCGTGGTCCGCGCTCTTCCTCCGGATCCGGTGACGCGCTAGCGTGTCCGGACCGTCGCGTGCCGTCCCGGATGCGTGACATGGAACGGCCCCGCCCGGTCTGCCAACCGGAACGGGGCCTGGCCGGATGGGAGCCGACCGATGTCCGAAGTATCCCCGTTGTCTGAGCAGTCCGCGACGAGCGACGAGCAGGGCCAGGCCACGCCAGCCGAGGGTGAGCTTTTCGAGCCGTCACCGCAGCGGGGGCGGGTGCCGGCGATGCCGGGCGTCAGCGTCCATTTCTCGCGGCTCACCGGCCGCTATACGGCGATCGTCGACTTGGACACCACCGCGGCGCAGATGACCACCGCGCTGGCCCGGTACCTTCCGGCGGATGTCCGGCTGGTCGAAACCCTCTCGCATGTGGGCGCGACGCTGATCGTGTTTCAGGGTGAACCGGATCCGCCCGGCGGCGGGATCTGAACTCCCTGGCACGAGCAGCGGCCCGCCCCTCGCGTCGAGGGCGGGCCGCCGCGCAGTCGGAGCGGACCCCTACGGGTTCGGCTACGCCTCCGCGGCCCGGACCAGCGGCCGGGCGACCATGAACTTTTCCGAGGACATGCGGGTGTCGTTGACCTCGACGACACGGCCGGACTCGTCATCCGTCACCCGGATGATCCGCAGCAGTGGCACGCTGATCGGCACGCCGAGGATCGACGCCTCGTCGGCAGTCGGCATCCGTGCCGCGTAGTAGTCCACCCAGGACAGCCGTAGGCCCATGTCCTGTTCCATACGGTCGTAGATGCCGCCGGGGCCGGTGTTGATGGCTTCCAGCGGGGTTCCGGCTGCCAGGTCGGCCGGTAGGTACGACGTGGAGATGTGCAAGATCTGGCCGCCGGCCGGGCCCATGCGCCGGTCCCGGATCACCACTTGGGTGTCTGCGGGCACTCCGAGCATGTCGGCGATGTCCCGCGGCGCGGTTCCGCGTGAGAGCACGGGCGGGGCGAGCGCGACCCAGTCGGCGGCGGCCGGGTCGAAGTAGTACCCGCGTTCGTCGCGGTGGACGCCGCGGTTGCGGAGGATGCGCCGCGAGTCCGCGGTGGGGCGGCGGCGGACGAAGGCCCCGCGGCCCATTTGCTTCTCGATCAGCCCTTCGCTGCGCACCACTTCGAGCGCCTGGCGGACGGTTGACCTGGTTGTCGACCACTGCGTGACCAGTCGGCTTTCCGAGTCGATGCGGGCGCCGTCCGCAAGCTCGCCGCCGACGATCTTCTGTCGTAGATCGTCGGCGATGCGCAGGTACAGCGGCCGCCCGAACTCCTCGCTCATGACACGAAGCTACCCGGTGATCACTCAACCTGTCTTGACAGGTCTAGCCGGTTACACAGGTGAGCATTCCTGATCCCACACGTTGACCTGTCTAGACGGGTCAACTACTGTCCTGCCTGTCGAACCGAACGCACACGACAGGAGCCGACAAACCGTGAACACCGAACAGGCGCAGAGCACCGAGGCCGACTCGCTGCTGACGCCCGGCGAGTTCGCCGACGCGCTGCGCGTCGACGTCGCCACCGTCGCCCGCTGGGCCCGGAACGGGGACGTCGACTCGATCGAGCTGCCCGGCGGCAGCCGCCGCTACCGGCGGTCGACGCTCGCCGCGATCCTCGCCGGCCGCAGCACGACCCCCGACGCCGCGTAACCAGCCCCAGCACNAAAACGNCCCCCGCCGGTGTGCAACCACCAGACGAGGGCCTCGACCAGACATCACCTGCACACACAGGAGAGACCAGCCGTGCCCAACATTTTCACCCAGCACCCCGACCTCGTCGAACTCGACCGGCAGCAGCCGGCCGCGAAGCTCGCGCCGATGGACCTCCTCATGGCCGAAATGGCCGCGATGACCGCCACCGCCCAGGACGAAACCCTGCCGTTCTCGACGCGACTCGACGCCGAACTCGCCTACGCCGGAGCCACCGCGGCGATCGACGCCTTCACCGCCGCACTCCGCAGCAGCGGCAACACCCGCTCGACCCTGGACCGGCACCGCCGCCAGATCAGCCCCGGCATGGCCGGCGGTTTCGACCTGGCCGCCGTTCTCATCGTCGACATGCTCGACGCGGAACTCGCCTCCCGAGGCGTCCGATGAGCGCCGCCGCCGTTCACCTCACCCAAGCCCACAGCCGGGGCGACCGCGACGAGTGGGCGATCACCGTCGAGCAGGGCGCCGACGTCGACGACCTCCGCGCCGCCATCGCCGCCATCCCCGCCGGCACGATCATCGGCAGCGCGCAGGTTGACCCCGCCGCCGGCCGGGTCAGCTTCGGCATGGCCGGCCCGCGTGCACCCCGGGTCCGCAGGCCGATCCGTAGGCCGCTGCTCCCCACCTGCCAGTTGGACCCCACCGCCGAGGACATGGCCGCCGCCCGCCTCCACGTCGCCGGCACCAGCGCCATGGGTGTGCTTGCGACGGTCGGCGCCCGATCCGCCGGCCATGTCGGGCTGATCATCGCCGCGGTCCGCAGTGGTAATGCCCATTTCGTTGCCGATGAGCTGCGGTTCCTGCGGGCGCTGGACCTGGCCGCCCAGGAACGCCTCAACATCCTCGACGCCGCCGACGGCGACAGCCGGTCCCGGCCGAAGCCTGTCGAGCGGCCCGCCGCCCTTGCCCTACCCGCCGCCGAGCAGACAGCCGCGAAGGAGATCAGCCGATGAGCGCCGACCAGGTCGACAGCATCACCGAAGCGGCCCGGCTCGCCCGCCAGGCCCTCGACGGCGTTCCCTTCGCCTGGAACCCGAAAGGTGCCGGGGAGGTGCAGAGCGCCGCTCTCGCGTCCATCGCACTGTCCCTGTCGATCCTCGCCGCCCATGTCACCGCCGCCGCCGAGCAGGTGACCCGATGAGCACCGAAGAGCCGCTGTTCACCGCCGCCCAGCTCGAGCCGACCGCCGAGGAACTGGCCAAGGCACGCGCCCGGGTCGCCGGCAGGGACAGGGCGGGCACCCATCTGATCGCCTCGTCGGCTCTGTGCGTCCACATGCCCGCCCTGATCGGCGCCCTGACCATGCCGTACAGCGTCGAGTTCGCCGCCCGCAGCATCCGAGCCCTGATCGCTGCCGCCCGCGCCGTCGAGGAACGCCTCGACGAGTTGGACGCCGAGTTGGATGCCCGGCTCGCCGAGTTGGACGCCCAGAACAGCACCGCTACCGGCCGGCCGAGTGACGTCCGATGAGCGCGGACCAGGGCCGGCCGTGGCCGACCCTCCCCGACCCGGACGGTGACCCCCGCCGCTGGATTGTGATCGTCGACGGTCGGAAGAGCGGGGGCCGCTGATGTCCCGTTTCGCCCGGGTCCGCTGGCTGCGCTGCGACCGCTGCGGCGCCTCCTACACGTCCGAACGGGGCCACCCCAACTGCCCGCGGCCCATCCGGTTCGTCGTTCGCCGCACCATCCGAAAGGAAGGAACCCGATGAGCCGCGTGACCCGCACGACGGTGGAAACCCGGATGCGGACCCGCACCGACCTGATCACCTCGATGCGGGCCGAAGCCGCCCGCTCGGATGGGCAGGTCGGGATCGTCATGGCCGGTGCGACCGCCGCCGCCGGGTTCCTGGTGACGTCCTGGTCGCCGGGCAGCCTGCCGGTCACGGTCGCGGTGCTGTGGTGGATCGGGATGGCCGCCACCGGCGCCGGCATCGCCGCGCTGGGCGGCAGCTTGTGCCCGTCGATTCCGCGGGAGACCGGCGTGCCGGCGGCGGCGTTCCACTGCTGGCATGCCGTCCGCGCCGCCCGCGCCGGGGTGCTGACCGCGGTGCTGGACCGCACGCCGGTCGACATCGACGCCGCCGACCGGCAGACCGAGGGCCTGGCCGCGGTCGTCGCCATCAAGTGGGCCCGTAACCGCACCGGTCTGCGTCTGCTCGGCGTGGCCCTGGTCGCGTTCGCGGCGGCCGGGATCACCGGTCAGGTGGTGGCGGCATGAAATACAAGATCGAAACGGAGGAGTACACCGACAGCCACACCGTCGATGGGGTGAGCGCACCGGTCACCCGCAGCCGCCAGGTCGCCGTGCCCGTTCTCCCGCGGGACCTTGACGTGCTGGCCGCCCGCGCCGTCGTCGCCCTGGTCCTCGTGCTCACCACGGTCTCGATCACCTGGTCGACGGTGTCCATCGCCCATCTGCTCCGGGGGACGTGGACCGCGTATCTCGCCGGTGGGGTGTTCGACCTGGCGTGGTGCGCGGCGTTGGGGATGGCGTTCATGGTCCGGTTCCGCCCGGACCGCCGGGCGATCGTCGACCGGGTCGGCTGGGCGCTGCTCGCGGTGACCGTGACCGCGATCGGTATGGAGGGCTACCGGTCCGGTGGGCTGGCTGTCGCCGCGATCGGCGCGTCGGTCAGCGTCGCCGCCAAGGCCCTGTGGTGGACGTTGGGCAGGGTGACCCGGCCGGAACTGTCCCCGGACGATGCGCAGTGGGTCGCCGCGCAGATCTCCACGGCCAGCGCGCAACTCGCCGTCGCCTCGGTCCGCCGCCAGGTCGCCCGCGCCCAGGACCGGGCGGCCGCCGAGCTGCTGGCGATGGAAGCGTCACGGCGGCCGCCGCACGGCACCGTCGACGTGCACGCCACCCCGAACATCCCCGCCGCCCCGGCTGCCATCCCCGCCCCCGAGGTGCTGCCCGCCCCGGCGGTGGCCGTCGCCCCGGACACGACGCCCAGCATCGCCGAGAAGACCCCTGTGGCCGCCCTGGAAGCACCCGACCAGGCACCCGGGAGAACAGCACCGGACCAGGCGAAACGGCTATCCCCGGGGCACCCCGGGGCGCGCCCCAACCGGGGTGTTGCGATCCCCCCCGCCGCCCGGGGCACGGCCGCCCCGGCACGGTCGGACAGCGAACTGCTCGACGCCCTCGACGCGCTCGGTGAGGCGGCCGCCGGCCTGTCGATTCGCGGCGCCGCAACCCATCTGGGTGTCGGTCAGGTCCGCGCCAAAAGGTTGCTGTCCGAGCACGCCGCACGCCGCCAGCCGCTGTCACTGGTGAAGGACGAGGCGGCGGGATGAGCGGCGACGTCCGCGGCGACCTTCGACGGCTCCGCTGGTATGTCGCGATCGGCCTGGGTCTGCTCGCCGCCGTCGTCCTGGCCCTGCGCGTGGTGGGCCTGGTCGTCGCGGTCGTCGTCACCACCGCCGAACGGGTTGATGTCGCCGCCGCTACCGCGGCCGGTATCCGCCCCCTCGGCGCCTCCACCTGGCTTCTTCCCGCTGACATGCCGGTCCCCGGCTGGACCCCGAGAGGAGACGACGACCGATGAGCACCGAGTACGCCGAGCCGGGACGCGGGGGCACGGTCGTGGCCGGCCCGTGGACACCGACCGTCGAACCCGCCGACACCGTCGAGGTTGCGGAACCGGCCCCGGTGGCGGCAGGCGAAGTCCTCCCCGCCGCCCGGCCGGCGCCGCTGCCCGCCCGCACCCGCATCGCCGACCCGATCCGCCTGCCCGCCTGGGTAACCAGCCGCACCGTCGCACGGGCCACCGCCCGGCACAGCGCCCGGGTCGCCGGACGGGTCGCGGTCCGCTCGACGTGGCGGGCCCCCGAAGCAGTCGCCCGCGGAAGCTGGCGCGCCGGCCGGTTCTGGTGGTCCTGGGTCAACGCCGAAGACCTCGCCGTCGAACTCCGCGACGCCGACAGCGGCAAGCTCGGCAAGGACGTGTTCGTCGTCCGTGACCATCGGAAGGTCCGCTGGTACATCACCGGCAGCGCCCTCGGTGGCACCGGCATCGCCGAAGCCATCGGCGCGGTCATGGCCGGCGAGTGGGTGCCGGCACTGTCCGGGGTGGTGGCGATCAGCGCCGCCGGGATCGCCGGCCGCCGCCGCCGGGCAGCCGGCGCGCCGCTGGTGGCCGGCATCGAACGGGAGACCAAAGCCGACCTGGCACCCGCCCATCTGAACGATGCGTTCCGCGCCGCCGGTCTGCTCCGTGGCGCGGACAGCAGCCTCGTGCTCCGCGCGCCGATCGTCCGCGACCGGCTGGACCGCGGATGGGAAACCCTCATCGACCTGCCCCGTGGCGGCGGGAAGACCGCCGCCGACGCGATCGGGAAGTTGCCGACGATCGCCGCGGAACTCAGCGTCGACGAAATCCAACTGGTGATGCGCAGGGTCCGCGCCCACGAGGGAGGCCACGGCCGGCGGCTGTCGCTGTGGATCGCCGACGACGACCCGTACATCGGCAAGCCCACCCCGTCGCTGCTGATCGACGTCGAACGGTTCGACTTCTGGAAGGCCGTGCCGTTCGGGCAGGACGCCCGCGGCAACCGCATCGACATCCTGCTGCTCTGGCAGTCGGCGTTCTTCGGCGGTCTGCCCCGGCGGGGGAAGACGTTCTCCATGCGGCTGCTCGTCGCCGCCGCCGTCCTCGACCCGTGGACTCAGCTTTGGCTGGCTGACGGGAAGGGCGGCGCCGACTTCCGCGCCGTCGCCCAGGTCGCCCACCGGTACGTCTCCGGCGCCGACCCGGATGATCTCGAAGCGTTCGAGGCGATGCTCGACGCGCTGATCAGCGAGATGTCCCGCCGGTTCGCGCTGCTCGCGAGCCTGCCGTCATCGGTGTGCCCGGAAGGGAAACTCACCCCGCAGATCATGCGTCGATACAACCTGCCACTGATCCCGTTCGTGATCGACGAACTTCAGGAGTACTTCGAGGCCGTCGAGGAAGAGAAGGACCGGCAGCGGATCATCGGGAAGCTCGCGCGGGTCGCCCGCCGCGGCCCGGCCGCCGGGATCATGCCCGTCTACGCGAGCCAGCGGCCCGACGCCAAGTCGGTGCCGACGAAGCTCCGCGAGATCGTCACCTACCGGTACTCCACACAGGTCACAGACAAAACCAGCTCGGACATGGTCCTCGGCGACGGGAAAGCGAAAGCCGGCGCGGACGCCTCGATCCTGTCCGAGGAACACAAGGGCGTCGGGGTGCTGGTCACCGGGCCGGCGTCGTTCGTCACCGTCAAAGCCGACCTGTTGGACAACCCTGAGTTCGAAGTGATCTGCCAGCGTGGCCGTGCCCTGCGCCTGGCCGAAGGCACCCTGACCGGGCAGGCATGCGGGGACATCGGCGCCGCCGCCACCCAGACCGGCTACACCATCCCGCAGATCATCGGCGACGTCATGGAGGCGTTCGGACAACGGTCCCGGATGTGGACCGAAGACCTCCTGCCCGCGCTGGTGAACATCGACGAGGACACCTACGGCGAGTGGGACAGCACCAAGCTCGCCGCGGAACTCGACGACGCCGGCGTCGTCCGCACGATGAAGCAAGTGAAGATCAACGGTGAGAACCGGGCCGGCTGGCTACTCCGCGACATCGAAGGCGCCATCCCCCCCGAAGTCCTCGCCGCCCGCCCGGTAGAGGGGGCCCCATCTACCCCGCCGGCCGGCTGACCCCCCGCTACCCACACCGACCCGCAGGCCCAGACGTAGAGGGCCCCCACTACCCCGGTAGCGGGCCCGGTAGAGCCCTCTGACCTGCGAAGTAGAGCCGGTAGAGGGGTCCAGACCCCACAGCGCACCACCCCCGCCAGGGCCGTCCTGGCGGCATCCCGAGAGGAGACACCCGATGGGCAAGAAGAAGATCAGCGGCAGTCCGACGGACGCCGTCGAGGCGGTGCAGGCGTTGGGCGGCCTGATCTCTCCGGACATGGCCACCTGCGTCATCTGCGGGCCGTCGTGCCGCTGCGCCGAGGTCGAGTTCGGCTCCGACGAGTACTTCGCCCGCCTCGACCGGGTTCACGGCCGGACCGACACCGCTAGCGGTGGCCGCTGATGGCCGGCGACCTCACCCGGGACCAGGTCGACGCGGTCATCACCTCAATCCTGGAGGGCCTCGACCGCAACGGCTACCGGGAAGCCGTACTCGCCGACGTCGACCCGGCCAAGCTGCCCGCCGTCCTCGCCGCCGAAGCCCGCGGCCGGCAGGACATGAAGGCCCGCGGCTACGAGTACCGCGGACGGCGGGGCCGGCGATGACCGCCGTCTGCCCGCGGTGCCGCGGACCCCGGATGGTCGGACATGGCCGCGGCCGCGGGCCGTGCCCTGCCTGCAACGCCACCGCTGGTGGTGTCGGCGACCAGGTGGCCGGCGTCGCGCAACGGGCACTCGACGGGCTGATCGGCCGCCGCCGCGACGTCGACGGCCGGCAGACCACCACCAGGGCGCACCGGTTGGCGACCGAGACGACGACGACTAGTAGACCGTCGCTGTTTAGTTCTGGGGTGTGGCAGGCTGGTGTTGGCAGATCTTCCTCGTCCCCTCTGCCGGTCAGGACAAGTCATGCCGTCACAGAAGAAGCGGCCGGTCACCTTGACCGCGGCCGATCGTGAAGCGTTGGTTCGGGTCACCACCACGGGTGTGCATCCGGCCTCGATGATCAGGCGGGCGCAGGTGCTGCTCGCGTTGGACACCTCGACCGGCGAGGTTGATCCTGTCGAGGTGATCGCGGCACGGCTGGGTGTCTCGGGTGAGACGCTGCGGCTGGTCGCCAAGCGGTTCGCCGAGACCAGCGGCGACATCTGGGCCACGGTCGGGCGCAGGC
>NZ_JYFN01000061.1 GCF_000948395.1 Frankia torreyi | reverse complement strand
CGCCAGCGCACCCGCCTCACGGGCCTTACGCCACTCCACGATATGCGCCGAGTACAGACTCTCCCGGCGCAGAATTGCACCCTTCTGCCCGTCCGGGGCCGCCTCGTACTCGTTCAGGATCCGCAGCTTGTACGCCGCTGAGAACGACCGCCGCCGCGCCTTCGGCTCGACCTCCGGGTCCGGCCGCCGGCCCGCGTCCTCACGTCCGTCCACACGGACATCATCGANCAGGCCACGCCCAGCCGGCACCGCCATCGTCACGATCTTCCTCTCCCTACCCGCCCAGGTCACAAGATGATAGCCGCCGCCTGGCTCATCTCATGCTGACAGATAGGGGGGGCAGCGACGCAGGATCCTGTTCCACGTCGACGTCGCCGGCGGTATATTCCTTCTCCTATGATCAGGCCGATCGGCTCACGAACACCGGCTACACCTATGACCTGTTCGGCCGCACCACCACCGACCCGTATCCACCCGCGGGCAGCTCGGCGACGCTGGGCTACTACGTGAACGACCTCGTCGCCTCGGAGACGGTCGGCTCGTCGACCCGGACCTACGCTCTTGATCCCGCGCGGCGGATCCGTTCCTGGACCGACGGCTCCACCACCAGCACCAACCACTACACGTCCGCCTCTGGGGACAGTCCGGCGTGGATCGGTGCCGGCACGGCTTGGACCCGGAACATCACCGGGATCGGTGGGGACCTCGCCGCCACCCAGACCGACACCGGCACCGTCACGTTGCAGTTGGCGAACCTCCACGGCGACGTGGTCGCCACCGTCGACGACAGCACGTCAGCGTCCTCGCCGGCCAGCTACGCGGAGTCCACCGAGTTCGGCAGCCCCTACTTCCCCTCCACCGCCTACCCCCGCTATGGCTGGCTCGGTGCCAAACAACGCTCCCGCGACACCGACTCCGGCCTCACCCTCATGGGTGTCCGCCTCTACGACCCCAGCCTCGGCCGCTTCCTCCAGACCGACCCCGAACCCGGCGGCTCCGACAACCCCTACGACTACGCCCACCAGGACCCCTACAACACCTTCGACCTCGACGGCAAATGCATCCAGGTCTGGCGCAAGCACTGCCGCGGTAAGAAGAGCGTGTGGGCACGGGGCGGGCGGCTCGTGAAGGCGGCATATGCTCACACCGAGATCGGTTTCAGCGGCTGCTTTGGAGTGTGTTGGGGCATGAGCGCTCAAGGGCTCGGTACCAAAGGCGGGGCTCTCAACCAGTGGTGGGGCTGGGGCTGCTGCTCGCTCGGCGTCAACTACGGGTATTCTCCTCGTCGATATTCGGCTCGGTCGTGTCAGTCCGCGACCGTCTCGCTTCCCGCCGGCTATCTGACGAAGGGCCGAAGCCGCTCGCTCCGCGATGTTTCGTTCGGTAGAGGTGTGGGTGTCGGCAGTGGGGCCGCCGTGGGGGTTCATGCCTTGGATGTGATTCCGCTCGGAAAGTACTGTGCGAGGTGAGCGGCGGTCGTTTCCGAGGTGCTTACGTCCATGTCTGGTTCCAGAGGACGTCGAGTTACTGGCGTCTGCTCACTGTGGCGCCCGACGTCTGTGTGCAGTACCGGGCATTCCGGCGAACCACGATGATTGGCCGCGATGATGTCTCACGGGTCCTGTACGAGAAAAGAGATCTGTATCTCGGGCTATTTGGGACGGTGAGTTTCCTTGACACGTATGGGAACCGGTTTGGCCTCTCGTTCGTCCCGCTGCGGCCCGGGCGGGTGCTCGACGCTCTCGTCCTGGCCGGCTGGCCTGTCTGGGCCGAGCGGGTGCATCTCCTCGGCGAGCGTACCGAGATAGTGATCCCAGGAGCGCACCATGGTGGGAATAACAGTGCGGAACAGCCGTGACAATGCATCCGCAGCCACCGGGTCTGGCGGGGGGCGGCGGTGAGCCACCGCTGCCAGGCCCCCTTCGGGAATGGCTATCCCGGTCGGGAAATGCCGTCCTGCAGGCGCACGAGTCCTTCGGTTGCCTGGGCCATCGCCTGTACACCCCTGATCGGTCTGGGTTTCGCAATCACCGCCGAGACGACCGGCAGCCTTGTGCTCGGACTACTCAGCGCTCCAGTGAGTGTTATGGGAGTCTGGCTGGCCTCGCTGCTATTGGTGGTTGTCGACGCTCGACGGTTGGTGGCCCTCGGGTGGTCGTCGCACTGGGCTTTCGGGTTGTTCGGCCCTTGGATCTACCTACTGATCCGCGTGCTATGCCGCCTGGGTGCCACACCGAGGGTCGGCTGGGTTCAGTTCGCCGTGGCCCTGCTACTGACGTTCACGATGGGTATCGCGACACAGCGTGCCTTCGAGAGTGCGATTCAAACCATTAATAATCATCATCACGTCCATGTCACCGGCGAACAGAAGAAATTGCCAGCATCCGAACACTGATCTGAACCGCCCCGGGCATCTTGGAGGTCCGGGGCGGTTCAGCCGAAGCCTGGATCCGCTTGTTGGGCGATCTAGCAGAGCCGGTCGAGGGTGTAGCGACCGCTGCTGATTGCGGCGTCGAGGTCGAGGAAGTCGCGTGCGGCGGCGCGGTTGCACAATGCGTCGGCCTTGCCGGCCATGACATCGTCCAGGTGCAGCACGGGACCGATGTCCATCTGGACTGGGGGCTCGATCCGCCAGTTCGCGACCAGTTCCACCCGGTGGACCTCGTCGGAGTTGTCTGGTTCGGTGATGTGGAGCCGCGCGATCAGCTCGGTCCGGAGTTCGGTCTCGACCTCGAGACCGTCCGCTCGGGATGCCGCGATGACCGCGTCGACGGCGGCGGGGAAGTCCGCGCGTTGGTCCCAGTCGGCGAAGAGGTCGACGTCCTCGCTCGGCCGCTGGAGGATCCCGTGGGCCGCGACCGCGTGGCCGCCGGCGAGAGCGAAACCGTAGGGACCGCCGACCTGGAGCCCGATCCGGGCGAGTCGCTGGTGGATCGGCGGGGGCTTGGCCGTCACCGGTCTACGCCGCAGACGGATGCCCGGCGGTCAGCTCGGTGAACCGGGCCTCCCACCTGCTCCGGACCTGCGGCGGCAGAACCAGATCACCCCACAGCCGGACCAGTGTGCGCCCCTCCAGCCAGCGGGACAGGTTGCCGTCGTGGACGCCTCTCGTAGCACCGTCTCGTGCATCCGTTCGAGGCGGCCGGGTTTCGCCAGGTCGTACCGGGCCGAACCCGACCAGTCCAACCACCGGTCCAGGACCACCACACCCGAGGTCGGACCATGCAGCTCGCCGAGGGTGTCCGCGATCGCGTAGGGACGCACGTCGGCGTACCGCGAGCCTGCGGGCGGCCCACCGGATGGCACATCGCTCATCGCCGACACCACCTCCCGGACTGGTCCTCGTGTCGAAGAATGCTCGTCCCACTCCACAGTAGACCAGGCCCAAGCCCGCTCCATCGGCGCCGCCAGGGAGATCACCTGTGCGACGAGAGGCGAGTTCGCGGCGGCCCTTCCAACCGGGAGATGAGGTTGCCTGTCGCCCCTGTGGCGCCCAGAAGATACGCAAGCCGTCTGGCGGGGTCGCTCTCGCTCGCCAGCGTGCCGAAGTCGCGAAACTCCTGGTCAGGCTTGGTAGGTCAGCTGGGCTTGACCTCGATCAGCAGCATGAACGTGCCGAGGCAGACGGTCGTCAGTGGCAGCCATTTGCGCATGCCGACACCTGTTTCTCACGGGGGTGGACAACGTCGTGCGTCCCAGCCTGGCCATCGCCCAATCAGAAGTCCAACAGATGGTTCTACTGAAGACTAGAATCACTACTCATGGATCTGAGGCAGTTGGAGTACTTCGTCGCGGTCGCCGAGGAGCAGAACTTCACCCGGGCGGCCGAGCGGGTGCACATCAGCCAGTCCGGGGTCAGCGCCCAGATCCGCCAGTTGGAGCGGGAGCTCGGCGCCGAGCTGTTCGATCGGTCGGCGCGCACCGTCACGCTCACCGTCGCGGGCAAGGCCGCGCTCGAACACGCCCGCGCCGCGCTTACCGCCGCCGGGGCGGTGAGCCAGGCGGTCGGCGAGGTGACCGGCCTGATCCGCGGCCGGCTCGCCCTCGGCATGATCATCGGTTGCACCATCACGCCGCTGTTCGACGCCCTCGCCGCCTTCCACCGGGCGCATCCCGGCGTGGTGGTCTCGCTGCTGGAGGACTCCTCCGACCGCCTCGCCGACGGGGTGCGCGCCGGCGCCCTCGACCTCGCCCTCATCGGCACCGCGGAGGCCACCGTCGAGGGGTTGGAGTCGCTGACCATCGTCAGCGAGCGGCTCGTCGCGGCCGTGCCGCCCGGCCATCCCCTGACGCGGCGGCCCCGGCTCACCCTGCGCGACCTGGAGTCCTACCCGATCGTCTGCATGCCGCCCGGCACCGGCCTGCGCGCCGTGTTCGACGAGGCCTGCGCCGCGCAGCGCCGGCGGCCGCTGATCGCCCTGCAGGCCAGCGCCGCCGACGCCCTCGCCGACCTCGCCGCCCGCGGCCTCGGCGTCGCGATCCTCAGCGCCTCGATGGCCGCCGGCTACGCCGATCGGCTCACCGCCCGCACCGTCGACGACGTCGAGGCGCCCGCCCGGCTAGCCCTGATCTGGCGCGGCGGGCACGGTCCGGCGGTACGCGCGGCGCTCGCGCACCTGCACCGCGCGTTCGCGGTTCCGGCGGCCACCATGTGATAGGTCTTGGCGCCGCCGGCGCAGTCGCCGCCGAGACCGGCCAGGACGGAGCGCACGGTGCGCAGGGTGCACGAGACGCGCGAGACGACCGGCGCGGGCGGCGCGGGCGGCGCGCGGCTGCACCGCCAGCTCGGCCTGGCCGGCCTGACCTTCATCTCGCTCGGCTCGGTCATCGGGTCCGGCTGGCTGCTCGGCGCGCTCACCGCCGCTGAGGTGGCCGGACCCGCGTCGGTCGTCTCCTGGGCGATCGCCGGCGCGCTGGTCGCCCTGCTCGCCCTCGTCTACGCCGAACTCGGCGCGGCCTACCCGGTCGCCGGTGGCACGGCCCGTTATCCGCAGCTGGTCCTCGGGCCGCTCGGTGGGTTCGTCGCCGGCTGGGTGGCCTGGATTCCCGCCGTCGCTCTGGCTCCGCTCGAGGTCACCGCGGCGCTGTCGTATCTCGACCACCGGTTTCCCGGGCTGGTGGACGACGACGGCACCCTGACCCGCAGCGGGCTCGCCCTCGCCGCCGCGGCCCTGATCGTCTTCACCGCCGTCAACCTGCTCGGCGTGCGCTGGCTGGCCCGGACCAACACCGTCACCGTCGGGTGGAAGGTGCTCGTTCCCGCCGTCACCGTCGTCGCGCTGACGGCCACCGCCTTCCATCCGGCGAATTTCCAGGCGGGGGGCGGATTCGCCCCGTTCGGCGCCAAAGGCGTGTTCACCGCGCTGCCCGCGGGGGTGGTGTTCTCGCTGCAGGGTTTCGAGCAGGCCGTGCAGATGGGCGCCGAGGCGAAACGGCCGCACCGGGATCTGCCCCGGGCCATCATTGTGGCGACCCTGGCCGGCACGGCGCTGTATTTCCTGCTCCAGGTCGCCTTCATCGCCGCCGTCGAGCCGGCCCGGCTCGCCGCGGGCTGGAGCCGGCCGCTCGGCACGGGCGACTACGGGCCTTACGCGACGCTTGCCACCAACCTCGGTCTGGGTTGGCTGGCGATTCTGCTCTATATCGACGCGGTCGTCTCCCCGGGGGGTACCGCGCTGATCTATCTCGGCACCTCGGCCCGGCTGTCCTATTCCCTGGCCCGCACCCGGAGCCTGCCGGCCGTGCTGGCCCGGCTCGACCGGCGCGGGGTGCCGATCGTGTCGGTACTGCTCGCGGCCGCCGTCGGCATGGTGGTGCTCCTGCCCTTTCCGAGCTGGCAGAACCTGGTCCGGCTGGTCAGCTCGGCGACGTTCGTCATGTACGGTTTCGCGCCCGTCTGCCTGGCCGTGCTGCGCCGCGCCGACCCCGACCGGTTCCGCCCCTACCGCCTGCCCGCCGCGCGGATCCTCGCCCCGCTCGGCTTCGCCGCAGCCAACCTGGTCATCTACTGGGCCGGCTGGCGGACCAACCAGAAGCTGTTCGCCGCGATCGCCGTCGGGCTGGCGGTGTTCGGCGGTTATCAGGCGACCCGGCCCGCCGGCCGGCGGCCGGACCTGGAGTGGCGCGCCGCGTGGTGGATCGCCCCGTGGCTCGGTGGCCTGGCGGTCCTGTCCTGGCTGGGCCAGTTCGGGGGGCGCGGCGTGCTCCCGTTCTGGGTCGACCTCGCGGTCGTGGCCGGTTTCGCCCTCGTCGTCTTCGCGGCGGCTGTGCGCGCCGCGGTGTCCACCGGGGTCGGGCGGCGGCGGGTCGAGATCGCGCGGATCCAGACGTCGGACGCCGCCGGCGGCGAGACCGGGGGCGGCGAAATCGAGGGCGCCGAGAACGAGGCCATCCCCGGACACGGCCCGCCCGGCCGGTGAATGGCATCGACGTGATTACCACCAAGGTGCCCCCGGACGGGTCCGTCGGTCTTGACCGCCTCCTGGCGGTAAGCGCACTTCGTGGCCGGTTCGCGGCACCCGTCGCACCGAGGGAGATCGGCCTCGAAGATCCGTCCCAGCGAAGTGATAGCGACCTTTCACTTCAGTGGTAGCGTCGTCGGCGTCACGTTCAGCGCGATCGGCGAAGGGCGGAGAGGTGATGACCGAAGTATCGGAAATACCACTGCACATGCGGCGCGCGCAGTTCGATCCGATCTCCGAGCTCGGCGAGGTCCGCGACAGCGCGGGCGTCTGTCCGGTGGTGACGCCTTTCGGCGTGCCCGCCCATCTCGTGAGCCGTTACGACGACGTTCGGGAGGTGCTTTCCGATTCGGCGCGGTTCAGTACCGCGGATCGGCGTGCGCTCACACCCCCCGACGCCGCCGGGCCAACCGAGGAGGAATACGCCCGGGCCCGGGTGGGAAATCTTCTGTCCTACGACCCGCCGGAGCACACCCGGTTGCGCCGGATGCTCACGCCGGAATTCACCATGCGCCGGATGCGGGCACTCGAGCCGCGGATCGTCGACATCGTCAACGCGGCCCTCGACGACGTGGAGCGGGCCGGCAAGCCGGCCGATCTGGTCTCGACGTTCGCCCTGCCGGTGCCGTCCCTGGTCATCTGCGAGCTGCTCGGCGTTCCCTATGCCGACCGGGCCGACTTCCAGCGGCGCACCGCCGACCAGCTCGACGCCTCCCAGCCGCCGCAGCGCCGCCTCGCCCTGCAGCAGGCCAGCCGCGCGTACATGGCCACCCTCGTCGAGCGGGCGCGCCGCGATCCCGGGGAGGACATCCTCGGCATGCTCGTGCGCGAACACGGCGACGACGTCAGCGCCGAAGAGCTCGTCGGCATCGCCTCCCTGCTGCTTCTCGCCGGCCACGAGACGACCGCGAACATGCTGGGACTGGGCACCCTCGCGCTGCTGCGCCACCCCGACCAGCTCGCCCGGGTCCGCGACGATCCGGCCAGCGTCGAACCGGCCGTCGAGGAACTGCTGCGCTGGCTGTCCATCGTCCACGCCGGCATCCCGCGCACGGCGACGACGGAGGTGACCATCGCCGGGAGCACCATCGCGGCCGGGGAACACGTCGTCCTCGCGCTGCCCGGGGCGAACCGCGACCCGGCGCTCGTCGACGATCCGGACCACCTCGACATCACCCGCGAGCCCACCGGGCACGTCGCCTTCGGTCACGGTCTGCACCACTGCCTCGGCGCGCCGCTGGCCCGCCTGGAGCTGCGGATCGCCTACCCTTCCCTGCTGCGACGCTTCCCCGGCCTCGCGCTCGCCGTGCCGTACGAGCAGATCGCCTTCCGGCCCTACTCGGTGATCCACGGACTGCAGGCGCTGCCCGTCACGTGGTGACGGGCGCGGTCCGCCGGCGCCGGCGTGAGGGTCGCTGAGGATCATCGAGAGAGGAGTGCCGCCGTGCGGATCGTGGCCGAGCGGGACCGGTGCATCGGCGCCGGAAACTGTGTGATGACGGCGCCGGAGGTCTTCGACCAGGGCGAGGACGGCCTCGTGACGCCGCTGGTCGACGAGGCCGACCCGGTGGACCCGGCCAGCGTCGACGCCGCGCGCCGGGCGGTCGACCGCTGCCCGGCGACGGCGCTGCGCGCGGTGGAGGACTGACCGCCGCCGATCTATCCGTTGCCGCCGATGCGCTGTCCGCACAGCGGCTGCGGGTTGACGACCTCGAAGCGGTCGCCGGTGGCGGCGATGCGCACGAAGTCCGAGCAGCGGTCGAGCTGCCCGTGGTCGGCGGTGAGGTTGATCTTCTGCACCATCATGCCGTCGGCGTCGTAGTCGGTGATCGATCGCATGCCGGTCATGAACGATGCCCGGGTCGGGCAGCCGTGCTGGGTCTTCAGTCCGCGGATGAACAGGTCCGCGTTGATGTAGCCGGCGATGGCGCTCTGCTGGCCGGCGGGCTGGATCTCGGGCGAGTAGGCGGCCATCGCCTGCAGGAACCGCTGCTGCGCGGGCAGGTTCCGCTCCAGGGCGGCGAAGGTGAGCTGGGAGTAGGTGCCGGCGAGCTTCTGGCCGTAGGGCGCGAGCAGGCGCGGGTCGTAGCTGACCGCCGAGACGGCGACCTTGATGGGATGGCCGGCGCTGATGGCCGCGTCGAGCGCGCCGGTGTACAGGTCCAGCGGCGAGGCGGCGATGACCGTGTCGGCGCCGGCATCGATGATCTTCCGAGCGACGTCTGTGGCGTTGGTGGAGTCGATGTCGTCCTGGACCACCGGGATGCCGGCGTTCTCCAGACTCTGCCGGACGCCCGCCGCGTACAGCTTGGACGCCTCGGTCAGGAAGGTGACGACCAGCGCCGCCTTGGTGCCGCCCTGCTGACGCACGAAGTCGGCGAGCGTCGTCGTGCTGCGACCGGCGTCGGTGACGAAGGTGTAGGTGAACATGTTGTCGTGGTCACCCCAGAACGGCTGATCGGCCACCCCGACGACGGGAATGTGCTGGTCGTCGAGGTACTGGCCCGATCCCTGGGAGAACGAGGTGTACTCCAGGACGGCGAAGGCCCCCTCGTTGACGAGGGTCCGCGCGCCCTGCAGATTGCCCCGGGGATCGGATTCGTCGTCCTCCCAGACGTAGTCGATCTTCCGTCCGTTGACACCGCCGGCGGCGTTCTGCGCCGAGATCCGGGCGTTGACACCGGCCCGGTAACCCGAGAACTGGGTCCCCATCACCCCGGTGTCGGGGTAGAGCAGCCCCACCTTGATGGAGTTGTCGGTCACCCCCGGCGCACAGGTCCCGCTCGCTTGCGAAGCATCCGAGGGTCCGCCGGAGCTGCACGCCGCCAGCATCGTCGCCGCCGCAATCATCGCCACGGCAAACCTCGTCCGCAACACCCGCATGAGCCACCTCTCGACTGTTGTTAAGACCCGACCGAACCCCCCCCGTGGCGACGCCCACTCGGCTGCAATTCCGCCGGGATGACGGCAGCACACATTGCGTCCACCGCAATGTGTGCTGCAACCTCCAGCGTCACCCGTCTTCCGGGCCGACGGAGATCGGAAGATGTCACTCACATACGACAGTTCGTATGCTGCCTATCTCCCGATCGGATCTTCATGTTTCGTCCGACGGAAGCCTAGCAGGGAAGCCGTGGCGATCGAGCGGCCAGGGGCGCGTCCCGGGTCCGCCCAGACGGGCTATATCAGACCGCGAGACACTTACACAAACACATTTGCGCGTTGACAGACACAGGTCGACCGGTGGATGTAAGAACTTTCCGCGTTGATGTGTAGCGCGAGATGTGGGAAGCCGGTTTCGCGAAGCGGCGCACATCGACGTGTCGCACCGCCGGGGACGGCACGAGGCAGGCCCATGCGCGCCAACCCGGCGATGCTCGGGGCAGCGGTCCGACAGCCACCCCGTCCACGTTACTTTGGTCACGCTGCTTTGGTCACGCTGCCTTGGTCACGTCGCGTGAGTCACACCGGGCACATGGGCGGCGGGCCGGCGTGGTCCCGTCGCCCTTCCGGCTGCCCCTGGCCGCGCAGATGCGTGCCGAGCCGGTCGATCTCGTACCCGTCGGGGTAGACGCTCGCGATCAGGTCGAGGACGACCTGCGGCGCCCGCTTGTCGGTGGCGTCCCGGGCCGCATGCTCGCGCGTGGCGCGGTGGACCCGCTCCCGGTAGGCGGCGTCGGGATAGTCGTAACCCAAAGCCGCGACGATGCGGGGATCGGTCAGGCTCATCATGACCTTCTCGACCCGCGGGGCGATGTGCACCGGCACGGCGGTCGCCAGCAGCCGAAGCGCGGCCTCGGCGAGCCGCCGATTCGACGGGGCGAACCGCACCTGCCGGGCGAAGTAGTCGTCGCGGAAGGCCACCATCTCCGCCTCGGTGGCGGGCACGTCCCGGATGTTCATGTGCAGGGCCTGCACGCGCTCGAACTCGACGACGCCGAGCACCTCGTGCTCGGTGAGCTCCCGCCACCCGTACTCCCGGGCTGCGGTGAGCTGGCCGAGGGTGGTCTCGACCGACACGGCCGTGAAATCCTCCGCGGTAATCGCGTACTGGCGGTGCATCTCGTTCATCCGCCGCAGCGCGTCGCGCCCCCGACCCGGCACGAATCCGTGGGTCAGCATTTCGTGGTGGATGAGCATCTGATCCACCAGTCGTTTGCGGTTACGGAACTCCAGTTCACCGGTGCGAATCAGGATGCGGGTCATCCGGGGCGGTGAGATCGTCGCGAAGAAGCCGGTCGCGATCTGCGGCAGCAGGGCCCGCTGGAAGTCGCGGTGAAAAAGATGGGCGATCTCCCGGGCATTCTCGACGGGATCGAGCGCCAGAATCCTGTCCCGTAACGCGTAGGGGTCCCTGTCGTGACTTGTTGTGCTCATCGCTCGCCGCCTCCGCTCCCGCGCCGGCCGAGCCTCGATCGGGCGATCGCCGGCCCCACCGGCCCCTGCCCATTTAGTACGACACAATCGAGCGGATGTCCATGCCCCCATGGGGCCCCGCGCCGCCCGCTAGGCCTTCCGGGCGACGCCGCCGTAGGCGCTGACCTGGGCATCGGTCAGGTCACCCGGGATGGCGCCGTCGGGGCGCCAGCGGTGCAGCAGCCGTACCCCGGGCTCGATCAGCTCCAGCCCGGTGAACAGGCTCTCGACCTCGGCCAGGCTGCGCAGCCGGGTGGGGATGCCGCGCCGCCGGTAGGCCTCGGCCGCGGCCGCCACCGCCGGGTCGACATCACCGGTGCCGTGGCTCAGGACGAGGTAGCTGCCCGACGGCAGCGCGTCGAGCAGCCGGCGCAGCAGGTCGTGCGGGTCGTCGGAGTCGGGGATGAAGTGGAAGATCGACATCAGGGACAGGGCGACCGGCCGGCGCAGATCGAGCGTGGCACGCACTTCGGGGGCGCCCAGGATGCGCTCGGGGTCGCGCAGGTCGGCGTCGAGGTAGGCGGTGGCGCCCTGGGGGCTGCTGGTCAGCAGGGCGCGGGCGTGCGCGAGCACGATCGGGTCGTTGTCGGCGTAGACGACCCGCGAGTCCGGGGCGATGCTCTGGACGGTCTCGTGCAGGTTCGGCGAGGTGGGAATGCCGGTGCCGATGTCGAGGAACTGGCGGATCCCGACCTCACCGGCGAGGAAGCGCATCACCCGGGTCATGAACGCCCGGCTCGTCCGGGCGGCGGTGGCGACGTTCGGGGACGCGAGCAGGGCCTGCTCGGCGGCTTCCCGGTCGGCGGGAAAGTGGTCCTTTCCGCCGAGGTAGTAGTCGTACATCCGGGCCGAATGCGGCTGGTCCGTCCTGAGATCCACCGGGCTGCGCTCCTCGACGAGACTCTGCCACCACCGCCCGCCCGCCGGATCCCGCTCGCCTGCGCCCGTCATCGCAGCCAGCCTCCTCACATCAGGACGAACACCTCTAATCACCCTAGCCGCAGCGGGTTCTCGTCGGCGGCGGAGGTCATCGCCGGCCTGTGCAAGGAGCTGGGACCGTGGCGGGAGTCAGGCCGTCCCCGGCTGGGTGGGTGGCCGGTCGGAGGGGCGCACGAGGCCCGTCTCGTAGGCGAAGACGACCGCCTGCACGCGGTCGCGCAGCTCCAGCTTCGCGAGGATCCGGCCGACATGGGTCTTCACGGTGGCCTCCGACAGCACGAGGTGCGCCGCGATCTCGGCGTTGGAGTGTCCGGCCGCGACCTCGCCCAGGACGACCAGCTCGCGGTCGGTGAGGCGGCCCAGGCGGGGATCGGCGGGTGCGCGCGGGCTGTCCGGGTCGGGCAGCCGGTGGGCGAAGGTGTCGAGCAGCCGGCGGGTGATGCTCGGCGCGACCACCGCGTCGCCGACCGCCACCGCCCGGATCGCGGACAGCAGGTCCGCCGGACGCACGTCCTTGAGCAGGAAGCCGCTGGCACCCGAACGCAGGGCCGCGTAGGCGTACTGGTCGAGATCGAAGGTGGTCAGGATGAGGATCCGGGCCGCCCCGCCGGCGCCGATGATCTGACGGGTCGCCTCGATCCCGTCCACGCCGGGCATCCGGACGTCCATGAGCACGACGTCGGGGGCGAGCTCGGCGGTCAGCCGGATCGCCTCCGCGCCGTCGCCCGCCTCCCCGGCGACGGTCAGGTCGGGCTGCGAGGACAGCACCATCCGGAAGCCGAGGCGCAGCAGCGGTTGGTCGTCCACGAGCAGGACCGAGATCGTCACCCGGCCACCCGCTGCGCCGCGACCCACCTGGGCACCGGGCCGCCCGGCACAGGGCCGCCCGGCGAGGCGGTGCCCGGCGCGGGGCCGTCGGCGGGCGCGACCGGATCGGGAGCGGCGGGCAGCCGTGCGTGGACGCGCCAGCCGCCCGTCGGCCGCGGTCCGGCCACCACGATGCCGCCGAAGGCCGCCACCCGTTCCCGCATCCCGACAAGTCCCTGCCCACCAGCACTGCCCTGCCCACCAGCACTGCCCTGCCCACCAGCACCGGCGGGCCCACCAGCACTGCCCTGCCCACCAGCACCGGCGAGCGGTCCGCCGTCGAGGATCTCGACCTCGAGCGCGCCGGCGCCGTACCGCAGCCGGACCTGGGCCGTCGCCGCGGGCCCGCCGTGCTTGAGGGTGTTGGTCAGGGCTTCCTGGACGAGCCGGTAGACGGTGAGGGCGGCGCCGGCGGACAGCGCGAGCGGCTCGCCGCCCACCTCCAGGGTGACGGGCAGGCCGGTCGCCCGGACCTGCTCGACCAGTCGGTCGAGATCACCGAGGCCGGGCTGCGGCGCACGGGTGTCCTGCTGCGCGTCGTCGCGCAGGATGCCGAGCAGCCGGCGCATCTCCCCGAGCGCCTCCCGGCCCGTGTCGGACACGGCCTGGACCGCCCGGCCGGCCTCGGCGGGGTCGGTGTCGAGGGTGAACGCCACGCCGTCGGCGAGGGCGATCATCACGGACAGGTTGTGGGCGACGACGTCGTGCATCTCGCGGGCGATGCGGGCCCGTTCCGCCGCGGCGCCCAGGCGGTTCTGCTGGTCGCGTTCGCGTTCGAGGCGGGCCGCGCGGTCCTCCAGGTAGGCCAGCCGGGCGCGGCGCCCGCCGATGTTCACCCCGGTCGCGCAGGCCGCGATCATCATGCCGGTGAGGAACACGAAGGCGCTGAACATCTCCCGCACCGGCGGCCCGCCCCAGCGCACCGCCGCCAGCACCACCCCGAGCTCGGTGACGCCGGCCGCGAGCAGCGTCCAGCGGCGGGGCCGGGACGCGGCGACCGAGTAGAGGGCGATGACCAGCGCCGCGTCGCCGGGCGAGGTCACGTCGAGCAGCCACTGGACGAAGGCGATCGCGGCGAGCAGGGCGAACACCGCCAGCGGCCGCGACCGCCGCCAGATCAGCGGAACCAGCAGCACGGCCGCGAACACCAGGCTCAGCGCCTGCCCCTCGGGGTGCAGCACCGCGGCGATCAGCGCCAGCGCCGCGCACGGCAGCACGACCGCCGCGTCGACCCCGGTCGGATGCGCCGCGAGCAGCCGCAGCAGCCGCCCGGGGCTGCGCAGGCCGGGCAGATCGTCGACAGCCACGTCGAGGGCCACGGGCTCCATTGTGCTCGCGGCCGTGCTCGCGACGACCCGTCCGAAGCCCCGACCGATGCCCCGCCGAAGGCCCCGACCGATGCCCCGCGCCGAGGAGGCCACGAGCCTAGGCGTCCCGTCGCCGCAGGACCACCGCCGCGGCGGCCAGCAGGACCGCCGCGTACCCGCAGAACAGCAGGAAGCCGGTCCAGGGCCCGAGCGAGGAGGAGTCCCGCACGACGGTGAAGATGTCCTGGCCGGCGCTGCTGGGCAGGTACGGGTCGATGTTGTTCGACCAGCTCGACGGCAGGAAGTTGACGATCAGCGGCAGGATCAGCAGCACCCCGAACAGGGTGGCGATCCCGCCGGCGGTGCTGCGGACCAGTGCGCCGAGAGCGACCCCCAGCAGGGCCACGACCGTCAGATAAAGGCCGCCGCCGAACACGGCGGTGAGGACGCCGGGATGACCGAGCGTGGTGTCGATGTGCTTCGACGACAGCATCGCCTGGCCGCCGACGAAGGCGACGAACGACGAGACCGTCATCAGCACGAGCGTGACGACCCCGAACACGATCGACTTCGCCCACAGCACCGGCAGGCGGTGGGGCACCGCGGTGATCGTCGCACGGATCATGCCCGTGCCGTACTCGCCGCTGAACATCAGCACGCCGAGCACGCCGATCGCGAGCTGGGCGAGGAACACGCCACTCAGGCTCGTGTTCGTCGGATCGAAGGTGAGCCGGTCGATCGGCGACTCCTGATCCCAGTGGCTGGCCTGCGCCCAGGAGATGAGGATGCCGAGGGCGACCACGAAGACGATGGCCGCGAGCAGGGAGAACAGGGTCGAGCGCAGGGACCGCAGCTTCGTCCACTCCGACAGCAGGACCCGCCGTTGGGTGACCCCGTAGCCGGCCTGCGCCGTCAGCTCGCCGCGTGCCGGTCCGACGTCCGTCAGCGTCGTCATGATCTCGCTCCCGCCCCGTGCGTCTCGAGGCGGGCGCCGCCCGCCGCCGGTGCCGACCCGTCCCCCGGCTGGTGCGGCAGCGCCGACGCGGAGCCGCCGTGGTACTCGACGGCGTCATGGGTCAGCGCCATGAACGCCTCCTCCAGCGACGCCTGCCGCGGCGTCAGCTCGGACAGTGCGATGCCGGCCGCGGCCGCGATCTCACCGATCCGACTGCTCGGCAGCCCCGACACCTCGAGCACGTCGGCTCCGTCCGCGCGGATCGTGACGTCCGCCGCCAGCAGCAGATCCCGCAGCTCCGGCGCGCGCGGCGAGCGGACGTGCACGACGTTCTCGGAGGCGCCGGCGACGAAGTCCGCGACGGACATGTCCGCGATCAGCCGGCCCTGGCCGATGACGACGAGATGCTCGGCGGTGAGCGCCATCTCGCTCATCAGGTGGGACGACACCAGCACCGTGCGTCCCTGCGCGGCCAGATCCTGCAGCAGGGTGCGGATCCAGCGGATGCCCTCCGGGTCGAGACCGTTGACCGGCTCGTCGAGGATCAGCGTCCCGGGATCCCCGAGCAGCGCCGCGGCGATGCCCAGCCGCTGCCCCATGCCCAGCGAGAAGCCCCCGGCCCGCTTGCGGGCCACGCCGCCCAGCCCGACCAGCTCGATGACGTCGCCGACCCGGCGGCGCGGGATGCCGTGGGTCTGGGCGAGGGCCAGCAGGTGGTTGTAGGCCGACCGACCGGTGTGCACCGACCGCGCCTCCAACAACGCACCGACCTCGCACAGCGGTGCCCGGAAATCCCGGTACCGCTGCCCGTTGATCAGGACGCTGCCCTCGCTCGGCTGGTCCAGACCCACGATCATTCGCATCGTCGTCGACTTTCCCGAGCCGTTCGGCCCGAGAAATCCGGTGACGATGCCGGGCCGGACCGTGAAACTCAGCTCCGATACGGCGACTTTTTCGCCGTATCGCTTGGTGAGACCTTGCACCTCGATCATCGCTGATCGCCCATCTCTAGGGATCCAAGTCCAGCAGTGCCGAACCTAATCCGATGGACACGGCGCGACGACGGCCCACAGAGCGATCTTTACGGGCGCCGATGTCCTCCTTGCGGCGTACCCGCCTACGCCACGGGAGGTACGCCGCCCCCACCCCGAGCCGGCGGCAGCACGCGCCAGCGGCAGCACGCGCGGCGACGAGCAACGGTAGGGCTAGCCCTCTGGCCGGATCGGGTCCTCCCCCGCAGGCGTAGGGAGCGCCTGGTATCGAGCGCGGCGCCGAACGGCGACGGTCGTAGCATGACGCAATCGCCTGCGAACACGGTGGAACCGCCTGCGAACACGGTGGAACCGCGGATGGCGGATGACCATTTCGACGAGCTCGTGCGCCTGCACCGGACGACCCTGCTCGCCTACGCGACCCGGCTCACCGGCGGCGACCGCGGGCGGGCGGAGGACGTCGTGCAGGAGACCTTCCTGCGCGCCTGGCACAACCTCGACCGGTTGACCCCCGAGCGCGGCTCGGTCAACGGCTGGCTGCGCCGGGTGGCGCACAACCTCGTCGTCGACGGCTACCGGGGACGTCGGGCCCGGCTGACCGAACTCGAGCTCGAGCCCGAGCACACCGAGGTCCAGGCCCAGCCGGACCACGCCGAGTCGGTGCTGGTCGCCGCCACCGTGCAGGCGGCGCTGGGCCGGATCTGGCCCGAGCACCGGGCCGCCCTCGTCGAGGTCTACCTGCGCGACCGCACCTGCGCGCAGGCGGCGACGGCCCTCGGCATCCCCGAGGGGACGGTGAAGAGCCGGGTGCACTACGCGCTGCGGACCCTGCGCCGGCAGGCGGAACTGACCGTCCTGTAGGGCGCGTCAGGTGCAGGACGCGGTGCGGCCCGCCGGGATCGCCATCGGACCCGGATCCGCAACGGTGCCGGGAACGCCGTCCTGCCGGGTCGCGACGTCACTCATCCGCAGCCGCGACGCCTGCGTCGCCAGCCGGACCGCCTCGCCGCCGGTGCCGCCGATCACGCCGCCGTCGATCGAGACCGTGCGGTCCGTCTCGACCAGAACCCCGGGCCCACGGTCGCCCACCAGCTCCGTGTCCGTGACCGTGGCCCGGGTACCGGGTCCGAGCACCAGCGCGGCGCCCGCCGTGCCGCGTACCCGGCTGCGGGAAAGACGCGGATGCGCCGATTCCCGCACCTGGATGCCGACGCCGACGTCGCCGATGTCGAGCCCGACCAGCCGCGGCGCGGCGGCGTCCTCGACCGACACCCCGATCGGGCTGCCGTGCACCCGGACGCCGTCCAACCAGGCGGTCGAGTCGCCGAGCAGGAGGACTCCCACGTCACCGCAGCCGACGATCTCCCCGCCGAGGAGGGTCGGGCTTGCGTCACCGTCGACGACGACCCCCGCCACAGCGCTGCCACGCACCGCACAGCGCTGGATCTCGGCCGCCGACCGACCCGAGGCGTGCAGCCCGTGGCCGGCGGGGCTGTCGACCACGCATTCGACCAGGCTCGGCGCGGCCAGGTCCACGGTGACCACCGCCGGACCGGCGGTGTCGCGAAACCGGCAGTTCTCGACGGTCGGCCGGGCCCGGTCGGCGACGTAGAGGCCGACCTGACCGCCGTCCACCAGCGAGCCGACCATCCGCAGGCGGCAGTCCTCCCGGGCGAGGACCGCGGCGCTGGACAGCGAGCTGATCCGGCAGCGGTCGAGCAGCGCCGCTCCCGTCCCGGCCGCCAGCACACCCACGCCTTCGACGTCCGTGAACGTGCAGCGTCGCAGGATCGGCATCGCCCCGCCCGACACGGTGAGACCGGGACCGCCGATGCCCGCCAGGGCGACGTCGACGAGTTCGGCGAGGCCGGCCTCGACCGCCACCCCGGCACCGGCGGGGTTTCCGATCCGGCCTCGGACCACTCGAGTCCGCCCGCCGTGCAGGTGCAGCGCCACCGCCGCGGTGGCCCGCAGATCGCAACCGTCCATCCGCAGCCGACCGCCCACGACCCGCATCAGCGGCGCTCGCTCGTCGCCGCCACGTAGCTCCAGCCCCCGCAGCCTGATCTCCCCGTCGGCGACGAGCAGGGTCCCCCCGGGCGGCACCTCGATCACGACGCTGCCCGGGCCCTCGCGCGCGACCAGGGTCACGTCCCGGGAGAAGACGAGTGACTCCCGGTACAAGCCCGGGCCCAGCGCCACCGTGCCGCCCGGATCGGCGACGGCCAGCGCCCGGGCGATCACCGCCGCGCCCTCGGCCGGCGCGACGAGGTCAGACCGGACGGCTGCGGTCATCGCGAGGCTCCCTGGGTCTCGGCGTGGCGGGGTGGCTGTGGGGCGGGGTGGCTGTGGGGCGGGGTGGCTGTGGGGCGGAGTGGCTGTGGGGCGGAGTGGCTGTGGGCGGAGTGGCGGAATGGCGGGGTGGCGGGTCACGTCGTCGCGGCCGGTCCCAGGGCGTCGGCCAGGCGCGCGCCGTCGGGTGCGAAGGGGCGGCCGCCGGCGCCGACGCCGAGGGCGAACCGCAGTCGCTCGGGCAGCGCACCGTCCGGGCCGTCGGGCGCAGCCGCCCCGCTCGTGGCGGGAGACCGCCCGGCGAGGACGTCGCGCAGCCGCCCGAGCGCGCGCTGCGCCAGCGCGTCGTCGACGCGGCCACCGACCACCTCGCGCAGCAGCACCCGCGTGGGGGTCTCGCCGACTCCGGCGTGGCCGTCCTCGGCGTCGGTCGGCCGGTCGACGCCGAGGACGACGAACCGGGTGCCGGCCACGAACAGGGCCTCGCGCGACGAACCGCCCGGTGTCGCGTCCGCACCGAGCCACGTCGTCCGGCGGGCCGTCGAGGACCAGATCACGTATTCCACGGTGCGTCCCGGCAGCTCCCAGGGGGCCGTCGACACCTCGAGGAAGGCGGGTTCGACGAGCATGTCCCCCGGCCGGTGACGCACGACCACGTCCGGGCTCGCAGCCGCCGGGCGGAACACCGGACCCACCACGGCCGGCAGCCGACCGAGGCCGGCCTGGACGCAGCGGGCCAGCAGGATCAGGCCGTCGTCGTCCTGCCGCCGTTCGGCGCTGCGCAGCGCCGCGTTCACCGACCGGTCGGCGGAGTCGAGCCGTCCCGCCGCCGAGAGATAGGCGCGGACCGCGACCAGCCCGGCCAGCAGGTCGTCCGCCCCGGCTCCCGCCCGCAGGCCCGGTTGCAGGGCAAGGGCGCCCATCACGGCGCGTGCGTGCGTCTCGTAGCGCCACCCGAGCAGCGTCCGCAGCCGGTCCCGGTCCTCCGCCGTCACCCGCGGCAGCACCGCGAGCCAGGGCAGGAGGTGCCCGGTGTCAGCCCGGTCCGCGCCGAAGCCGCCACCGGCGGCGTCCCGGCCGGAGCGGCCTCTCTCGAAGCGGCCGTCATCGAAGCGGCCATCGCCGGTGACCTGGCGGGGGACGCGGGCCGCTTCGTGGCTCCCCTCCGCGGCGCTGTCGGCGGGCATGGCCTCGGTCGGGTCGAGCGGAGGCGGTGCGGCACCGGGGACGCGGTGGGGGCCCGCCGCCAGGTCCCGGCCGTGGCCGAGAGCTTCCTCCAGCGCGGAATCCACCGCGGATCCGACCGGGGCCGCCCCGGGCCGGGCGGGAGTGCCATCGGGCGGCATCCGCTGGTACCAACGCGGGCCGGGCTGCGCCCCGCCACCCATGTCGGCCACCGGATCCGCGCCCCGCGAGAGCCCCTGCGCCGGCGACTGCCCGACCGGAGCGGAGAGCTCCGAGGAACCGGACACAGGGTGCGGTGACGCAGGAGGCGATGCAGGTGGTGGCGGGGATGCAGGAGGTGGCGGGGATGCAGGAGGTGGCGGGGATGCAGGAGGTGGCGGGGATGCGGGTGGCGGCGAGGCGGGGACCGGAGGTGACCAGGGGGTCGCCGTGGGAAGGGAGCGCCGGATGACACCGGGCATCGGACCGGGAGCTGACGATCCCCCCGCAGCCGGCGAGGCAAGCGACGCAGGTAGCGGCACCGGCGCGGGGAGCGGCCTGGTTTCAGGCGGTTCAGGCGGTTCAGGCGGTTCGGATAGTCCGGATGGTTCGGATGGTTCGGATGGTTCGGATGGTTCGGGCGGTTCGGATGGTTCGGATGGTTCGGGCGTCCGAACGAGTGGAGTGCCGCGCTCGCCCGCGCGCGCCGCTGCGGGCCACCCGTGCGGCAGCCATGGGCCGACGGACGAAGACGCTTCCGCTTCGCTCTGCCCCTCCGCCGGTACCGACCATCGATGGAACGACGTTCCGGTGATCGCCCCGCCCGGCAGCAGCAGGACACCGGCGTCCGCGGTGTACACCGGGACACCGACCCCGGCGAGCAGCGCACGGACCAGGGCGGCCAGTCGGTTCGGTGCCGGCTGCGGATGCGCCAGGACCAGCAGCGGCCGGCCGCGCCACTCGGGACAGGCACGGATCAGCCGGGCCAGCAGCGCGGGCGGGACGGGGCGACCGTTGACCTGGAAGCCTGCCGGGCCGGTGCCCAGGTGAACGGTGAACATCCCGGGTGGGGCCACCGGCAGCCGCCGCATTGCTCCGGCCAGAGCCGGCTCGAAGAACCGGCCGGCGGCGGTGGCGAGGGTGCCCTCGAGCAGCCGCGCCAGGATCGGTTCCGTCGGCTCCGGCGGGGGCGTTCCCTGCGCCCGTCCGGCGGGATCCCGCGGGGCCTGTGACGGCGAGGCCAGCAGCCGCGGCACCGGCCGGCCCGCGGCGCTCCATCCGACACTCGTCTCGGGGGGCAGCCAGCCGGCGACCGCGGCGAGGGGAACCGGACCCGACCCCGCCCCGGGGCCCGGGTGATGCTCGACGGCCTCGGTCTCGTCGTACCGGTCAGCCCAGTCGCGCCAGGCGTCGGTGGCAGGAGGTACCGCCTCGGTGGCACGCACAGCCTCGGTGGCAGGCTCGGCACCGACGAGATAGCCGGTGGCGAGGCTCATGACGTAGCCGGCTTCATAGTCAGGTCCTCACGAGGTCCGGACCCGCGCCGAGGCCCCGCGCGGTCACGGCGCGTCCGGGGCGGCGGACTGGCCCGCCGGCGGGACGACCCACGCGGCTTCGTCCTCCCGCCGCCGACTCAGCACGGTCGCCAGCACGCGGTGCAGGACGACCTCGTCGATCCGCTCGGCCGGTTCGCCGTGCTCCAGGTGCCACCGGAACCCCTGCTCCGGCGCGATGCCGTACGCACGCAGGTAGTAGCCGACGGCGTCGGTCCACACCCACCGGCCGTCCGTGCGAAACATGCCCGGCACGACGTCCCCCTGGGCCGGGTCGAGGACGTCCGGCATCGGCGCGGAGCCATCGAAGAGGGCGACGCCGTTGTCCAGGTAGCCGAGCAGGCGGGCCCGAACGGCCACGTTGGTGATCCGGGGCCGGTCCGGGGCGAAGCGCGGGCCGGTGACCGGGTCGGCCGCGTCGAACACTCGGGCGACCGACACGCCGAGCGCCGGTTCACGCGACCAGAGCAGGGCGCCACACATGCGGGCGAGGGTCTGGTACGAGGGCGTGTCGGTACCCACAACGCTCACCTCGACCTGCGGGTCGGGCTCCCCGGCGGCGACCAGCGCGGTCTGCAGCCGTGAGGTCACCTCGACCGGTGGTCGCGTACCCGCCTCGATCGTGACCGCGAAGACCCGCTTGGGCGGCGCCCAGGGCTCGCCCGCGGCCGAAACCCGCCAGGTCCGCCACAGGCCGGCGGCGTCCGGCTCGGCCAGGATGGCCGCGAGGATCGCCTGTTCGGTGTCGGCCAGCTCGGCTGGCCCCACGCCGGTGGTCAGGTCGATGGGCAGGGATGCCGCCGTCCCGTCGGCGTAGGGATCACCGGAGCGGAACTCCCAGGCGGTCGGGAGCCGTTCGGCGATGGGCAGGACATCCAGCGCTCCCAGCAGTCCGTCCTTCTCCTGCCCGGCGGCCCTGAACTCCTCGCGGGCCAGCCCGATCTCGGCGCCGCCCACGTCGAGCAGGCCGGTGGCCACGGCGAGCGTGACCGCCTGGGCGATGTCGAACCGCTGGCCCTGCGCCAGCCAGAACCGCGCCGTGCTGATCAGCTCGTCGGGCAGGAAGCCGGCGAGGCCGAGCAGTGCCCGATGCCAGGCGTCGGTCATCCATGCGTCACGAGCATCGGAAGCGACACCGTCGACGCCTCCCACCGACACGACGCTTGTCGGGGCCTCGGTCACCAGAACCTCCAGACTTGCCTGAACAGCGTGCCGTCGGGCCCACCGCCGCGGGCCCCTTGGCCGGAGCACGGTCCTGCCGGGCCGCCTGGTTCACGGGTGGGGCACCCACCGGGCACTCACGGACCGGATTCGCAGGGCTTCGAGGGGTGGAGAAATGCGGGCTCCGCACCCCACCACGGCGTGGCTCCTACACCGGGCTGGTCGTCACACCGGGCTGGTCGTCTACACCGGGCTGGTCGTCTACACCGGGCTGGTCGTCGTTCCCGCGGGCGTCGGCGTCCCCGACGCCTCGATGTTCTGGCCCTGGCTGTCACCCGGCCCGGGCAGGGGCTGGCCCTGGCTCACCTGGAGCGTCCCGTCCGGCCCGCCGTTCACGATGCCCGACAGTGCCCCCACCGGCTGCTGACCCTGCGGCGTCAGCGGCTCGACCCCCTCCATCCGCTCGCCCGGTACCTGCGTCTTCGGGTCCATCGGATCCAATGCCTCCGTTCGCACCCGCATCTCGCCGGACACGGGCGTCGTCGTTCCCGCGGGCGTCGGCGTCCCCGACGCCTCGATGTTCTGGCCCTGGCTGTCACCCGGCCCGGGCAGCGGCTGCCCCTTGCTCACCTGGAGCGTCCCGTCCGGCCCGCCGTTCACGATGCCCGCCAGTGCCCCCGGCGACCTCATGGACTCGACCTGCCCGAGCATCCTCGTGCGCGACGGCTGCACCATCGTCGACAGACTGTCCCGGCCCCGCGTCAACGGATCCGAGAGCCGGTTGACCGTGCCCTCGATCGGCTTCCCGGCCTGGGGCTTCTCCGACCGTCGGAACCGCTTCTGCGCGCGCTTCCCCGACACGCCGTCCAGCCTCTCCGTCGCGGTCTGGTAGGCGTCGCTGAGCGTGCCGGCGAGGTCCTTGGCCCGTGCGTCGAGCGTGTCCAGTTCGCCGAGGATCCGATTGGTCACGGCGGCGCTGGCGGCACTCCACACGGCGGCCTGGGCCAGATCGCCGCTGAAGTCGGCCATCCCGCTCGGAAGCCCCCCCACGGCCGACGAGGAGTAGCCGGCGAGAACCTGCGCCACCGTCTGCGTCGTCACCGGCTGGCCGAACAGGTACTTCTGCATGTTGGCCGCGATGCCGTTGATCCCGTCGGCGGCCGAGTTGTGCAGGGCCGATTCCCAGTAGGCGCCGGCCATCCCCCGACCGAACGCGGCCAGCGCCTCGCCCACGTCGTGCAGCGCGGAGGCGATCGGTGGCGGACCGGACAGCTTGTCGTAATAGCCGGACAGGCCCGAGGCCAGCCCCCCCACCACGGTGGAGATCTCCTGCGCGGCGCTCCCCGAGGTCAGTGCATCGCCGTCACCGAACAGCAGGGCAGCGTTTCTCGTGTCGCCGTTGGCGGCGCTCAGGTGGTCGGTGTGCAGCCGCACCGTCTGCTCGGCGTCCCGCAGCCGCCGGACGTCCATGAGGCCCAGGGTCCCGGCGGACAGCTCGTCGGCGACGTCGTCCAGGCTCGACACCGCGGACCCCCAGTCCGCCAACGCCTGGAGGTTGAGGCCGACGGTGAAAAGCGGGCTGCCGAAGGGGGCGTAGGTCCACCATCCCGGGCTGCCGAAGGTGATCCAGCCGTCCGCCGGAGACGCGGCGCCCCGCAGATCCACCCGAACACCCGTCACAGCCGCCAGTGCGGAGGCGAAGTCGGTCAGCGTCTCCGAAGCGCTCACAACGCGCCAGCGCCCTCGTTCCGGGCGTGGACGGCGCCCAGTGGATGCCCTACCACCTGGTCGAACTGCCCGGCGGTGGCCGCAGCCAGGTCCTCCACGTCGTTGAAGATCGACCGCCCCTGCGCGAGGGCGGTGCTCAGGTCGCCCAGCCCCGTCTTCAGGGAATCGTTGTTCTCGCTGATCAGACCGAACAGCGCGGTACCCGCGCCGACCAGATCGACGGCCGGCTGCCAGGTCTGACCGCTCGGTTGCAGTTGCACGTCAGCCGTCAGCGCCAGCGGACCGGCGGCGCCGTCCCCAAGCTCCTTCAGGGCCGCACCAAGCTGGGTGATCAACTGATCGTACTTGCCCGAATCGAATCTAATGGTGCCGCTCATCACAGTCCTCGTCCCATGCTCGCAACACGGTGCAGCGAGCGTCCCCGGTTCACGGCATGCCCGCGGACGACCTTGGAGGCACCACCTTGGTGGGTGCGTTTCCGCGGCGGCGACCATGGCCACCCGCTCACGCTCCCCTTTACCGGAAAGGGACCCGGACAGAAGGTAGCTGATAGATGAAATGTAAGCGACGGTAGCGTCGACGACAGAACGGAGACCGCCGACTCCCACCGGTCGGAACACTCTCGACCTGCCCGGTCTGCCCAGCTCGGAAGCCCTTTCCTGGAAACGGTGCCGCCAGCCGGCGATCAATGGTCCCGGGGCGCACTAGACCCTGGCCTTTTCCCCGGAGTAGCTTGCTGGAGGTAGACATTTCGGGAGGTTCCATGCGATCGGTCGTCACGCCTGTGCGGAGTCCGGCACGGTGACGTACGGCCTCGGAATCGATCTCGGGACCACCTTCACGGCGGTGGCGATCGGGTGGTCCGACCGAACAGAGATGGTCAGCCTCGGCAATCGCAGCATCGTCGCCCCCACGGTCGTCTACGCCGGCCGCAACGGGCCGCTGCTGACCGGCGACGCCGCCGAACGCCGCGCCGTGCAGGAACCCGACCGGGCGGCGCGGGAGTTCAAGCGACGGCTGGGCGATCCCACTCCGGTGCTCCTGGGCGAGGCCCCGTTCTCGCCGGCGGCGCTGCTGGCGGCGATGCTGCGCGACGCGGTCGACAGCGCGGTCCGCCTGCAGGGATCGCCCCCGGAACGGATCGTCCTCACCCGGCCGGCCGTGTGGGGCCCCTACCGGTTGGAGCAGTTCGACGAGGTGCCCCGGCTGGCCGGGCTCACCGACGTTCCACTCGTGACGGAGCCGGTCGCCGCGGTGACCTACTATGCCGCCAGTCGGCAGTTGTCGGACGGCGACGTCGTCGCCGTGTACGACCTCGGCGGCGGCACGTTCGACGCCGCGGTGCTGCGGATGGAGGCGGGCCAGCCGCGGATCCTCGGCAACCCGGAGGGCATCGAGTGGTTGGGCGGCGCCGACTTCGACGAGGCGATCGTCCACCACGTCGACCGCGCGCTGAACGGCGCCGTCTCCGCGGCCGATCCCGGTGATCACGACACCGCCGTCGCGCTGTGGCGGCTGCGGCAGGAATGCGTCCTGGCCAAGGAGGCCCTCTCCGCCGATGAGGACACCGTCATCCCGGTGTTTCTGCCCGGCGCAAAGCACGAGGTGACGCTTGGCCGGGCGCAGTTCGAGGAGATGATCAGGCCTGCAATCGATTCCACCGTGGAGGCATTGCACCGTGCACTGAGTTCCGCCGAGGTCAAGCCCGGCGACCTGTCGGCGGTGCTGCTCGCCGGCGGTTCCTCGCGCATCCCCATGGTGGCCCGGACGATCGAGGCGGCGCTGCAGCGCCCCACGGTCGTCGACGCGCATCCCAAGCACGTCGTGGCACTCGGCGCGGCCCGGCTCGCCGCCGCGCAGCTCGCCCCCACCGCCCTCCCCCCGGCGACGATGGGACCGATCAACGGCACCGACACCCACGACGACTCCGACACCCACAACGGCTCCGACACCCACGACGGCTCCGACACCCACGACGACACTGGGGCCGACGACGGCTCCAGGGCCGACGACACCGGGGCCGACGACGAGGCCCAGGGCCGCCCCGCGGATGGCGGCGAGGGCGGGGGCAGGAGTGCTGCCGGGACGATCGACCCGACGGCGCGCGCGCGGGCGCGGCGCCGATGGCTGACTCTCGTCGGCGCCGTGGGCATGCTGGTGGTTCTCGCGGCGGGGACCACCGCGGTGGCGCTGAGTGTCGGCGACTCGGACCCGCCCGGCCTGGCCACCTCCATCGACGCCCAGGTGACCCCACCCCGCACTCCCCCGTCCCCGACCCGGCCGGCGGCATCGATGAGCGTCTCGCTGACCAGCGCCCCGGCGGCCACCTCCGACCCGCCGAGCCCGGCGGCCACCTCCGACCCGGCAAGCGACCCGGCAAGCGCCCCGCCGGTCGGGGCCACCCCGGCGGATCGGGCCGGCCGGCTCCCGACCAACCCGGCCAAGCCACTGCCGGCCCCTTCGGTGGCCGCTCCGAAGGCGGCCCCGGCACCGGCGCCCGCACCGGCACCGGCACCGGCACCGGCACCGCGGGTGACGGCTGCCCCCGCGGCCCCACCGCAGACCTCCTGGACCTACGTCAACGTCTCGACCAGCCTGTGCCTGGACAGCAACGCCTCCGGGTCGGCCTACACGATGGGCTGCAACGGCGGCGACTACCAGCGATGGAAACTGGTACAGGTGAGCGGCGGGTACCACCTCACGGACGTCGCGACCAACCTGTGCGCGGGGGCCCGCGCCAACCCCGCGACGGATGGCACCAAGTATCAGGGCTCGGTGTTCACCACGACCTGCACCGGCCAGAACAGCCTGACCTGGGTTGCCGCCACCAACTCGTTCGGCTATCAGTTCACGAACGTGGCCACGGGTGAATGCCTCGACAGCAACGGCCAGGGCCGCCTCTACACCCAGGACTGCAACGGGGGAAACTTCCAGCACTGGTCCCGGACTTAGGTTGTGGTTGTGACCTTGGGGGGTCGGGTGCCTCGATCCTGACCGTCGAGGCGTGCAGGGCACGATCGTGGAAGTCGAGGTCGCGCCCGGCAGCGTGGTGCGGTTCCGCGGGACCGCGCCACCCCGCTCGGTTCGACCCCGGCCGCAAAGGTCACGGCGTGTCCCCACCTTCGACCCTCTTCTGGCCCATCCCCGTGAGCCCACCCGGGGGGGACACCTCGGCACGGTCGTGCAAGGGCGATGACGGTATCGGCGCACGTGGGCCGAGGGTGCCGAGGTATCGGCCGAGCGGAACGGGTTGCCTGGGTTCCCCGGGGCGCACGAGGGGGAGATCGACTGCCGGTGCGGAGCGCGGGCGACCATCCTCGGGCAGGATGGCGGTGAGCAGTGGACGGGCCAGCATGTCGGCGGTGAGCTGGCCCCCGACGTGGTCGCCGATGGCCCGCAGAGCGGCGATGACCTTCGACTGGTCGGGATGGGCGGCCCGGTGGCGTTCGACGGCACCCCAGAAGGGATGGGCGCCGACGGCACGCTGGGTGTCGGGAACCCCGAGCTCGAAGCTCTCGCGGGGTTGCCCGTCGACCCAGTACCGGAGCACGTGCAGCGCCTTGGCGGAATCGTTGACGGCCACTGTCTGCGTGCCGCGGGACAGCGCGGCGAGGGTGCCGGACATGATGCCTTCGACCCCCATGGTCTCGAAGCCGAACGCCCAGTCCCCGAGGGATCCACTGGCGAGAATGGAGCGGTCGGCGCCGGGCTGGCCGACGGCGTAGGTCTCGCCGATGGCAAGGAGGCGGGCTGCCGTCGGATCGGCCCCGTAACGCTCGACCAGGTTCCAGGGGGTCACGCCGAGGGTGAAGGTGAGGCAGAACGGCCGGTAGCGGACGACGGCCTCCCACCCGTGTTCCAGGGGCGACTGGGTCATTCCACACTCCGGATCTGACCACTATGGCCGGTGAGCATCCAATGGCCGGTGAGCATCCAGGCGACGTCCCCGGGATTCCTCAGCGGGCCAGGGCCGCCGTCACGTCGCCCGGGAGAAGGTTCTGCAGGTCGTCCACGGTCGGATCGGGCATCTTCCGCAACCGGCTCGCCTGCCGGGTGACGGCCTTGTCCAGAAGCTGGCGGGCGTAACGGCCGTTGCCGAACGTCTCGTCCCGGCGCAGCGTGTCGAAATGCTTCCGGAGGACCTGCAGGGTGCCGCCGTGGGGCTCGTAGCCGCCGGCGCGGGCGAGATTCTCGAAGATCGCCACAAGCTCGTCCGCCGAGTAGGAGGCGAACCGGATCTGATGGCTGAACCGGGACGCGAGACCCGCGTTGCTCGCCAGGAACTGCTTCATGTCACCGGTGTAGCCGGCGGCGATGACGACGATCTCGTCCCGGTGATCCTCCATCAGCTTCACCAGCGTGTCGATCGCCTCCCGGCCGAAGTCGTCGCCCTGGCCGCGGGAGGGGGACAGGGCGTAGGCCTCGTCGATGAACAGGATGCCGCCGCGGGCGGAGTTGAAAACCTCCGTCGTCTTCACCGCGGTGTGGCCGACGTACTGCCCGACCAGGTCGGCACGGGACACCTCGACCATCTGCCCGGTACGCAGGACGCCCATCGCGGCCAGCAGCTCGCCGTAGAGGCGGGCCACCGTGGTCTTCCCCGTCCCGGGTGGCCCGGCGAAGACCAGGTGGCGGGACATGGACGGGGCCGGCAGCCCGGCCTCCGCCCGGGCCTTGGCCGAGGCGATGAGATCCACCAGGTCGGCGACCTCGCGCTTGACCTCGTCCAGTCCGATCATCGCGTCGAGCCGCTGCATCAGGGCGTCGACCACCTGACGCTGACCCGCCGCCGCGTCCCGCCCGCGGGCGGCGGTCTCCGCCAGGTCCTCCGGCAGCAGCCTGGCGAGCTCCAGCTCCGGCGCGTCCGGGGTGGTGGCCAACCGGTACGCCTGGCGGCCCAGCATCTCCTCGAACACCTGCCGCGCGGCCCGCGCGTTGCCGAAGGTCTCCGTCCTCGGCAGGGTGTCGAAATGCCGGCGCAGGGCTTCCTGGGTCTCGTACTCCAGCGCGTAGTGGTGCTTGCGGCACAGCCGCTCGACGATCGTGACCAGCTCGGCGCTGGAGTAGCTCTCGAACTCGATGGTCTTGGAGAAGCGGGAGGCCAGGCCGGGGTTGGCGGCGAGGAAGGTGCGCATCTGCGGCGAGTACCCGGCGACCACCACGACGAGCTCGTCGCGCCGGTCCTCCATCAGCTTCACCAGCGTGTCGATCGCCTCCCGGCCGAAGTCGTGCCCGCCGCCATCCGTCGGCGACAGGGTGTACGCCTCGTCGATGAACAGCACTCCGCCGAGCGCCGACTCGAACTTGGCGGTGGTCTTCACCGCCGTCCCGCCGACATGCTCCGCGACGAGATCCGCGCGGGCGACCTCCACCATCTGCCCGCCGGGTAGCACCCCGAGTGCGGCCAGGATCTTGCCGAAAAGCCGGGCGATGGTCGTCTTGCCGGTTCCCGGCGGCCCGGCGAAGACGAGATGCCGCGACATCGGCGGCGCGTGCAGCCTGGCCTCCTGGCGTCGCTTCGCCACCTGGTGCAGCCCGACGAGCGTGGCCACCTCCCGTTTGACGCCCTCCAGGCCGACCAGCGCGTCCAGCTCCGCCAGCAGCGCGGTCACCGGATTCGACCCGTCCGGCGGGTCGGTGGACGGTCCGCCGCCGACGGAACCCGGGTCGGGGCGGGAATGCTCCCGCTGGACGGCGATCGGACCGCCCGGATCCTCCTCCGGTGCGGCGGATGGCGGTGCGGCGGGAGGCGGTGAGCCCGCGGGGTTTCCCGACCGGGACGGCGGGGAGGGGTCCGGCATCCAGGTCGGGTCACCCCCCGCGGGGGACTGTGGTCCGTCGGCCGACTGCGGTGCCCAGCGCGAGGCGGCGTCGGCATCCCGATCGTCGGCGCGGGGGCCTGCGGGCGCGGGGAGCTCGACGTTGTTGTGACCGGTCTCGACGCCGTCGATGCGCAGCTGCGTGGTGGGCGTCGCGGTCCGCACCGCTTCCCCGCCGTTGCCGCGCATCACGCCACCCTGGATGACGACCGGCCTGTTCGTCTCCACCAGTACCCCGGGCCCGGCGTTGCCGACGAGTTCGGCGTCACAGACCGTCGCCTGGGTGCCGGGTTCGAGCACGAGCCCCGGGCCGGCCGTGCCGTGCACGCGGATGCGGGACAGGTTCGGGTGGGCGGCGTCGCGGACCAGGATGCCGGCGTCGCGCGCGCCGTCGACCTCGACGCCGGCGACCGAGGGCCGCGCCGCCGCGGTGATCTCGATGCCGATCCGGCACTGCGTCAGCGTGGAGTTGTGCAGCTCGGTCGTGGCCGCCCCCGCCAGCCGCACCCCGGCCCGGCTGGCACCACGCACGCGGCCGTCCTCGAACCGGCCGGCACCGCCGGCGGCGTGCAGCCCGTAGGCGACGTCGTCGAGGTCGAGTCCGCCGAGCAGCGGCGCGGCCGAGCCCTCGATCGACACCCCGATCGGGCTGCCGTGGACGCGGACACCGCGCAGCTGCGCCGTCGACTCGCCGAGCAGCAGGACGCCCACGTCGCCGCAGTCGGCGACCTCCCCGCCGACGAGGACCGGCCGGGCCGCCTCGTCGGCGACCACCCCGGCCGCGCCGCTGGCCCGCACGATGCAGTGGCGCAGTTCGGCGGCCGAGCGGCCGGTGGCGTGCAGCCCGTGGCCGGCCGAGTTCTCGATCAGGCACTCGACGAGGGACGGCGCGGCCTGCTCCACGGTGATCGCGCCGTGCGCGGTCGCCTCCCGCAGTCGGCACCGCTCCAGAACGGGCTGGGCCCGGTCGGCGACGTAGAGGCCGACCTGGCCGCCGTCGATCTGGGTGTCGACCAGCCGCAGCCGGCTGGCCTGCTGCACGAGGACGGCGACGCTGCTCGCCGAGCTGATCCGGGAGCCTTCGATCCGCGGTGTCCCGGTTCCGGTCGCCACGACCCCGAACCCGTCGAGGCCCGCGAAGGTGCAGTGCCGGAACGTCGGCTCCGCGCCGCCCGCCACCACGAGGGCGGGTCCGCCGGTCGCCTCCACGGCGACCTCGGTGAACTCGGCGACGCCGGCGTCGACCACCACCCCGGGACCGTTCGCGTTCCCGATCCGGCCGGCGCGCACCCCGACCCGTCCCCCGCGCACATGGATGGCCGCGGACGCGGTGGCCTCGAGCTGGCAGTTGTCCAGCCCCAGCCGCCCGCCCCCCGCCTGCACCAGCGGCAGCTCCTCGTCGCCCCCGCGCACGGTCAGGTCCCGCAGCCGGATATCACCACCCGCGCACAGCAGGGCCGATCCGAGCGGCACCTCGATCACGACGCTGCCCGGGCCCTCCTCCGCGACCAGGACCACGTCACGGGTGAAGACGAGCGACTCCCGATACACCCCCGGCCGGACGGCCACGGTGTCCCCGGGACCGGCCGCGACGAGCGCGCGCCCGATCGCGGTCACACACTCGGCGTCCGTGGCGGAGACGGACAGGACGGCTGCGGTCATCGCTGGCTCCTTGAGCTCGAGCAGGTCATGACGCGTCGACGGCGGCGAGGGGCTCCTCGTCCAGGAGCGCCACCCCCATCTGCGGCACGACCCACACCGCGTTCTCCTCCTGCCGCGGGTTCAACAGGTGCGCGAGCACCCGGTGCAGGGCCACCTCGTCGACCGGCAGCGACCCGTCAGCCGCCAGCAACCCGTCCACCGGCGGCGACCCGTCCACCGGCGGCGACGGGTCCACCCGCGGGGCCCCGTCCACCGGCGGCGACGGGTCGAGCGCCGGGCCTCGCGCCTCGGCCACGTGCCGCATCAGGTCCGGGTCCGGGGCGAGGCCATGCTCGTCCAGGTAGTAGCTGGTCGCGTCGGTCCACACCCAGCGGCCGTCCGTGCGAAACGTCATGGGCACCACCTCGCCGCGGGCCGGGTCGACCACGTCGGACATCAACGAGGAGGTGTCGAGAATCGGCACGCCGGCGTCCAGGTAGCCGAGCAGGTCATCGCGAAGCCCCAGGTCGTCGATGCGCGGCCGGTCCGGGTCGAACCGGGGGCCGTCGACCGGGTCGACCTCGTCGAACGTCCGGGCCACCGACACCTCGACGGCCGGCTCACGCGCCCACAGCAGGGCGCCCGACATCTGCGCGAGGCGCTGGTAAGGGGGCGGTTGTTCGCCCGCCGTGCACACCTCCACCTGCGGTGCCGGCTCGCCGACGGCCAGCAGCGCGGTCTGTAGCCGCGCCGCCAGGGCCGCCGCCGGGCCCGACCGCGGCTCGGCCGTGACGACGAACACCCGCTTCGGCGGCGGCCAGGACGACCCCGCGGCCGGAGCCCGCCAGGAGCGCCACAGGCCGACGGCGTCCGGCTCCGCCCCGACCGCCTCGACGACGACCGCCTCGACGTCCCCCAGCGCGACCGCCGCGTCCGGGGCGGTCAGGTCGAGCGGCAGCACCGCCGCCGGCCCACGCGCGTCCGCGTCGGCGGCGGAGCGGAACTGCCAGGCGCTCGGCACCCGCTCGCCGGGCGGCAGCGCGTCGAGCACTCCCACCACGTCGCCATCGCCGTCGCCATCGCCGTCGCCCGCGCCGTCCTGTCCGCCGGCGGTCAGCTCCTCCCGGGCCAGCAGGATCTCCTCGCCCCCGAGGCTGAGCTGGCCGACGGCCACGGCGAACGCGACCGCCCGCGCGAGGTCGAGCCGCCGGCCCGCGGCGAGCCAGGTGCGCGCCTCGGTGATCAGCTCGTCCGGCAGGTAGCCGGCGAGCCCCAGCAGCGCCCGATGCCAGGCGTCGACCATGGCGGCATCGTCCCCGACGCTGATCACGGTCATCCCGAGCGCCACTGTCACCTCACCGGCCTCGGGGACGTCCTCGCCCCCCAGGTCGGCACTGGCCGACGCCGACGCCAACGCCGATGGCGCCGTCGATGGCGCCACCGAGAGCGACAGCGGATGTGGCGGGAGTGGGCCTGCCGGGGTCTCGGTCATCTCCGCCTCCGTGAACCGTTCTCGCTGGGCCGCCCGGCTCCCGCGACCGCGGTGGCGGACCCTCTGCCGAGAACACGACGTCAGGAGGTCGGACGGTTCACGGCGTCCGGCTACTCGTCCGCGGGCCTGGTCCCGACGAGGCGCTGCAGGATCTCCTCGCCCCGACCTTCCAGGATGAGCTGCATGAAATTGATGCCCCGACGGGACTCGGCGAACTCCCTGACATCGTGCCCCGGACCGGACCGGTGGAATTCCCGGCCGAACGCGGCGGCCAGGCGGTCCGCGTCGCGAACGAAAGCCTGGTAGTGGGCGTCGACCGTCGGCGCCGCCGTCCACAGCATCACGATCTCGATCGGCGTGTCCCGGCCCGCCTCGGCCTGGGCGACGATCTCGTCCACCCCGATCTCCTCGACAGAGCGCACGCTGCCGTCCCCGAGCGCCACGCCGAGACGACCGTCCGGCAGCAGGGGAAAATCAAGCATGAAAGCGTTGGCCGGAAGACCCTCAGCGCGAAGCTCGTACTGGTAGCGGTGGTCTCTCATCATGTCGGCGGTGGGCGCCGTCAGCCCGTTGCTGGTCATCCGCAGCCACGCGGGGGCGTCCGCCGCCCACAGCCGCCCCGCGGAGTCGGTCACCAACGGGTCCGGCCGACCGGCGGGCCTGTGCAGGACTTCCCAGGAGCCGCCGCCGTCCGCGAGGGCGGTGTGGTTCCCGATTGAGGTGACGTCGACCCCGCTGGGCGGCGCGAACACGAAGACATCCGCCGCCGCGCCGACCTGCGCCCACGCCCGCCGGCCCACCGGCGGGGCTTCGCCGTTCCCGTCGGATTCGACGCCCGGCAGGTTCTCGGCGACGACAAGGGGTTGACCGCGGCGCCACCCGTGGCCCTCCAGGTAGGCGGGCATCTGCGTCGGCGACATGACGTGCGACGTTCCGTCCAACCGCTCGATCACGAACTCGGGCTCGCCGGCCTGATTGCTCCGGACGTCGAATCCCCGCACCTCGAAGACATCATCGCGAGCCGCGAGATCCGCACGGTGGTTCATCGCGGACAGGTACGCCGCGGGCTGGGCCGCGGTCAGGCCCGTTCTCGTGCGCACCACGGCGTCGTCCTGACGCCGCCGCGCCACTCCGTTCTCCGAGACCCACTTGCTCGCGTCCTGCGCCGCCAGCGCCCCCAGCACCCGCCACTGCGTCGGCCGCCCCTGATCGTCCACCGCCCGCAGCCCGGCGGTCGCATCGTCGAGGGCGCCGTGACTGTTCTCGTCGAGGACGAGGACCTCCACCTCCCGGATACGGGCGAAACGCTGGAGGTTCCGCTCCGACCGACCGGGGCCGCCCGGGGTCCACACCCGCAGATCCCTCCGGTGCAGACCATCGTTCGTCCATCCCCCGCTCGTCAGGAGGTCCGACAAGGAGGGCAGCCGGGGTCCGATCCTGTACTCGTCGTCGACGTCCTCCACGAGAGGCGACCGACTGCCGTCGGCCATCGTCATCCCCAGTCCACCCTCGTGCGAGGGGAGAACCAGGTCGAAGACGCCAGCGACCCGACCGGCCTCGTCGGCCCGCGCCAACTGCTGTAGGCGAGGGAGCGAATCCAGATATTCCGGCAAGGTCAACGACGCCATCCCCGTGCTCCAGACCACCGGGCGCAACGGAGCCGGTGCCAGGGAACCGCTGTCCTCGGGCGCCAGCCACACCGGAGGCGTCACCACACCGCGGTGCGCGACCGTCTCCGGCCGCACGAGGTTCCAGCCACCTTCCAGTCCGTACCGCGCGGTCAGCCGGCCGCCCACCACCTCCTGCGCGACGCCTTCCTCGGGCAGCCAGAACTCCGCCCGCAGGTCGGCGGCGAAACCCTGCGCCTGCCTGCGCAGCGCCGCCGTCCGCGGCGGCGCCAGCACCAGCTGAGCCCACCACTGCGGTGACCCCACCGGCGGTCCGTCCGACGCCCACACCTGAACCGGCCCGCCCCGCCAGCCCGCCGCCGTCAGCATGTCCCGCAGCACCTCCGACGACAGCCGCACCGGCGCGCCACCCGCCCGCGGCCGCGCCGCCAGCGCGCCGTCGCCCGTCCGCGGCAGGAGCACCGTGGTCACGTACGGCTGACCCACCAGGCCTTCCGCCACCGCCTCCATCCCCCTGGCCACCACCAGGCCCCGCCCCGGATCGGCTCGAACGGCGAAATCCGCCATCTCCACCATCGGCCTCGGGCGCACGCGGTCACCGTCGCGCGCACCGTCCGAACCGGCGGGCTCCGTCTGGCCGCCGACGGTTTCCGCGGTCGGGACGTGTGCCATGGCCTGATAGTGATCGACGCCGTTGTACTGCACATACACGCTGGCCCGGGACTCATCGGACGACGGCGGATGGAGATGGTTGCTTCCCGTCAGGCCGGCGGACCCGGTCGTCGCGATCACCACGTCCAGATCGATCGCCTGAGCCACAATTTCCGGAACCCGGTCGAAGAACGGCGTCTGCCACCAGGCGGCGTCACGAATCGCCAGGGCCACCAGATCACTCACCGTCATCCCGACGAACTGTCCCCGGGGCCCCAGGCTCGCCAGCAACGGTGAAACCAACAGCAGGCGATTCCAGACATCATCGGTCGGCTCCCGGGTGACCGACCTCTCCAGATCGTTGAGGAGACGGGCCGCCTCGCCCCGGTCCCGGCGGGACCGGGGCGTCTTGCCCCAGTCCCGCAGCGCCTCCAATCCCCCGAGAACGAAGTGCAGGCCCGGCAGGCCCAGACCCCGGGCCAGTTCGCGGACCACCCGAGCAGGACCACCCCCCAGTTCCGGCAGGTCGAGCGCGATCCGCAGTTCCTCCCCCGCCGGCCCCGTGAACCAGGCATGCGTATGCTCCCGCAGCCGCTGCACCGTCATCCTCGCCACCGGCGAACCGGGCGCCTGATCCCGGGCGCCCACGATGACCGACGTGAAATAGCACAGGCCGTCACCGGTAACCCGAAGAATCCGGAAGTCCCGACCATCGGCTGACACCGTGCCCACCGCCGGACCCGCCACCGAGGTCGGCTGGCCGACCTCGGGCTCCGGACGTGCAGCGAGATCCGATGGCTGAGCCGCGTCGGTCTGCTGGGGGGAGGCTGGCTGAACGGGGCCGGACGGCTGCACAGGACCGGGCGGATCTAGGGACGGGGTAGGGGGCGGTGTGGACCGCAGCCGGGTCAGACGGTCCCGCACGATGCGCCGGGCCGCCTCCACCGCATCCCGGACGGCCGCCGCCGAGGCCGGCGGGTTCGGCTCCTCCCCGGTCGGACTCGCCAGGGAAGGAACCTCCTGCCCCTGCCCCAGGGGCTCCACCCCGTGATAGCGGCTCAGCGACGTGTCCCAGTCCGGATGCTCGTACACCCGCACCACCTCCGCCGGGCCGGCCTCCACCGTGTCCCCGGAAACCCAGGCCACCGGAACGCCCAGCAGCCCCGGAACCACATCCCGACCGAACACCGCAACCAGCCCGCCGCCGTACGGCGAGTCCCCCCGCATCGCCGCGCCGAGCACCTGCGCCACTGACGGCACATGCCCCAGCACCCGGGCCTGTTCCCGCACCGCCGTCACCACCTCGGCCCGGCGCCGCCCCCGCGGCGACTGCGCCGACAGGTCCGCCACGCGCTCCCACATAGGATGATCCGGACGTTCGGCCAATGCCTCGGTGACCACCTCCCGCGCGCCCCGAGGGTCCCACTCCTCCTCGGGAACCAGCCCAGCCACCTCGGCGTCAGACAGAAGCTCGACGATCGTGGTGGCCACCGAACGATCATTGGACCGCTCGCCGCCGGCGGCGGGCGCGTCGGGCACAGCCTCACCGGGCACAGCCTCACCGGGCACAGCCTCACCGAGCGCAGCCTTACCGAGCGCAGCCTTACCGAGCTCGGCCTCACCGAGCACAACCTCATCGAGCACAGCCTCATCGAGCACAGCCTTACCGAGCTCGGCCTGGATCGCCCCGGCCACCGGGCCGGGAGCGGTGCGCAGCAGTGCGTACAGTTCCGCCAGGTCATGCTCCGGATGCTGGCGCGCCGCGCTGTGCAGAACCGCCGTGAGCAGCCCCTCCTCGTCGTTCGGAGTACCACGTGGCACCGGCACCACCCGGCTGTGTCCCCCCGGTCCCGACCGCATGACGGTCCCCGGCCCCCGATAGGACGGCGGCTCCTGCGCCAGCTCGGCAGGCCGGATGGCCGGCGCAGCCAGCAGGTGGGTGGCCGCTTCGGTGATGAACCGCTCCGCCCGGGCCTCCCAACCCGCCCCCTGCGTCGGTTGAACCGGCACCGCGATGAAGGTGACACGCTGATCGGCGGCGACGCCCATGCGGTCCATCTCGGCCCGCAGCAGTCGAGCCAGCGGTCGCGGGGCGGCCGGTTCGAGGCCACGACGACTGGTCAACACCAGACGGCCGTCGAACTCGCTGCCGATGACCACCGGGAACGCACCGGCTTCGCGCGCCATGTCGATCAACTGACGCGTTTCCACCGCGAGATCCGTCGTGGACCAGGCGAGATCCGCCGACAGGAGATTCATGCCGCTCGCGGTGAACTCTCCGATCAGAGGTGACCACCTCAGCCGGGGCGCCTCCTGCCAGATGCCGTCGGTGTCGAAATCCGGTTCGTCGCGGTGCGTGGCATACACCGGCAGACCGAGCTCACCGCGCAGCAACGCGGCGTACCCGGTGCTCACCGGTCTGGGCCGCCGGAGGCCAGGCGGCTCGTCCAGGCCCCCGACACCCAGGTAGACCGCCCCGGTGAAGCCCGGCGGGGCCTGGGCCAAGATGATCGCGGCCAGTTGCTCGGGCGGGATCCGCAGCGTCCCGATCGACGGATGATGGCCGACCACGACGTCCCGGTGACCGTCGGCCAGCACCAGGAACCGACCCGGACGCCGCCTCGGCGTCGGCCCTCTCTCCCCGTCGTCAACCGACCGCAGATCGACCCCGTAGACACCGTGACCATCGATCAGCGGCACCGCCAGAAGATCTGCGGCCGACGCATCGGCCAGATACCACTCCGACGCGTCGGACTCCGGCCTCTCAAAACTGTGGTCGACGGGGACCAGCACATTCGTCATGCTGTCCTGGATCCAATCCACGACCGGCGGATGTCCTCCACCCGCGGCCTCGGATCCCGCCTCCGCGATGATGGGAACCCACGACTCCGCGCTGAAGTCCTGCAGGTCCTCGACAAACGTGGCGTTGTGGCCGACATAGACGGGTTGGCCGTCGTGCGCCGCGGAGATCTCCGCGGCAAACCGTTCGAGAAGCGCCCGATTCCCCCCGACTCGGGTCGTGATCAACCGTATCGGCGAGGCCGGCAGGGCTTCCTGCCCAGGCTGAAGGAAGGCATTGCGCAGAAATGCGTTCACCGTCTCGGCGTCGAGCGGATCCAGCCGCTCCGGTCGCCACGACGGCTCGTCCGACGGGCTCGTGTGCACCACCACGAGCGGCAAGCCGCCGGCGACCGGGGGCATGGCGTGCAGATTCTTGTACCAAGAGGCGATCTCGGCCCGTGCGGCGGGATCGGAGCTGCTCGCGCCGAACAGCAGCGCCCCGCTCTCGAACGACTGCACCCCGTGGTTATCCGTGATGCTCTCGACGAGTTGGGACCTGCCGTCGATCGTCAGATAGCTCGGGATCCCCCTTCCCGTAGGCGGGCGGACGATATTCAGTTCAAGCGGCCGCGCACCGGTCTCGCCCACCCCGCGCGCCCTGTTCTCCGGACGCACGGCTGGGCCGCCTGGAACGTCACGGCTCACGAACGGGTCCATCCCGAACTGAATCCGGACGACCGATCGGCCGAAGGCGGCGGCAAGACTCTCGGTGTCACGCGCGAAGTTCTGATCGGCGGCGGCGGAGTCGGGCGGTGGCGTCCAGAGCACCACCGTCCCGAACGGCTCGCGCCGCGCCGCCTCCGCGGCGGCCACGACCGTCTCCGTCCCGATCTCTGCGAGCGGGCGCACACTCCCATCTCCGAGGGTCACCCCGAGACCACCGTCCGGCAGCAGTGGAAGATCAAGCGCGAACACACCCGGCGGGTATCCCAGACTCGGTCTCAGATACTGCATCAGGTTTCGCTGGGCGGTGACCTCGGTGGGGGCCGCCAGCCCGTTGCCGGTCATCTGTAGCCACGCCGGTGCGTCCGGCGCCCACAACCGGCCCAGCGGATCGGTCACCAGGGGAACCGGCCGATCGGCAGGCGCGTGCAGGACGTCCCAGACCCCCCGGGCCCCCCGGGCCCGCCCGCGACGTTGGGCGACCCTCGCATGCAGGCCCGCGGCGATCAGAACGTCGTTGTCGAGAGCCGGCGCGAACACGAACGCACCGGCGGCGGCACCGACCTGCCGCCACGCCTCCTGGCGCAGGGTGATCAGCCAGTCCGGGTCGCTGCCGTAGGTGTCGAGCGGCTCGGCGACGACGAGCGGCTGGCGACCCGGATTCCAACCGTGACGCTCGAAAAACTCCACCATCTCGACGGGTGATCGAGCGTAGAACGTCCCGTCCCGGCGGCCAATCATGAATTCGGGCTCGCCGGCAGCGTTGCGCCGGACACGGAAGTTCCGCACATCGTAAAGGTCATCCCTGTTGGGAGACTCGCGGACGTTTTCCGGCGACGAGTCGGAACCCTGCTGGATCAGCCCGGTGCTGGTGCGGACGACCGCGTCATCCCGGCGCGGCCGTGCCACCCCGTCGACCGACTCCCACCTGCTGGCACCCTGATCCGCCAACGGCCCGATCACCCGCCACGGCGTCGGCCGCCCCTGCCCATCCACCGATCGCGGCCCCGCACCGTCGAAGGCCCCATGGCTGGACGCGTCCAGCACCAGCACCTCCAGGCCGGTACTGGCCGCGAAACGCTCCAACATCCGCTCCGACCGGCCGGGCCCACCCGCGGTCCACAACCGCAAAGCCCTGAAATGCCGGACGTCCCCGAGCTCCCGCTGCAGGAACTCCGCAAACGTGGGACCCGCGACCCCGTCCCCGGGATCATCCTCGAAATCATCACGGAAACGCACCCGGGTACCATCGGGCCGGGTCATCCCGACGCCTCCCTCATGCGAGGGAAGAACCACATCGAGGACCCCGGTGTTCGCCCGGTTCAACGCCTGCAGCAAAGGAAGCTGATCGAGATAATCCGCCAACGTCACCGACGCAAGGACACCATTCCATTCCATCGGGCTTTCAATCTCGGCCAGCGCCAGAGAGCCATCCTCCGCCACAGACAGCCATGAGGGAACTCTCAGCGATTCCCCCGGAATGTGGCGCGCCCGCACCTCCCGCCAGGCACGCCCCGAGCGACCAGGTTGCGCTGTCAGACGTCCCTCCACCACCCGCTGCGAAGCACCCTGCTCAGGCAGCCAGAACTCCGTCGGCAGCAGGAACCACCTCGCCGGATTCCGGGAGAAAGCCCGCAGCTGGTTGACCAGCCGACTAAACTCCGGATCCTCGTCAAAGTCGGAGTCGGAATCCGTGTCATTCTGATCGGCCGCCGTGGCCGCCGGCCCACTCGGCGCCCACACCTGAACCGGCCCACCCCGCCAACCCGCCGCCGCCAGCATCGCCCGCAACACCTCCAACGTCACCGGCACCACCTCACCACCCGCCCGCGACGCCACTCCCAGCTCACCGTCCTCCGTCCGCGGCAGGAACACCGACGTCACATGCGGCTGGCCCACCAACCCCTCCGCCAGCCCCGCCATCCCCTCCCCCACCACCAGCCCACGCCCCGAATCAACCCGAACAGCGAGATCCTCAACATTCACCGGCGCCAGCGAACCAGCATCCGAGTCAGCAGAATCGGATTCCCCGGCATCGGACTCGTACACGGACAAATCGGCAACCGGAGACACCGGCCCAGGCACCCCGTCACCATCCACAGGCGGGCTTTCCTCACCATGTGTGGAATCGGCGGCCGAATCGTCGAACAGACGCGGCGGCTCCAGCGGCGGAGAAGCCAACAGCCCCGGCAGATCACTCTCGTCGAACGGAAGCGCCGGATCGGACGACGACGTTTCTGGCGACTCCGGGGCGGGCGACTCCGGGGAGGAGAAGCCGAAGGCCCGCGGTGCTGCCGGCGTTGCCACCGCCGGTGGGACAGCGTCGACCACGGGCAGCACGGCCTCCGGCTGAGCGGACTCCACCGGCTCCGGAGCGGACTCCACCGACGACGAGGTGGACCCCACCTGCAACACCGCAGGCTCTGGGAGCAGCGCCGCAGGCTCCAGAGGCGTCGCCGCAGGCTCCAGAGGCGTCATCTCCACTGGTGGCGAGACCGGCTCGACCGGCCGCGGGACAGGCGCCACCATCGGCGGAGCGGACTGCTGGCCGAGACGCAGCGTGGAGGCGTACGTGATCGCATCGGCCGATTCCGGCCCCTCCGGCGCCGGCGCCGGGATGGCCGGTGGGCGGAGGGCCGGCGGGCGGACCGTCGGGTCCTCGGCCAGCCAGATCGACACCCGACGACGCTCCCACGCCTCCCATGAAGCAGCCGACCCGTCGACCTGCATCGGCCCGGACGTCGGACCGGCACCTCGCGTATGCGTCTCGTGCCCAACCGCGCCGGGCGGCAGACCGACCGCTGCCAGCCGCCGGGCCAGCACCGGCGCCAGCACCTGCCAGGCCGACAGCGCACGATACTGCCCGGAGCGCGCCGCACGGC
>NZ_JYFN01000007.1 GCF_000948395.1 Frankia torreyi | reverse complement strand
CATCTCTACCTGACGAGTCAGACATCAATACCGGAGGCGGCGTAAAGCTGATATAGTCCAACTATCGCGTGTCCGTGAAACGGGCAGCACCTCACACGGCCTGGACATGAGCTTCGTCGCCTACCCGGTTGTCCTGGGGTGCCTTGCGCACCTGATCGGTGACTGCCTGACCCCCCGAGGCTGCCTCCTGCTCTGGCCGGTGAACTGGCGGATGGAGGTCGTCCTGGTCCCCCGCACCGACGGGCGGGTCGAACGCCTCGTGGTGGTGCCCGTGCTGGCCGGCGTCATCGTCATCCTGACGGTCCACGTGCTGGACGGCGCCCTGCTCTCCCACGGGTTGCGCTGACGCCTGGCTGACCGCGTTCATCCGGCCAGCCCTCGGCTATCGGGCTGGCCAGGTGAGCGGGTGGCGCTGTCTCCTCCGGCGCGGTGCGGGGCGTCGAGACGATCACGACAGGTCTCACGTGAAAGCGTCTGCATGACCCGCTCACCGTCGTCGGCGATCTGTCCGCCGCCGCGGTCAGACGGGCTGCCTGTTGCCGCCGGGCAACCTGGAATCAGTACCCCGGGTGGACGCGGCACATCTGGCGGTCGGGCCCGTGCGTCAGGCGACGGACCGTGCCGGCCGTCCTATCTGCCCAACGCGGCCAGCGCCCTGTCGGCGTGCGTGTTCATGTTCAGCTCACTGCTGATGACCTCGATGACGACCTGGTCCGTGCCGATCACGAAGGTGGCGCGCCTGACCCGCAGCAGGTCGATCGGCCGCTTCACGCCAAACGCGCGCGACACGCTGCCGTCGGCGTCCGAAAGCAGCGGATAGTCGAAGGAGTGTTTGTCGGCGAACTTCTTCTGCTTGGCCACGGTGTCCGTGCTGATACCGACCCGCTGGGCGCCGACCTCGGCGAACTCCGCCGCGAGGTCCCGGAAATGACAGCTCTCCGCGGTGCAGCCCCTGGTCATCGCCGCCGGGTAGAAGAACAGGACGACCGGACCGTCGGTCAGGAGGGTGGAAAGCCTGCGAGGGGTGTTGGTCTCGTCTGGCAGCTCGAAGTCCGGCGCGGTGTCGCCGACACGCAGCATCTGTGCGCTCCTCACCTCGGGCTGGGCGACAGGCATCGGCCCGGCGCCCAGGGCCGTCGGAGCGACGGCTGATTCCGTACGCTATCCCGACCCGGTGACGCCCCGCACGAGAGGAGCAGCCGACGACGCCCGATCGGCGCGGCCCGGTCGGACTGTCGGCCACCTGGCGGCAGAACGCGATGCACCACCGCCGCGGCTCCTGGCCGGGGGATGGTCTGATGACGGCATGGGGACAGGGGTGAGGCGTGCGGCTGCGCGCATGACGGTGGTCGGTCACGGCGTCGACGGGGCGGTCCGGTGAGGACCAGTCGTCTGGAGGCGTTCAGTGATGGTGTGTTGGCCATCATCATCACGATCATGGTGCTCGAGCTGAAGGTCCCCGAGGGGCACACGTTCGCGGATCTGCGGCACAGCACGGGGAAGGGCCTGCTCAGCTATCTCCTCAGCTTCGTCTATGTCGGGATCTACTGGAACAACCATCACCACATGTTCCAGTTGGCCCGCCGGGTGACCGGTGGCGTTCTCTGGGCGAACCTCGGCCTGCTGTTCTGCCTGTCGCTGTTCCCGTTCACGACCGCCTGGATGGATGAGACGGACTACGCGCGCTTCCCGGTCGTCCTCTTCGGTGTGAACCTGCTGGCCGCGGCCTGTGCCTACTCCGTGCTCCAAGGGGTGGTCATCCGGGCGCACGGCCCTGACTCCGAGCTCAGGCGGGCCGTCGGATGGGATCTCAAGGGCAGGATCTCGCCGCTGTTCTATCTCGCCGGAATACTGTCCGCGCAGTTCGTGGACACCCACGGCAAGGTCGGCGTCATTATCGCAACCGGCTGCTACACCGTCGTCGCGCTGATCTGGATCGTCCCTGACCGCCGCATCGGCCGTGCCGTGCGCGAGTTCGGAGCCCCGGACTGACCCGGAAACGTGGCCGTCGACGAAGGACCGGTGGAAGGCCGGCCCGACACCGGTGTGGTCACCCGCGCCGGCCTGCTCTATCTGGGCTTGGCGCTGGCTGGTCTGGTGCTCTCCCGGCTGCAGGTCGAGCTGGTGGGACGGATCGGTGAGTGGTTCGTGCGCGAGCTGCGAAGCCGCACCGTCGACCACGTGATGTCGATGTCGGTTCGCTACTTCGACCGCACCCCGGCAGGGGTACTGGTGTCCCGGATGACCGCCGACGTCGACGCGCTACAGGACGCCGTCCAACTCGGAGTCGTGCCGTTCACGCAGGCGGTGCTGGGCGTCGGCGGCGCCCTCGCCGCGCGGGACGCGGTGAGCGTGGGCACCCTCAGCGCCTTCGTGCTCTACCTGCTCCTCGCCTTCGATTACGCCGGCGTGGACCTGCGAGACGTGACCCGGCGCGCACTGCGGTCGCGGATCGTGATGGTCGTCCAGGAGGGCCAGCTGACCACCGGCACGCTCGCGCACAACCTGCGGGCGGTGCGACCCGGCGCCACCCACGACGAGCTGGCTGGGGCACTGGCGTCGGTCGGCGCCGGCAGCTGGCTCGACAGCCTGCCCGACGGTCTCGCCACCCAGGTCGGCGAGGGCGGGTCGCTGCTGTCGGCGGGCGAGCGGCAGCTCGTCGCGCTCGCCCGCGTGTGCCTGCTCGGTGCGGACGTCGTCGTGCTCGACGAGGCCACGTCCGGGCTCGACCCCGGAACGGAGAAGCTCGTGGAGGCCGCGGTGATCGCGGCGACGGCCGACCGGGCCGTGCTCGTCGTGGCCCACCGGATGTCGACGGCACGCGGCGCGGACCGGATCGTCGTCGTCGACACCGGCGGCGTGACCGAAATCGGTACCCATGACGAGCTGCTGGTGCGGGGTGGACGCTACGCCGCTCTTGTCACGGACTTCGAGAACCCTGGCTAGATCTCCGTGGCCTGGACAGCGTGGCTGAAGGGGCCTTCGCGGGTACGGACAGTCATGATCATCGCCAGGTTCCCGACCAGCTTCCTCCTTCGCTGGGCAGTTCCGGCGTCCGTCTGCACAGCCAGCCGTTCCGGTCAACGCGGAGTGCCTGAGCTGTGGTCGAGATCGGCCAGGAGTTCTTCCGTCAGGCTGGCGAGACGGGCGGCGTCGGTGGGGTCAGGTGTGCAGGAGTGTCAGGAGGACGGTTCTGCCCCGGTCCACGGCGGGCAGGGGCGCTGCCAGGTTGTTGTTCGGGTGTTACGGAAGCATGGCGTGATGTTGCGTGCGCCCGGCCGTGTGGTGTGGCATGTGGGCACCACTGTTCCTGGAGGGAAACGTCATGCCGACGACCGATACCTCGACGGCCGGCGAGCCCGGTCTTGCCGCCCGGCAGCCCGCCACGGTCAGCGCGGCGCCGGGTGACGGCAACCGTGCCAGCCATGTCACCGTCGGCAGCCATGTCACCGTCGGCAGCCATGTCACCGTCGGCAGTCACGGCACCGCGCGGGACGGGTCCACCTCAGCTGCCGCGCGCCCTGGCCTGCGGGAGTTTCTCGTCCACAAGCGCGCGGCCGTGCTGGCCCGCGAGGGCGCGATCGCCGCGGGCACCTTGTCGGGTCCGGCGGTGCTGCGGGCGCAGTCGGTCGCCGACGGACGCAGCGGTGTCCGGCGGATCCGGATCCGTGAGCATCAGATCCTCAGCGACTCGCCCCCTGACTACGCCGGTGACGACCTCGGGCCCAGCTCACCCGAGCTCGTCCTCGGCGTGTTCGCCAGCTGCCTGACCCACGTCTTCGAGATCGTCGCCGCCCGCCTGGACATACCGCTCGACGAGATCAGGGTGGAGGTCGAGGGCCAGATGGAACCCCGGGCCGGCCGGCCCGGCTTCGAGGATGTGCCCCGGGAACCGCACAACATCACCTACCAGGCCTCCGTCATCTCCCCGGCCACGGCCGAGGAGATCGAGATTCTCTACCAGACCGTCGAGGCGGAGTGCCCGCTCCTTGCCCTGTTCACGAACCCCCAGACGATTACCGGTTCGCTGGTCCACGCTCCGAGCGGGGGACCGGCACCCGAGCTGTCGGTCGAGGTGCAGGCGGGAGACCACGGATGACCGAGGCGGAGTTCCTCTGGTACATCCCCAACGAAGGACGGCCCGGGCACCGCGGCGACGACACGGTGGCGGGCCACAACAGTCTCGACACGCTGACCCGGCAGGCCGTCGCGATCGAGCGGCACGGCTGGCGGGGAGCGCTGCTCGGCGCCGGATGGAGCCGGCCGGACACCTTCACCGTCGCCACGGCCCTGGTGGCGCGTACGGCCAGCTTCGAGCCGCTCATCGCCGTGCGTCCCGGCTACTGGGGCCCGGCGCACTTCGCCGCCGCTGCGGCGACCCTCGACCACCTGTCGGGCGGGCGGGTGCGGGTCAACATCGTCTCGGGCCGGGACGAGCTCGCGGCGTACGGCGACAGCGAGGCGGGCCAGGCGCAGCGCTACGCCCGCACCGGCGAGTTCATGCGACTGGTCCGCCGGCTGTGGACCGAACAGGACGTCACCCACCGCGGCGAGCACTTCCAGGTGACCGGCTCGACCCTCGGTTCCCGGGTCCAGGCGCGCCCGGGCCGGCTCCACCCGAAGCTCTACTTCGGCGGGGCCTCCGCCGCGGCAGAGCAGGTCGCGGCCGCGGAGGCGGACGTCCAGCTCTTCTGGGGTGAGCCGCTCGACGGCATCGCCGAACGCATCGCGCGCCTGCGGGAGCTGAGCGAGAAGCTGGGCCGCGAGCACCCGCCGCTGGAGTTCGGGCTGCGTGTCACCACCGTCGTCCGGGACACCACCACGCAGGCCTGGGCCGACGCCGAGGCCAAGGTCGCCGACCTGGCTGCCCGTCAGGATGACCTTCCCGAAGGCCGCGGCCGCTTCGACGCCGTCGGCCAGCGGCGCCTGCTCGACCTGCAGACGCGCGGTGAGGTCCTGGACGACAACCTCTACACCGCGCCGGGTCGGATCGGCGGCGAGGGCGCCGGCACGACCTGGCTGGTCGGCTCGGCGGCGGACGTCGCGAAATCCCTGCGCCGGTACGCCGAACTGGGGATCACCCACTTCGTCCTGTCGGACACGCCCTATCTGCAGGAGATCGAGCGTCAGGGGAACCAGCTGTTGCCGCTGCTCAGGACGCCCGGGTGACCAGCTCGCCGACCGGACACAAATGATGATCTCGCGGCAGACCCTCGTCGTCGACATCGCCCCCTTCAGCGGGCTGCGCCTGCTCCGCGCCATCACCGACGACCTCTGCGTGCTGCGCCGCGAGGGGTCGTAGTTCAGCCGGAATCCCGGCTCGTGCAACGGCCTCCCGGGACGGGCCGACCGGTACCACGTCGAGCAGTCGGGAGGGCCACCATGGCCTGGTCGGCTGACGGGCACCGCCTGGCCTTCCAGGTCGAAGGGCAAGGGATATCTGCCGGCCAGCGCCGTCCCAGCCCACCTGGGATGCCGTCCCCATCCGGTTCCGACCCGCACACGCACCGAACGGTGCTCCGGGTGCGGCTATCTCCACCCGGCGATCCGGACTCGTTGGACTCTGAGCTGGGGCGTTACGAGGGCACGGGCGCGTAGTGGTGACGAATCGGCCCGGCGAGCCGAGCATGAAATTCGGTCACGACTTGCGAAGGAGCCAGCGGTCGCACCGCGACACAGTGGCACCCCGCTACATCGATGCCTGCCGACAGGGGCACCACCGCGCCTTGGCGTTCATGGGCGGCCTTCTCATGGCCCGGCGTGCCAGGATAGACTCGATGCCGCGGATCTCTGAGTCTTGGCGGTGAGCGTGGAGGAAGCGCGGCGGGGGGCGCCGGAACATCTGGATTTCTTTATCAGCTATGCGCCGCACGACAGGCCGTGGGCGGAATGGATCGCCTGGCAGCTGACGTACGCGGAAGATTTTCATTACAGGGTGGAGCTCGACGTATGGGACTGGCCGGCAGGTCGTAACTGGATCGATGCCCTGTCCACGGCGCTGGCCCGTGCGGACCGGGTGCTCGCCATCTATTCGCCGGCCTACTTCGATCCCGCACGCAACAGCGTGGTCGAGTGGTCCGAGGCCCTGTGCCGCGACGAGGAGGGCCGCGACCGGTTGCTGCCCGTCCGCATCGAAGCCGTGGAGGTGCCGCCCGTTCTTCGGAGCAGAATCCACGTCGACCTGTTCGGACTGGACCATGCCACCACGAAACGTCGGCTCCTCGAGGCCGCTCGGGGTCCAAGTCGTCCGGACGGCGAGCCCGTCTTCCCGCCGCAGCAGGTTCCTCCACCTGAACCGGCCGGAACGGAGCCTCGCCTTCCGGGCTCTCTGCCCGAGATCTGGAATCTTCCCGACCGGAACCCCGACTTCGTCGGCCGGGACAACCTCCTCGTCGAACTTCGGGCGAGGCTGTTGTCGACTGGGACCTCCACTGCTCAGGTCATTCACGGAATGGGTGGAGTCGGTAAGACCCAGCTATCGGTCGAGTACGCGCACCGGCATGCCGGCGACTATGATCTCGCCTGGTGGGTCGATGCCGAACAGCCCGAACTTTTCATCGAAAAGCTGGCTGGGCTGACCGAACGCCTCAAGGAATCCGATCGTTCGGCCCAGCGGCTCGTGGATGCCGACGGCAGGCTTCTGGACGGAGTGCGCTGGCTGTTGATTCTTGACAACGCCGAGGACAGCGACGCCATCACCCGGTGGCCCCTGACCGGGGGAAGCGGGCACACCATCATAACGTCCCGCAATCCGCATGGGCACGGTGGTGTCGGTGGCCGACTCGAAGTCAAGGAGCTGAGTCGTTCCGAAGCGATTGCACTGGTGCAGTCGAGGGCTGGGGACGTGAAGGATGACGAAGCCGAACGACTCGCCCACGCGCTGGGTGACCTGCCGCTCGCGCTGGCCCAGGCCGCAGCCTTCCTCCATGAAACAGGCGAGACGACCGAAAGGTACCTCACACTTCTCAGGTCCCGGGCCATAAAAATCATGTCGCAGGGTCGTCAGCGGGAGTACGGAAAGACGCTGGCGGCAAGCTGGAAGATCTCCATGGAACGGCTCGAGGGACAGGATCCGGCAGCGGTGGAACTGCTCTACATCGCGGCCTTCCTCGCCCCGGAGCCAATACCATTCGAGCTCTTCAAGGCGGGTCGTGTCGCATTGCCGGCCCTCCTGGCGGAACTCGTCGCCGACGATCTTGATTTCCCGGTCACCAGAGGCCTGATCGGTCGTTACAGCCTTGCCCGCATCGAACGCGGCACACTCCAGCTGCACCGGATCGTTCAGGCCCTGATCCGTGATCGGCTCGGTGAGGATCCCGGCAAGGCGAGCAGGATGCGGTGGACGGTGCAGGCGATCCTGGTGGCCGCTCGGCCGGGCGATCCAACCGACCCGGCCTCCTGGGACGACTATCGGCGGCTGTTGCCGCACCTGCTGGCCGCCGACCTGGGATCAAGCGAGGACGCTGGTTGCCGCGACCTCCTTCTGGACACGATTTCGTACCTGATCGAGCGGGGAGAGACCGACATCGCGCACCGGCTCGTCGGCGACGCCTTCAGGCGGTGGAAGCACACCACGGAACCTGATGACTCGCATCGACTTGCGGTGCAGACCACGTTGGCCCGCACCTATACCGACCTGGGGCGCTACCAGGAGGCCTTCGACCTGGACCAGGATGTTCACCGCCGTCTTCTGGCCCGACTCGGGAACGATCACCCTGCGACTCTGGCGGCGGCCAGCGACATGGCGGCCGGTCTGAACCGCCTGGGCAGGGTCGAGGAGGCCCGGAGACTCGACGAGGAGACCTTCACCACGCGTCGGGCCATACTGGGCGAAGATCACCCGGACACATTGACGTCAGCGAACAACCTCGCCGCCGACCTGTGGTGGCTGGGCCACCACGAAGAAGCCCGCGCGCTCGATCAGAAGACGCTGGACCAGCGGCGCGAGGCGCTCGGCGCGGACCATCCCGACACGCTTACCTCGGCGAGCAACCTCGCCGCCGACCTGCGTCGCCTCGGACAGTACGAGGATGCTCTGGGGCTGGACGACGAGGTTCGCACTCGCCGGCTTGAAGCTCTGGGACCGGATCATCCTGGCACGCTCATGTCCGCCAGCAACCTCGCCTCCGACCTGACGAACCTCGGTCGGCACAATGACGCGCGGGATCTCTACGAGGAGACCGTCATCCGCTCCCGCCGAGTTCTCGGGGACTGCCACCCGACCACCCTCGGGGTGGTCGAGAATCTTGCCTACCAGCTCAACAGACTCGGTGAGCACGACCGGGCTCGAGCTCTGGACGAGGAAACCTTCGAGGGCCGACGCGTGGCGCTGGGCGATGATCATCCGGAGACCCTGAGATCGGCCGACAACCTGGCAGGAGACCTACGGCGAGCGGGTGAGTACGAAGCAGCGCGGAAGCTGGACGAACAGACACTGCTCGGCCGCCGCAAGATCCTTGGTGACGAACATCCAGAGACGATTCTGTCGAACCGGCATCTCGCGATGGATGTCGACCTCCTCGGCCAGGCGTGGCCGCCGACCAGGGACGTCGAATCGTGATCTTCGACAAGCGGCTTATTGCCGAGGGGTTGTCCTCCTATGACATCGGCGCACCCCTTGGGCAGGGTGGTTTCGGTTTTGTGCTCGGGGCTAGGCACCGCTTTCTGGACCGGGAAGTGGCGATCAAAATCCTCGGTCACCTCGGTGGACTCGATTTCAGCTTCGCGGATGAGGCGCGGGTTCTGGCCAGGCTCGATCATCCCAACATCGTCCGGGTCTACGACTATATTGAGATAGATCATCTCCAGATAATCGTCATGGAGCTTCTTCCTGGCGGGACGCTGACCAGGCGCCAGAAGGCCGGACCGCTCTCGGAGATAGACGTCTATGTTGTGGGAATCGCACTGGCGGAGGCGCTGCACCATGCGCACAGGATGGGGGTCCTGCATCGCGATGTGAAGCCCAGCAACGTCCTCTTCTCGGCCGCGGGCGTTCCCAAGCTGGTGGACTTCGGGATCGCGAAGATACTGGATGATGCCACCTTCACCGGGCGGCCGATCGGCACGCCGAGGTACATGGCGCCCGAACAGCTGACAGGATCGAGGCTGACACCCGCGACCGATCTCTACGGTCTTGCGACGCTTCTCTATGAAATGCTCGGCGGACAGGTGCATGACGGGGGCAGTTCTATTGCCGGCTATGTCCGCCGCCTGCTGGCCGAGGACCGACCGCCGCTGCCACCCGGCGTCCGCCGCCCGATCGCGGATGTCATCATGAAGGCGCTCGAACGAGAGCCGGCGGCCCGGCCCTCGTCGGGGCAGGAGTTCGCGCTTGACCTTGCGCGGGCGGCCAGTGAGGTCTATGGGGACGACTGGAAATCGCGGGCGAACGTCGCGACCGTTCAGTCGGTGGATCAGGTCCTGCCCCCCGGATCCCCGCCCGAAAGCCCGGAGAACGGTCGCGCGGCATGGACGACGGTCATTCTCTCCGGAGGTGCCCCCGGGGTCATAAAGTCACCGGAATCCCTGCGGAGCGGTCAGAGCTCCGACGGTGACCTGCCGGATATACACAATGCGCCGACGATGATCGCCGGGGCGATGGCGGTCGATGTCGTCAGATTTTGGGAGAGCGCCCTACCCGACCCCGACGAGCCCGACGAGCCCGACGCCGACGAACCTGACGCCGACGAACCTGACGCTCGCGATCTCACCGAAGCGGCCGTCGGCGCTCGGCGGCTGGAACTGGCGCCGCCGACAGACAGTCTGGATCGGATCTCACCAGAATCCGCCGAGGTCCGCATGCCCTACGACGTGCGACCGCCTTCCCGCGCAGCATCCCTGCACCGTCGTCTGGACAACTCGCCTCCGTCGCGAATGTTCTACGATGCGCGCCCACCGGCTCGTTCCTCGCGGCGTCGCATCCTGGATTTCCTGGCCGATGAGCAGCCGGTGAAGGTCATCCCGCCAGTCAGGGATTGACGAGTGGAACACCCAGGGGAGCGAAGCCGGACTCGTTGCGGGTGGCGAGGACGAGGCTGTGCACCTGAGCTGTGGCGGCGATCAACGCGTCGTGTGCCGGGCGCGGCCTGAAGTGTATGTCACCGCCCGCGCCGGTATTCGCCGGCGCGGGCGGCGCGGGGTTCAGTAGCCAATGAGTTCGTAGGTGACGGGTGAGACGCTTGCCAGGATGTTGCCACTGAGAACGGAGTAGGTGCCGAGGGTGGCGGAGCTACCGACAATCCAGAAGACGTTGGCTGCCTGCGCGCCGTTGACCAGCTTCACATTGCTTGCGGACGCTGTGAGAACCGTCGGGGTGGCCGCGCTGGCGGTCGTGGCTCCGACCATCGCGATCACCCCGATCGGGACGGTCGTCGCACCGCCGACCGGCGGGCACCCGATCCGGATCTGGCTGGAATTTCGCCGCGAGCGGCAGGCTCGAGACCAGGGTTCGGCTCAGTTCTGCGACACCGCTTACTGCCCGTGCTCGACGCCGCCGTGGGCCAGCCGTACGCCCGCTACGTCCATCACCGAGGCAATCGACGCCGACCACGAGACGCGCCCGGCCCCGACGACCGAACCAGGGCTCCCGTGATCAGGGCTCCCGTGATCAGGGCGGCGGCGCCCGCGCGTCTTCGCGTGACCGGACGACCTACCTACCTCGGCGACGGGAGTGGCATGTCGTCGTGCTGCCGGCGGGCCGACAGCAGGTCGTCGAGATTGTCCCGAGCCCAGCTCCGGGCCGCGTCGACCAGTTGGAGCAGCGTCCGGCCGAGCGCGGTCAGCCGGTACTCCACCCGGGGTGGGTTCTCGTCGAAGACGCTTCTGCTCACCAGGCCGTCACGTTCCATCGCGCGGAGGGTGTCGGTCAGGACCTTCGCGCTCACCGAGCCGAGGAGCTGCCTGAGCTCGGAGAACCGTCGGGGCCGGGCCTCGAGACACAGGACGACCATCGCGGTCCACTTGTCGCCGATCTGCACCGGGAAGGCGCTCATCGGGCAGGCCGGGTCGAAGGTCGGGGCGTCGGCCGTCTTCTCCACACCGCCAACGGTAACCGGTCACGTTGCGGTAACCGGCCTACCGCGTTCTAGGTTGGCCGCCATGACAGGAACACAACCCGTCCGGGCGGTATCTCGACCGGGTGCACCGGCACGGGTCGCCGTGCTCGGTGCCGGTGGTCGCGCGGGACGCGCCGTCAGCCAGGAGTTCGTCACCCGCGGGCATCGGGTGACCGGCGTGGTACGCGACGCCGGTCGGCACCGGTCGCTGGGAGATCTCGGGGTCGAGGTGGCCGAGGCGGATGCCACCCGCGGCGCCGACCTCGTCGACGTTCTGCGCGACGCCGACGTCATCGTGGTCGCGGTGACGCCCTTCACGGCGCCGCCGCCCTCGTTCGACGGCTTTGACGAAGCGTTCTACGAACACATCGTCGCCACTGTCGTCGGCGGCGCGCGGACATCGTCGGCCACCCGGCTGATCACGATCGGGTTGTTTGCCACGCTGACCATGGCCGACGGGCGAATGGTCATGGACGACTCCGCGGTCTTCCCGCCGTGGCTGTTGCCGTTCGCGCGAGCGCACGCGCGTGAACTGCCCGCGTTGCGCCGCTACGCGTCCGAACTCGACTGGTTGGTCGTCACCCCACCGGCGGGGTTGCAGGCCGACGGCGCGGCTGATTCGGCGGGCTACGTTCTCGTCGAACCGCCGCTCGACCGCCGCCTTTTCGAGGGCGTGCTCGGCTACGGCCAACTCGCGCACGCGGTAGCGGACCAGGCCGAAACCCCGACCTTGCACCAGACCCAGGTTGCCGTTCTGCCTCCGCCGACGGAAACCGTGCAGGAAGGAGCGCCGGAATCGAGTGCCTGACCGCCCGCGGACAGCGGGTGGAAGCGCGCCAGCTGCGCTCCCCTGCGGTGAATTCTCGGCGGCCGCCGTCGAGGTGGTTGATGATGGGGTCGACCGCGTCGGTGTCGAGCGGAAGGGAACCCGAGGAGGGTCGCGGATGTTCGAGAGATTCACCGACAGCGCCCGGCTGGTCGTTGTCCACGCGCAGGAGGAGTCCAGGTCGCTCGGCCATGACCGGATCGGCGTGGAACACCTCCTGCTCGGCCTGCTCCACGACGACACCGGGCCGGCGGATGCCGTACTGGGTTCGTACGGACTCACGCTGGCAGACGGCCGGTCGGCGGTCGTGGCGGCCGTCGGCGCGAGCGAGCACACAACACCACGGCACATCCCGTTCACCCCGCGGGCGAAGAAGGTCCTGCAGAAGTCGCTGCGTGCGGCTCAGCGGCTCCACCACACCTTCATCGGCCCCGGGCATCTCCTGCTCGGACTGCTGGACGAGGACGAGGGTGTCGCCGTCGACATCCTCGTCCGTCTCGGCGTCGACCCCGAGGAAGCCGGCCGCCGAGTTCTCGCCGCCATCGCCGCCACCGGCGCCACGCAGGAAGCCCCTCCGTCCGAGACGACGTATTCTCCGCCACGGGCGGCCATCACCAGAGCCAACGCGCGGACCCGTGAGATCGCCGGGCAGCTCAGCCAGGCGCGGGCGGCGAAGGACGCAGCCATCGACGCGGGCGATTTCACCGCCGCGACCGCGATGCGCGAACGCGAGAAGGCCCTGCTCGCGGAACGCGCCCAGATAGCAGCAGACCTGCAGACCGGCGGCGAGACCCCATCGCCGTCCACCTCACCCGAGTGATCGCGGCACTCAGGTCGGACGGGTCGCAGGTCGCGGCGAGCGCCGGGTAGCGGCGGATTTCCGATCAGGGGAAGCAGTTCCGTCCAGAACACACGTTGCCGAGACGATCGTCACACCCGAGCGTCGCCACGCTGGTCTGGTGCCTGTGCTGTGAGCCTGGCAACGGCAATGTCCTTGGCCAGGCGCAATGCCGGGGAATCCACAAACTATCGGCCTGGCGACAGACCTTTCGGAGTTGGGATCGGTCGGTCCACGGGTAGCGTCCTTCTTGACACACCCGTAACGTTCCACCGGGGAAAGCGGAAATCCGTGTTCGCGCGCTGGAATTTCCTGAGCCTTGCACGGGACCAGCCCCGGGAAAACGGGCGGGGTGTCGACCGAGATGAGGAGAGTATCGGGCGGGCCGGCTGTCGGCCCGCCCCGCGCGAAGGGGAGCCATGAGAATTCCTGTTAAGAAGATCGGCCTCGCCTTCACGACCATCGCCGCCGCCGCGGGGCTTGTTTTCGGCGGTGCGACGATGGCGAGCGCTAGCACGGGACTGTCCGCCGGTGTCCAGGCGGGGACGGGCGGGAACGGCGCGCCCGGGTTGGCCACGTCGGTGAACACGTCGTTGTCGGTGGGTGAGCTGTCGAAGGTGACCGCGGCGGTCAAAGCCAAGGACGCGTCGGTCGTGGTCACCAGCGTGCTGAAGAACTCTGACGGGTCCTACCTTGTGGTCGGTACCAGGGCCGGCGTCACGGTGAAGTACCTCGTCAGCGCGGACCTGAAGACCGTCACGCAGATCGCGGCCGGGTAGCCCGAGCGGTACCGGGGCTCGGGTCTCGCGGCCCGGGCCCCGGTTTGGTATCAGGATGGTATCGTCGGCGGCATGGCGCTGACGGTGCGGACTGACGAGGAGCTGGAGCACGCGCTGACGGTGCTGGCGGCGGCCGAGGGCATCTCTCGGCAGGAGATCATTCGGCGTGCTGTGCTGGAGCGTTACGAGCGGGCCGGCCATGTGGCCCGGGTGGCGGACAGTGCGGATCGAATGATCGCCCGGTGGGGGGACGTGCTCGCTCGCCTGGGCACCGTGTGAGTGCTGTCGAGTATCTCGACCTGGAGGATCTGCTCGCCCTCGTACGCGTTATCGGTGCTGGTCCGGTGCGGGATGTCGGTCTACTCGACGCGGCGGCTGCCCGCGCGTCTTCCAGCGCATTCGGTCAGGACGCATATCCGAGCCCGGCGCTGAAGGCGGCCGCGCTCCTGCATTCCGTTGCCCGAAGTCACCCCCTGGTCGACGGCAACAAGCGTCTGGCGTGGCTCGCAGCCGTGGTTTTCCTCGACATCAACGGCTGCACCACCGACCTCGTCGACGACAAGGCGTTCGAGCTCGTCATGGATGCGGAGCAGGGGATCGCCGACGTCGAGAAAATTGCCGATCGGCTGTGCGTCGTCCCGGCGGACCGCGACTAGTGCTGCGGGCCTCACCTCGGGGTCGGCTGTTTGCGGGTGATGCGGTAATGAAGGACGAGGAAAGGGATGCCGAAAAGAAAGAACGAGTGTTCCGCGCGTAGCTCGCCCTCGTCCCGGTGGACGTCGAGCTCCTCGGCGAACCCGTGGACTGCCAGGGCCGTGAGGCTGCCGTCCGTCGGGTCGCGATAGGCAAGGTAATGGCCGGGGTGCTCCTGATCGCTACGGCTGGTCAGGGTCAGCCCGCCGTCGGCCCGGCTGCGGGGCAGGAGCGTCGCCGTGAAACTCGCCTGGGGCAGCGGAAAGCCGACGCTGACGTACCCGCGGTCGCGGTGCCGGTAGGTGGTGTAGATGCCGACGTAGATGGGCTCGTCGGTATCGGCGAACGAGCGGATCCAGCCGCGGACCGCCACCGCTTCGGTGTCCGGCGGGGTGCCCGGTGGGCTGATGGTGTCGATGCGGCTGCGGATACCGCGCTGGGTCTCCCGCTGGTTCATGGGTACGTTCGCCTGCCCCAGCGGGCGGGCCAGCGCGGTTCGATACAGCAGGTAGCCGGGACGCACCCACAGCCGCCATCGCGGCACGATGTCGAGGGTGAACCGGGTGGTGTGCTCGTAGAACTCGCGGACCAGCGGGTCGACGCCGGCGGGGTCGAGGTCCGGGCCGGCCAGGTCGTCCAGGGAGGCGACGATCCCCACGTCGGCGGCATCGGCGACGTAGTGGCCGCCAAGCTCCTCGGCCAGCTCCCGAACGTAGCCGGTGCCGACCCGGCGCGAGCGCGCCTGCCGGGGCACGACGAAGGGCAGCCGCTGCGCGGGGACCCGTTCGGCGAGCAGGCTCACCTGCGGATCGCGGAAGAGCAGTGGCGAGACGCACCGGTAGGCCGCCATCGTGATGCTGGCCGCCGCCGCCGGCGGCACCGGGCGTGCGCGCGCCGCGAGCGCCGTGCCCACCGCCGCTCCGACCAGCGGCCCGAGCAGCACCTTCTGCGGCCGCAGCCCCAGCAGGCCGCCGACGCCTCCGGTCGCCGCGCCGACCGTGACGGGGCCGGCGCCGGCCAGCCGCCCGGCCGCCCAGCCGGCGGGGGCGACGAGCGCCGCGCTGGTCGCCGTCCGCTGCCACAGGGCGGGTAGTTCGCCCGGCCGCTGCCGAGCACGGGCGACCGCCTCGGACGCCGCCAGCGTGACCGCTCCCGTGAGGCCGCCCAGGCCGACCCCGCGTCGCCCTCGGTGAGCGCCGAGGGCCACTCCGGCCATGCCCCCGATGACGGCGGCGGACAGGACGGCCGCCCGGACGTCCGTGGAGGTCGTGCCCTGGTTCCGCACGCCAACAACCTATCTGTCGACCGGCGCGCCCTCGGCTGCCGGAGGACTTGGCCGGGCGGCGACGGCTCAACCCGCACCTGCGGGGAATGACTTCGCTGCGTAGTGCTCTGGATGCCGAAAGTCGGTCTCGTCGTCGCGGTCGCCGGGTCCGTCTGACAGTAAACGCCAAGGTTGGCGGGATACGAAGGGTGCGAACGGAGAGGAGACGGGCAGACCGGCAGTTCTGAGGGGAGCGTGGATGGCTGAGCACGGACACGACCCGGAACGCGGAGCGCGCCGCGCCGCAGTGGTGTCGCCCAGGCGCTCGCCAGCGGCGGACCGCCCGCCGGGCACCCTGCTGGCCGACCCGCCGTCGCGGCTGCCCGGCCAGCCACGAACGCCCGGCCAGCCACGGACGCCCGGCCAGCTACGAACGGATGGCCGGCCGGCCGGTTCGACCAGGCCAACCGGGTCGGCCGCCCCCCAGGAACGGGCTGCTCGGGCGACCGGGGCGCCCGAGCGAAGCGGCGCCGGGCGCGGCGGCCGCAACCCCGCGCTGGACGGCGTTCGGGCGCTCGCGGTGCTCTGCGTGCTCGTGTTCCACATGGACTCGCTGCCCGGCGGCTACCTCGGTGTCGACGTGTTCTTCGTGCTCAGCGGTTTCCTGATCACCGGACAGTTGCTGGCCGAACGGGACCGGACCGGAGGGGTATCCCTCACGCGGTTCTACCTCCGGCGCGCCTACCGGCTGCTGCCCGCGTTCTGGCTGCTGGCCCTCGTCGGCCTCACGGCAGTCGTGCTGCCGGGGATCGGCACGGCCGGCGAGCGGACCGAGTTCCTCGACAGCCTGGCCGCCTCGACGCTGTACCTGAACAACTACTTCCAGGTGGTGCGGCAGAGCACGGGGGCCGGCTGGCTGGGACACACCTGGTCGCTGTCGCTGGAGGAGCAGTTCTACCTGCTGTGGCCGCTGGTGCTGGTGGCCCTGTGCCGCCGGCCGTCGCTGGCCCGCCGGCTGCCCGTGGTCCTGCTGGGCGGGGTGGCCGGCGTCGCGCTGTGGCGCAACGTGCTGGTCACGTCCGGGGCGCCGGGGACGCGGACGTACTTCGCCCTGGACACCCGCGCCGACGCGCTGCTGGTCGGCTGCGCGCTCGCCGCCTGGCTGCGGGCGGCGCGGCAGGGGGCGGCTGGCGAGGGTGGGGCGGCGCTGTGCTGGCGGCGCCGTCTCGACCGCGTCGGGGCCGTCCTGCCGGTGGCCGGTCCGGCCGCGCTCGCGCTGCTGGCGGTGGCGACGGTGACCGCGCCGAGCGGTTGGGGCCAGGGGTCGGCGTGGCTGTCCCGCGGCGGTTACACGGTGGTCGCGCTGCTTGCCGGCGCCCTCATCCTGACCCTGGAGCAGGGCGCGACGACAAGCTGGCTGTTCCGTGCCCTCGCCGCCCGTCCGCTGGCCTGGCTCGGCCGGGTCTCCTACGGCTTCTACCTCTGGCACTTTCCCGTGGTCGCGCACTGGGGCCACGACCTGACCGGTGCGCTCGGCCGGTGGCCGGCGGTCGTGGTGGTCGGCGTCATCTCGATGGCCCTGGCGGCCACGTCGTACTACCTGCTCGAACTGCCCATCCAGCGGCGCCGTCCCGCGGGGCCCCGGCCGCCCCGCGCGAGCCCGCCGCGTCGCCAGCCTGCGTTGGCGGGCAGCCGCGGGAGCCGGTGACGGAGACCGCGGGGTCAGTCGTCGATCGCGGTGGCCCGGGCGACCTTCTCCCAGGCGGTGATGTCGGCGCGGACGGCGTCGAGATGGGCGATGATCGCATCGACCGCGTCGGATCCGAGCAGAAGGCGCAGGGGAACCCGGGGCGCGTCCAGCGCGGTGATGATCGCGGCCGCGGCCTTCGCCGGATCACCGGGTTGGCTGCCGTCGCTGGTCTCGACCATCCGGCGGGTCGGGCCGACGGTGTCGGCGTAGACGGGTATCTCGGTGCTCGCGGAAGTACCCCCGAACAGTCCGGTCCTGAAGGAGCCCGGCTCGACCACGAGAACCGTGATTCCCAGCGGGGCGACTTCGGCTGCGAGCGCCTCGGACAGGCCCTCGAGCGCGAACTTGGTGGCGCTGTAGGCGGAGAATCCGGCGAACGACATCTGACCGCCCATGCTGCTCATCTGCACGATCGCGCCGGATCCCGCGGCGCGCATGTGCGGCAGGACGGCCCGGACCAGCGCTGCCGGGCCGAACACGTGGACGTCGAAAAGGGATCGCAGCTCGGCGTCGGTGGTCTCCTCGACCGCGCCGACGTGGCTGCGGCCGGCGTTGTTGACCAGCACGTCTATCCGGCCATGCCGGCTTACCACATCCCGGACGACCGCGTCGATCGTGCCGGTTTCGGTGACGTCCAGCGGAACCGCCTCGACCTGCGCGGGATACTTCGCGACGACGTCGTCCAACGTCGCAGCGCGGCGGGCCGTCGCGACCACGACGTCCCCGGCGGCGACCGCCGCCTCGGTCACCGCCCGGCCGAAGCCGCTGTTTGCGCCGGTTACCAGCCATACTCGGCTCATCGTGTTTCTCCCGTCGTCGGTCCGTCCTCTCCAGACTGCCGGCGGGACCGACGCAGGTCCAAGTTCCGCTGTGATAGCCAGTGGTTATGGATGCGCTGGGCCGGGATCTCCGATATTTCGTGGCGGTCGCCGAAGAACTGCACTTCACGAGAGCCGCGGAGCGGCTGTTCATCTCACAGCCTGCCCTGAGTAAACAGATCCGTATGTTGGAGCGGTATCTCGGCGCGTCCCTGTTCGAGCGGAACCGCCGGGAGGTCCGGCTGACGCCGGTCGGCAGGGCATTGCTGCCCCATGCCCGACGCGTGCTGGCCGAGTGGGACGCCGCCCGGGAGGCGACCGAGCGAGCCAAGGCGGAGCAGCGCGCGACCCTGGTGGTCGGGATGAACACCAGCCCCGGTCGCGGCGGTCTGCTGCCGGCGATCACTTCCCGGCTCACCGCCGAGGTGCCCGACGTCCGGCTCATGCTGCGCCAGGTCAGTTGGGACGACTCGACCGCCGGACTGGCAAACGGGTCCAGCGACGTGGCCTTCGTCTGGCTGCCGCTCGGCGACGCCGAGCGCTACACGTGGATCGTCGTCGCCGCGGAACCGCGCCACGTCGCCCTGCCCCGGACACATCGGTTGGCGTCCAGGGAGACCGTCGACTTCGCCGATCTGCTGGACGAGCCGTTCCTGGCATTGCCGCCCAGCGCGGGACGGCTGCGGGACTACTGGCTCGCGCTCGACGCCCGCGGCGGACGTCCACCGGTGATCGGCGCCGAGATCGCGGGCGCGGACGAGACGTACGAAGCCCTGGTCGGCGGCTACGGCGTCTGTCTGTTGGCGGTGAGGAACGCCCCGCTGGTCACCCGCGGAGGCGTCGTCACCCGTCCGGTCGTCGGCGTCTCACCCAGCCGGTTGGCGGTGGCCTGGCACACCGATGATCGTCGTCCGCTCGTCCAGGCCTACGCGCGTGCCGTCCGCCTGGCCGTCGGGGACGGCGGCCCGGACAGTCCGGACGGTGACAGTGCGGACGGTGACAATGGCGGTGACGGGGCCGGGTTCGGTCGCTAACGTGACGCGACATGTACGCGATCGCGACCCGGCGAAGAAGCCAGCCGCCTCCGTCCTGGGTGGTCTGGGAGGCGCTGATGAAGCCGAACCGGGACCCGCAGCGGCAATGGTTGACCCTGCGTCGGGGTGAAGTCGCGCCGCGGGTGATGGAGTCGACCCGACCCGGGTTGGTCGTCTGGTCGTCGATCTGGGCGGCCCACCCCGACGACCTCATCCGTTTCGACATCGAGTCCACCGGGCAGGGGACCGGCCTGCGGTGGACCCTGCTGGCCCCGCAGGAGGCGCCGCCCGACGTCGTCGTCCCGCGGCGAAAGCGCCTGAACGANCTCATCAACGCGCAGCTGCGGTTTTCCTTCGGCCAGTAGGACCTTCTGTCCGGGTTGGGGAAGTGACCGGACGTGCGGACACGGGCAGGGCGCCGTTTCTGACGGTAGGTGCTATTCGGATCACAGTCCCACGCGCATGCCGTCTCCCTTCACGTGTCCGCTTCGGTGTTGCCAGTCAACGAGACGGAACCTTCGCGACCAAGGGGCAGTTCTTCCGTACAGCGATAACGGGATCTGATCGACGGAGGCGGATGCGGTGGAACTGCGGCACCTGCGTTACCTCGTCACCGTCGCGGAGGAGCTGCACTTCGGCCGGGCCGCCGACCGGTCGTCGCGTCGGGTGCGGCTCACCCCCGCCGGCGAACGGCTGCTGGTCGAGGCTCGGGCCGCGCTCGCAGCGGTGGACCGGGTCACCGCGGTGGCCGCGGAGCTGGCCGCGACGCCGACCCGGGTCCTGCGGGTCGGGATGAGCCCGGGCCTCGGCGCCCGACTCACGCGCGGGCTGGAAATACTGCGACAGACCAACAGCGAACTCGACATCGAGCTGGAGCTGGTCGCGATCCCCGTCGTCGAGCAGCTTGCCGCCGTCGTCCGCGGGGAGATGGAGCTGGCGCTGCTGCGTGCGGTCCCCGCGGGCGAGGGCCTGCAGGTTCTCGAGCTGTGGCCGGAACCGGTGGCGGTGGCCCTGCCGGCGACGCACCCGCTGGCTCGGCGACCGACGGTACGGTTGCGGGACCTGGCTGATCTACCGTTGCGCATCCCCGCTCGGGCCTACGATCCGCCGTTCCACGACTTCGCTCTCGACGCATGTCGGGCCGAGGGCTTCGAACCGCGCCTGGGTCGCCCGAGCTGCGACGCGGCGGACACCCTCGTCGAGATCGGAAACGGACCGCCCGCGTGGGCGCTGATCTACGCCGACGTCGAGGTCGCCGCCGGCCTCGACGCCGGGATCTCGAAGGCGTCGGTCCTCCGGCTCGACCCGCCGCTGAACGCCTGCGGCTGCCTCGTGGTCTTCACGGCGAAGGCCCCGGCCTGCGTCCAGAGCCTCGTTGCCGCCTTCGGGCCGCAGGGAGCCGCCTGAGCGGCGCGGCTCAGCACGATCGGGTCAGATCTGACCCAGGTTGATCTCCACCGCGAAGGGAGCCGAGGCCCTGACCACGTTGGTGAACACGTCTCCATCCCGGTAGGCCCTGGTCGCGGGATCGAGGACATGGGTGTACACCAGCGGAACGCCGGTGGCGGCCTGCTCGATCCGCCAGTAGAAGGCGATGCCGGCCCGGGCGTACTGCTCGACCTTCACGATCCGGTCGGTGGTCTCCGAACCCGGCGAGACGATCTCCACCACCAGCAGCACGTGCTCCGGACGAGTGGGCGTGACGTCGATCGTGTCCGCGCGATACACCACGACATCCGGACGGCGGTTGGTGAGCGGCACGTCCTGCAGGCGGACGTCGAAGTCCGTGTCGGCGTTCCAGTCCGGCCCCGCGGCCGCGTCCAGAGCGTTCGCGACGATCCGGGCCAGCCGGTTGTGCCGCTTCGTGGCACTGGGACTCACGACGACCATCCCGTCCACGATCTCGACGCCCGCGCACTGCTCCTCGGACCAGGAGTCGTACTCCTCCGCCGAGATCTGCTCGTGCATCCACGCGGGCGCAATCATCTCCGCGGACATGACGCACCTCCCCTGAACCGGCACGGCAGGCATGGTCTCGCCGGCCTCAGCGTACCGGGATCCTCCCGGGCCTTCCTCGCACTCGGGCCGGAGGGTGATGTTCCCGTGGTCCACTACTCGGCGGCGGAGGCGGTGCATGGTCGGCGATGACGGCCCCGTGCTGGGAGGGGCGGTCGAGGAGGGGACGGCGATCCCGGCTGCGGTCGTGGCCGTGGCCGCCGGTGTCGAGGTGCGACCCGTCTGGCGCAACGCCTTCGGTGGGCTGACGTTCGAGCTCGTCGGCGCGCCCGAACGCCGGTTCCTCAAGTGGGCACCGGCCGGCAGCGGCCGGGATCTCGCGGCCGAGGCGGTCCGCCTGGCGTGGGCGGCGCCGTTCACCGCCGTGCCCACGGTGCTGGACCAGGGCGGGGACGGCGCGGGGAGCTGGCTGCTCACGGCGGGACTACCGGGCCGCAACGCCGTCGAGGCACGGTGGCTGGCCGACCCGGGGCGCGCCGTGCGGGCGGTCGGCGTGGGGCTGCGCGCGCTGCACGACGCGCTGCCCGTCGCGGGCTGCCCGTTCTCCTGGTCGGTGTCGGACCGGCGGGCCGCGGCGGCCGCGGTGGCGACCACGCCGGCGCAGCGGCGCCTCGTCGACGATCTTGGCGATCCGCCGCCGCCCGACCTGCTCGTCGTCTGCCATGGCGATGCGTGCGTGCCCAACACCCTGCTCACCGATGATGGAACCTGCTCGGGGCACGTGGATCTCGGCGCTCTCGGCGTGGCGGACCGTTGGGCCGACCTCGCCGTGGCGACCTGGAGCACCGTGTGGAACTACGGCCCCGGCTGGGAGACGGTCCTGCTCGACGCGTACGGCGTTGCCCCGGACGACGACCGCACCGCCTACTACCGCCGCCTGTGGCGCCTCGGTCCCTGACCCGCCGGGCGGGGCGGAGGCTACCGCCGACCTGGCCGCCCTGCGCGCGGCGCTCGCGGATCGCCGCGCCGCCGCGGCCGGCGGGGACGATGTGGCCTTCGTCGACGCCGACGTCGCCCTGCACGTGGCCATCGTCGCGGCGGCGCACAATCCGCCGCACCGGGCTTCGGTCCGGGATGCCCCGCCGCGCTGGTCTGAGCCGGATCGCGGGCGGTCCCGGTGGCGCCCGTGCTCGGCGATGGTGGGGGATGCCCGCGCCGGGCTGGTAGCGTCCGCGATGGCAACAATTGCGGGGTGCCCCGGGTGACCGGGGAGAATCGGGAAGCCGGTGCGAGTCCGGCACGGGCCCGCCGCGGTAACCGGGAAGTCGCCGTCCACGCGTGCCACGCAGCCACTGGGCCACCGGCCTGGGAAGGCGGACGGTCCGGCGTCGATCCGGGAGTCCGAAGACCGGCCCCGCCGCCACGCCGCCCACCCGGGCGGCCGACAGCGGGAGCCTGCCTTGCCACACCACCATCGTGACGCCGGAACCACTCCCCGGCTGGACGCCGTCACCTCGTCTGACCCGGCAGCTCGGCCCGACCCGGCAGCTCGGCCCGACTCGGCAGTCCGGCCCGACTCGGCAGTCCGGCCCGACCCGGCAGCCTGGGCCGACCCGGCAGCCTGGGCCGACCCGATGGCCCGATCGGGCCCCGCGACCGGCCTGGGTGCCGACGCCCTGTACGACGCGATCCACCGTCGGCGCGACGTGCGCGGCCAGTTCACCGGGGCGCCGATCCCCGCCGACGTCCTCGGGCGTGTCCTCGCCGCCGCCCACGCCGCGCCGAGTGTCGGGCTCAGCCAGCCCTGGGACTTCATCCGCGTCACCGACGACGGGACGCGTCGGGCCTTCCACGCGCACGTCCAGCACGAACGGGCGGTGTTCGCCGGGACCCTGGCCGGGGAGCGGGCCGAGCGTTTCGCCGGGATCCGGATCGACGGCATCCTGGCCGCGTCGATGTCGCTGGTCATCACCTACGATCCGGCGCGCGGGGAACCGGCGGTCCTCGGGCGGCACGCCATCGCCGACGCGGGCCTGTACTCGGTGTGCCTGGCCATCGAGAACCTGTGGCTCGCCGCGACCGCCGAGGGCCTCGGGGTCGGCTGGGTGTCGTTCTACCGGGAGCCGTTCGTCCGGGAGCTGCTCGGCATCCCCGTCGGGATCCGCCCGGTCGCCTGGCTGTGCGTCGGCCCCGTGACCCACCTCGAGGACACCCCCGACCTGGAACGTCACGGCTGGGCGCGACGGCGTCCCCTGGCCGACGCCGTCCACGCCGAACGCTGGCGTGGACGGCCCGAGCGACGCTCCGCCTAGACGCGCCCCATCGGGCGGGCGCGGGTCAGGGGCGGGCCCGCAGGCCGTCGAGCAGGACCGTCGTCAGCGGGTCGTCGGCGCGCGCGCCGGGGCGGCAGACTGCCACGTTGAGCAGGCCGACCACCTGCGCGCCGGTGAGGTCGGCCCGCAGCGATCCCTCGCGCTGGGCGTCCTCGACCAGGCCCTGGAACAGTGCGTCGAGCTCCGCCACCAGGTCGGCGACGGTCGGGTCGACCCGGGTGGCGTCGGGCAGCGACGAGATCAGGGCGAGGGGCAGGCCGGTGCACCGCGCCACGATCCGGACCAGGACCTGCCAGCGCGGCGCGGCGGAGGACTGCTCGGCCCGGCCCGCGGCGAGCAGCGTGCGCAGCGTCGTGGCCGCGACCGAGTCCAGCAGCGACTGACGGTCGGGAAAGTGCCGGTAGAGGGTGCCGACACCGAGGCCCGCGGCGCGGGCGATCTCCTCCATGGACACGGCCGGCCCGCGCCGGGCCAGCAGATCGAGGGCGGTGGTCGCGATGAGCTCGCGGTTGCGCTGCGCGTCGGCTCGCACGGCCCGCTCCCTCCGCCTCCTGCGCCCCACCGGTTTGGGCCCCCGGTCTGGGTCCTACCGGTCTGGGTCCTACCGGTCTGGGCCCCTCGTCTGGAGCCCGCCAGCCCCCGACTTCAGGCTTCCGCTCGCCCACCCGCCGGCCGTGGACCGGGCGGATGGAGCCGACCTCCGGTCAACCGGAGTATGGCATTCAGCTTAATGTAGCGTCCTGAGCCGAACCGGAAGGTCCGGTTCAGGTTGGAGCGATCACGAAGATCGGGTTGTATCTCGGCGGCGGTCCGGGCCCGCAGGCCCTGGTCGATCAGGTTCGGACCGCGGCCCGAGCGGGCCTCGACAGCGCGTTCCCCGCCTACCGGGCCATCCTGGATCGGCAGGGTCTGTCCGGAGTACACGAGACGGTCGTCGCCGGCACGGCGGAGGTCGTCGAGCGGGCGCTGCGCCGCTACGCCGACGCCGGCGCCACCGAACTGGTCGTCAGTCTGATCGGCGACCCGGGGGAGCGGGCGCGCGGCCTCGACGTCCTCACGGCCCTGCGCTCGGCCGGCTGAGCCCCGATCCTGATCCCGACGACCGGACCAGTGGTCTCTCGCCCAACCGGGCCAGACGGGCGGGGCGCCTGCGCGTTGGCGCCGCCCTTTCGGCCTAGGGTGGCGCGGGGCGCGGAAACTGAAGATCCGGTTCAGGTTGGAGATCATGAAGATCGGAATGTACGTGAACGCGGGCCCGAGCCCGGCCGACGTCCTCGACCAGGTCCGCACGGCGGCGCGCGCCGGCCTGGACAGCGCGTTCCTCGGCCAGCTTGTGTCCTGGGACGCGCTGACCCTGGCGGCGCTGTCGGCCACAGCGGTGCCCGGCATCGAGCTGGGTACCGCGGTGGTGCCGACCTACCCGCGCCATCCGCTCGCGCTGGCCGGGCAGGCACTCACCGTCCAGGCGGTGGCCCCCGCGGGCCTCACCCTGGGGATCGGGCCCAGCCACCGGTCGATCATCGAGGGGCAGTTCGGCTACCCGTACGACCGGCCGGCCCGCCACATCCGTGAGTACCTGACCGCGTTGGGGCCCCTGCTGCGCGGGGAGGCGGTCGACGTCCACGGGGAGACGGTGACGGCGGTCGGCCGGGTCGACGCGCCGGTCGCCGTCGCACCATCGGTGCTCGTCTCGGCGCTGGGACCGGTCATGCTCCGGGTCGCCGGCGAGCTGGCCGACGGGACCGTGACGGTGTGGACGGGCCCGAGGACCATCGGCGATCACGTCGCGCCGACGATCACCAAGGCGGCCGCGGACGCGGGCCGGCCCGCGCCGCGGGTGGTGTGCATGGTCATGGTCTGCGTCACCGCCGATCCGGACGGGGTCCGTGCCGCGGTGGCATCGCAGGTCGGCTTTGCCTCGGACCTGCCCTCCTACCGGGCGATCCTCGATCGCGAGGGCCTCGGCGGGGTGCACGAGACGGTGGTCGCCGGCACGGCGGAGGTCGTCGAGCGGGCGCTGCGCCGCTACGCCGACGCCGGGGCGACCGAGCTGCTCGTGGGCCTGATCGGCGACCCACAGGAGCAGGCGCGCACCCTCGACGTCGCCACCGCGCTGCGCGCGGCCGGCTGACCGCTCGTCCGCCGCGTCGGGCCGCGCCGGGTCGCGCCGCTGGAGGACCCCGCCCGGTACTCCGGAGCATCGAGCGGACGGGCCACCAGTGGGCGCGCCGAGCTCGATGGTGGGCCCCCCGATCAGGCCCTCTCGGCTGTGCCGGAACCGGGCCGGGCAGCGGTCACCACGTGTCCGCGGGGCCCGCTCGGCCCCGACCGCCGGGTCGCTTGGGATTACCGCCGAGGTCTGGCGGGCGATCGGCGTCGTCGTGCTCGGCGCGTTGCCCGCCAACCTGGCCACCGCGCTCGTCAATGTCGGCCTGGACACGATTGCCAGCAGCCGGGGCCACGCCGCGAGCCGTCGCAGCAGCAGGAACGTCCGGGTCGTGCGCACCGGCCGGAGCCGGCCAGCGGCCAGGCGTCCGCCGGTCAGCTCGCCAGACGGCCGCCGGGCGTCGCCGGGCTCCGCCCGATGGCCTCGGCGCCCCGCCGGGCGTCGCAGGAACCGGGCGGGACCGTTGCGCTTCGGTGGCCGAGCCGGGGCGCCGTCTGCCCGACGGCACAAACCCGAGTCCCCTGATTCCCCCGGTGATGAAAGCCATATCTGCCATGTTCCTCATGCACTCCGGCGTCCTGCATCCTGACCAGGGACATCGCACCCTGAGACCGCGGGTACCAGCTTCGGCCCGCGGGCACGCCTTTACCGGGAATGAGGGCGGCCCGCCGACGCCGGCGCGGAGAGGACGACCTGTGCGCGCAACGCGGGGTAACACCGTCGGGCAGTGGCCCGCGGCATGAATGCCGCGCCGTGATGACGGACGCGCTGCGTTCCGCTGCCCGTCCGTCGGCCGTGGCAACCCCGGGATCCGCGGAAGGCACGGGTCCGCGGGTCCACCTCGAACCCACAGTGAAGTGGTGATGGCGCGGAGTGGTTAGAAAGCTGGGAAGTTCCTACACCCTGGAAGACCGCATCGGTCGCGGTGGCATGGGCGAGGTGTGGCGCGGCCATGACGAGGCGGGCAATGTTCTCGCCTTCAAACTCCTGCTGCCCCACTTCACCTCGGATCCGGGAGTGGTCGCCCGGTTCATGCGTGAGCGTGCCATTCTCATCCGGGTCCAGTCGCCTTTCGTGGTGGCGGTTCACGACCTGGTGGCCGAACGCGGCGATCTGGCCATCGTCATGGAATTCGTCGAGGGTTCGGATCTGCGTCGGGAGCTGCAGCGGCGCCGCACGATGCCGCCCGCGGAGGCGGTCGGCCTGATCGTCGACATTCTCGCCGGGCTCGGGACGGCCCATCGGCTCGGGATCGTCCACCGCGACCTCAAACCGGAGAACGTGCTGCTCGACCGCGGCGGGGAACGGTTCCGGCCGAAGATCTCGGACTTCGGTGTCGCCGGCCTGATGGCGTCCGCGGCGACGAGGCTGACCATTCCCGGCGGCATGCTCGGCACCCCCCTGTACATGGCCCCCGAAAGCGTCGATGGCGGCGCGGTCGGGCCGGCCGCGGACATCTACGCCGCCGGCACCATGCTGTACGAGATGCTCTGTGGCGTCGCACCGTTCGCCGGCCGGGAGATGCTGTCCATCCTGCGGGCCCACGCCGATGTGGCCCCTGGCCGGCCCACGGGCGTCCCCGACGAACTGTGGGCCGTGGTGGCCGCGATGCTCGCCAAGGATCCGGATGAACGGCCCGGCGCGGACCGGCTGCAGGAGCTGTTGCCCGGCCTGGCGGGGCTGCCCGCGCTGCCGCCGCTGCGCACCCCGCCGTCCTCACTGGTTGCGGCAACGACGCGGGGGGTGTCCGCAGGGCATCCGAGTGACCCGCCCGGGTCATCCGAGGTGGGACCCGCCGCCTCGGCGGGTTCCCCTGGGCCGGTGGGATGGTTCACCCCGTCCGGGCCACCCTCTCCGGGCGAGCCCGCTGTCCACGTGGCACCGATCGACCCGGTGGACGAGGAGTTCGACGATCCGGTGACCACGCCGGTCCCGATGTACCTGCCCGGTCAGGGGGTGGCGCCAGGGGCGGGCGCGTTCGGACTGACGGACGAGGAGTTCGACGATCCGGTGACGACGCCGGCTCCCGTGTACCTGCCCGGCGGGGCGGTGTCGCCGGATGCCGCCGGCGTGGCTTCGCCTGGTCTGCCGGTGCAACGCCACTCCCACCCGGGGAAGCCGGCCGGTCCGGGGACGGCGGCTGGTCCAGGGAAGTCGGCCGGTTCTGGGGCCGGGTCCGGGAAGGCGGTCGGTTCGGGGATGGCGGCCAGCCTCGCAGGGGCGGCCGATCCGGCGGTGGCGCCCGACCTGGCGGTGACGCAGATCCAGGCCCAGCCGGTCTCGGCGACGCCCGGGGCGTCCGCGCACGCGCCCCCTCCGACGCCGGCCCAGGTCGGGGCGGGCCTGGCCGGCGCAGGAGAGCCAGCACCGTCCAGTTCGGCGGGTGCGGCCCCGTCGGGNGCGAACGGCCCGGCGTCGTCGGGGCGGCCCGATCGGACGGGGGCGGCCGGCCCGACCGGGGGGCGCGGCGGCGAGCCGGGCGACGGGAGCGCCGATGCGGCCGGCCGGCGGCGGTCCCGCGTCCTGGCCGGCGGCATCGCCCTGCTGCTTGGCGTTGCCACCGCGGCGGTCGCCGCCGCGGCGATCCCCTCCGACGGCTCGGACCCGGCCCCCGCGCCGGTCTCCCGGGTGAGCGTCAGCGCCGGTGCGTCCCCGGGGGCCGGCCTCACCTCGTCGGGGCAGGGCGGAGCCCGCGGTGGCGGCCCAGGTGCCTGGTACGGCTCCGTGCCGGCGCCGGGCGGCGTCGCCGGCAATCCGGCCGCCCCCGGCGCCCCTGTCCCCGGCTCGCCGGCTCCCGGCGGCGTCGTCGGGCCCGTCCCGGCCTCGGGCGCCGCCGGTCCGCCGCCATCCCCGGGTGGGGCGTCGCCCAGCGCGGGTGGCACCGTCACGACGCCGCCGCCGGCTCCTCCCGCAACGCGCTCGCCGACCGCCACCCCCCCGGCGCCGACGGCGGAGCCCTCCTCGAGCGCGCCGACCCCCAAGCCGACGCCCAAACCGACGCCCAAACCGACCAAGACCTGCCAGAACTCCGGTGGGCGCGCGGGCAGCAAGCGCACCTGCGGTAGCTCCCCGACCGCGCAGCCGTCGCCGAGCAGCTTGCGCCTCTACACCAGCGCCGCGCCGTGACCGATCACGTCGGGTAGCGGTTCGCGCGCATCCCCCCGATCCCTCGGCGGTCCGGACGCGTTCCGGCCCGGGCGGGGTCGAAGTGCTGGAGGCTGGTGACGGTCCCCGGGCCTCGGAACGGCCATCAGCCTCCAGCATCTCCTGGTATGCAGGCAGTCACCGACGGCGGTGATGATCACACGGCGGCCGGGAAACTCGTGCCGCCAGCCGCCAGCCGCCAGCCGGCCTGGACCTCGGCCGCGCTCGGCTAGCAGGCGGGCGGCGGGGACGTGGCCGTGCCGCCCGACCCTGTCGGGCAGCTCGTGGGCGACGCCGGGGCCGACGCGGTCGCCGACGGCGACGGCTCGCCGCTCGGGGAGGCACCCGAGGTCGGTGTCGGCCGCTCGGTCGGCGACGTCGGTTCGGCGCTCGGCGAGACGGTCGCGGTCGCCCGGCCCTGCGGATCGGACGTCGGGTGAGGCTGCGCACCACCGGACGGGGGCGCGGCGGTCCGCGGCGATGGCAGCGGGTCGCGGGCACCGCCGGACGTCCACCGCGGGCCGCCGGGCACCGCCGGACCGGAGCGCGCGCCCGGCGCCGGATGGTCCAGCGGCGGTACCCCCGGCGGTTCCACCTGCGAATCCGAGCCGCCGGCCGCGACGAGGACCGCGAGGATGCCGACGAGCAGGGCGACCAGCAGCGCACCGCCGGCCAGCGGGCCCGACCGTCGCCACGGCGGCGGCAACCAGCCGAAGGCGACATCCAGCGGACTGCTACGGCGGATCATCCCGCCCGATCGGCCTGTGCCCCCAGAGTCGCCCCCGGCGCCTCCCGCGCCCGCGGAGCCGACGCGCAGGGCGCCCGACCCCGCCGCGCCGGCGCGCAGCACGCCCGGCCCCGGCGCGCCGGGACGCGGGGCGCCCGGACTTCCCGCGGCGACAGGCGTGGGGCGCCCGGAGAACGGGCGGGGGTCGGTCAGGCGCGACACGTCGACGAGCTCGCGCCCGGCCGGGTCCGGGCCGCCGGCGGCCGGTAGACCGTCACCGCCCGCGGTGGCGTCCGACCAGCGTGGCATGGGGAAGGTGCCGAGAGAGCGGTCCCCGCCCGGCGGCGGGGTGGGACGCAGCGCCAGCGGGTGGGTGGGCTGATCGGGCTGATCGGGATCGAGCGCCGCCGGCGCCGCGGCCGCGCCGGCCACCCCGACGGCCCGGGCAGGGCCGCTGGCGCGGGCGGTGGGGGCGTCGTCGGGGGCGGCGAGCGGTGGGCGGGCCTGCCAGGGGGTGAGGGCGAGCGCCGCCGCCCGGTCGGCGTCCGCGGGCGTGGCGACCCGCGGGTCGGCGACAAGCAGGCGGACGAGCTCGGCCGCGCTCGGTCGATCCTCCGGGCGGCGGGCGAGCGCGGCTCGTACCAGGGGGGCGAGCCCGTCGGGCACCCCGGCGATGTCCGGCGGGCGGTCCTCGCGCATCCGGGTCAGCACGTCGGCCTGCTCCGAGGCGAACGGCGGGTGGCCGGTGGCCGCATAGGTCACGCAGGCACCCCAGGCGAAGATGTCCGCGGGCGGCCCGGCCCGTTCGCCGCGTAGCTGCTCGGGGGCCATCCAGGCCAGCGTCCCGATGAGGATCCCGGTCCGGGTGTGGCTGGGCACCCCGGAGGCCCGGGCGATGCCGAAGTCGATGACCTTCGGGCCGTCCCAGGCCAGCAGGATGTTCGACGGCTTGAGGTCGCGGTGGACGACCCCGGCGGCGTGGATGGCGATCAGGGCGTCGGCCAGTCCGACGCTGAAGCCGTGCAGCAGCCGCTCCTCCATCCGCCCGTGGCGCAGCACCGCGTCCGCGAGGCTGGTTCCCTCCACGTACTCGGTCGCGAGCCAGGGGGCGACGGCCTCCGGATCGGCGTCGAGCACTGCGGCGACCGCGCGGCCGTGCACGCGCCGGGCGGCGGCGACCTCGCGGCGGAAGCGTTCCCGGAACTCGGGGTCGTCGGCGAACCTGGCGTCGGGCACCTTCACCGCCGCGGCCCGTCCATCCGCGTTGAACCCCAGGTAGACGGTGCCCATGCCGCCCGCGCCGATCCGGTTGTGGATGGCGAAGGGGCCGACCCGGCGCGGGTCGTCCTCGACGAGCGGTGTCAACATCGCGACGCCATCCCGACCGATGCCACCCCGACCGATGCCATCCCGACCGGCCGTCCCGACCGGCACCGTGTCCGCCGCCGAGTCCGGTGACGCCAACCGGACTGCCCGACCTGCGCCGAAATGGTCACTCCTTCGATCATCGTGGGCCCCGGCCGGCCCGTCGTCCCCGCCGGGCCGTGGGCCAGCCGTCGAGGCCGCCCATCCGCCACGGGATCGCGCTGCCTGAACCGTAATGCTTCCAGCCGTTCGTTTGTCGCCGGTTGCGGGGGTGGGCGCGTCGTCCCCGGCAGCCGGCCATTGTCCGGCTACCGGCGGCTATCGGTGGCGTTGGGATCGTTCGACGGGATCGGATCGAGGGTGGAGAAGGCATTGCCTTTCCAGCGGAAGCGTACGTCGGCGTGGCCGGACGGGGAGTTGATCGGGTCCTGCGGGTTGAAGGTGTCGTAGCGCAGCACCACCTCGTGGTCGTTGCGCTGGCTCTTGACGGTGATGTGGGCGCTCGGCGCCGAGGTGTCGGTGCCGCGGAACTGGCCGTCGGCGAAGACGTAGGCGAGCTGGCGCGGAGTGTCCCCGGTCGCCGGCGCGGTACCGATGACGACGCTGAGCTGGCGGTCCTCCTGGTAGGTGCTCATGTCCGGCTCGTAGCCCTTCCCTCGCACGAGGGCGGCCGCGTCGTCGGTGGACAGCGTCGTGGGACTCGGGGACGCCGACGGCGTCGAGCTGGGCGACGGCGAGGAGCTCGGCGGGGGGGAGGCGGCGCTCGTGGCCGGCGTCGGGCCGCTGGTCGCCGTCGCGCCCACCGTGCCACCGGCATCCTGCGTGGTTCCGGTGGGCGGGGTGGCGACGTTGTCGTCCCCGCCACCACCGCCGCTGAGCGCGACGGCCGCCGCGATCCCGCCGCCGAGCAGCAGCGCGATCAGGACGGCGACCGCGATGACCGGGCCGCTCCGCCCGCCTCCCGAACCGCGCCCACCCCCGGCGGAGCCGTCCCAGCCGTCGGCCCGCCGTCCGGTGCCGCCGGGGCCCACGGCGTGCTGGTCCGCATAGGGGGCGGTGCTCCGGCGGCCGCCCGGACCGGCGACGCGGTCGTCGTAGCCCGGACCACCGGCGCGCGGGGGTGCCGCGCCGTAGCCGTAGCCGGCCTGGTTGTCATAGCCGGCCTGGTTGTCATAGCCGGCGCGGCTGCCGTAGGCGGGCGGGGCGTCGTAGGCCGATCGGGGGTCGCGCAGCGTCGGATCCGGGTAGCCGCCGGCGGCGCGTTCGGGGCGCCCCCCGGCCGCGCCATACCCGGCGTTGCGCGCTCCCCCGAGCGGGCCGGCGCCCTGCGGCGGGGTGGGCGGCAGCGACCACACCTGGGCCAGGGCGGTCTCGCTGGCCTCGTCCGAGTCGGCGGGGGAGCGCACGTCGCGGCCGACCAGCCGGGCGAGCAGCTCGGTCGCCGTGGGCCGGCGGGCGGGCTCCTTCTCCAGCGCGGCCCGCACGACGCCGAGCAGGTCGGGCGGCAGGTCGTCGAGGTCGGGCTCGGCGGTGAGGATCTGCATGCCGACCGCCTCGGCGCGCTCCCCTCGGAACGGCGGGCGCCCGGCGGCGGCGAACGCCACGCAGGCTCCCCAGGCGAAGATGTCCGCGGGCGGCCCGGCGCGCTCGCCGCGCAACTGCTCGGGGGCCATCCAGACCAGCGTGCCGATCAGCATCCCGGTGCGGGTGTGGCTGGTGCTGTCCCCCGCGCGGGCGATGCCGAAGTCGATGACCTTCGGACCGTCCCAGGCCAGCAGGATGTTCGCCGGCTTGAGGTCGCGGTGCACCACACCCGCTGCGTGGATGGCGACGAGGGCGTCGGCGAGCCCGATCGCCAGCCCGTGGACCAGGCGGTCGTCGAGCTCACCGCGGGTGGCGACGGCGTCGGCGAGGCTGCGGCCCTCGACGTACTCGGTGGCCATCCAGGGGCGCTCGCCGGTCAGGTCGGCGTCGAGCACCGTCGCCACGGAGCTGCCCCGTACGCGCCGCGCGGCGTCGACCTCCTGCCGGAACCGGGAGCGGAACTCGGGGTTGTCGGCGAGGCCGGCGGAAGGGACCTTGACGGCGACCGGCTTGCCGTCGTCGCCGAAGCCGAGGTAGACGACGCCCATGCCACCGGCGCCGATGCGGTTCGCCAACCGGAAGGGTCCGATGCGGCGTGGGTCGTCCGAGGTCAGGGGCGTCAGCACACCGCTTCCTATTCTCCGAGCTCTCCGCCGGCGGGCGGGTGGTGCGGGGATCGACAGGGTCGGGGGAGGCTATCCGATCACGCCTTGGTGGAGCGCACCCCCGGGGCAACGCAGGGAATGGGCCGATTGTCTCTCGGTGCGGTGGTTGCCCTCACCTGCTGACCGAATCGTCGCACTGTGCAGCTATTCGATCGCTCTTCGTTTCGATCTGGTGCGTGATCGCCGATCCGGCGAATCGTCGGTCGGTTCCATCTTTGGCGGGATGATCAGAGGAGTATCTGAGGCAATACGGGAATATTGAAGATTCAATGCAGTTCTTGAGGGAAGATATTCGTGAGGGGTGAGGGTCGCGAGCGGGTTGCGCTCGCCGCGGCCGGTGACGGAGGGAGCCTGGATGGTCGTCCGCGTTCCACGGGCCGCGGGGCAGGCGGTGGAGGCGCTCCGGGTGGCGCAGGGGGTGCCGGTCGGGCCACCCGTCGCGGCGCGCGACGTGCTGGCCGTCCTGCGCCGCCACGTGCTCGTCGACGGCCTGGACCTGGTCTGCGACCTGGCCGAGAGCGCCGGCAGCGTCCTGGTCGACGCCCGCGACGGCCGGCGCTACCTCGATCTCTACAGCTTCTTCGCTTCGGCGCCACTCGGAGTGAACCCGCCCGAGCTGGCCGGCGACCCGGGCTTCCTCGACCGGCTGGGCCGCGTCGCGGTCAACAAGCCGGCGAACCCGGACGTGGCCACCGCCGCCTACGCCGAGTTCGTGCGCACCTTCGCCCGGGTCCTCGGCGACCCGGAGCTGCCGCACCTGTTCTTCGTCGAGGGCGGCGCGCTGGCGGTGGAGAACGCGCTCAAGTGCGCCTTCGACTGGAAGAGCCGGCACAACGCCGCGCACGGCCGCCCGGCCCGACTCGGCCGCCGCGTGCTGCACCTGCGCCACGCCTTCCACGGGCGCAGCGGCTACACGCTGTCGGTCACCAACACCGATCCGGTCAAGACCGACCGGTTTCCCGTGTTCGACTGGCCGCGCATCGACTGCCCGGCGATGACCTTCCCCTGCACTCCAGCCGCCCTCGACGCCGTCGTCGCCGCCGAGCGCGCCGCGCTGGCGCAGGCCGAGGCGGCCTTCGCCGCCCACCCGCACGACATCGCCTGCTTCCTCGCCGAACCGATCCAGGGCGAGGGCGGTGACAACCACCTGCGCGCCGAGTTCCTCGCCGCCATGGCCGCGCTGTGCCGGCGCCACGACGCGCTGTTCGTCCTCGACGAGGTCCAGACCGGGGTCGGCGCGACCGGGTCGGCCTGGGCCTACCAGCAGCTCGGCCTGCGTCCCGACATCGTCGCGTTCGGCAAGAAGGTCCAGCTCGGCGGGATCATGGCCGGGCGGCGGGTGGACGAGGTCGCCGCCAACGTCCTCGCCGTCCCCGGCCGGATCAGCTCCACCTGGGGCGGCGGGCTGGTCGACATGGTCCGCGCGACCCGGATCCTGGAGGTCATCGAGGCCCGAGGGCTCATCGCGCGGGCCGGTGAGCTCGGTGCCGGCCTGCTGACCGAGTTGTCCGCGCTCGCGGAGGCCCATCCGGGGCTGCTGGCCAACCCGCGCGGGCGGGGCCTGCTCTGCGCGGTGGACCTGCCCGATCGGACCATCCGCGACGAGGTGCTGCGCCGGCTGCGGGTGCGCGAACACGTCCTCGCGCTGCCCGCGGGCGTCCGCACCCTGCGGTTCCGCCCGGCGCTGACCGTCAGCGCCGACCAGCTCAGCACCGGCGTCACCGCACTCGCCCGAGTCCTCGCCGACCTGGAAGAGGGGAACCTGGCATGACCCTGGTACGCCCGCGGCGCGTCGGCGCGCGTATCGCCGGACGCGCCCACGACCTGTGCGCGACTGTCGGGGGTCCGGCCGGCGGCGCCGAGGTCGAGCCGGCGGCGGTCCGCGTCGTCGCCTCCACCGACCCGGCCCGACTCGACGAGGTCGTCGCGGAGGTCGAGCTCGTCGGTCCCGAGACCATCCTCGCCGCCGCCGTCGCCGCCCGGGCGGCGACGCGCGAGTGGGCTGCGGTGCCGGCCCCCGTGCGCGGGTCGGTGATCGGCAGCTTCGGCCGGCTCGTCGCGGACAACGCCGACGCCCTCGCCCGGCTGGTGACGCGCGAGGTCGGCAAGCCCGCCGCCGAGGCCCGCGGCGAGGTCCAGGAGATCATCGACACCTGCGAGTTCTTCCGCGGGGAGGGCCGGCGGCTCTACGGGCAGACCGTGCCGTCCGAGATGCCGGACCGCCAGCTGTTCACCTTCCGGGAGCCCCTCGGGGTGATGATGGTGATCACCGCCGGGAACTTCCCGGTGGCGGTCCCGTCCTGGTACCTCGTGCCGGCGCTGCTCGCCGGGAACACGGTGGTGTGGAAGCCGGCCGAGTACGCCGCCGCCTGCGCGCAGGCGATGCTGGACCTGCTGACCGCCGCAGGGGTGCCCGGGGGCGCGGTGAACCTCGTCCCCGCCGACGGCCGGGCGACGTCGCTGGGGCTGGAACGGGCGTTGGCCGCCGGGGCCGTGGACAAGGTCGGCTTCACCGGGTCCACCGAGGTCGGACGGTTCATCGGCGCCCTGTGCGGGCGGCACCTGCAGTCGCCGTGCCTGGAGCTCGGCGGCAAGAACCCCATGGTGGTCGCGCCCGACGCCGACCTCGACGCCGCCGTCGAGGCCGCCGTGTTCGGCGGATTCGGTACCGCCGGGCAGCGTTGCACCTCGCTCGGCACGGCGATCGTGCACGAGTCGGTGCACGCCGCGTTCGTCCGCCGCCTCGACGCCGCCGTGTCCGCCGCGGTCATCGGCGACCCCACCGGCGACGTGCTCTACGGACCGCTGCTCGACGCCCGCTTCGCCGCCGGTTTCGAGCGTCNCCTCNCCCTCCTGCGCGACCATCACCGCCTGTCCGGCTCCACCGCGCTCGGCCGCATCACCGGCGCAATCGGGGGAACCGGCGCAACTGGGGGAACCGGCAGGGCCGGGGGAACCGGCAGGGCCGGCTGGGCCGGGGGAACTGTCGGCGGTGCCGGTTCCGCGGAACCGCTCGGAGCCGGCGGCCTGCCCCGCAACGGGCCGCGACGCGGCTTCGTCGGCGACCCGGACCGCGGGCTCTACTACCATCCGTTGATCGTCGACGGGGTGCGCCCCGACGACGAGCTGTTCCGCGAGGAGACGTTCGGGCCGATCGTCGGCGTCACCACCTACCGCGACCTCGACGAGGCGATCGAGCTGGCGAACCTGCCCGGCTACGGCCTGTCGTCGTCGATCTACACCGCGGACGCGGCGAGCGCGCTGCGGTTCCGCCGCGGGGTGCGCGCCGGGATGGTCAGCGTCAACGGGTCGACGACCGGCGCCGAGGCGCACCTGCCCTTCGGTGGTAACGGCCGGTCCGGCAACGGCAGCCGCCAGTCCGGGATCTGGATGCTCGACCAGGTCACCCGCTGGCAGTCGCTGAGCTGGGACTATTCCGGCCGGCTGCAGCGCGCCCAGCTCGACACCGCGGTCCCCGCCGCCGACCTGTCCTTCCGCCTGCCCGGCTGACCTCCCACCCGCCGGGCCCGACCTGCTGCGTGCCTGGGAACGGCGTCCGCTATCTCTTCCACAGGGACAAATCGGGCGCCGAACCCCGTGGAAGAGACAGGTAGGCGCGCTCCCCTGCATCCGCTCGCTCCGAGAGGGCGCTCAGTGGGCGTCCGATGTGCCGGTTCTGTCGGATGCGGACTGTTCTGTCACCTGGTGTTCGGGCGCGCGTCAACCATGGGCTGGCCGGCTTCCGTACGGTTGGCCGGCCGGCTGCCCCCGGCCCTGCGGATTCGCCCCGTGTACGGCGCCGTCGGGTGGGAACAGCCCCCCGGTGCAGCCTCGTTGTCCGTACGGGAGGGAATCAGCGTGACCCACGTCGAACGGGTGATCCCCAAGGGGGCCGACGGCCGGGCGGAGCCGCTGGTGCACGGCATCGCCGACGGTATCGGTGGGTGGCTCGGCGCGGCCGGCCTCGCCGAGCGGGTCGGGGTCCACGCGGAGAGCCTGGCCGGCCTGCGGGTCCTCGACGAGGACGACGACGAGGCGACGCTGCTGCGGCCCGACGGANCCCCCGTCGACACCTGGCGCGAGAACTACCCGTACGACACCCGCCTGGCCCGCGCCGACTACGAGCGCGACAAGCGGCTGCTGCAGATCGAGCTGCTGAAGATGCAGTACTGGGCCAAGGAGACCGGGCAGCGCATCGTGCTCGTCTTCGAGGGCCGCGACGCCGCCGGCAAGGGCGGCACGATCAAGCGGTTCACCGAGCACCTGAACCCCCGGGGCGCCCGGGTCGTCGCCCTGGAGAAGCCGTCGCCGCGCGAGCAGCAGTCCTGGTACTTCCAGCGCTACATCGAGCACCTGCCCACGGCCGGCGAGATCGTCATGTTCGACCGGTCCTGGTACAACCGGGCCGGCGTCGAGCGGGTCATGGGCTTCTGCTCCCCGGACCAGTACCGCGAGTTCCTGCGCCAGGCCCCGGAGCTGGAACGGATGTGGACCCGCAGCGGGATCAGAGTGATCAAGCTGTGGTTCTCGGTGTCGCGCCGCGAGCAGCAGACCCGGTTCATCGTCCGGCAGATCGACCCGGTCCGGCAGTGGAAGCTCAGCCCGATCGACCTCGCCGCGCTGGATCGCTGGGACGACTACACCGACGCCAAGGAAGCGATGTTCTTCTACACCGACACGGTCGAGGCGCCGTGGACGGTGGTGAAGAGCAACGACAAGAAGCGGGCCCGGCTGGAGACCATGCGTCACGTCCTGCACACGCTGCCCTACACCGGCAAGGAGCCCGACGTCGTCGGCACCCCCGACCCGCTGATCGTCGGCCCCGCGATGAACCTGCTGGAGACCGGCGAGAAGGCCGACCGCACCTTCCCCACGCTGCACTGATCCCTTCCGGCGCCGCGGGTTCGGCTACCTTGCTGTTGTGGGGGGCTTCCCGCTGCCGGCGTTGCCGTCGCCGCTGGAGGAGATCGCGGATGCGCGGCTGGGTGCGCGGGGCGTCCGCCTGCTGCTCAAGCGGGACGACCTCATCCACCGGGACATCCCCGGCAACAAGTGGCGCAAGCTGCGGGGCAACCTCGACGAGGCGCGCCGGCTCGGGCACGACACGCTGCTGACCTTCGGCGGCGCCTACTCGAACCACATCCGGGCGGTGGCGGCGGCCGGCCGGTTGTTCGGCCTCCGGACGGTCGGGGTCATCCGGGGCGAGGAACACCTGCCGCTCAACCCGACGCTGCGCTTCGCCGTCGACGCCGGGATGCGGCTGGCCTACCTCGACCGGACCTCGTACCGGGCGAAGACGTCGGCCGCGGTCGTCGAGCGGCTGAGCGCCGAGTTCGGGGCGTTCTACCTGCTGCCCGAGGGCGGCAGCAACGCGCTCGGGGTGCGCGGCTGCGCCGCGCTGCCCGCCGAGATCGACCGTCCCTTCGACGTGCTCTGCTGCTCGTGCGGCACCGGCGGCACCCTCGCCGGCCTCGCCGCGGGCCTCGCGCCGGGCCAGCGCGCCCTCGGCGTCCCGGTGCTGCGGGGCGCCGGATTCCTCGCCGACGACGTCGACGCCCTCCAGCGTGCGGCGTTCGGCGCGAACTCCGGCAACTGGACCATGGCCTACGACTTCCACTTCGGCGGCTACGCGAGGTCGACCCCGGAACTGGGCCGCTTCATCGTCGACTTCCACGACCGCCACGGCCTGGGCCTGGAACCGGTGTACGAGGCGAAGCTGCTCTACGCCCTGTTCGCCCTCGCCGAGGCCGACGCCTTCGCACCCGGCACGACGGTCGTCGCCGTCCTCAACGCCGTGGCGGACGGCCTCGGACCCGACCCCCGGACGGGACCATCGGATGATCGTCATACCCGGTTATACTGAGCGTGTGAAGACTGCGATCTCGATCCCGGACGAGACGTTCAACGAGGCTGAGCGTCGCGCGGCCGCACTTGGTGTGAGTCGCTCCGAGTTCTTCACGACAGCCGCGCGCCGCTACATCGAGGAGCTCGACGCGCAGTCCCTCACCGAGCGCATCGACGCCGCACTGGAGCTCGCGGGTCCCGACGACTCGTTCGAGGCCGCGGCGCGCGCCGGCCGGCGAGCACTGGGCGACAGCGAGGACTGGTGATCAGCCGGGGCGACATTCGCTGGGTCGACCTCGGTGAGGCGGAGGGCAGTCGCCCCGCGAAGCGCCGCCCGGTGGTGGTCGTCCAGTCCGCGCCCTACAACGCGAGCCGGTTGGCCACAGCCGTCGCGGTCGTCATCACCTCGAACACCGTGCTTGCCACCATGCCCGGCAACATCTTCCTCCCCGCCGCGGTGACCGGCCTTCCACGGGACTCCGTCGCCAACGTGGCGGCCATCGTCACCGTCAACAAGGACGAACTCGGGCACGCTGTGGGCGCTGTCCCGGGGGGCCTCATGCGAGACCTGGACCGCGGACTGCGTCACGTACTCGGGCTCTGACCGCGACAGTGGCGGGCCGGGTCGTGCTGACCGTGGAGCCGCCGGCATCCGTGGCTGTCGAAGCGGGAGGGGACCGCCAGGACTGCCCGCTGGCGCAGGAATGATCGTCAAGATCGGTTACCGCGACGGGGATCGCCCCGGACGCCGGCCCGGCCGGCGGTGTCGGGCCGGGTCGGGGGCCGGGGCGTCGTAGGTCAGCCGGTGGTGGGCTGGGTGGGTAGGGGGGCGGGGGAGTCGTAGCGGGGGCGCAGGGGCTGGCCGGAGCGGCCGGCGTCGGGGCGCACGGCGAGGGTCTGGTGGATCTGGGTCTGGCCGCCCTCGAAGCTGAGCGCCGAGCCGGCCATGTACAGCCGCCACACCCGGGCGCGCCCGGCGCCGACCTGGGCGACGGCGGTGTCCCAGTTCTCCTCCAGCGCCCGAACCCAGGCCCGCAGGGTCAGGCCGTAGTGCTCACGCAGGTTCTCGACGTGACGGACCTCGAAGCCGGCGGCCTGCGTCAGCGACGTCATCAGGCCGATCTCGTGCAGCTCCCCGTCCGGGAAGACGTAGCGGCGCAGGAAGTCGCGGCCCTTCGGCAGCGGGATCGGGCCGAGGTGGGGCTGGTAGCGGTAGGCCCCGGCCGGGTCGCCGGGGGAGGAGATCCCGTGGTTGAGCAGCCGGCCGCCGGGGCGCAGCAGCCCGTAGAGGCTGGCGAAGTACGTCGGCAGCATCGCCCGCCCGACGTGCTCGACCATGCCGACCGAGCTGATCGCGTCGAACGGGCCGTCGGGAATCTCCCGGTAGTCCTGCAGACGGATCTCGATGGCGTCGGTGAGCCCGGCCTCGGCGATCCGGCGGCGGGCCTCGGCGGCCTGCTCCACCGAGATCGTCACCCCGACGCCGTGGACGCCGTGGTGGCGGGCGGCGTGGATGAGCATGCTGCCCCACCCGCAGCCGACGTCGAGCAGTCGCTCGCCGGGGCGCAGCCCGAGCTTGCGGCAGACCAGCTCGTGCTTGGCGGTCTGGGCGGCGTCGAGCCCGCTGGCCGGCGACTCCCACACCCCGCACGAGTAGGTCATCGTCGGGCCGAGGATCAACCGGTAGAACGCGTTGGACACGTCGTAGTGGTGGGAGATCGCCGCGGCGTCGCGGTGGCGGCTGTGGCGGCGCCCGTGTAGACGGGCCTCCTCCGGCGGCGGGGCGGGTGGTCGGGCGCCGAGCTCGCGCAGCAGGGTCAGCAGGGCGGGTGCCGTGGCGGCGGTGGGGCGGTGCGGGAGGGCGGACAGGTGGTCGCGCAGCTCCAGGGCGGCGAAGATGTCGCCCTCGACGTCGAGATCACCGGCGACGAAGGCGCGGGCGAAACCCAGCTCGCCGGGGCGGAACAGGGCGCGGTGCATCGCCTCCGGCGAGCGCACCACGACCTGCGTGGGGGTGTCCGGGCCGAGCGCGGAGCCGTCCCACAGGACGATCCGCACCGGTGGCGCGGTCCCGATGAAGGTCTCGAGCAGGGTGCGGGTCGCCCGTACGAGCTCCGGCGACCACCGTGGGTCCGGAACAGGGGTTGGCTGGGCGGCGGGCTCGTGCTCCTCCAGTTCTCGACTGATCGTCAAGGCGCATCCTCCGGGTCGTGTGCGCGGTCCCTTCGGCTGGGACGTCGCCGGAGACTGCCCGGTCGGCACCCGCCCGACCAGGACCTTCGCCCACGCCGGTGGCCCGGTCGATCAGCGGAAGGCCCGTGGTCGGCCCAGCCCCGCGGGGCGCGGTCGCACCTGGTTACCTGGCTCTCATCGTCCCCCAGAAACGCCGTGTCCGAACGGTGTCCGGTGTCGCATGGTGGTATCCCCGTCGGCGGGAATATTTCGGCCGGTTGACGTAGGGAAAACTGCAGGTGGCGGTGGTCGGGGAGGGTCGGGGAGCGGCGGGCTCAGGCGACCGCGGCGGCGCCGAGCAGGGCCTTGAGATCGCCCATCAGCGCGGGGGTGCGCTGGACCTTGTAGGCGTCGTCGAGGCGCAGCAGAGTGATCTGGCCGGGGGTCTGCAGCCGCAGGTGCACCTCGGTCGTCCCCGGGTGGGTGCCCAGCACCTCGCGCAGCCGTTCCACCGTCGGCGGGTTCACCCGGGCCGCGGACATGGTGATCACCACCGGGGGGCTGAGCGCCGCGTCGCTGAGATCCGGCACGGTCAGCTCGGCGGCGATCAGGCGCGGGGTGTCCTCCCGCTTGTCCAGGCGGCCTCGGACGATGACGACGGCGTCCTCGGCGAGCTGGGTGGAGCACACCTCGTACGTCTGCGGGAAGAACATCACCTCCAGTCCGCCGGCGAGGTCCTCGACGGTGGTCAGCGCCCAGAGCTTGCCCTGCTTGGTCACCTTGCGCTGCAGGCTGGAGATGATCCCGGCGATGGTCACGGTGGACCCGTCCGCGTACTCCCCGCCCGTCAGCGCGGCGATACTGCAGTCCGCCTTCGCGGTGAGGATGTGCTCGACCTCGCGCAGGGGATGGTCGGAGACGTAGAGCCCGAGCATCTCCCGCTCGTGGGACAGCTTGACCGTCTTGTCCCACTCCTGGTCGGAGAACTCCTGCACGCCGAAGACGGGCGCGGCGCCCGGGTCGTCGTCGGCGTCGAGGGCGAACAGGTCGAACTGGCCCTCGGCGTTCTTCTTCTTCACGCCCATCACCGCGTCGACGGCCTGCTCGTGCCGTTCCACCAGGCCGCGGCGGGTGTGCCCGAGCGCGTCGAACGCGCCGGCCTTGATCAGCGACTCGATGGTGCGCTTGTTGCAGACCACCGCGTCGACCTTGTCGAGGAAGTCCGGGAAGGAGACGAAGCGGCTCTTCGCCTTCCGGGTACGGACGATCGACTCGACGACGTTCGTCCCGACGTTGCGGATGGCGGCGAGCCCCACCCGGATCTCGTTGTCGCCGTGCGCGGTGTAGTCGGCGTTGGAACTGTTGACGTCCGGCGGGAGCACCCGGATACCCATCCGGCGGCACTCGTTGAGGTAGATCGCGCTCTTGTCCTTGTCGTCGCGCACGGACGTCAGCAGCGCGGCCATGTACTCGGCCGGGAAGTTGGCCTTGAGGTACGCCGTCCAGTAGGAGACCAGCCCGTAGCCGGCGGTGTGCGCCTTGTTGAACGCGTAGTCGGAGAACGGGACGAGGATGTCCCACAGCGTCTTGATCGCAGCCTCGGAGTACCCGCTGGTCTTCATCCCCTCCGAGAAGGGAACGAACTCCTTGTCGAGGATCTCCTTCTTCTTCTTGCCCATCGCCCGGCGCAGCAGGTCGGCGCCGCCGAGGGAGTAGCCGGCGACCTTCTGCGCGATCGCCATGACCTGCTCCTGGTAGACGATCAGGCCGTAGGTCGTGTCGAGGATGTCGGCGAGCGCGTCGGACAGCTCCGGGTGAATCGGGGTGATCTCCTGCTGGCCGTTCTTGCGCAGCGCGTAGTTGATGTGCGAGTTCGCGCCCATCGGCCCCGGCCGGTACAGGGCGAGCACGGCGGAGATGTCCTCGAAGTTGTCCGGGCGCATCATCCGCAGCAGCGAGCGCATCGGCCCGCCGTCGAGCTGGAACACCCCCAGGGTGTCGCCGCGGCCGAGCAGCTCGTAGGCGGCGGAGTCGTCGAGGGTGAGCCCCAGCAGGTCGATCGTGATGCCCCGGTTGGCCTCGACGTTGCGCACCGCGTCATCCATGACGGTGAGGTTGCGCAGGCCCAGGAAGTCCATCTTGAGCAGGCCGAGGGTCTCGCACGTCGGGTAGTCGAACTGGGTGATGATCGCGCCGTCGGCGTCGCGGCGCCACACCGGGATGTGGTCGATGATCGGCTCGGCGGACATGATGACGCCGGCCGCGTGCACCCCGGCCTGGCGGATCAGCCCCTCCAGGCCCTTCGCCGTCTCGATGACCTTCTTGACGTCCGCGTCGGACTCGTACAGCCCGCGGATCTCCCCGGCCTCGCTGAAGCGCGGGTGCTTCGGGTCGAAGATGCCGCCCAGCGGGATGTCCTTGCCCATCACGGCCGGCGGCATTGCCTTGGTGATCCGGTCGCCGACGGCGTACGGGTAGCCGAGCACCCGCGAGGAGTCCTTGATCGCGGCCTTGGCCTTGATGGTGCCGAAGGTGACGATCTGCGCGATGCGGTCGTCGCCCCAGCGCTCGGTGACATAACGGATCACGTCGCCGCGACGACGTTCGTCGAAGTCGATGTCGATGTCGGGCATGGACACGCGCTCGGGGTTGAGGAAGCGCTCGAACAGCAGCGAGTGGGGGATCGGGTCAAGGTCGGTGATGCCGAGAGCGAAGGCGACCATCGACCCGGCGGCGCTGCCGCGGCCCGGCCCGACCGGGATGCCCTGGCTCTTCGCCCACATGATGAAGTCCGCGACGACGAGGAAGTACGACGGGAACCCCATCTGGAGGATGATCCCGATCTCGTACTCGACCCGCTCGCGGTGTTCGTCGTCGAAGCCGTTCGGGAAGCGCCGGGCCATGCCCGCCCAGGTCTCCTTGCGAAACCAGCTCTCCTCGGTCTCGCCGTCCGGCACCGGGAAGCGCGGCATCAGGTTGCGCTTGGCGAACATGCCGCTCGGGTCGACCCGCTCGGCGATCAGCAGCGTGGTCTCGCAGCCCTCCTGCCAGATGTCCGAGGAGTCGATGCCGTACATCTCCTCGGCGCTCTTGAGGAAGTAGCCCGAGCCCTCGAACTGGAACGACGGGTTGGCCACCGTCGAGGCCGTCTGCACGCACAGCAGCGCGGCGTGGGCGTCGCGCTCGTGTTCGTAGGTGTAGTGCGAGTCGTTGGTGACCACGAAGCGCATGTCCAGCGCGCGGGCGATGTCGACGAGCCCGTCGCGGACCCGGCGCTCGATGTCGAGGCCGTGGTCCATGATCTCGCAGAAGAAGTTCTCCTTGCCGAAGATCTCCTGATAGGTGGCGGCGGCCTGCAGGGCGGCGTCGTACTGGCCCAGGCGCAGCCGGGTCTGCACGATGCCGGACGGGCAGCCGGTCGTCGCCATCAGCCCCTCGGCGTGCTCGGCGATGATCTCCTGGTCCATCCGCGGCCACTTGATGTAGTGGCCCTCGATCGACGCCCGCGAGTTCAGCTTGAACAGGTTCTTCAGCCCGTCGGCGTTGCGCGCCCACATCGTCATGTGGGTGTAGGAGCCGCCGCCGGAGACGTCGTCGCTCTTCTGATGCGGCTCGCCCCAGCGCACCCGCTGCTTGAGCAGGCGCGACTCGGGGGCGACGTACGCCTCGCAGCCGATGATCGGCTTCACGCCCGCGGCGGTGGCCTGCCGGTGGAAGTCGTACGCCCCGTACATGTAGCCGTGGTCGGTGATCGCGACCGCCGGCATCTGCTGGCGCGACACCTCGCTGAACATGTCCTTCAGCCGAGCCGCCCCGTCCAACATCGAGTACTCGGTGTGAACGTGCAGGTGGACGAAGGAGTTTGACACGTCGGACCCTCCCGCGCGCTGGGCACGCCGGTCGAAGCGCGGCCGATCACCCCGTCACGGGCGGACGGCACGCCGACGCGCCGGGTGCGCTCGCCACGGGGATCGGCCGGATGGACGGGGCTTTCCCCGGCAGCCTAGCGGCCCGCCCGAGCCCGCCGGCACCTCCACCACTGTGTCGGCCCGAGCATCACGAAGGGACACCGCCGCGGTGCGGATCGGCATCACGGGGGCGGGTGGGCGGCCCGACCGCCGCCGGCGCGGCGTCCGGCTGGAACGGCTCACGCCGAGCGTCGGCGATCGCGCCGGCGATCGCCGCGATCGCCCGGTCGATCTCCCGTCGCGTGGTCGCCCAGTTGCTCACCGACAGCCGCATCGCCGCGCGGCCCCGCCACACCGTGCCGGTCACGTACGCCTCGCCGCCCGCCGTCACCGCCGCGGTGACCTGCCGGGTCAGCCGGTCCCCCCGCGCCGCCGCTGACCCCGCTGACCCCGCCAACCCCGCTGACCCCGTTGCCTCGGCTGACCCGGACAGCCTCGCCGGCCAGGAGTCGTGTGTCCGGCCGGCCACCGGGCGTGGGTCGTCCACCCGGATCAGCACCTGGTTGAGGGCGACGAGGGGCTCCGGGCTGGCGGGGTCGCCGTTCGCGTTCAGAATGGTCACCCCCGGTAGTGCGGCGAGCCGGGTGGCGGCGTGGTCGGCGAGGGCGCAGCACCGGTCGACGAGGTCACGTAGGCCCGCGCGGCCCAGCGAACGCAGCGCCGCGTAGACGGCGAGGGCGCGGGCCCGCCGGCTGAACTCCGGCGTCCAGTCCACCGGGTCGAGCTGCCCCGCCGTGTCGAGTACGAAGTAGTCCGCCGAGGTCGACACCGCCCGCCGGTGGGCCACCCGGTCGGCGACCAGCGCGATCCCACAGTCGTAGGGGACGTTGAGCCACTTGTGCCCGTCGGTGGCCCACGACTCGGCGAGCTCGGCGCCGGCGACGAGGTCGCGCCGCGCCGGTGACCCCGACACCGCCGCCCAGAGGCCGAAGGCGCCGTCGACGTGCACCCAGGCGCCGTGGGCGTGGGCGATCGCGCAGATCTCGCCGAGCGGGTCGACGGCGCCGGTGTTGACCTCCCCCGCCTGGGCGATGACGATCGTCGGTGTCGGTGTCGGTGTCGGTGTCGGTGTCGGCGTCGATGTTGATGTCGGCATCGGTGCTGGTGTCGGTGGCTCGGCGCCGGCCTGTCCGGTCGGGTGCGCGGTCGCGGTCGAGGTCGGTGCGAGGGCGGCGCGCAGGGCGTCGGGGCGCATCCGGCCGAGCCGGTCGGTGGCCACCTCGACGATCGTGCGGGTGCCGAAGCCGAGCAGGCGCAGCGCGGCGTCGACGGTGGCATGCCGGTTCGCGCCGACGAGCACGCGCACCGGCGGCGCCCCGGTCAGGCCGTCGGCGGCGACGTCCCAGCCCGCGTCGGCGAGCACCCGCTGGCGGGCGGCGGCGAGCGCGGTGACGTGCGCCATCTGGGTGCCGGTGGTGAAGCCCACCGACACGTCCGCCGGCAGGCCCAGCAGCTCGGCGACCCACCGGCCGGCGACGGTCTCGACGGCGCTGGCCGCGGGCGACAGCGACGCCAGCGCCGCGTTCTGGTCCCAGACGACGGCGAGCAGGTCCGCGGCGAGCGCGGCGGGCAGCGTGCCGCCGACGACGTAGCCGAAGAACCGAGGCGAGCCGGTGGCGGTCAGCCCGCCCCCCACCGCCTCGACGAGCGCGTCGACGACGGCCACCGGGTCGCTGGGGCCGGCCGGCAGCCGGTCGTCGAGCCGGGCCAGGACCTCGGCGGCGCTGTGCGCCGGGCGCACCGGGCGCTCGGCGAGGCCGGCGAGCCAGGCATCGGCGTGCCCGGCGGCGGCACGCAGCGCGGACCGCAGCGCCTCGCCGGGATCGGTCGCCCTGGTCAGCTCCCCACCGCCGGCAGCGGGGCCAGGGTCGGGAGCACCGGGCTGGCGGGACGGCGGGCGCGTTCGGCCGCCGCGCGGCCCTCGCGGCTCAGCCAGTCCGCCATGAGCTCCGCGGTCAGCTCCGCGGCCTCGAGCATCGGCACGTGGCCGAGGCCGTCGAGGATCTCCACCCGCCAGTCGGGCCGCTGCGCGGCGACGTTGCGGGCCACCGCCACCGGGATCAGCCGGTCGGCGGAGCCGTGCAGCAGCAGCGTCGGTTGCGGCACGGTGCGGACCATGTGCGCCAGCGGCGCCGGGCGCAGCAGCGACCAGACCACCGAGCGGGCCGCGCCCACGAACGCCTGGTCGGCGTCGGGCAGCCCGCCGCGCTCCCGCTGGGCGCGTTCCATCGAGGCCAGCGCCGTCTCGGGGATCGCGCTCGGGTCGGCCGTGAGCCGCAGCAGGCTCTGGTCGACGAGTTCACGCGGGGTGAAGCGGGTCCGCCGGCGGGCGAGGACCGCGGCGCCGAGGCGGGGGACGAACAGGCCGGCGAAGATGCGGGCGATCTCCGGATCCGGGCGCACGCCGCGCGGGCGGGGCAGCGCCGGGTCGACGAGGATCAGGCCGGCGACCGAGTCGGGCCGCCGGGCGGCCTGCATCACGCTGATCATGCCGCCCATCGAGTTGCCGACGAGGATGGGCGCGGTGTCGAGGACCTCGGCCAGGAAGCGGTCGAGCAGACCCTGGTTGGCCACGACGTCGGTGCGCCGGCCCGCGGCCGGGGTGCGGCCGTGACCGGCCAGGTCGACGGCCATCACCCGATGGGTGGTGGTGAGCAGCGGGGCGAGGGGCAGCCAGTTCAGATAGGAACCGCCGAGGCCGTGCACGCACAGCAGCAGCGGACCGTCCGCCGGGCCGCCGAAGTCGACGACGTGCACCGGCCCATCGAGCTGGGCCCAGGACGACCGGAAGCCGTCACCGCCGACCGGCCGCGTGACGCGTTCGTGCCCCGCGCCGGCCGGCTCGGGACCGGTGGAGCCGGTGGATGCGGTCGATCCGGCTGCGCGCGGGGTCGTCTCGGGGCTGCTCATCCCTCGACGGTAGGACCACCCCGACCCCGACCGGAAGCCGGGATCGGTGAGATGAAACGCAAGGTCGGCCGCCCCACGGCGGCCGACCTGGAGAAATCCTGACCCGTCGGGGGTCACAGTGCGCGGGAGGCTCCGAGCCGCAGCCGCTTCGGGTTCGCGACGGAACCGAACGCGATCTTCTCGGTTGTGATCTCCGTGACCTCTACCGCGTCAACGGTGCCGGGGACGGTGTCCCGCGGACCCGGCCCGGAGAGACCCGAGGTCAGCTGGGTCAACTGGTCCTGTTCCATGTGCACGCTCCTTCCATCGATGTCGACACCTGTCCCTAAAACGGTATCGAGCGGACGGGGCACACAAAGACCTCGGGTGGCCCTGCTCACACCACAGATCCGGACTGTCTCGTCACGTGTCGGTGTTCCGCTGCTGGTGACGGACCTGTCGCCGGGAGTCGGCCGTTGCGAACGCGGGGACCCGACGGTGACGGTCCGGTCGGTGCCAGATCCCGGTCGGCGCCGCCGCCCTGACGGATCAGGGCGGCGGCGCCGATGGCGGGAGCGGGTGAACGGTGGTGGTTCAGACCGTCGGCCGGTCAGACCGTCGGTGGTTCAGACCGTCGGTGGGTCAGGCCGTCGGGGCCGGGGCGGCGGGGGCCGGGGCTGCCGGGGCGCCGGGGCGCCGCTGCGGCCGGCCGTGGGCGGTCCCGGACCGGCCGAAGCGGTGACCGCCGTCGCGGCGGGCGTGCCGGTGCTCACCGTCACGGCCGCCGCCGGTCCGGGGTGCGCCGACGCGCGGTCCGCGCCCACCGGTCGCGCCGGCCATGCGGGCCTGCGGGATCTCGTCCTTGCTGACCCGGGGGGCCGGCGGGCCGGCGAGTTCCAGGACGATCGGGTCGTCCGGCGTGGTCGGCTCGGGGCGCGCCTCGATGCCGACCGCGCGCAGCAGCCCGCGCACCTTGCCCCGCTCGGCGGGCAGGGTGACCAGCACGTCGGCGCCGTCGGCGCCGGCGCGCGCGGTCCGCCCGCCGCGGTGCTGGTAGGTCTTGGCGTCCTCCGGCGGGCCGAGGTGGATGACCAGCCGGATGCCGTCGACGTGGATGCCGCGGGCGGCGACGTCGGTGGCGACGAGCACCCGGTAGAAGCCGTCGGTGAAACCGGCCAGCGCCCGGGTCCTGGCGCCCTGCGGCATCCCGCCGTGCAGCGGCTCGGCCGGCACGCCCGCGCGGCTGAGCGACTCGGCCACGCGGTCGGCGTCCCGCTGGGTGCGGACGAAGACCAGGGTGCGGCCCGAGCCGCCGGCCAGCGCGGTGACCAGCGCGACCTGGGCGGCGCGGTCGGGCGCCTCGAGGGCGTGCCGGACCAGCGTGGTGACCTGGGAGGTCTCCGAGTCGATCGCGACGAGGACCGGGTCGGGCAGGTAGTCCCGGACCAGGACCTCGACCTCGCGGTCGAGCGTCGCGCTGAACAGCAGCCGCTGCCCGGTGGACGGGGTGGCGTCGAGCAGCGCCCGCACGGCGGGCAGGAAGCCGAGGTCGCACATGAAATCGGCCTCGTCCAGCACCGTCATCTCGATCTCGCCGAGCTCGCAGGCGCTGCGCTCGACGAGGTCGGTCAACCGGCCCGGGGTGGCCACGACGAGGTGCACGCCGCGGCGCAGCGCCGAGATCTGCCGGCTGATCGACGTCCCGCCGTACACCGGCGCCAGGCGCAGGTTCAACGCCCGGGTCAGCGGCTCGAGCGCGTCGCTGACCTGCTGGGCCAGCTCACGGGTCGGGACGAGGACCAGGGCGCGGGGGCGGCGCGGTGCCGCCGGACCGCCGCTGGCGAGCCGGGCGAGGATGGGCAGCCCGAAGGCGAGCGTCTTGCCCGATCCGGTCTTCGCCCGGCCGAGGACGTTCTCCCCGGCGAGGACGTCGGGCAGGGTCGAGGCCTGCACCGGGAACGGCGCGGCGATGTTCCGGTCGGCGAGCGCCTTGATCAGGCGCTTGGGCAGGCCGGCGGCCTCGAACGTCTCGGCCGGGGGTCGGGGTTCACGCGTCGTGATGAGGGGAGCGGCCGGGCGCGCCGGGCCGCCGAAGCGGGAGCCGCCGGGCCGCGGACCGCGGCCCGCGGTGCGGGCGCCGCCGCGTCCAGTACCGCCTGCGACGCCGCGGCCACGGGCCGGGCGGGGCTGGCGATGGGCAGCATGGGACTGGGAGTTTCCGTGCTGAGACAGAGGGATCCGCCGATCAGGTCAGGGCCACCATGAGATCAATTGGACGGGTGAGGAGGTCCACACCAGCCCGTTGCATCGTCCGGCGGCCGGGGTACGGCCGGCTCCGCGACCAGACCCAACGGCGGGTGATTCCCGCTATGGCGCTCGCACCGACCTCGCACACCCGACCATTCAGCCGGGCGCGGACAGCCGCTCGGGCCGTCGTCTCCTTCACGGTACATCGACGATCCGTGCTTCGGGATAGGGCCGCGGCACGCAACGAGCCGTTGCATACCCCTCTGTGCCGGTTCGGGCGGTCACGGAACGGCGGTATGCCGGTGCGCGTCCGCACGGTCGTCCGCCTCGTCCCGGCCGGGCCCGCGGGTCGGCGCCGACCCGCGGCGGCGATGGTTGCGCAGCGTGTCGGGTTACTCCGTGCTGTCCCTGTGACCAGGACGAACACCCCGGCGTGCGGCATCGGGCGGATGACGCGTGCGCCCGCCGCTTGCGTCGCAGCAATAATCGCCGGGCCATCACCGGAAGTGAGGGGCGTGGCGGCCGGGGACGCGATGAGGGTCACCATCGGGAACGTCGGCCTGCGCCGACCGGCGAAGGACCCGGCCGCATGCCCGCCGAGCAGGCCGAACACCGTCAGTGGCGCCGGGATGACCGCGGTCACGGCCGGTTCGAGGCCGGTGCGGCGCCGCACCGTCCGGAGGAACCAGAAGACCACCGCGAACGTGGCGACCGGCACGGGGTGGACGGGACCTTCGGGTGCGGCGGCCGGTGCCCCCCGATCCGGGGGGCTCTGCGGGCCCGGGCCCGGTCGGTCGGTGTGCACGTGCGGCGTGGGTTGCGGCCGCCGACCGCCGCTGCCCGTTCGGTCACAGGTGCAGGTCGCGCCCGCCCGGCGGCTGGCCCGGACGCCCGCCCGGTCTCCCGTGCGCCCGGCCGTGCGGGCCTCGAGGCAGGTGCGTGGCCGCGTGCACGGGCCGGGCGGTCGCGGCCACGCCGTCAGAAGACCAGCTCGGTGAGGGCGTGGATGAGCAACCCGACGAGGGCGCCGACGACCGTGCCGTTGATGCGGATGAACTGCAGGTCCCGGCCGACGTGCAGCTCGATGCGCCGCGAGGTCTCCTCGGGTTCCCAGCTCGCGACGGTGTCCCCGATGATCGCGGCGATGTCCCCCTGGTAGCGGTGGACCGCCCGGGCGGCCAGATCGGACGCGGCCCGGTCGACGGTGCGGCCGAGCTCCGGGTCGGTGGCCAGTCGTGCCCCGAACGCGGCCAGCTCGTCGGTGGCCCGCACCCGGGCGGTGCTGGTCGGATCGGTGGTGAGGTCGAGCAGGATCGTCCGGGTCGTCGCCCAGATCGCGGCGACGGCCCGGCCGACCTCCGCGTGCCCCAGCAGCCGTTGCTTGATCTGCTCGACCTGCTCGCCGAGGCTCGGATCCGCGCGCAGGCGGCCGGCGAAGTCGTCGAGGAACCGGTCCAGCGCCTGGCGCACCCGATGCTCCGGGTCGGCGCGCAGCTCCGCGATCGCCTCCAGCGCCTTGTCGTAGGCCTTGACCGCGACCGCCTCGTCCAGCCACTGCGGCGTCCAGCTCGGCGCCTGGTCGACCACGAGCCGGGTGAAGAGCTCCGGGTTGCGGGTCAGCCACTCCTGGACCTCGGTGACGATCACGTCGACGAGCCGGACGTGCAGCCGGTCGTCGAGCACCCGCTGCAACGCCGCGCCCAGCACCCCCGCCCAGGGGCGCTCGACCACCCGGGGCAGCACCGCCTTCTCCACGACCTCGCGGACCAGGTCGTCGCTCATCCCGGAGATGGCCGAGGTGAGCCGGCCGGCGATCTCGGTCGTCACCCGCTCGGCGTGGCGCGGCTGGCGCAGCCACGACCCCACGCGCACAGAGACGCCGATGCCGTCGACCTTGTCCCGGATCACGTCCTCGGCGAGGAAGTGCGTGCTGACGAAGTTCTCCAGGCCCCGGCCGAGGGCGTCCTTGCGTTCCGGGATGATCGCCGTGTGGGGAATCGGCAGGCCGAGCGGGTGGCGGAACAGGGCCGTCACGGCAAACCAGTCGGCCAGCGCGCCGACGACGCCGGCCTCCGCGGCGGCGGCCACATACGCCACCCAGCCGGGGCCACCGTGGCTGTGCCAGCCCTGCGCGAGCAGGTAGACGGTCACGACAGCGGCGAGCAGCCCGGTGGCGATCAGTCGCATCCGGCGCAGCGCCTGGCGCAGTCCGGGTTCGTCCGCGGTGCCCCGGGGCAGTCCGGCTGGTACCGGCCGCCCGCCGCCCGCCGGCTCGCTCATGGGCCGCCGTCCCTCTCCCGTGCCACCTCGACGCCCACCCGGGCCCACCGGATCTGATCAGTCGATCCTCGGACACCTTATGCGGCCGGACCGGGACACCATGCGGCCGGAGCGGACATCGGCGGGCGCGGGCGGTCGGCGGTCACGGTCGCGGAGGTGGCGGCCGGCGGGGATGGGAACGCTGGTGCAACCGGCGCTGGATGACGGCGAGGTCGACGAGGGCGACCAGCGCGAGCAGCGCGAGCACCCCCGCGGCGGCGGGCTGGTCGCGCGAGGCGAACAGTCCCGCGGTGACGCCGCAGAAGACCAGACCGAACACGGCGAGCGCCAGCCGCAATCCGAGTGCGCTGCGAGCCGGCGGTGCACCCCCCGGACCGGGGGAGAACCGATGCCACCAGTGCCGACGCGGCAGGACGTCCCCCTGGTCGCGCTGGCGCGGCAGGGAACTGGTCACGATCCCCGGTATGCCCGGCCACGCCCGGGTGAACCGGGGATCGTGACCGCTTCGGGCCAGTGGGTGTCCGTGTGGGTATCCGTGCGGGGGACCGTGCGGGTCGCGGGTGGCCTCAGCTCGACCGGGGGGACGCCCCGCGGCCGGGCAGCCGCGCGGTCATCGCCGCCTTCGCCTCCGCCGAGGCCAGCCGCTCGGCGAAGAGCGCACCCTCGACGTCGATGCGTTCGAGTACCGCCGGCGTCCCGCCGTCGTGGAGCAGGGCACGGGTGGCGGCCAGGGCCTGCGGCGGCTGGGCCAGCAGCGCCGCGACCCGGTCGTCGACCCGGGCGCGCAGCGCGTCGGCGTCGGGCAGCACCTCGGTGACGATCCCCAGCTCCGCGGCCCGCGCGGCATTGAACGGTTCGCCGAAGTACGCAAGCCTCGCTGCCGCCGCGGGTCCGACCCGGCGCGGCAGCAGCAGGGACGAGCCGAACTCGGGCACCACGCCGAGGTTGACGAACGGGATGCCCAGGGTGCTGCGTTCGGTGGCGTACACCAGATCGCAGTGCAGCAGCAGCGTCGTGCCGATGCCCACCGCCGGCCCGTCGACCTCGGCGACGAGCAGCTTCGTGCCGCGGGCGACCGTCCGGATGAAGGTCATCGTCGGACCGTCCGGGGCCAGGCCGGCCGTGGCCAGGAAGTCGGCGAGGTCGTTGCCGGCGGTGAAGGACCCGCCACTGCCGCGGATCCGGACGATCCGCACCCCGGTATCGGCCTCGGCCGCCGCAAACGCCTCGGCGAGCGCCGCGTACATCGCCTGGGTGAGGGCGTTGCGCTTGTCCGGGCGCACGATGCGCACCGTGAGCACGCCGTCGGCGACCTCGGTCTCGATCTGGCTACTCAATCCGGCCTCCTGGTGCCGACGGGCGGCGGGCTGACTGACCGACACTGTGTCACCGGGCGAGGTCTGCGCGAAAGCAGACGCGGGGAGTCCGGCCGGGCGACCCCGGCGCATGGCCCGACCGGGCCTGCCAGGATGAGAATGTGACAGACCCGCGCGAACCCGGCATCCCGCCAAGACTCGCTGCCGACCTGCCGACCCAGCTCGGCCAGGGGGTCGGTCCGCGGCGGGCCGGGCAGTCCCGCGGTGAGCTCCGCCGCGAGGCCACCTCCCTCGCCGGGTTGCTCGGGCTGACGGTCGACCCGGGGGAGTGCCGCGGCAGCTTCGTGGCCGACGCTCATCTTCTCAACACGCGGGGCACCCTGTGGGGCGGCTGCGGACTCGCCGCCGCGATCGCCTTCGTCCAGGCCTGCGGCGGGCGGGACTGCGTGTGGGCGCACACCCAGTTCCTCGCCCCCGTGCATGCCGGTGAAGAGGTGGAGCTGAGCGTCGACCCGGGCACCGGCGGTCTGTCACAGGTCGTCGTGCGCGCCACCACGGCCGGGCGGCTGGTGTTCCTCGCGGGGGGCACGTTCAGCCGGGTGAGTGGCGTCGTCAGCCGGTTCGGCCCGGCCGGTGACTGGGCGCCGGACCCCGACAGCTGCCCCCCGCGCGAGTACCCGAACTGGCTGGACTTCCCCCGCGACGGTGTGATCTCCCTGGTCGAGCAGCGGTGGGCCCGCCCGGCCCGGACCGACCTCGACGGCCGGCCGGGCGGCGGGAGCAGCGCGCTGTGGCTGCGCCTGCGACCTCGGTTGCCCCTGCACGCGGCGGTGCTCGCGCTGCTTGGCGACTTCGCCCCGGTCGGACTCATCGAGGCCACGGGGGACATGGCCGCCGGCACGAGCCTCGACAACAGCCTGCGTATCGTCGCGCCCCCGACCGGTGAGTGGGTACTACTGGACGTGCGAGTCGAGGCGATCGTCCGCAACGTCGCGCAGGTGCGCGGGCGGATGTACGACCGCACGGGTGCGCTGGTCGCCACCGTGAGTCAGACGGCGCTGGTCCACCGGGTGCGGCCGCCGTCCCTGGCGAGCCGGGACGGTCAACCGTCACCCGCCCCGACGGCCGGCTGACCGACGGCCGGCTGACCGACGGCCGGCTGACCGACGGCCTGCCGAAACGGCCCGCCCGCGTCCGCGCTGCCCCGCTCATGGCGGGATCCGTTGCGGATGCTGGATTGAAACCACGGTAGCCGGGGTATGGGGGCAGTACGGCGGATGCTGTGCGGCTGGGCATTGCCGGGTCATGGTGAGTGCATGGGGAGTCCCGGGGGCGGGCTCTTCACAAGCCGGTGAGGGCGCGTATTGCGACCAGACCGACGACCACCCCGACGACCCGGCCCCGGCTGGGCGTCCCGGGATGTCCAGATGTGTTTCGTGCAACATTTCGTGTGTTTGTGTTGCCGCCGTCGGGAGTCCGGTCATCGGACCGGCATCACCGGCCGACGTCCCGTGTCGGCTCCTGCCAGATGCTGCCGATCAGTGCCAGTTCCGGTGCATGGACGTCATTTGGTCCGGGCTACGTCGATTTTCATTAGGCGTAGCTGTCCTATCGCTCGTCGCAGGTCGGAACGAATGTCCGTCACGCGGTGCAACGCTGTCATGCTCTTCCGTTATAGAGGCCCGCCCCTAACGCGGCCGCTTCATTCACCCGCTAGAGTTGTCGGCGCCCCAGGAACATTCCCCCGATGTTCGGGCCTCGCCTCCAATACCTCGGTCCGGGTGTTGTCGCGCGTGGTCCTTCGGGGACAAGGCCCGTTGAACTCGAACACTGACCCCGCACATGAGGCGCCCAACTCCCGGGTGCCGGACGAGAGGACCGGATGCTCCAGAATTGGCCCATCCGCTCGAAGCTCGTGGTGATTCTCGTCGTCCCCCTGGCCGCGTTGGCGGTACTGAGCGCGATACAGGTGCGGGGGAACGTCGACAACGTACGGGCCGCGAACCGCATCAAGGCGCTGGCAGCCTTCTCGATCAAAGGCAACGACCTCGTCGCCGCGCTCCAGGCCGAGCGGTACGCGACGAACTCCTATGTGGGTTCCAACTACCTGGCCGCCGGGCCGGGACAGGCCACCGTCGCCGCCCGCGGCCCGGTGGACCAGGCGTTGGGGACCTACAACGCCGGCGAGGCCGCGCTGCCCTCCGGCGCCCGGGACGCCCTGGCGGCCACGCTGGCGTCGATCTCCACCCGCCTGGACCGGCTGCCCGCGCAGCGCAAGGCGATCGACGCCCGGCAGGCGCAGGTCGACCAGAACAACACGTTCTACAACGACCTGGTGCGCGACCTCCTTTCGCTCAACGCCAGCGTCGCCGCCGGCAGCGACAACGCGTCGTTGGTCAACGGCGCCACCACGCTCGTCGGTATCTCCCGGGCGAAGGAGGAGGCAGCCCAGCAGCGCGGCTCGATCGCCCGTGTGATCATTCTCGGCCAGACGGATTCCGTGACCCTGCGCCAGATCGAGAGCTCGGCCGGCGCCGAGGACGCCTGGCTACAGCAGTTCCGGACCACCGCCACCGCGGATGAGCAGGCCTTTTACAACGTCACGGTGGGCCGAACCATCTCCGCCGCCACCGCAATGCGCGACGACACGGTCAACGCCGTTCAGAACGGCCAGCCGCTGACGATTACGCAGCAGATCTGGCTGAACACCGTCGATCAGAAGATCGCGGCGATGCGGCAGGTCGAGCGGAGGATCGCGACCGACCTGGGCTCCACCAGCCAGGACATCGCCAGTTCAGCCACTCGTGACGCACTGTTCGGCAGTATCGGGGTTGCGTTGGTCCTGGTCGTGTCGGTGGTGATTTCGCTGCTGGTCGCGAGCCCGATGATCCGGCATCTACGGGCGCTGCGGCGCGGTGCCCTCGAAGTCGCCAACGAGCGGCTGCCCGGGGTCGTCGAGAGGCTGCACCGAGGCGAACAGGTCGACATGTCCGCCGAGCAATTCCCGGTCGATGTGCAAAGTACCGACGAGATCGGCCAGCTCGCCGAGGCGTTCTCCATCGTGCACTCCGTCGCGGTGCGCACCGCGGTCGAACAGGCCGCGATGCGCAAGAGCATCGGCGACACCTTCCTCAACCTGGCCCGCCGCAGCCAGGCCCTCATCCACCGCCAGCTCAAGGTGATCGACGCGCTGGAGCGCAAGGAGACCGACCCGGACGAGCTCGAGGAGCTGTTCCGCCTCGACCACCTGGCCACCCGCATGCGGCGCCATGCCGAGGACCTCATCGTCCTGTCGGGCTCCAAGCCCGCGCGAGGCTGGCGCCGACCGGTCGCCGTCAAGGACGTGGTGCGCGGCGCCGTCGCCGAGGTCGAGGACTACACCCGAGTGAAGGTGATGCCCATCGACGGCGGGGCCATCAGCGGGCACGCCGTCGGTGACGTCATCCACATGCTCGCCGAGCTCATCGAGAACGCCACCTCCTTCTCCCCGCCGCACACCCCGGTCCAGGTCAACGGGCACGAGGTGTCCAACGGCTTCGTCATCGAGGTCGAGGACCGCGGCCTGGGGATGAGCCCGGAGGAGTTCCACTCCCTCAACGATCGGCTGGCCAACCCGCCTCCCTTCGACCTGTCGACCAGTGAGCGGCTCGGCCTGTTCGTCGTCGGCCGTCTCGCCGAGCGGCACGCCATCTCGGTGGAGCTCCGTCCCTCGCCCTACGGCGGCACGATGGCCATCGTCCTGGTGCCGGCCGCCCTGCTGCGCCAGCCCGAGGGCGACGGCGACACCCGTTCGGAGGGCACCGCGACCGTGCGGGCGCTGCCCGTCGCTGCCGTGCCCGCGCTCGACGGCCCGACGGTCGACGAGGACGGGTTCGGCGGACCGTTCGTCGACGCGGACGGCAATCTGACCGCCGCCCCCGCCCCGGAGCGGCCCGACGAGGCGCCGCGTGGCCAGGACGAGACGTTGATCGACGACCTGCCGGTCTTCGCCACGGTCCGGTCGAGCTGGTTCGTGGCCGACCGCCCCCGGCACCGCTCCAACGGCCGCCGCCCGGACGGCCCGCCGCGACCGGCCGGGCCGCGCCCCGAGCCCACGCCGGGCGGCGACCCCGGCCAGGGCGATGGCGACCTGCCCGACCTGCCGACCCGCCGTTCGCGCGGCAACCGGGGCGCCCCGGAACCGTTCCCGCCGGCCGAGACCGACCGGTTCGGGCCGCCAGAGCCGCCGGTGGACGATGCCGGGCGCCGCACCTCGTCCCTGTTCGGGCCGCCCCCCGCGATACATGACCTGCCCGGCGGCCCCCTGGCCCGCAACGACCCGTTCACCGCGCCGCTGAGCCGCCCAACCGGACCCCGCGGCGGCGACACCCCCGGCGCGGGCCAGTCGATCGTCCCGCTGCACCGCCCGGCGCCGCCCGCCCGTGCCGGCGGTGCTGGCGGGGCCGGCGGTATTGGTGGGGCGGGCGGGGCGGACCTGCCGGAGCGTGGCGGCCAGGCGCCCGAGGAGCACACCGAGGTGGGCCTGCCGCGGCGCACCCGGCGGGCCAGCCTCGCGCCCCAGCTCCGCCGGGACAGCCCGGACGACCAGCCGGGCAAGCTCGCCGCGCAGCGCAGCCCGGAAGAGATCCGCAGCATGATGTCGTCCTTCCAGAGCAACTTCGGTCGCGGGCTGGCGGACGGCCAGGTTTCCAACGACGGCGACGATGTGGGAAAGGTGACCTGAGATGCGTCCGCTGGGGCCGTCCGAGAACATGAGCTGGTTGCTCAACAACCTTGTCAAGAAGGTTCCGGAAGTCACCTATGTGATCGCCCTGTCCTCGGATGGTCTGCTGCTCGCGACCTCCTACGGGATGGACCGGGCGACCGCCGACCAGCTCGCGGCGGTCGCCTCCGGGTTCAACAGCCTCGCCCGCGGAGCGGGCCGGTTCTTCGGCGGTGGCAACGTCCGCCAGACCATCGTCGAGATGGACCAGGGCTTCCTGTTCGTCACGGCGGTCGGCGACGGCTCGTGCCTGGCGATCCTGTCCAGTACCGGGGCGGACATCGGGCTCATCGCCTACGAGATGGCCCTGCTGGTGACCAGGGTCGGGGAGTTCCTCACCCCGGAGCTGCGCGCCCAGATGCAGTCCGCGCTGCCGCTGTAGGCGGCGCCGCGGCGGTCGACGGGGGTGCGACCGCGAATCTGGCCCACCGGTCGACCCCTGCCCGAACCGACCGGACCGCAACGCTCACCGTCATGGCGGCGGAGCTCTCTCAGGCAGGAGGACCGGTATGTCGCACGACGAGGAATGGTTCGACGATGATGCGGGTCCGGTCGTCCGGCCCTACGCCGTCACCGGCGGTCGGACCCGGCCTACCAACCGGGCGTTGGAGCTGGTGGCGCTGGTGACCACCACGCCCAACGGACGGCTGATGGGCGCGACGCTGGAGGTGGAGCAGCGCTCGATCGCGCTGCTCTGCCAGCGGGTGCAGTCGATCGTCGAGATCTCGGCGCGGCTGGATCTGCCGCTCGGCGTCGTGCGGGTCCTCGTCGGCGACATGCTCGACGCCGGCCTGGTCACGGTGAACCGGCCGGGCCGTTCATCCGATCGTCCTTCCGCCGCCCTCATCGAAAAGGTGCTCGATGGACTACAGGCCCTCTAAGGACTACCGGCCCGACAAGGACTACCGGCCCGACAGGACGCGGTCGTCGGAGACGGCGGCGCCACATCCGGTCAAGATCATCATTGCCGGCGGGTTCGGCGTCGGGAAGACGACGTTCGTCGGCTCGGTCAGCGAGATCCCACCGCTGACCACGGAGGCCGCGATGACGGCCGCCAGCATCGGCATCGACGACACCAGCTCGGTCAGCTCGAAGACGACGACGACCGTCGCGATGGACTTCGGGCGGATCACGCTCATCGACAGCGTCATCCTCTACCTGTTCGGTACCCCCGGGCAGGACCGGTTCTGGTTCATGTGGGACGAGCTGGTCCTCGGCGCGATTGGCGCGGTGGTGCTCGTCGACACCCGACGGCTGGCGGACTCCTTCCCCGCCATCGACTACTTCGAGGAACGCGACATCCCGTTCCTCATCGCGCTGAACCGGTTCGACGGCGCCCGCGAGTACCGGGTCGAGGACGTCCGCGCGGCGCTCGACCTCGACCCGCGCCGGCCGGTGGTGTTCTGCGACGCCCGCCAGCGCGAGTCGGTCCGCCAGTCGCTGGTCTCGCTGGTCCGTCACGCGCTCGACGTGGTCTCCGCCGAGTCGGCCGCCCGGCCGAGCCTGCCGCAGCGGTCCGGGTGAACGCCACGAACGACTGTTCGGACCTGACCAGCACGAGCGCACCGCCCGCGGCAGGACCGATCGCCACGCCCCCGGTCCGCCGGGAAGGTCCCGATCCGGCCCCCGATCCCGCTCCAGGGAAGGGCAAGGTGCTCGACATTCTCGGTCTGGACGACGATGCCCTGTCCGCCTACCGGCTCTGGTTGCGCCACGGGTCGCTGAGTGTCTCCGAGGCGGCGCAGATGCTCGGGGAACCGGCGAACGGCGTCGGTCGGGTCCGCGACCGGCTGGTCGAACTCGGCCTGCTGCTGGCCTCCCGGGACCGGCCCGGACGCTTCGTCGCCGTCCATCCCGAGGCCGGCCTGGATCATCTGCTCCAGGCCCAGCACGAGCAGCTCATCCGGCGCCACGAGCGGCTTGTGCGGGCTCGGGCGCAGGTGGGCGTCTTCGTCTCGGACTACCTGGAGGGCCGTCCCGGTCCGGACACGGTCGAGGTCCAGCGCATCGACGGCGTCGACCAGGCCCGAGCCGAGCTGCTCACCCTCGTCGGCCGGGCCGAGCGGGAGGTGCTCACCCTACGCACCCGCCGGGGCTGGTCGGCGGCGCTGTCCGCCGACGTCATGCCGGTCGAGCTGCGGGCCCTGCGGCGCGGGGTCGTGATGCGCAGCGTGCTGCCGCGGTCGCTGCGCCTCGACGAACGGGGCGCCGGCTACGTGCGCACCGTCGCCGCCCACGGCCTCGACGCACGCGTCACCGACGACCCGCGGCTGGACGCCACCACCGTCGACGGCCGCATCGGGCTCGTTCGGTTGGCCCGCGGCGGCGGCGCGGGCGGCCACACGCTGCTCGTGCGGACCCCCGAGCTCACCGCCGTCCTGCTCACCCTGTTCGAGCAGGTCTGGGAGATCGCCGAGCCGCTCGGCGGCGGGTCGGCGCAGACCGGCGGCGAGGAGTCGGCCGACGACCCCTCCGACACCGAGCGGCTGTTGCTGCGCCTGCTCAGCCTCGGTGTCAAGGACGAGGCGGCCGCCCGCCACCTCGGTGTCTCCGTGCGCACCGTGCGGCGCATGATCGCGGACCTGATGTCCCGCCTCAACGCCCGCAGCCGCTTTCAGGCCGGCACCCTCGCCTCCCGCCGCGGCTGGCTCTGATCCCGTCGTCGGCGGACTGTCCCCGCGCCCTTGGGGCCTTCGGCGCCGAGCGAGGGCGGGCGGCGTTCGCGGTCATCGCGGCATGCCGGTTCCACGGAAGGCAGCGGAATAGCGCGGCTCGGACCGGGGAATGACCACCTCCCCCGGCGGCGACGGACTCGTCGACGCTGCCGACCGGATGTGACGGCTCTCACTCGGGCGGCCGCGCGCCCGCCGGGCATCCGGTCGGTGGTCCTCCGGGTGGGCGTGGACGGCTGACGTTGAGGTGCATCGCTGCAGGTCATGGGTCCGACGTTCGGATCGTTGTAGCGGTGTTGTGGATCGGGTGCGTGCCAGTTGGCACATATGGCCAGGGCAGCTTGATGCCACGCCAATTCCAGGACACCGGCCGCGCCCGGCCGCATGCTCTCGATGAGCCGAACACTGACCATGTCAGGGGGTTGGCGGGCACGGCCGGCGGTCGCGAGTCGGTCGGAGTCCGCCTGCCCGCCCGTCGTCGACGGGCCCCGCAGGCCGCGCGGGCGCACGCGCGGCACGCGGCGGGCTCGCCCGTCCGCCGTCCGCCGTCCGCCGTGCCGTCGACCTGCCGGCCCGCAGGTCGCCATGCACGCCGCTCGCCTCTCCTGGAAAACGCCCGAGGAGTCCTTCCGTGCCCGCAGTTGCCGGATCGCAGCCCGCCGCCACGTCGTCGGGAAAGCCGACGCACCGCACGCTGATCGTGGCGAGAATGAACCCCGCCGACGCCGACGCCGTCGCAGAGACCTTCGCCGAGTCCGACGCGGGGGAACTCCCCGGCATCGTCGGCGTCACCCGCCGCGAGCTGTTCGAGTTCCACGGGCTCTACTTCCACCTCATCGACGCGCCGGCGGACATCGCGCCAACCGTCTCGGATGTGCGCGGGCATCCGCTGTTCGTGGACGTGAACACGAAGCTGGAGAAGTTCATCACCGCCTACGACCCGGCCACCTGGCGGGGGCCGCGGGACGCGATGGCGCGCAGCTTCTACCACTGGTCGGCCGGCTGACCGGCCTGGGTCCACGCCGCCGCGGGCCTCGGTCACCTGCGGCCCCGGCCCGCCCCCCGCGAGGGGCGCGCGCCGCCGTGGCCTGATCCGGGTGCCCGCCCGGCCGGCGTTGCCGGATCCGCAGCGACCGGTCTCGCCGACCGGTCTCGCCGACCCGTCCCGACCCGTGCCGTCGCGATGTCCCGCGTCCGGGCCCACTGATCGCCGCGGTGCTCAGGGCCGCCTCGACCTGCCCCGGTGACGCCGGCGCGGCGGGCGCCACGCCGGCCACCCGACTGCGTGCAACCGCCGGCTCCGTCGGGGTTCTGCCTCGGCGCCCGGCCTGCCGCCCGCCGTCGCTCGCCGTAACCCGCCGTTGCCCGTAGTAACCCGCCGTTGCCCGCCGCGACGGGCAGCTCCCTGCCCGCGGCGGATCCCGGCACAGACCTGACGACAACCTTCCCGCCGATCCCATCTGCGCCAACCCGAGGAGATCGTGACATGCCCCAGCAGTGGACGGCCGACGCCCTGCTCGACTTCCTCGTCGAGCAGGCCGGGCTGCCCCCGGAGGACCGCCCCATCGACCTGGCCGTGACGTTCCTGGACATCGGCCTGGACTCGCTGGCCTACCTCCAGCTCTCGGCGGAGGTGGCCGGTGCCTTCGGTGTGGACCTACCGGCCGAGATGCCGGACGGCTACACCCTCGCCGAGATTCTCGACACCGTGAACGCCGCGCTCGGCGAGCGCGAACCGGTCTGAATTCCCGCCGGGCGCCCGGAACCGCCGGCCGCCGATTCTCGATCCGCATCCGGATTTCCTTCACAAACCGGGGAGTAGCCGTGAGTGGGCATACCGACAACTCGATTCTGATCGACGCCGACATCGACACGGTCTGGACCATCACCAACGATCTGCCTGCGTGGCCCGACCTGTTTACGGAATATGCGTCGGTGGACATCATCGAGAGCAACGGGAACACTTTCAAGTTCCGGCTCACCATGCATCCGGACGAGAACGGCACGGCGTGGAGCTGGGTATCGGAAAGGACGCTCGACCCGGTGAACCGGCAGGTCCGCGCCTACCGCGTCGAGACCGGGCCGTTCGAGTACATGCACATCCACTGGACCTACACCCCGGAGGGCACCGGTACCCGGATGCGCTGGGTGCAGGACTTCCACATGCGCCCGGCGGCGCCGCTCAACGACGAGCAGATGACCGCCCGGATCAACACCAACACCGCCCGGGAGATGGCCGTGATCCGGGAGAAGGTCGAGCGGGCCGCCGCGGCCGCGCGCCCCGCCCCGCTTGCCGTGGCCGTGCCGGAACAGGTCTGAGGAGGACGCGACCGATGGCAGCTCCAGCGACGACGACCCCGAAGGTTCTCTGCATCCACGACATCGCGCCCAACCGGCGCCGCGGCGGGGACATCCGTGCCCTGCTCTCCCCGGCGACGGTCGGCTCGACCACCGGCTTCCTCGGCACGCTCACCCTCGAGCCCGGCGAGGTCGTCACCGAGCACTGGCACCCCTACTCGGAGGAGTTCCTGTACTGCGTGCGCGGCATCGTGACCGCCCGGCTGGACGGTGAGCACCAGGTCCTGGGCGCCGACCACGGCGTGTGCATCCCGATCGGGATGCGCCACCGCATCGTCAACACGGGCGAGGAGACCGCGTTCCTCGTGTTCCACCTCAGCCCACTGGCGCCCCGTCCCGACCTCGGCCACGTCGACACCGAGGCGGTGCTGAACCCGGACGCGCCGCACGCCCCCATCATCCGTTCGGGCCCCCACGCCCACACCGTGGCCGCCGACGCCCTGCCCGCCGGGGCCAGACGGTGAGCGAACCGAGGAGGACCGCGGTCACCGGGATCGGGGTGGTCGCCCCGGGCGGGGTGAACCGCAAGGAGTTCTGGACGCTGCTGACCGACGGGCGCACGGCGACCCGGCGGCTGTCGTTCTTCGACCCGTCGCAGTTCCGTTCCCAGGTCGCCGCCGAATGCGATTTCGACCCGGCGGCGGCCGGGCTGACCGCCCGACAGATCGCCCGGAACGACCGCTTCGTGCAGTTCGCGCTCGCCGCGGCGCTGGAGGCGGTCGAGGACAGCGGCCTCGACCTGCGCCCCGCCGGCACCGGCGGCCTCGGCGACGAGGGCGGGGACGGCCCGGTCGTCGGCGTCAGCATGGGCAGCGCGGTCGGCGCGACGACCCGGCTGGAGAACGAGTACGTCGTCGTCTCCGACTCGGGCCGCCACTGGGAGGTCGATCCGCACTACGCCAGCTCCTTCCTGTACCACGCGCTGGTCCCGAGCTGCCTGGCCACGGAGCTCGCCTGCCGCTTCGGCACGCACGGCCCGGCGTCGGTGGTGTCCACCGGCTGCACATCCGGCATCGACGCGGTCGGCTACGGTGCGCAGCTCATCGCCGACGGTGAGGCGGACATCGTGATCGCCGGCGCCTCCGACGCGCCGCTGTCGCCGATCTCGGTGGCCTGCTTCGACGCGATCCGGGCGACCTCGGCGCGCAACGACGACCCCGAGCACGCCTCCCGCCCGTTCGACGCCAGCCGCGACGGCTTCGTGATGGGGGAGGGCTCGGCCGTGCTCATCCTCGAGGAGTTGTCGTCCGCGCGGGCCCGTGGGGCGCACATCTACTGCGAGGTCGGCGGCTACGCGTCGCGGTCCAACGCCTTCCACATGACCGGTCTGCGTCCCGACGGTGTCGAGATGGCCGAGGCGATCCGGGTCGCGATGGACTCGGCGCGGGTCGGCGCGGACGACATCGACTACATCAACGCGCACGGCTCGGGCACCAAGCAGAACGACCGACACGAGACGGCGGCCTTCAAGCGCTCGCTCGGGCAGCGCGCGTACGAGGTCCCGGTCAGCTCGATCAAGTCGATGATCGGCCACTCCCTGGGAGCGATCGGCTCGCTGGAGATCGCCGCCTGCGCCCTGGCCATCGAGAACGACGTCGTCCCGCCCACCGCCAACTGGGCCACCCGCGATCCGGCCTGCGACCTCGACTACGTGCCGAACATCGCCCGTGATCACACCGTCGACGTGGCACTGTCGGTGGGCAGCGGGTTCGGCGGGTTCCAGTCCGCGATCGTCCTGTCGGCGCCGAACCGGTGAGCGCCGCAGTGGAGACCGCGGCTGCCACCACCGCTGCCACCGCGGCTTCGGCCGTGACCGGCGAGGACCGTTCGGTGCGTGGCGGCGGGCGCCCGCTGGGCGCGGTCCGGCCGGTCGTCACCGGCCTGGGGGTCATCGCCCCCAGCGGTCTGGGGGTCGAGCAGTACTGGGCGTCGACCCTGCGCGGGGAGCTGCGCGTCGCCCCGATCAGCCGGTTCGACCCGGCTCGTTACTCCGCCAGGCTCGCCGGCGAGGTCGCCGGGTTCGAGCCGGAGGAGCACGTCGACAAGCGGTACATCGTCCAGACCGACCGGTGGACCTGGTTCGGGATGGCCGCCTCCCGGCTCGCCCTGGCCGACGCCGCCTACGACCCGGCCGACCACGACCCGTATGCCACCGCGGTCGTGTTCGGCAGCGGTTCCGGCGGCAACGACTTCGGCCAGCGGGAGCTGCAGCGGCTGTGGACCCGCGGGCGGACCGCGGTGAGCGTCTACCAGTCGATCGCCTGGTTCTACGCGGCGACGACCGGTCAGACGTCGATCCGTCATGGCCTGAAGGGGCCATCCGGGGTCGTGGTCAGCGACGGCGCCGGCGGGCTGGACAGCCTTGCCCAGGCCAGACGGGTCATCCGTCGAGGCACGTCGACGGTGCTCGCGGGGGGCGCCGAATCGGGCCTGACGCCGTACGGGCTCACCTGCCATCTCAGCAGCGGCCGGGTCAGCACCGCCGCCGCGGCGGCGGACGGCTACAAGCCGTTCGACATCCGGGCGAACGGCTACCTGCCGGGGGAGGGCGGCGCGACCCTGGTCGTCGAGGATCCGGCAGCGGCGGCGGCCCGTGGCGCCCCGCACGTCTACGGGGAGATCGCGGGATACGCCGCGACGCACGACGCCGCCGACCACGCCCGCCCGGCGCCGGACGGCCGCTGGCTGGCCACCGCGATGCGCCGCGCCCTGGCCGACGCGGGCCTCGCCCCGGACGACGTGGACGTGGTGTTCGCCGACGGCGCCGGCTCCCCGGACCTCGACGCCCAGGAGGCGGCGGCGATCCGGGCCGTGTTCGGCGACCGCGCGGTGCCGGTGACGGCGCCGCAGGGCCTCGTCGGCCGGTTGTGCGCCGGCGGCTCGGCGCTGTCGGTGGCGACGGCGCTGCTGTCGATCCGGGACGGCGTCATCCCCGCGGTGGGCAACCTCGACACCCCCGATCCGGGCTACGGACTGGACCTGGTGCAGGCCCCCCGGCAGACCCCCGTCCGGGTGGCGCTGGTCAACGCCCGCGGCTACGGCGGCTTCAACAGCAGCCTCGTCGTCCGCGCCGTCGACCCCGCCTGACCGGACCCCGACCCGGCCTGCCCGACCCTCGTGAGCTGCTCGATTCGCCCGAGCTGCTCGATTCGCTCGACCTGCTCGATCCGCTCGATTCCTCGACCTAGGAGACAGTCAGCGATGTTCCCAGACCTGGCCGGGCGACGCGCCCTGGTTACCGGTGGCACCCGCGGCATCGGCCGGGCCGTCGTGCTCGGCCTGGCCCGCGCCGGAGCGACGGTCGTCGTCGGCCACCAGCGCCAGACCGAGGAGGCCGAGAGCCTGCGCCGCGAGCTGAAGGACACCGGCGGCGACCACCTGCTGGTCCAGGCGGACGTGGCCGACCCGGCCCAGATCACCGAGCTCATCGAGGCCACCGGCACGCACCTCGGCGGCCTCGACATCGTGGTCAACAGCGTCGGGACGATCAGCCACATCCCCTACGCGGACCTGCCGCTGGACGCCTGGACGCAGGTGCTCGCCACCAACCTCACCGCCACCCACCTGGTCACCCAGGGCGCGCTGGCGCTGCTCGGCGAGTCCGGTTCGGTGGTCAACATCGGCTCGGGCGCCGGGGTCGTCGGCGTGCCGCTGCGGGCGCACTACACCGCGGCGAAGACCGGCCTGATCGGGCTGACCCGTTCGCTGTCCAAGGAGCTCGGCTCCCGCGGCATCCGGGTCAACCTGGTCTCGCCGGGCGTCATCGAGACCGACCAGGCCGCCGGCATGCCCGAGGCCGCCCGAACGGCCTACACCAACCGCATCCCGCTTGGCCGTCTCGGCGAGGCCGACGAGGTCGCCGCGGTCGTCCTGTTCCTGGCCAGCGACGTGTCGTCCTACGTCAACGGCGCCACCTTCACGGTCGACGGAGGAATCTGATGGCATCGACCCCGCCCTTTCGGATCATGCTGACCATGCGGATCCACCCGGGCCGCGAGGCCGAGTTCGAGCAGACCTGGCTGCGCATCGGCGACGCGGTGACCTCTCACCCCGCCAACCTGGGCCAGTGGCTGATTCGTTCGGAGGACGAGCCGAGCACCTACTTCATTACCAGCGACTGGGTCGACGAGGCGCAGTTCCGCGAGTTCGAGACCAGCGAGCGGCACCTGAAGCACCGCAAGGAGCTGCATCCGCTGCGCGCCAGCGGCTCAATGGCCACCGGCAGCGTCCTGACGCACCTGGCCGGCGCGGCATCCCTGCCGGTGCCGGCGGCCGGCTAGCCGTGGGAGCCGGCGGCGAGGCGGCGGTCCGGGTGATGCTCTGGGCGGTCGATCCGCCCGATGATCCCGGGGCGGTGGAACGCGCCTACCACGCGATCAGCTCCAAGCTGCTCGGCACCCCGGGGCTGCTCGGCAACACGCTGCAGCGTTCGGCGGCGGACCCGGCCCGGTACGTCGTGGTGAGCGTCTGGTCGGGCATGACCGAGTTCAGCGCCTGGGAGCAGGGGGCGAACCACCGCGGGACGACCTCCCCGCTGCGGCCGCTACAGGATCCCGAGCGCCGCCCGGCGATCTACAGCGAGGTCGCCGCGTACGGCCCGCAGGGGCCGTTCAGCGAGGCACCCGCGGGCTGATCCGGCCGCCCGCGGGCTGGACTCACCGCCCGCGGGCGCCACAGTCGCATGGCGTCGGTCGCACCGTCTGGGGCAGGCGGCGCGGCCGACGCCATGCCATCTCCCGCCCTCAACCCCCGCGCCCGCCTCCGTGGAGCGCGTCTGGTCCGAACGGGCAGGCGGGGTTCGGCCCGGCCCACCTGTTCGGCCGGCTCCGCCTGTTCGGCCGGCTCCGCCTGTTCGGCCGGCTCCGCCCGTTCGACGGGGACCAGCCGTCGCCCGCTGCCCGGTGGGTCCGGGAAAACAGCGACCCCAGGCCACCTCGAGGCTCCGGCCCCGTGCCCGGACTGCGGCTCCGAGCCGGGGCCCGACCCTTCCCTGCTGTGACGGTCCGTGTCGGCTGTGAGATTGGTCGGTGCCGCTCGGTGGCGGTCCTGCCCCTCGGTGTACAAATGCGCGGTCCGGCCCGGATGCGCCCGCGGTGCCCGGATGTGTCCCGTGGCCCGCTGGAATCCGGGCAGCTCCGGGGCGGTGTCAGTGGTGGCGGGTGGCGAACTGGCCGTCGTCGGNGCGGTGGGGATCGGGGGAATCGGATGCCTGACTCGTCCGCGCTGGACGTTCTGATCGGCCTCGCGCTGCTGTTCGCCGCGTTCAGCCTCGCCGTCTCGCGGATCAACGAGGCGGTGCTCGGCCTCGTGCGTTACCGGGGCCGACGCCTCGAGTCGGAGCTGCGCCGGCTGCTCGGCGGCTGCCCGCCGGGCGGCGCACCGCCCGATCCGGGGGGCCCGCCGCCTGTGGACGTCGCTGCGGAGTTGCTCGACGGGCCCCTGCGGGCCATGCGTACCGCCGGCCGGGACGAGGTCTCCGCGGACATGGCCGCTCATCCGCCCGTGCAGCGAACCTGGGCCGCGGTGAGCCGGGCCCGCCGGCTGCGGTTGCCTTCCTACGTGCCGTCCACCGCATTCGCTCGGGCCCTGCTCGATCGGGTCGACCCACCCGCCCGCGCCATGTTGGCCCAGCTACGCCCGGACGGGCTGCCCTCGCACATCCCCGATGAGACCCGCGAGGCCTACCGGACCGCGTACGAGGCTGCCCGGCGCGCTCTGGACGAGGGGTCCGCCCGGGCGCTGTACGCCGCGATGCCGGCGGACCACCCGACCGGGCGGGTCGTGGCCGCCGCGCTGGTGTCCGCCGTCGGCGGCGGGACGGTCGGCACGCTGGAGGACGGGCTGGCCGTGTTGCCACCCTCCCTCGCGAAGGATGCGCTGACCACGGCGGTGGTCCGGACGGGCGGTGACCGAGAGAAGATCATCACCGAGTTGGCGCGGTGGTACGACGAGGCGATGGACCGCCTGTCCGGGTGGTACAAGCGGCGGGTCGCGGTGTTCCTGCTCGCCTACGCGATCGTGCTGGCCGCCGTGTTCAACCTCGACGCGGTCGCCATCTCCCGTGCGCTGTGGCAGGACGGGACCGTGCGCGACGCGGCGGTGACCGCAAGCCAGGGCCAGATTGGCCAGGCCGCTGATGTCGGCCCCACCACCGCGGGTTCGCGCGACGCGGGTTCGAGCGACGCGGGGTCCGGCGGCGCCGGGCCCGGTGACACGAAGGACGCTGCGCAGTCCGGCGACCAGGAGACCGGCGGTACCTCCGACGCCGGTGTGGGCGACGCCGTCGAGAGCGCGATCAGGTCGGTGCGGAATGCCTCCGGCCTCGCCCTGCCCATCGGGTGGGTTCGGACGAGCGACGACCGCGACGACCCGAGGGAGGTCCCGCACACGGTCGGCGGTTGGTTGCTGAAGATCGCCGGACTGGCCATCGCCTGCTTTGCCCTGACCGCCGGAGCCCCCTTCTGGTTCGAGCTGCTGGGCCGGCTGGTCAACATGCGCGCCGCCGGGCCGAAGCCGCGGTCGGCCACCAGCGGCTGACCGCACGGGGCGGTGGTCTCGTACCGCTGGTGGTCTCGTACCGCTGGTGGTCCCATGCCGCTGGTGGTCCCATGCCGCTGGTGGCCCGGCGCTCGCGTTGCTGGTGGTCCGGCTGGGCAGGTCGGGTAGTCCGCGCGGGCGTTGACCCGGCCGCCCGATTGGAGGAGCGTGGCGGACGATGACTGAGCCCACCGCGTTCCACGAGGCCGTGAGCGCGATCAGCTATCCGATGGTGATCGTGACCGCGGCGGTGCCCGACGGGGAACGCAGCGGCTGCCTCGTCGGCTTCCACACCCAGTGCAGCATCGAGCCCGCGCGGTACCTGCTGTGCATCTCGCAGGCCAACCACACCCACCGGATCGCCCTGGCGGCCAGCCATCTCGCGGTCCACCTCCTCGACGAGGCCGATGAGGGGCTCGCGACGCTGTTCGGCGAGCAGACCGGCGACGAGATCGACAAGTTCGCGCGCTGCGCCTGGCGGGAGGGCCCGTTCGGACTGCCCGTCCTCGCGCAGCCGCGCGCCTGGTTCGCCGGCCCCGTACACACCCGCGTCGGCGTCGGCGACCATACGGCGTTCGTCCTCGAGCCGGTCGACGGCGCAGCCGGCGGGCCGTTCACCCAGCTCGGCTTCCAACAGGTCCGGGACATGCAACCGGGCCATCCGGCCTGACGGCCTCGACCGACGCCGAACGTGGGCCCGCGCCGCGCGCAGGCCGCCGCGATGCCCCGCCGTCGGCGGTCCGGCAAGGAGGACTGCGCGATTCCGCGGCGCCGGGGCACTAGCGTCATCGTCCGTGAACACTCCTGTGCCCGGGCCGGCCGCGCAACCGGTCGGCTCCGACCCGCTCGCCGCCACCCCCAGCCCGGTCGGGGTAGACCTGCTCGCCGGTCTGGACGGCGTGGGTGGGCGGCGGGTCACCGACCCCGAAGCGGTGCTCGCGGACCTGCAAGCCGATCCGGAGGCCTTCAGTCCACTCGGGGGACGGCCCATCCTGGTCGTCGACGCCGCCTCCCCGGCGGCAATCAGGGTCGGCGAACTCGGCCGCCGGCTGCCCTGCGTCTGTGTCGCCGTGGCCGAGGATCTGCGGTGGGTTCCCGACGGCGTCGCCACCTGCGGCTTCGACATCCTGCTCACCGATGAGCCGGGGGCGCCGCGGCCGTGGGTGACCGCGCCGGACGGGATCGATGCCGCGGTGGACGCGCTGGTCGCCGCGACCGCGGCGAATCCCTACGCCGCCGTCGCGCTCGTGCAGTTGCTGCGCGTGAGTACCGGCATCGACGTGCGCGATGCCGTCGTCGCCGAGTCGTTCGCCTACTCGGCGTTGCAGGCCGGCCCGGAGTTCGCCGGTTGGCTGGCCCGACGACGGGCCCGGCAGAGTGCGCGCGCGGCGGCCCGGCCTGGGCTGGACCCGGCGGCTGCAGCCTCCGCGGCCGCCGTCCCGCCCGCCGACAGCGCTCCCGCGGCCGACGTGGCGACGGATCCGACCGCGGCGACGACCGCGGCGGCGACGACCGCGGCGGCGACGGCGGCGACGGCGGCGACGGTGACGGCGGCGACGGCGGCCCGGGCCGCGGCCGCACCGGCCGTCCTGATCGAGCGGGACGGCGCGGTCCTCACGGTCATCCTCAACCGGCCGCGGGTGCACAACGCCGTGAGCATCAGCCTGCGTGACGGGTTGGTCTCCGCCTTCGGGCTCGCCGCCGCCGACAGCGAGCTCGCCGAGATCCGGCTGGCCGGCACGGGGCCGTCGTTCTCCAGCGGCGGCGACCTGACCGAGTTCGGCACGATGCTCGATCCGGTCGGCGCCCACGCCGTGCGAACCACCCGCAGCATCCCGCTGGGCCTGCTGGCCACCGGGCTGCCGGTGACCGCCTACGTCCACGGGCTCTGCATCGGCGCGGGGGCGGAGCTGCCCGCGTTCTGCGGCCGGGTCGTCGCCGCCCCCGACACCACGTTCCGGCTGCCGGAGGTGGCGATGGGGCTGGTCCCCGGCGCCGGGGGCACCGCGAGCATCCCGCGGCGCATCGGCCCGCAGCGGGCCGCCTACCTGATCCTCAGCGGGCTTCCCATCGACGCCGAGCAGGCGTTGGCCTGGGGGCTCGTCGACGAGATCGCCCCGCGGGCCGTCATGCCCGGCGCGAGCCGCTGACCGACCCGCCCCGGCCCCGGCCGGTCGTGTGACGGCGGCCGGCCTGCCGGGTTCGGTCGTCCTCGGGCGTGGCGCCGTGCCAGGCGCCAGCGGTCAGGGGCCAGCGGTCAGGGGGCAGGGGCCACGGGTCAAGGACCGGCGCCCACGTCCGGGTGGATGCCGAGCTCGTCCAGCCGGCGCCACAGGCCGTCGAGCGTGCGGGTGGGATGGCGGTAGAACTCCGAGCCGCGGATGCGGAGGAACGTCCAGCCGAGCCGCTCCAGGATCCGTTGGCGGCGCAGATCCGCCTCCCACTGGTCCGGGCCGTGGAACCGGTCGCCGTCGCACTCGACGGCGAGCCGGGGGCCGCGGACGCGCGCCGCGCCCGCGTCGGGCGCCGGCGGGCGGGGTGCTCCTTCGACGACGAGGTCGATGCGGTAGCGGCCGACGGGGTGCTGGGGGCGGACCCGGTAGCCACGGCCGAGGATCTCGCGCAGGACCGCGCGCTCGAACTCGCTCTCGCAGCGGTCGGCGAGCCGGCCCTCGGCCTGCGGGGTCGCACCGGCGTAGGTGTACTCGATGAGCTGGCGGCGGATGTCGTCCTCGCGCAGCGTCGCCGGGTCGACGGTGTGGAACACCCACATCTGGTTGCGGGCGCGGCTCGCGGCGACGTTGACACGCTGCAGGTCGCGGCGGCGGGTGGCGGCGGAGCGGTTGTCGTCGGCGACGACGGAGACGAACACGACGTCGCGCTCGTCGCCCTGGAACTGGTAGGGGTCGCCGACCCGCAACGCCCGCCGGGAGAACTCGCGCTCGCCGAGTCGCTCGACCAGAGCGTGCTCGATGAGCCTGGGCTGCCCGGCGCCGAGCAGGGTCACCACACCCATCGTCATCCCGTCGTAGGCGGGGTCGGCGCAGCAGGCGACGACCTGATCGACGATCGCCCGCGCCTCCACCGGGTTGGCGTCGCCGAACCGGGTCTGCGTCCGGGCGCCCTCGGTGACGCGCACCGGGCGCAGCGCGGCGCCGATCGCGAGCTCCGGATCCTCCCGCAGCGGCAGGATCTGATGGTCGTAGAAGCGGTTGGAGAACCCGATGATGTCGGGCAGGCAGCGGAAGTGCTCCTTGAGCACCACGGTCCGTGGGAACACCCGGGTGGCGGTGTCGTAAAGGCTCGCCTCGACGTCGAGCAGCGAGCGCTGGGCCACGTCGGGCAGGTGGGCGTCGATCAGCGCCCCGACCCGGGCCCGGTCGATCCCGACGGCCTCCGGGCTCGTCTGGGCGTCGTCGCCGACGACCACGGCGCGCCGACCCAGGCTCAGCACGCCGAGGGAGAGAATGTCGCACTGGCTGGACTCGTCGACGATCACGACGTCGAACAGGTCGTCGGAACCGGGGTCGAAGCTCTCCATCACCCGGTACGTCGGCATGATCCACACGGGTACGGCGCCCATCGCGGCCCGCATGTGCGCGCGGGCCTGCGCCCGCCAGTGCGGGGCGTACTTCCCGGTGCCCTTCCCCAGCCGGTCGAGGGCCTGCACCCAGCCGGTGAGCGCGCGGCGCTGCGGGTCCCCGAGCCGGGTGGCGAGCCCGAGGCGGGCGGCCCGACGGGCGGTGTCGAGCACGAGCCGGCGGGCCTGCTCGGAGGCGTCGCCGAGCTGGCGGCCGAGCAGCGCCAGGTCGCCGTCGGCGTGCAGGTCGTCGAGCCAGGTCTGCGCCTGCCGCCAGCGCCACGCCGCCGCCGCCCGCGCCGGGTCGCCGCAGGCGACGGCCTCGCCGGACCGGTCGAGGATGGCGTCGGCCCACAGCGGCGCCACCGCACCCAGGCGCTCCGACAGCCGCGTGCGCGCGGCGGCGTCGGGACGCAGCGCCGCCAGCCGGGCGGCCTCGTCGAGCAGGGCATCCCAGGCGGCGAGGTCGCGTCGGGTCAGTGCCTCGTGCAGCTCGCCCCACAGCCGGCCGGCCCGCGGGCGGCGGCGGCCCTCGTCAAGGGTCCGCGCCAGGGTCGCGAGCCGGTCGGTGACCTCCTGCTCGCGGCCCCGTCCGGCCGCCGCGGCCAGCAGGTCGGCGAGCCGGGACAGCGCGGCCGGATCGCCACCGTCGCCGGCGCCGGGAGCGACGGCGCCGGGAGCGACGGCGCGCAGCCGCACGGCGAGCTCCGGTCGGACCTGACGCTCCCAGTCGACGGCGTCGGCAAGGTCTCGGGCGGCCGTGTCGAGCCGGGTGAGGACGTCGGAGGCACCCGTGTCGACGGGCTGGCCGCCGAGCGCGGCGGCGATCGCGCCCTGGCGGGCCACCGCGGCGGCGAGGGTCTGGCGGCGGCGCACCTCGGCCTCGGCGACGGCCACGTCGTCCACCGTGTGCGGGACGAGCCCGTCGACGCGGACCGCGTCGCGCAGCTCCCGCAGCTCCCGCCCGCCGAGCCGCGGGATCCCACGGCCGGCGGCGTAGCGCTCGCGCAGCTCCGCGAGCAGGCGCAGGTGCACCCGCGGGTCGCCGTCCGGCACCTGGATCGGGTGGCCGAAGGTCCGTGCGGTGAGCCCGCGCAGCTGCGTGACCTCGGCGGCCAGCGCCGCGGCCTGACCGGCCCAGAATTCGGCCTGCGCGTCGGAGGCGGCACACTGCGCCCGGGCGGCGGCGAGCCAGCCGACCGACAGCCGCGCCGCCCGCTCGGCGCCGGCCCGCGTGTCGTCGACCAGCGCCCGCGTCGCGGACTCGCCGAGGGCGTCGAGCGCGGGCACCGACAGCCCCGCCTGTTCCAGGTCGGCGAGGCCGTCGCGGACCTCGTCGAGCTCGGCGTGCAGCCGCGCCAGGGCGACCGCATTCGGCAGGGCGGCGGCGTCCGGCTGCTCCTGGGCGAGTGCCCGCGCGTCGGCGGGACCGATCTGACGCGCCGTGCGGTACAGCACCGCAAGCTCCGCCGGGTCCAGCGGCAGCGCCCGGGTCGGGTCGAGCCGGTCGGGGATGAACGACAGCTCGCCCGCCCGTTCGGCGAGCCACGCAGCCACCGCCGGGGCCCGTTNCCGTCCGTGCGGCAGCTCGAACTCGCGGGCCTGGGCCGCCAACAGGTCGATCATGCGCAGTTCGAGGGTGCGGGCGTGGGCGCGGGCCGCGTCGAGTTCCTCGGCGAGCGCCTTGACGGCCGCCGTCTCCCGCGCGGGGTCGACGTCGCTGAGCGCCCCGGAGATCTCCACCACGGCGGCGCGTAGCTCGTCGAGGTCCGCGCGGCTCGATCCCAGCACGGCGACGCTCAGATCCCGCAGCTCCGGCGGAATCTTGTTGCGCAGCACGCCGAGTGCCTGCTCGTCCTGCGCGGTGACGAGCACGCGCTGCCCGTGCGCGACGAGATGGCAGATCAGGTTCGCGATGGTGTGGCTCTTGCCGGTGCCCGGCGGCCCCTGCACGGTCACCCCACGGGAGCCGGCGAGCTGGCGGGCGATCCGCTCCTGGTCGGCGTTGGTCGCCAGCGGCATGAGCAGCCGCTCGCCCAGGCCGACCGGCGTGCCGCCACCCGGCCCCGGCCGCGCGCTTGGATCGCCGTGATCCCAGCGCCCCGCGCCGGGCGGCATCCCGGTGCCGTCGCCGGCCAGCGCGTCGGCGACGAGCGCCTCGTCGGCGACCACGGACGCGATCGCCTCGGGAACGACGTCGCGATCGGTGAGGGCGGTGCGCAGGTCGGCGTAGAACTGCGCCTGCAGGGCGGGCCGCGGCCGCGCGTACAGCGCCCAGGTGTCGACGAGGACCGGCGCCGCGCCGGGCGACGGCAGCCCCGGCCCCGCGACCAGCCGGGCGTCCAGCCCGAGCGGCGCGATGACCTGGCGGAACACCTCCGCGCGGCCCGGGGCGTCCCACGGGTCGACCGGCGCGGCGCGCAGCCGGTCGCGCAGGGCGGAGAGCTCGTCGAGGCCGGGCAGCCCGAGGCCGTGCAGCGGCTCGGTCTCCAGGCTGGTCGGCCCGTCGGGATGCAGGCGGATGACGCCGGACTCGGGATCGAGTGTCGTCACCACTCGGGTGACGAGCAGCGGATGGCTGATCACGGCGTCGCCGACTCGCCAGCACAGCACGCCGTGCCCCCACACGAGCTCGGTGGTGGCGTCGTCGCGCTGCAGAGTCAGGCGCAGGTCGAACAGGCGCTGGTAGAGCGCGCGGGCGTCCCGCGCCGCGCGCGCCGCCGGCGCCCAGGGCCGCCAGACGTCGCGTACCCAGGCGTCCAGCAACGCCGCCCGGGGATCGGGCTCGTCCGCCAAGGGCGCCGCCCCGTGCCGGTCGGTGTCGCCCGGCTCGCCGGGTTGGGCCGTCGCCGGTTCCATCCCCGGTGACGCAAGGGCGCCGGCCGGCGACGCCGCCTCCACAGAGACCGCTGGCTGCGCCGGGACGGCTCCATCCGGAACATCGCCGACTGCGACGTTCGGGCCGATGCCGCCGATGCCGCCGATGCCGTCAGGGCCGCCCGCGGGCGCGGGGGAGGGCATCGTGGGTGGCGTGTCGGGGTTCACCCCGGTGGGGCCGAGGATCGCGTCGAGGGCTCGGGGCCAGGCGGGCGGCCGCGGCGGCGCTGTCCGATCGATCTCCAGCCACGAGTCCCGCCGGGTCGACGGGCCGAGGCGGACATCCGCGTGCGCGGGCACGGCGGCCGGGAGGATCGGGGCGGGGGAGTAGTCGGCGAGCTGACGGCGGGGGGCGCCGCGCCGCTCGGCGGCGAGCGCGGCGAGGTAGTCCAACAGTCGAAGCGACCGGCTGCGCACCAGGTCACGGGCAGACAACGGACATCGGCTCCTCGGACGGACGGCGGGGTCAGGGCGCGGCGAGCGCGGCCTGATGTGGTCCGCGCCTCCGCTTGAGCCGACACTACGGCCTGCGTCCGACAGCATCGCCGGTTTCCGACCGCCGAGCTGGCGTCGGACCCCGCCGCACCGCTGCGATCCCCTGGCCAACCTCTGGTTCGTCGAGCGGGCGGGTGCCCGGGGAGACGGGCGTCCTGGACGAGTCAGTCCTATCCGCTCAGTCGGGCATCAGCGCGGCCAGCGTGCCACCGCACCACGTGTCCGGACCCCGGCGCCGGTATTGGTCTCAGCGATCATGGTGTTCCGCGGAACCGCGCCACGCGTTGGGCGGATCCCCGGCCCGTGCCAGGGAGCGGGACGGCCGAAGCGCCATGATCCCCGGACTGTCCAGCCGGAGCCGGAGCGCTGCACCGGGTGTTATTTTGCTGCACTGTGAGCGTAGGGGGACGAAGCGTCACATTATTCGGTTTCACTGCCGGGCATCCAGGCACCGAATGCGCGGAGGCCGCCGCCGCATCCCGTTCCGGTTGGACGAGCGATGGGAGGTGGTTCGGGTGCGCGTCTTCCTGAGCCATACCGGCGAGCTGAGCCGGGTTCCCGCCGAGCGGTCCTGGGTGCAGGCAGCAGCCGATGCCGTCGGGCGGATGAAGTTCGCGGCGGTGGACATGGCATTCTTCGCCGTGGCCGACGCGCCGCCCGCCGAGGTGTGCGAGCGGGAGGTCGCCGGCTGCGACGTCTACGTGGGGATCATCGGTTTCCGGTACGGCTCCCCGGTCCGAGACCGGCCGGAGGTCTCCTACACCGAGCTGGAGTTCGACACCGCGACCCGGCTGGACAGGCCGCGCCTGATGTTCCTGCTGGACCCCGACCGCGTCCAGGGCGGCTACGAGCTGTTCATCGACCCGTCCCACGGCGACCGGCAGGAGGCGTTCCGTCGCCGGATCCTCGACAGCGGTGTCACCGCCGGCAAGGTCGCCAGCCCCGCCGATCTCGAGACGCAGCTCCTGCAGGCACTCGCCGTCCTCGCTGCGCGACCGGACGTCTCGCCCGGCCCCGCGGAACCAGCCGTCGAGGCGGAGATCCGCTGGTTGCCGGAGCTCACGGGCCGGGAGATCGACCGCACGGAGCTGGCGCTGGATGCCGCTCGCAGACTCGTCGAGCCGGCCGCGGACGGGCCCGCAGCGCCGATCGTCGCCCTGCACGGCGCCGGTGGCTTCGGCAAGACGACCCTCGCCCGGATGATCGGCCACCGCGACGACATCCGGGCCCGCTACCCCGACGGGGTGCTCTGGGTCGGCGTCGGCCCCGACCTGGCCGGGGTTCCTCTCGCAGAGACCGTCAACGGACTGTCGCGCCGCCTCGGCGACCGCTCGGTCGGCTCCTCCGATCCGGCGCAGGCCGGGATGCGCCTCGGCGAGCTGCTGGCCGAGCGGCGGATGCTGCTCATCGTCGACGATGCGTGGTCCGCCGATCAGCTCGCGCCGTTCCTGCACGGGGGGCACCGTTGCGGGCGGCTCGTCACCGGCCGTGACCGGTCCGTGTTCCCGCCGGAGGCGTCCGTCGTCGCGGTCGACGCGATGGCCCGAGAACAGTCGATCGGCATCCTGACCGCCGCGGTCCCAGATCTCTCCACCTCCACCTCCGCTGACCTCCTCGCCGCCCGCTGCGGCGACTGGCCGCTGCTGCTGGGCCTGGCCGCAGGAGCGATCCGGACCCGCGTCGGCCGCGGTGTCCCCGTCAGCGACGCCGTCTCCGCGACCCTTGAGGGCTTCGCCGCCGCCGGACCCGGCGCCTTCGACGATGAACGCAACCGCGCCCGCTCGGTCGCCGCCGCCATCACGGCCAGCGTCGACATCCTTACCATCGGCAGCGACCCCGACCGGGTCGCCCGCTACCACGAACTGGCGATCTTCGCGGAGGGGGCGGTCATCCCGCTGCCGGTGCTGGAGCGGTTCTGGGCCGCCGGCGCCGGCTGGACCTCCTGGCAGACGGGCCGGTTCTGCGAGCTGCTCGACGAGCTCGCCCTGGCCCGCCTCGGCCAGGACCCGCCCGGACTCACCTTGCACCAGGTCATCCGCGAGCACCTGCGCCTCGCGCTGGGCGACACGCTGCCCGCAGCCCACGGCCGCCTGCTCGACGCCTACCGCCGAGACCTGCCCGCCGTCGACGGCCGCACCGCCTGGTGGCTGCTGACGGAGTCCGAGACCTACCTGTGGCGCCATCTGCTCGCCCACCTACGTCAGGCCATCGGTCCCGGCCCCGGTGGCGCGGCCGCGCCACCGGCCGATGTCGCTCCCCAGCCCGACGACGAGGCCGAGGCCCTGGTACACGACCTACGGTGGATCGTCGCCCAGTTCACGCGCTCGGGCGCGGTGGCCGTGGAGGCAGACCTGGCCCGCTCCGCCGATCCGGAGCTCGGCCTACTCGCCGGTGTTGTCGCACGCTCGCTCGACGTGCTCACCCCGACCCCCGTCCCGGACATCCTCGCGCCGACATTGCTTGCCCGGATGGCCTCGGACGAGCGCTTGAGCGACCTCGCGGCCGTCTTCGCGGCGACGCTCCACGGGGCCCGGCTGACGCCGGTCTGGCCAGAACTCGACCGCCCCCACAATGCGCTAAAGCGGGTCCTGTCCGCAGGGGAAGCCGCAGTCTCCGCACTCGCCGTATCTCGCGACGGGAAGCGGCTGTTCGTTGGAGAGAGCTCGGATGTCTGGGGGGTGCGACCGGGGGAGGTCCGGTTCTGGGACGTTGCGAGTGGTCGTCCCGAGGGCGGCGTGCGCGGACATCCCCAGGGGGTGACCGCGGTGTCAGTGCAGGACACTTGGCGGGGCCTGCTGGCAATCGCGGATGGTGCGGGTCAGGTCGGCGTCTGGGACATGAGCTCCGGCACGCTCCGGTATTCAATCGACGGGGCCGCCGGCAGGGTCAACGGACTACGGTTCACCGCGGACGGCCGTTGGTTGGTGGTGGGACACGCCCATCGGGACGATGGCCCCGATGGGCGACCTGAACCGTCCCCGGTCGCTGTGAGGATCTTCGACAGCCGGACTGGGGCGCTGTACCGCAGTCTCCCGGGCTCCGGGCAGGTCGAACTGGCCGGTGTTCCAGACGGGGCCTGGCTTGCGGTGCGCTCCGACGACGGACTGGTCCGCCTGTGGAACGTCGCCGACGATATCGTGTTTGCAGTTCTGCCGGCCGGTATCGACACCCGGTCCGTGAACATCTTGCCGGAGTTTGCGCCGGCGAGGAGGCAGCTCCTGGCGATCTCGCCGGACTGCCGGCTGCTCGCGACGGCGTCCGGGCGGGCTGTGTTCGTGTGGGACGTCGAGACGCGGTCGGTCCGAGCAAGCTTCACCGGCCACGATGGCACGGTGTCGACTGTCTCCTTTCTCCCGGACGGCCGGTCGCTAGTCGTGGGTGAATCTGTCCCGGACACGGGGCGGAAGAAGGCCGGCTGCCTGTACGTGTGGAACATCGTCGACGGTTCGCTCGACCGCAGACTGTCAGGCCATGTGGGCGGGGTCGCCGCCATGGCGATCGCTCCCGGTGGGGAGTGGATCGCCGTGGCCGAGGCCGCCGAGCCGTCCATCTCGGGCCGCCGGGCGGTGATCCGTGTCTGGGACACTGCGGACTGGAACCAGCGCGGCGTGCTGACGGGCCACCGCGACAGGATCACGGGCCTGCTGGTGGCGCCGGACGGCCACTGGCTCGCCAGCGTCGGGGATTATGGCCCAACCGTGCGGATCTGGGAGGTCCGGCGGGATGCGGCAGATCCGACCTCTGCTAACGACGCGGACGACGCGACCGCTACGGCTGGCGACCCACGCGGCCGGTGGCTGGTGTCCGGGCACGGGGATGGGACCGTACGCACCTGGTCGTCAGGCGGCGATGCCGACGCGATGGTCGCGGCACATGACGCCGCGGTGCGCGCTGTCCTGCTTGCGCCGACGGGCGGCTGGTTCGCCTCTACGACGCGCGAATTCCAGGCGGGCGGAGACCAAGTAATCGTCCGGGCGGTGAGGGACGGCGAGCTGTTGTCGCGAATTCAGGCTGGAGTCGCTACCTCATCTGATTGGGGCGCGGCTCCGGACGGCACATGGCTCGCTGTCCGGACCCATGAGGGGATCCAGATCTGGAATCCACACACCGGCGGGCTGCTGGATGAGTTCCAGACCGACGGCGTTACCACGCGGATCGCGGCGTCGCCGATCGCAGGTCCGTCGACGGTTCCCGTCGCGCTCGTTGTCACCAGCTCCCTTCGCGGTGCGGAGGGACGGTGCCGGATCTCACTGTGGACCGCAGCCGCCGGCCGGGAGTTCGGTGTGGAGCGTTCTGTCGATCGGGGAGTCGGCGACGTCATGGTCAGCGAGGCAGCCGGCGAGATCGTGCTCGTAGATTACGGCGGGATGGTGACCCGCCTCGACCTGCGCACGCTCAAGGCCAGGGCGAACCCGGGCGATCTGGGCCCGATCGCGAAGGCGGCATACCTGCCCGATGGCTCGGGGTTGCTCACCGTCGAGCATCGCGGGCGCGGCGATGAACGCCCGATATCGATCACGGCCTGGGATCTACCGGGCGGGACGCGGACGGCATCGTTCAGCGGTCACTTGGGTGGGGTGACGGCGTTCTCGGTCAGCGGTGATCAATCGATGCTTGCGTCCGTGGACGAGGCGAACGTGCTGCGCGTGTTCGATCTACGCTCGGCGGCCCGCGTCGCCGCATTGCGGATCGAGGGGCGGGTCGACGACTGCGGCTGGCTCGGCGAGGCCACGTCGCGCAGCGTGTGGACGTTCGGGCGGGGTGGCCTGCGCCTGTGGCGGCTCGACGTCCCGGGCTGAGCGTGCGCGCGGTCGCGGGTGGTCCGGCGGGTCTCCAGTCGGGACCGACTCATGGTTCGGACGGGGCTGGGGGATGCCGGAGGTCCGGGCACGGCGCGGCGGTCGGTCCCCACCGACACGCTCGCCATCGCGTCGGTGGCCGCCGCGCCGTGCCTGGTTGGCTCCGACCCGATCCCTCCGCGGGTCGCAGCCGTCTGCGTCGGGTGACGCCGCATCCTCGACCGCGGGTCCGTGCCGGACCCCGGTGGTGCGACGATCCCGAGCCCGGTGTCAGCCTGTCGCGCCCCCGTCCTGGTTCCGACCAGCAGGCGGCGTGAAGCCGGCGGCGACCGTCCGAGTGGGCCACCGCGGTGGGCGTTGCCCGCCGATCCGGCCGTGCCCGATGACGTGCACCGTGACCTCCCCGTCCGCTCCCGTGGTCGGCGTGAGCGTGGTTTGAGCTTCCCGGATCGGGCGGCGACGGGGCAGGGGCGAGCGGACCGCATCCGGGGCGCCGAAAGGCGCCGCCGCACCGGTCCGACCGGCCCCCGAGGAGGGGCCCGACGTCCTGTTGCCCAGCGGGATCGTCCTGCTCTCGACCGAAATCATCCTGGTGCCCGGCGAATCGTCGCCCGTTCCCGCAGCGGATCGGCCGATCGGCGGGCGGCGCGCGCCTGACAATCGGGCTCGGGCTCCGGCTCCGGCCGGCGGTGGCCTGCGTGTCGACGCCGCCCGTACGGGTGGTGAGGCGACGACACCCCGGGGTGTGATCCGGGTGGCTCGGTCGAGCGGGGGCCGTGGCTGCCCGGGCAGAACGCCCGTGTCCGGCAGATGCCAGCCGGATCGCCACCGGTCGTCGCCGTCATGTTCCTGACATGCCTCGGTGACGCCTGGCGGACCGTGAATCAGGCAGCTTTTGCGGCGAATGGTCTTCGGGCACGGTATTCCGGGTACGGCCCGATCGGACGGACGGAACGGGGGTGGACAGGAAGGTCCGCCGACGGGGCGGTCGGAGAACAGGACGGCCGGCGGACAAGACGGTCCGCGGACGGGGCGCTAGGCGGCCATGGGCTGCCCTCGGCGGAGGCTGGTGACGCTGGCCTCCGGTCGCATGGCGGGCGCCGTGAGCAGGGCAGTCGTGCTCCCATCCGCCCGTGGGGCCGGGGCCGGGTTCGCGCAGGTCCGACCGGTCGGACGGCCCTTGGCCGCGCGGGGACGGCCGCCGGCGCCGGGTCGGGCGGCCGGTTCTCCGGCGGGCACCGAGGTGTCCGCCGGGGACAAGTACAGGGCGGGTCCGAAGGGCCGTTTCGGCCGGTTTCCGGACGGTGAAGCACATGTTTCCGCCCGCTGGTGGCCGGGTTGGCCCGGCGATGCCCCCGTGACGGCTGGTTTGGCCCGGTAGTCTCGGTCTGGAAGAACTGGGATGATCGGCGGCGTCCGTCGCCGGCCCGCCCGGGGTATGTATGGAGCGAAGTCGCGAAGAGACGAAACGCCGAGCGAGACGTGAGGGCCGGGCAACGGTGGGTGCGCCACTGCTTGTGGATAATGCCGATCTGTCGGTGAAGACCCTGGGGGCCTGCCGGATAGATTCCCCTCTTATGCCCCTGTTGGGGGAACGGCCGACGACACAGCATTACATCGACGAGGCGGACAAGGTCCTCTACGACGACACCACGTCGATGATCGCCGCCCGGCAGGTCGATCTCGCGGAGCTACCGGGGTTCGAGCCGGCCGGTCCGCGTCGGAAGATCTACTTCGACCCCTCCAAGACCCGGGTCGGCATCGTCACCTGCGGCGGCCTGTGCCCCGGGCTGAACAACGTCATCCGCGGGCTGGTGCTGGAGCTGACCTCGCACTACCGGGTCCGGCGGATCTTCGGCTTCCGCAACGGGTACCAGGGCTTCATCGCCCGCTACGGGCACGACGTCGTCGACCTGACCCCGGAGAGCGTCGCGAACATCGACGACGACGGCGGGACGATTCTCGGCAGCTCCCGCGGCCAGCAGGACCCCGGCGAGATCGTCGACTGCCTCTCCCGGATGAACATCAACATTCTGTTCGTCATCGGCGGGGACGGCACGCTGCGGGGCGCCAAGGAGATTTCCCGGGTGGCCACCGAACGCGGCGAGAAGATCGCCGTCGTCGGCATCCCGAAGACGATCGATAACGATATCCCCTACATCGATCAGAGCTTTGGCTTCCAGACCGCCTTCGGCAAGGCCGCCGAGTCGATCCGTGTTGCGCATGCCGAGGCGACGTCCGCACCGGGTGGCATGGGCGTGGTCCGCCTGATGGGCCGGCATTCCGGTTTCATCGCCTGTTACGCGACCCTGGCGAAGAGCAACGCCGACGTCGTGCTCATCCCGGAGCTGCCGTTCAAGCTGGAGGGCGAGGGCGGCCTGCTGAACTACCTGCGCCACCGCGTGGTCGAGCGCGGGCACGCGGTCGTCGTCGTCGCGGAGGGCGCCGGCCAGGAGCTCATCACCGACCAGCCGGAGGGCTCCGACGCGTCGGGCAACCGCAAGCTGCACGACGTCGGCCCGGTGCTGTCCCGCCGGATCACCGAACACTTCGCCAACGAGGGCGTCGAGCTGAACCTGAAGTACATCGACCCCAGCTACGCGATCCGCAGCGTCCCGGCCAACCCGTACGACAACGTCTACACGATCCGGCTCGCCCACGCCGCCGTGCACGCCGCGATGTCCGGGCGCACCGAGATGGTCGTCGGCCGCTGGCGCCGCCGCTTCATCCACATCCCGATCGCCCTCGCCGTCAGCCAGCGCAACCAGGTCGACCCCGCCGGCGACCTGTGGATGTCCGTCCTCGAAGCCACCGGCCAGCCCCCCCACTTCGAGTAGCCCCCACCGCCTTTCCTTGTCTTTCCGGAGGGCTTGTCCTTCCAGCGGGACGAATCGGACACGAAGCCCTCTGGAAGGGCAAGGTTCCCGTCCATGGCCGGGGTCGACCCGGTGATCGACCTGTCGGGATGACCGGCAGGCTGGTCACCTGTTTCTGACAGCGAAGCCACGTTCGGAGAGCCGCGGCCGCGGCCGATCACCTGCGTCCTCGACGCCGCCGGCTCCGGCCGGACGCGGCAGGGTTGACGCCGGTTGCCCGCTTCTGACAGCGCGGTTATGTTCGGGATGCTCTGTTCCTCTTCCCGACGGGGGCGTACCCCGCCGGCCGGCCCCAGGCTGCGGTCCTCGAGGTTCCGCGTGCCCCGGGGCGGCGACGGCGCCGCCGCCGCACGAGGACTCTCCACGCAGAGCCGCGATGACGAGGAGCCAGATGGACACGACCCCCACATCCTGGGACGAGACCACCGATGTCGTCGTGGTGGGCACCGGCGCCGCCGGGCTCACCGCGGCGGTCCGCGCCGCCGACGCCGGGGCGCGTGTGCTGGTGGTGGAGAAGACCGCCGTCGTCGGGGGCAGCACCTCGGTCTCGGCGGGGATCGTGTGGGTGCCGCTGAACTCCCACCAGGCCGAGTTCGGCATCTCCGACACCCGGGAGGAGGCGCTCGCCTACATCCGGCGGCTCTCGGGCCGGGTGGCCGACCCCGAGCTGCTCGAGCTGTGCGTGGACCGGGGCGCGGAGATGCTCGAGTACATCGAGACGCACACCCCGCTGAAGATGACGACCATGGCGAAGTACCCGGACTACTACGCCGCCTACGACATCCCGGGGAAGAAGTACGGCGGGCGCTCGTGTGAGCCGCTTCCCTTCCCCGTCGGCGAGCTGCTGCCGGACTGGGCCGCGCGCATCCAGACCAAGGTGGCCGTGCGCGGTCAGGTGGCCCGCAACATGCTCGCCGAGGACATCGGGCAGCGCGAGCGCACCCCGGAGGAGCTGGAGCGGCGCAACCGCGAGGACGTCCGCACGAAGGGCAGCGCGATCGTCGCGGGCCTGCTGCGCGGGGTGCTCGACCGCGGCGTCGAGGTGCGCATGCAGACCCGCGCCGAGCAGCTCCTCGGCGAGGACGGTGTCGTGCGCGGGATCCGGGTGACCGCCGCGGACGGCACGACCTCCACCATCGAGACCAGGCGGGGCGTCGTGCTGGCCAGCGGCGGGTTCGAGTGGAACCGCGAGCTCGTGTCCGCGTTCATCGGCTTCGAGCTGTACCCGATCAGCCCCCAGCACGCGACCGGCGACGGGCAGATCATGGGCATGGAGGCCGGGGCGCTGCTCGGCAACATGCACTCGTTCTGGGGCTCCGGCGCGATGCTGGACCCGACCGACCTCACCCTCGGCGCCCCGCTGCCGACCTTCGACGACGCCCGGGCGGCCGGCGGCACCATCATCGTCAACTCCCACGGCGACCGGTTCGTCAACGAGGCTCAGCCGTACCACGACTTCGCCCACGCCTTCGGCGAGTTCGACGCGACGACGATCGACTTCCCGAACGAGATCGCGTGGATGATCTTCGACGAGGGTGTTCGCTCGCGCAAGCAGATCCTGTCGTTCAAGCCCGGCGACCCCATCCCCGACTGGGTCGCGACCGGCGAGACCATCGCCGAACTCGCCGAGAAGCTGGGCGTCGACCCGGAGCACCTCACCGAGACCGTCGCCGAGTTCAACAAGCACGCGGCCGACGGCGTCGACCCGCACTTCGACCGGCCGCGCGGGATGACCGGATCCAAGATCCGTCCCGTCGACCGCGCCCCGTACTATGCCGTGCGCATCTACCCGGGAACGCTGGGCACCAACGGCGGCCTGCGCACGGATGTCAACGGCCAGGTGCGCCGCGCGCGCGGCGGGGTCATCGAGGGCCTGTACGCGGCGGGCAACGCCGCGGCGAGCCCGCTCGGCTGGGGCTACCCCGGCGGCGGCACCACGCTGTGGACGGGCATGACCATGGCCTACGTCGCCGGCGAGCAGGTCGCCCACAGCCGGGCGCCCGTCGGCGTGGCCTGAACCGATCGACGGCGAGGCCGGGTCCGCACCGTGGGCCCGGCCTCGCCGCGCGTGGGGTCAGTGCGTCCGGGGGTCGTTCGGCGCAGAGTCGTTCGATGCGGGGTCGTTCGGCGCGGGGTCGTTCATCGAGTCGGCGTCGAAGAAGGTGCGCAGACTGCGGATGAGACCGGCGTCGTCGAAGACGAAGTGCGTGGTGACGACGTTCTCGAGCCCGCCCCTGGCACCCGCGTCGATGACCGACAGCGTCGTGGCCACCGCCTCGTTGCCCACCACCGCGACGCGGTCGAGCCGGAACGCGACCGACCAGTCCGGCGGAATCCCCTCGACGAAGAACCGGTGCAGGGCTTCGGCCCCACGGGCGACGACATAGCCGGCCGGATCCTCCACGAGGCAGTCGTCGCTGAACAGCGCCTCGCGGCCCGCGACGTCACCCGCCGCGTAGCTGGCGTAGTACGCGGCGATCCGCGCGCGGGCGTCCGCCGGGCTGATGGTGGCCGGTACCGACGACACGAGCTTGGCCAGCAGGCGACCCGTGGATCCCTGGGCGGTCATGCGGCCACCGTCGACGGACCCACGGTCGTGTCATCGTTGCTCCACGCCTTGCGCACCTGCACATCCCTTCGACGAGTTCACCCTGAACGTCCCCGCTCGCGCGGCCTCTCCACCTTGCACCACCGCAGCCGCACGAGCACGTCAGGCGGTGCTGGGCGAGGCCGACGCGGACCGGATCGTCGCCGACCTGGAGGCGCACCGCGGAGAAGGGCGGGGGATCGGTCAGGGGCGGGTGAGGCGGGCGATGAGGCCGGCTCGCACGCCGGGCCATTCGGCGCGGACGATCGAGTAGTAGGCCGAGTCGCGGGCGGTGCCGTCGAGGGCGAGTACGTGGGTGCGGCGGACGCCCTCGAAGCGGGCGCCGAGACGTTCGATCGCCACGCGGGAGCGGGCGTTGCGCGCGTCGGTCTTCAGGCAGACCCGCAGGGCCGCCCAGGTGCCGAAGGCGTGGCCGAGCAGCAGCAGCTTCGCTTCCGTGTTGACGGCGGTGCGTTGGGCCGACGCTGCCAGCCACGTCGAACCGATCTCGGCCACCGACGGTGGGGCGCCCGCCGGGTCGGACGCCGTCGGAGCCTCGCGGGCCGGGGCGCTGGCAGCCAGGGTCTCGTGGGTGGGGGGGTGCTGGACCGGGGCTCCGGCAGCCGGGGTCCCCTCGGCGCTCGACGTGGCCACGGTCGTCCCGCCTGCCGCCGTCGTCACCACCGTGATCGTGGTCGCCGTGGCGGTCGTGGTCGTCGAGCTGTGGACGGCCGTCCCGGCGTCCGACGCCGTCGACCAGTGGAACGTGGTGGAGCGGCCTGCCGCGTCGGCGGGGCCCGATCCGGCGGGGCCTGGCGTCGGCCGCCAGAAGCCGAGGTCGAGGAAGCGGGTGGCGCCCACGATCCGGCCGGAGCCACCGGCGTCACCACCCCGCTCCCGGAGCACGAGTGGGACCGCCAGGCCGCGGTCCCGTTCCGCGACGGCCGCCGCCACGTACCGGGCCATCGCCTCCGGGGTCGCCGGGACATCCGTGAACCCGTAGGTCCGCCGGTCCTCGGTGGCGGCGCGGACCAGACCGTCGAGGTGGCCGGTGTCCATCGGTTCCAGCCGCACGTGGCTGCCGGCGAGTATCGGCATGGTCCAGTCGGGGGGTGTCTCTGACATGGTGCCAGCATGGCGGTAGTCCGTCCGGGCCTACCACCGGTTTTTGGGCGTGGTCAGCGCAGCCCGGAGCGGACGAAGGCGTCGATGACCTGCCGCTGCATGGTGAGGTACAGCGCGAACACCGGCAGGCAGGCCAGGCCGGAGGCGGCCATCACCGCGCCCCAGTCGTCGCCCTCCTGGGTGAGGTAGCCGCGGATGCCGAGCTGGATCACCGAGTTCGCGCGCTGCAGCACGAGCGCGGGCCAGAAGTACTCGTTCCAGGCGGAGATGAACAGCAGGATCGACAGCGAGGCCAACGCTGGGCGCAGGTTCGGCACGACCACAGTCCACAGCGTCGTCCACGACCCCCGTCCGTCGATGCGGGCCGCGTCAAGCAGCTCGCGGGGAAACGCCTGCATGTGCTGGCGGAGCATGAGCACGGCCAGCGCCGAGCACAGGTTCGGCACGATGACGCCCGCGAGGGTGTTCAGCAGGCCCAGGTTCGACAGCACCAGATAGTTGGAGATCATCGTTACCTGGAACGGAATGAGCCAGATCGCCACGAACGCCATGAACAGCACCGTCCGGCCGCGGAACTCCCAGGCGGCGAAGGCGTACCCGGCGAGCAGGCAGACGACGAGCTGGCCGGCGGCGGTGACGACGGCGATGACAAGGGTGTTGCCGAGCAGGCCCACGACATCCAGGCTGTCGAAGACCTGCCGGTAGTTACCGAGGCTCAGCGGCCAGGGCAGCAACGACTGGTCGAAGACGTCGCCGCGGCGGCGGAACGAGCTCGCGAACATCCAGTACACCGGGAAAAGGCTGATCAGGCTCACCAGGGCGAGCATGGAATGGCTGGTCGCGGCCCGCAGGCGGGATGTCCGCACGCTGCTCATCGGTCGTGTCCTCGTGTCGGCGTGTCGGCGGGTCGGCGGGTCGGCGTGTCGGCGGGTCGGTGGGGAGGGACGGGCGCCGGTTGGTGCGGCGCGGCACCGGTCAGTTGTCGGCGAAGCTGTAACGGTCGGCGAGTTTCACCAGGAACGCGGCGACGACGGCGAAGACGGCGAAGAACGCGATGCCGGCGGCCGAGGCGAGACCGGAGTCGAGGCTGCGGAAGCCGTACTCCCAGAGCAGGTAGTAGACGTTCGTCGAGGAGTCCGCCGGCCCGCCCTGGGTGAGCACGTCGAGGAGCGGGAACGTCCACTGACCGGACAGCAGCACCGTCATGAGCAGCATGAACAGCAGCGTCGAGCGCAGTAGCGGCAGCGTCACCCAGCGGGTCACCTGCCAGCGGGAGGCGCCGTCCATCTCGGCCGCCTCGGCGTAGTCGGCGCTGATGCCGGTCAGGCCGGCGGAGATGACGAGGGTGGCGAAACCGAGGATCTGCCAGGCACAGATCCCGAGGATGGCGAGCAGCGCCGTCCGCTCCTCGCGCAGCCAGTTGTAGGAACCGAGACCGAGAGCGTGGTTGACGATTCCCTTGGGGTCCAGCAGCCAGCGCCACACCGCGGCCGTGGCGACCGGCGCCATGAGCATCGGCAGGAAGATCAGTGCACGGTACGTTGCCCGCGAACGGTCGCCCAGGTTCCGGATTCCCAACGCGATGGCGGTGGGCAGGATGATCGAGAAGGGGATCAGGCCGAGCATGTACCAGAGCGTGTTCTCGGCGGCGCCGCGCAACTGGGGGAGGGTNAACNCCCGCCGGTAGTTCTCGAACCCGACGTAGGTCCGCGGCGAGGTGGGCAGCAGGTTCCAGTGGTAGAAGGAGAGCTGGACGGCCTCGACGATCGGTTTGTAGGTCCACAGCACCAGGCAGACCAGGCCGGGCAGCAGGTAGAGATACGGCGGCAGGGCGCCCAGCGCCCGCTGGGCAAGCGGCGGGCGAGCGGCCTGGACCCGTCTGACCGGGACCGCCACCGCGGCCCCACCGCCGCCGGAGATCCTCGCGGCGCCGGACGGCGCGACTTCGACGAACACGATCTGGAACTTCCTCTCCGGCAGGCGGACGCCACCCCCGTGCGGGGTCCGACCGGGCCACGCTCGGGGGTGGCGCGCTCCCGCACGCTCGATGGGACGTCAGAGGGCGGCGTGGGCGGCCTGGGCGGCGTGGGCGGTGTACTCGGCGGCGTGGCGGCTGAGATCGTCCAGGCTCAAGTCATAGATCACGTCGGCGGTGCCGATCGGCACCGTGGTGGCCACCGCGCCGGCCGGGTAGACGTCGACCCGGGTGTATTCGCCGCCCACCAGCCCGGTCATCCGGTCTGCCGCCCCGATTACCTGGGCCCGGTAGGCGGTGGCACCCGCCACCCACACCGGGATCCCGCCGAGCACACCCGCCGACGCGTGGTGGGCATGCCCGGTCAGCACGATCTTCACGTCGCTGCCGGCGAGGACGGCCGCGAGGTTCTCCGGTTCGGTGAGCAGCAGCGTGTTGACCGCGGCGATCGGGGAGGGCACGGGCGGGTGGTGCAGGGCCAGCACCGTCCCGGCGGGAGCCGGCGTGGCCAGCTCGTCGGCGAGCCAGCCCAGTTGGGCGGTGCTGAGGAAACCGCCGTGCTGGCCCGGCTCGGTGCTGTCAAGAACGATGACCCGCAGGTCGCCGACCCAGTGCGTGTAGTCGTGCGGCTCGGTGGTCGGCTCCACGCCGAGGAGCCCTGCCCGGAACGGCCCACGCGCGTCGTGGTTGCCCATCCCGTAGAGGACCGGCACCCCCATCCGGGCGGCGACCGGCTCCACCAGCTCCCGCAGCCGTCGGTAGGCCAGCGGATCGCCGCTGTCGGCCAGGTCGCCGGTGAGCAGCAGGACGCCGATCTGCAGCGGGGATGCCTCGAGCTGAGCGAGGACGGCCGACAGCACGGCATGGGTGTCGACCTTGTCGTACAGCCGTTCGCCCGATCGGACGATGTGGGTGTCGCTGATCTGGATCAGGGTGTGGGTGGGCGTGTGGGCGTTCGGGGCGAGCTGGGGGAGCACGGGCATCCCTTCCGCGGGCGTGGCGGACATGTCCGTCGGGGTCACTTGGGCGGCAGGAGGGTGGTGGCCTGCTTCTGCGCGGCGGCCATCGCGGCGGCGGGGTCCTTGTCGCCGAAGACGGCGCCCTCGACCGCGGACATCATCGTGTCGCTGATCTGCAGGTAGTTGTCGCCGGGGAAGGATTCCCACGGCTGCAGCCGGGTGAGCTGGTCGAGGTTGGGCTTGATGAGCGGGTTCGCCTTCGCCCACGCCTGCAGGCCGTTCGGGTCGTCGATGAGCCCGGTGCGCAGCGGCAGGTAGCCGATCTTCGAGGAGATCTGGGTGTAGGCGTGGTCGCTGGTGAGGAACTTGATCAGCTCCCAGGCGGCGCGCTGCTTGGCCGGGTCCTTGCTGAAGACGGCCAGGCCGGAGCCCGAGTTGGTGGGGACAACCGGCTTCGACCCGAACGACGGCTCCTGCGAGGCGCCGAGCTCCCAGTTGTTCGCCTTGGCCCCGGCCATGAACAGCCCCTGCACGGCGCTGGTCTCCAGGATCATCCCGAGCTGTCCGCTGCTGAACGCCTTGAACGCCTGCTGCTGGTCCAGGTTGGGCATGGCGCCGCTGTGGGCCAGGTCAGCCGCGGTCGACACCGCCGAGACGGCCGGCGCGTCGCCGAACGACAGCGTCCGGCCGTCCGCGGACATCACCCGACCTCCCGAGGATCGGACCAGGCTCTGGAAGCACCAGACGGCGGCCTTCGTCAGGCAGTCGACGACGATGCCGTCCTTGCCGGTCCTGGCCTTGATGGCCAGGGCGGCGGTCCGGACGTCGGCCCAGGTCTTCGGCGGGTTGGCCGGGTCGAGCCCGGCCTGGGTGAACAGCGTCCTGTTCAGCCAGAGCACCGGGGTGGAGAAGACGTAGGGCACCGCGTAGGTCTTGCCGTCGACGTTGCCGAGGGGGCGAGCCGTGGGGGCGAACGGGTGGGTGCCGCCGAAGTTGGCCTGCACGGCGTCCCGTCCGACCAGGGTGTCCAGCGGCTGGGCGCCGAGGCTGCCGGCGGCAAACCGCAGCGCGTCGAACGTGACCTGGGCGACGTCCGGCGGGTGACCGGCCAGTACCTGGTTCTTCACGCTGCTGGTGTAGTCGCCGTTCGGCGTGGTGCCCTGCGGCGGCTGGCCCTTGACGGTGATGTTGGGATGCGCGGCCTCGAAGTCGTGCAGCAGTCCCTCGATGACCGGCTTCCAGGTGCCCGTGCTGGTGAGGTTGTAGCTCTCGAAGACGATGGAGACCTTCTGATCCGGGGCGAGTTCGGGGATCGTCGCGGTCGAGCCGGCGCTGGCGCCGGCGGCCGCGCTGGACGGCGTGGACGAGGACGTCGCACACGCGGAGGCCAGCGCGGCGATCAGCACGAGGCCAGCCGCGGCGCGCAGCAGGCGTGGTCGGGCCACGGGCATGCTCCCTGGGGGATCGAGTGGGCCTTGGCTCGGGTGTGGCGGGTGGCTCGGGTGGCTCGGGTGTGGCGGGTGTGGCGGGTCAGACGCCGGCGGTGGTCGGAGTCGCGGTGGTCGGAGTCGCGGTGGTCGGATCGGGGGGAGCCGGCGTCCCGGCGGCGAGGGCGACCGGCACCGCGGGCCGGCTGGCCGGCTGCTGCCAGGTCAGGCGGCGTCCGCTGGCCCGGTCGAACAGGTGGACGCGGGCCGGGTCGACGCCGAGCCGGGTCCGGTCACCGACCGCGAGTCCGATCGGCCGCGGACCGCGTAGCGCCACCGGCTGCCCGTGCACATCGCACCAGGCCACCTCCTCGCTGCCCAGGTTCTCGATCGCGGTGACGACACCCTCGATCTCCACACCGGGGTGGTCTCGCGCGGTGGCGTCGCCGGCCGGGATCCGGCGCAGGCTCTCGGGCCGGAGGCCGAGGGTCACGTCGCGGTCCGGCGCCGTGCCCGGCCACAGGGGGAGGCGCAGCCCCGGTGCCTGCACCGTCAGCATCGGGCCGTCCGCCTCGATGCGGGCCGCCAGCAGGTTCATCGGCGGCGCGCCGAGGAAGCCCGCGACGAACACGGACGCCGGGGTGTCGTACACCTCCGTCGGCGTGCCGACCTGCTCCACCCGGCCGCCGCTGAGCAGCGCCACGCGGGTGGCCATCGACATCGCCTCGACCTGGTCATGGGTGACGTAGACGAAGGTGCGTCCGAGCCGGCGATGCAGGGCGGTGAGCTCGGTACGGGTCGCGGTGCGCAGCTTGGCGTCGAGGTTGGACAGCGGCTCGTCCATGAGGAACGCCTGCGGGTCGCGGACCAGCGCCCGGCCGAGGGCGACCCGCTGGCGCTGGCCACCGGACAGCTCGCGGGGTCGGCGGGCGAGCAGGTGGTCGAGTTCGAGCTGCCCGGCGACCTCGCGGACCCGGCGGCGGATCTCGGCCCGGGGCACGCGGGCGGCCCGCAGTGGGAAACCGATGTTGCGTTCGACGGACAGGTGCGGGTAGAGCGCGTAGCTCTGGAACACCATCGCGAGGTCGCGTTGGCGGGCCGGCAGGTGGGTGATGTCGCGTTCGCCGAGCAGGATGCGGCCCTCGCTCGGCTCCAGCAGGCCCGCGATCATCCGCAGCAGCGTCGTCTTCCCGCATCCGCTCGGGCCCAGCAGCACGAGGAAGTCGCCGTCGGCCACCTCGAGGGAGATGTCGTCGACGGCGCGGACATCGCCGAAGGTCCTCGTCAGGCCCTCGATCCGGATCTCTGCCACCAGCACTCCAGGTAACGTCCGTTCCGGGGGCGGGGCTGCTCCCGGTTTCCTGTTACCTGGGCAGCGTCGAATACCGAGATGAACGGTCTTCGACGGACGGGAAACGGACGGTGGTCACTTATCGCAACGGTTCTCTCTGGCTTCTGGTGGCGAGGGGTGCCATTCGACCTGGTCAAGGCGCCGATTGTGCCGTCGTCGTCTGTTACCGAAAGTGAGAAGATCTGTGGGCTGTGTACCTGCAGTCGGATCCCCACCGTCGGGTATCCGCCCCCGGAGGAGCGACCGCCGAGTGCCTACCGCCGCCGAGGCCCGTCGCCGTGCTCGGTCCCCGCCGGCTCCGGCGGACTCGCCGGCTCGGCCCGCACGGAGTGGCCGAGGACGTCCGGGACCAGGGATGACGCTCGTTGCGGGTCGTTCTCCCGGCGCAGCCCGACGGCAAGCTGCAGCGCGTTGAGCAGCAGCAGCGACGCCAGCCGGCTCGCGATCGTGTCCGTGCCGACCGGCCAGTCGGGCGTCCCGACGACGAGGGTGATGTCGGCGATCTCGGCCAGCGGGCCCGACGTGTAACTGGTGATCCCGACGACCGCGGCCCCGGCGGTGCGGGCGGCCTCGGCGGCGCGCAGCGTCGGCTCGTTCGCGCCGGACGAGGTGATGACCAGGCAGACGTCGGTGGGGGCGAGCAGCCGGGCCGTGATCTCCTGGATGATCGAATCACCCGGCGCCTCCGCCGGACGGCCGATGCTCAGGAAGCGCAGCGCCGCATCCTGGGCGACGGGCCCCGAACCGCCGTTGCCGACGATGAGCAGCCGCCCGGCGGAGTCCAGCAGGTCGACCGCCGGGGTGAGGCACGCGCGGTCCAACGGTCCCAACGCGTCGGCGAGCACCTTCGCCGCCGCCTCGAACACGGTGTCGACCAGCCGCTCGACCGGGTCCCCGGCGCCGGCGCGGCCGACCTCGCCGCGCAGTGCCGCCGCCCCGGCCTCGCGGGCCAGCTCCACCCGGAAGTGCTGGAACCCGCGGAAGCCCAGCGACTGGCAGGCCCGCACCACGGTGGCCGCCGACGTCCCCGCCGCCTCCGCAAGCTGGGCCGCGGACCACTCCACCACCTCCCCCGGACGGGCCAGGCACACCTCGGCCACCCGTTGCTCGCTCGGCACGAGGCTCGGCAGGGTCGCGCGGATGGCCGCGAACAGCCCGCCCGGACGGACGGCACCGGCCGGTCCGGTGAAGGGAGTCACCATGATGGAGGTCTTACACGCCTAAGGTGACGAGCCGGGTGACCCGGTCGGAGAGTCGCCGCCGCGCAGCGCCCCGAGCGCCTCGCGGACGAGCGCGGCGACCTGGTCGGTCTCCGTGAGGAAGCCGTCGTGACCGCTGCGGGAGTGGATGACGCGCAGCGGCGCGCCGGTGAACACGGCGATCTCCTGCTGCAGCCGCAGCGGGTAGAGCCGGTCGGAGTCGACGCCCGCGACGGTGAACGGCACCGGGCAGGCGCGCAGCGCCGCGGCGAACCCGCCGCGGCCCCGTCCGACGTCCTGAGTCATCATCGCCCGGGTCAGGGCGACGTAGGTGCCGGCGTCGAACCGACGGGCCAGCTTGCCGGCGTGATGGTCGAGGTAGGAGGCCACCTCGAACTGCCCGTCCGGGCGGGTCCGGGTGGCGAAGCGGTCCTCCAGCTCCTCCTCGCTGCGGTAGCTGATCTGGGCCATCCGGCGGGCCAGGCCCATCCCCGCGGCGGGCCCCTGCGCCGCCGGCAGGCGGTGGTAGTCGCCGCCGTGCCAGCCCGGGTCGTCGATGATCGCGCGCACCTGCACCGCGTACAGCCCGATCTGCTCCGCCGTCGCGGTGGCGCCGCAGGCCAGCACCACGACCCGCCCGACCCGGTCGGGATGGCCGACGGCCCACTCCAACGCCCGCATCCCGCCCATCGACCCGCCGACCACCGCTGCCCAGCGCCGCACGCCCAGGGCGTCGGCGACCGCCACCTCGGCGGAGACCTGATCGGCGATGGTGATCTCGGGCCAGCGACCGCCCCAGGGATGGCCGTCCGGTGCGGTGGTGGCCGGACCGGTCGTGCCCTGGCAGCCGCCCAGGACGTTGGGGCTGACGACGAACAGCCGCTCGGTGTCGAGCGCCCGGCCCGGCCCGATCAGCCCATCCCACCAGCCCGCGCTCGGATGGCCCGGTTNGGCGGGACCGGCGGCGTGGCTGTCCCCGGTGAGCGCGTGCAGGACCAGCACCGCGTTGCTGGCCGCGGCGTCCAGGCGCCCCCAGGTCTCGTACGCCACCCGCACCCCCGGCAGCACCCCGCCGCGCTCCAGGCGCAGCGGGCCGGGCAGCTCGGCGAACCGCCGCCGCCCGACCGGGTCGACGCCCGCCCGCCACGCCCCGGAGACGGCCGGTGCCCGGTCACCCGCCGGCACGCCGCCACGTGGATCGGCCGTGGTCGGATCGGGGGAGGCCGGGCCGGGGGAGGCCGGGCCGGGGGAGGCCGGTGGCGGCGCCGGTCCGGTCGGCGGGGCCGGACCGGCGCCCCCCGGCTCAGCTCTTGGCGGCACGGAACCCCGCGTCGAGGTCGGCGAGGATGTCGTCGATCCCCTCGATGCCGACCGACAGCCGGATCAGGTCGGGGGTGACCCCGGTCGCGGCCTGCTCGGCCTCGGTGAGCTGGGAGTGTGTCGTCGTCGCCGGGTGGATGATCAGCGAGCGCGCGTCGCCGACGTTGGCCAGGTGACTGAACAGCTCGACTCCCTCGACGAACTTCCGCCCGGCCGCGGCCCCGCCGGCGATGCCGAACGACAGGATCGCCCCCGCGCCGCGGGGCAGCACCTGCTGCGCCCGGGAGTACCACTTCGACGACGGCAGCCCGGGATAGGTCACCCAGCTCACCTCGTCGCGCGCCTCGAGCCACTCGGCCACCCGCTGGGCGTTCGCGGTGTGCCGCTCGACCCGCAGCGACAGCGTCTCCAGCCCCTGCAGCAGCAGGAACGAGGTGAACGGGGAGATCGAGGCGCCGATGTCGCGCAGGAGCTGCACGCGGGCCTTGGCGATGTAGGAGCCGTGGCCGAGCGCCTCCCAGTAGACCAGTCCGTGGTAGCTCGGGTCGGGCGTGGTGAAGTTCGCGAACCGGCCGGACGCGCCGAAGTCGAACCGGCCGCCGTCGACGATGACGCCGCCGATCGCCGTGCCGTGGCCGCCGATGAACTTCGTCGCCGAGTGCACGACGATGTCCGCGCCGTGCTCCAGCGGGCGGTACAGGTACGGGGTGGCCAGTGTGTTGTCGATGATGAGCGGGATGCCGTGGGCGTGGGCGACCTCGGACACCCCGGCGGTGTCGAGGACGTCGCCGCGCGGGTTGCCGATCGTCTCGCCGTAGAACGCCTTCGTGTTCGGGCGGACGGCGTCGCGCCATTCCTCCAGGTCGTCCGGGTCCGCGATGAAGGTGACCTCGATGCCGAGCTTCGGCAGCGTGTAGTGGAACAGGTTGTACGTCCCGCCGTACAGGCTGGACGACGACACCACGTGGTCGCCGGCCTCGGCGAGGTTGAGGATCGCCAGCGTCTCGGCGGCCTGCCCGGACGCGAGCGCCAGCGCCCCGACGCCGCCCTCCAGGGCGGTGATGCGCTGCTCGAACACGTCCTGCGTCGGGTTCCCGATCCGGGTGTAGATGTTGCCGGGCTCGCCGAGCGCGAACAGGGCGGCCGCGTGGTCGGTGTCGCGGAAGACGTAGCTCGTCGTCTGGTAGATCGGCACCGCCCTGGCGCCGGTCGTCGGGTCGGGCTGCGCGCCCGCGTGGATCTGCTGAGTCTCGAACGACCAGCTCTCGGCACTCATTGGGTGACTCTCCCCGTGTCGGTGTGGTGCGGCTGCACTGCGCTGTGGCCGCGTTGCGGCATTGGCTGTGGTGGAACATCGGCTGTGGTGGAACGCCGCCGGCGGGNGGAACGTCGCCGACGGTGGGTCGTCGCCGACGGTGGGTCGTCGCCTGCGGTGGGTCGTCGCCTGCGGTGGGGCGTCGGGTGCGGGCGGCATGATGCCGGGCTTGGCGGGCCGCCGTCCACCGTCAGGGACGTGACGCGGTTGTGACGCGGACGTGACCTGGGTATGCGGCGGCCCGTGGCCGGACGCGGGCCACGGCGGTCACCGGAGCCGGCGCGGCCAGGGCTGGTGGGCGGGATGCCGACGAACGGTCGCGGCGAAAGGGCCCGGTCAGCGACCGGAGGACGCCACGACGGGGGCGGCGCCGCGAGGCCGGCGGACGGCCGGGACGCCGGAGTCCGGGCACCCCACGGAACATCGCACGGCGGCGCGAAACCGTCCCCGATGTCCGACGTGTGACCTCACAGTTGACGACGCTAGCAGCGCGACGCCCCGTTGTCTGCGCCCGGCCGGCCGAAATGGCGCTGGTATTCATGATTGCTGATCTGGAGCGCACCCGCCACCGGTGGGACGGCCGGGACGGGCGACAGTAGAAGGATGGCTGGACTCCTCCTTGGCCCCATCCAACGCCACCCGGACGTCTCCCGCGTCGCCGTCTGGGTGGAGACCGACGCCGCGTGCGAGGTGCTGGTCGCCCTTCCGCCGCAGGTGGTGGGCGAGGGAGAGGGGGACCCGGGTCCGGGCGACCCTGGTCCACTCGGACGGGTCGCGGGCCGCGCGTCGACGTTCGAGGTGGCCGGGCACCACTACGGCCTAATCGTCGCGGACGGTCTTGTGCCCGGGGAGCCGGTTCCGTACGAGGTGTGGCTGGCCGGGGCCGCGGCGCCTCCCCTGCGGGTGTGGCCCGAGCCCGGGGCGCCCCCGAGCCTGCTGCGGCCGGTCGGCGGCGGCGAACCGGTGCGCATCGTCTTCGGCTCCTGCCGGGTCACCGCGCCGCAGGAGCCGCCGTACACCCTGAACGCCGACGACGACAGCCAGGGCCTGGGCACGGACGCGCTGCACGCGCTCGCGCTGGAGCTGCCCACCCGCGACCCCGCCACCTGGCCCGGCGCCCTGCTGCTGCTGGGCGACCAGGTCTACGCCGACCACGTCTCCCCGCAGACCGCCGCGCGGATCCGGCGGCGACGCGACGTCACCGCTCCCCCGGGGGAGGAGATCGCCGACTTCGAGGAGTACACCTGGCTCTACCAGGAGGCCTGGTCGCAGCCGGAGATCCGCTGGCTGCTGTCCACGGTCCCCACCGCCATGATTTTCGATGATCACGACGTGCGCGACGACTGGAACATCTCCGCGGCGTGGCGCGCGCAGATCAGGACCGAGCCCTGGTGGGACGCGCGGATCACCGGCGGGATCATGGCCTACTGGCTGTACCAGCACCTGGGCAACCTGACACCGGACGAGCGTGACCGCGATCCGGTTCACCGAGCCGTCATCGCGGCCGGCCAACCCGGCCCAGACGGCCTCAGCGGCCCCGGCCCGTCCGCGGAGGACCTGCTGCGCGCCTTCGCCCGGCGTTCCGACGCCGACGCCGACCGAGCCGTCCCCGACCACCCCCACCCCACGGACCCCCACCCCACGGACCCCACCGAGCCCGAGCAGGCCGAGGTCGACGCCCAGGCCGAGGCCGACCTGGGCGTCGTCGAACCGCGGGAGCGGTCGGTGCGGTGGAGCTTCCGCTGGGATCTGGGCCGGACCCGGCTGGTCGTGATCGACTCGCGGGCGACGCGGGTCGTCGCGGCGGACGGCACGCGGGCGATGGTCGACGCCGCCGAGTGGGCCTGGGTGTGCCGGCAGACCGAGCACACCGGCGAGGTCGACCATCTGCTGCTCGGCACGTCGGTGCCGTACCTGCTCAGCCCGCTGATCCACAACGTCGAGGCGGCCAACGAGCAGATCGCGGCGGGCCGGTGGGGCCGCCGCGCCGCCGAGGTGGCCGAGCGGCTGCGCCAGGCGCTCGATCTCGAACACTGGGCGGCGTTCGGCGCGTCCTTCGACGCGATGACGGAGCTGCTGCGCGCCGTCAGCGCCGGCGAGCACGGCCCCGCCCCGGCCAGCGTCGTCGTGCTGTCGGGCGACGTGCACCACGCCTACCTCGCCCGAGCCGACCTGTCGAAGGTCGGGCCGGCCGGGGTCGACGTGCCGGTGTGGCAGGCGGTCTGCTCGCCGTTCCGCAACCCGCTCGGCCCCGGGATCCGCCGGATCGACGCCCTGTCCCGCCGGACCCCGTTCGCCGTGGCGTCGGGGGCGGTCGCGCGACTCGCCGGCGTGCCCCGGCGGGCGCTGCGCTGGACGGTGACCGACGGCCCCTGGTTCGACAGCCAGCTCGCCGTGCTGGAGCTCGAGGGCCGCACCGCGCGCCTGACCGTGTCGAAGACCGAGCCGGACGGCACCCCCGGCGGCCTCGACCCCGTCCTCGTCGCCGACCTCACCCCGTGACCCTCACCCCTGGACCCTGGAAGGGCTGCTGGGTGGTGGTCGCCCGAGGGGAGCCGACCACCCCCACCCTCATTTCTGGCGGAGATCGGGAAACGGCACGACGACCACGGCTGACCGGTCGTGGTCGATGGCGAGGCTGGCGCAGGGCAGACCGCGCGCCCATGGCCGGCCGAATCCGCTGTCGTCGACCGACCATGAGGAAAACCCGTAGGAATCCAGTGCTCGCCGGAGATCGGCCACGATCTCCGCGCGAGGACGGCAGCGATCCGCCGCTACCAGGCTGACCGCGTCGTGCTGGAAGGCGGCGAACCGCCGCCCCAGGTCAGAAACACCCGCGAACGGTCGCAGTCCCAGGGATCCGCAGGCGTCCTTGCGCGGGAACACGGCGATTCCCCCGTCGTCGCGCAGGCAGGCGGCTGCATCGCCACCAGACTCGAGCCCGGAGCGCCGCCACATCTCGAGACAGGCACCGACAGGATCGGCCGCGGCAGCACCACCGATGACAGCGGTATCGCTCTGAAGGCTGACGGCGGAATAGCAACCAACGGCGCTCGCCCGGTCGGCCAGGCCACCCGGTCGCAGGCCCCAGCCGGCCGCGGCTAGGCAGGTGACGACCACCACAGTGCCCGGGAGCAGCACCCGCCGTCGCCGCCACCACCGTTTCGGCGACGACCGCAGCGAAGCGGCGACGTAACGTTCGAGCAGAATCCGACGCTGCTCCAGCCGCTCCCCGGGAATCGACCGCGGCGGCGGAAGTTGCCCAAACTCCAGATCAGACATCTCGCGCCATTTCCTGACCGGGTAGGTCTCCCGTCGGACCGGCTACACCGGCAGGGAGATCCCAGGAGTCAGCCGCCGTCCGCACCTTTTTCAGCCGGCCGCGCGCCCGCGCCAACCGTGACCGCACCGTCCCCACCGGGATACCAAGCGCCACCGCGGCCTCCGCATAGGTCAGACCCTCCATCGCCACCAGTACGACGGCCTCCCGCATCCCGCGATCCAGCACCGCGAGCTCGTCCAGGACCGCCCGCATCCGCCGCTCGTCATCCAGCCGCGATACGACGTCGTCGGCATGGTCCGGCTCCGCGCGCGCCGGCGGCAGCCGGTACAGCGCCGCGTCGTACCGACGGGCGGCGCGCCGCTGGTTGCGCATCACGTTCGTCGCGACACCGAGCAGCCAGGACCGCAACGACCCCGACACCACCACCGCGTCGGACCGCCGCCGCCACGCCTCCAGGAAGACCACCGACGTCGCGTCCTCAGCCTCGCCCCACGACCCGAGACGGTGGAAGCAGTACGAGTGCACGACGCCCGCATGCGCCCTGAACAGCCGCCCGAACGCCGCGCCGTCCCCGCGGGCGGCCCGCGCCAGCAGTGCCTCGTCCGACTCGGACTCACCCGTCATCGCTGCCCCATACCGGTTATGTGTCCGCCCGGCGCCGTCCGGTTCCCGCAGCCCCACGAGAAGTGCACAGCAGCCCGGCGGGCGACCAGCCGGCGGTTGCGGTGCGTGCTGCACGGTCTGAACCCTGTAGGCCGTGCGTGTCGCACCGCAACGCGCGCCGCAACTGTGCGAAGGACCTGCTTGTCCAGGAGTGTCTAGGTGACGGCGAGTTCCGAGGCGAGGCCGGCGCGGGTGGCGAGTTCGACCGCGAGCTCGCGGGCGTGCGGCAGGATCGCGGGGACGTCGGCGGTGAGGATCTGCGCGCCGGCGACGATCCGTTCGCCGTCGACCCACACGCCGGCGATGTCCCGCGTACCCGCGCAGTACACGACGGCCTGGTAGGGGTCGTGCACGAACGCCATCGACGGGCTCGCCTCGGCGAACAGCACCAGGTCGGCGGCCTTGCCCACATCCAGGCTGCCGACGGTGTCGTCGAGGCCGAGCGCGCGGGCACCGCCGAGGGTCGCCATCCGCAGCACCGCCGGCGCGGTCAGGACGTCGGCCTGCTGGTGGTGCACCTTCTGCAACAGGGCCGCGGTCTTGACGGTCGCCAGCATGTCCTGGCTGTCGTTGCTGGCGGCGCCGTCCACCCCGAGGCCGACGGGCACCGAGTCCCGCAGCAGCCGCGGCACCTGGCATACCCCGCTGGCCAGGATCATGTTCGACACCGGGCAGTGCGCCACGGCGACCGCGTGCCGGCGCAGCAACGCGACGTCGTCGTCGGAGAGCCAGACGCAGTGCGCGGCGACGGTCTGCGCGTCGAGCAGGCCGAGGCGGGCGGCGACCTCGATGGAGCTGGCCCCGCGGGCCGTGCGCGACGCCGTCACCTCCTCCCGCACCTCGTGCAGGTGGACGTGCAGCCGGTCCGTCTCGGCCAGCAGCGACCGCGTGGCCGCGAGCAGCGTGTCGCTGCTGGACGGGATGGTGGCCAGGCCGACCCGGAACCGGGTGCGTCGGGAGGCCGCCGCGGCCTGGGCGAGTGCGTGGTGCTCGGCGACGATCCGGTCGACCGGGTAGCCGTGCGGGACGTCCGCCGGGCCGAACGAGACGTCCCCGCGCAGCCCGACGACGTCGAGCGCGTCGACGATCCCGGGGGTGATCGCCGGGGTGCCCGGCGCGGAGCAGAACATGTCCCCGACCGTCGTCACCCCCGACAGGGCCATCTCGGTCGCCTTGAGCAGGGTGCCCACGTAGGCCATGTCCCGGGTCAGGTGCGCCTCGATCGGCTCGACCACGTGGACGAACCACTCCCACAGCGTGTGGGTCTCCCCGATGCCGGTGACCAGGCCCTCCGAGAAGTGCCCGTGGCAGCTCACGAAGCCGGGGGTGAGGATCCCGCCGCCGTCGCCGAGGACCGGTAGGTCCGCGAACCGCGCCGCGATCGCGGCGTACCCGTCGACCGCGGCGATGCGCCCGTCGACCACCGCGACCGCACCGTCGCGCACGTGCCCGGCCGCGCCCATGGTCAGCACATGCCGGGCCCGCAGTACGAAGGTGGTCGGCTCGACGGCGGCGGGATCAGTCACTTCAGGCCTATGGTCTTGTCGATGTACTGGTTGGTGAACAGGCTGGCGGGGGTGAGTCCGCTGCGCACCGGCTTCTTCTGGCCGGCGTAGATCGGGGTCAGGATCTGGATCATCCGGTTGACCCGGCTCTGCTCCATGTCGCCGATCGTCGCGTTCGACCCGTTGGAGACCAGCCCGCGGTCCTTCATCGTCTGCACGGCGTACGCGGCGAGCCCCGGCGAGTAGTTCCACACCGAGGCGGCGTCCGCCTTGACCGCCTTGATGATGAGCCCGTTCGCCGTCTGCGGGTGGGCGAGGAAGTCGACCTGCGAGCGCTGCACGATCGGCACCAGCTTCTTCAGGCACGGGGCGAGCTTCGCCTCGTCGCCGGTGCGGACCGACAGGGCCTGGCCGTACACCGGGTAGCCGGTGTCGTTGACGAGCTGGAGGTTGACGTCGTAGCTGTGCCCGTCACCGAGCTCGTGCTTGTAGATGTAGGGCTCCGAGGTGGCGAAGCCGGCCTCGGCGATCTTGCCGTCCTCGGCGACCCAGCGTGACGGGGAGCCGTCGTAGCTGCCGTCGACCTGGCCCTGGCGCAGGATGCCGGCGCCGAGCAGGTACTGCATGTAGGCGTCGGTCTCGTAGTAGAGGACCTTGGTGTCGGTCTGCCCGATGTCGACCAGCGTCGTGAAGTTCGGATGCTTGCTCTTGTCCCACATGATCATCATGGGGGCCACCTCGAACGGCGCGAACACCGCCCTGGTCGGCTGGGAGGCCGAGTTCTGGATGGCCTCATCCGTGGAGACGATCCCCAGATTGATCGACTTGTCCACGTACATCTGGGCGCTGACCTGCTCGTACCCGATGGCCGCGCCGCCGAACCGGACCTCGATGTTGACCCCGGTGTCCTTGCCGCCGGAGACGAGGGAGCCGGTGATCCGCTTCTTGCCGGTGTCGACCTTCGCGTCCGGTCCGATCAGGTTGTACAGGAATCCGTACTCGGACTCGGCGAACCAGTCGGTCTGGACCACGACGGTGGCGGGGCAGGCGCCGGTCAGGTCGAGTGCGCCGCCGGACGCGACGGCCGGCGCCGCGGAGGTGGACCCCCCGCCGGTGGACCCGGCGGCGGACCCGCCGCCGGAGTCCCCGCTGCACGCCGTCAGGGTCAGGGCGAGCGCCGTGCCGAAGGCGACGGCGGCTCCTCGTCGGAAACGTCCCATGTTGCTCCTTCTCGTGAAGACCCCCGGGCTCGTGGAACCCCCCGCGGGCCGGGTGTGACACAGCTCCGCGGGCCGCCGGTGCCGCCGGGATCGACGGACGCGGCCACCCGCGGCGTCAGGGCGTCTCGGCGGCGTACCAGCGACCGGTGACCAGCCGGCTCAGCCAGCCGAAGAACGTGAACACGACGACTCCCAGCAGCGAGGCGAGGATGACCGCGCCGAACAGCTGCTGGGAGAGCAGTCGCGCCCGGTAAAGATCGATCAGGACGCCGATCCCCGGCTTGCCCTGCTTGAAGAAGAAGTCGCCGACGACCGCCCCCACGACGGACAGCCCGGCGGAGACCTGGAATCCGGCGAACGTCGCCGGCATCGCGGCCGGGAGCTGCAACGACACCAGCCGGCGCCAGCGGGGGATGCGGTGCAGCCGGAACAGGTCGAGCATGCTCTGGTCGACCGACCGCAGGCCGAACAGCGTGCTGCTGATCACCGGGAACAGGGCGATGAGGACGCAGACGATCACCCGGCTGAGGAAGCCGTAGCCGAACCAGAAGCCGATCAGCGGCACCATCGCCAGGGTGGGGATGGTCTGCAGGATCACCGCGTACGGGTACACCGACTTCTCGATCCACCGGGCCTGGCTCATCGCGATCGCCACGGCCATGCCCAGCCCGATCGACACCCCGAGGCCGATGAGCGCCACCGACGTCGACAGCCACAGCGCCCGCAGAAGCTGCGCGAGGTTGTGGCCGTCGAGGAAGGCGACGCGGACGACCGAGTCGGGACTGGGCAGCAGGAACCGGCGGTCCCGGTCGAGCACCACGAGGCTCACGAAGTACCAGACGCCGATGATGACCGCGAACAGGACGAGCGGGGCGAGGCGGTCGCGCCAGGTCGCCCGTGGCCGTCCCGTGCGCAGCGCCCGGCTCCCGCCGCGGACCAGGGCCGCCATCCGGCCCGCGCCGCGCCGTCCGTCGGGCGCGGGCACGGGTCCGCCTCCCTGACCGGGGGTCGTCGGCCCGCCGACGACCCCCGGCGCACTCACGCGGGCTCCCCGGCGCGCAGGCAGCGCGAGACCGCGGCGGTCAGGTGGGTGAAGTCGTCCCGAAAGCGCAGCTCCGCCGGGCGCGGAAAGCCGAACGGGACGGTGAATTCGGCGACCACCCGGCCGGGGCGCGGCGACATCACCAGGACCCGGGTCGACAGGAACACCGCCTCCGCGACCGAGTGGGTGACGAACAGAGCGGCACCGAAGCGGCGCAGCTCGAACAGTCGCAGCAGCTCGCCGCCGAGGCGCTCCCGGGAGATCTCGTCGAGGGCGCCGAACGGCTCGTCCAGCAGGAACAGGNCGGGGGNGAGCACCAGCGAGCGGGCGAGGGACACCCGCATCCGCATCCCGCCGGACAGCGAGCGGGGCCGGTGCCGCTCGAACCCGCCGAGCCCCACCAGATCGATGACCTCGGCGGCCCGCGGCCGGTACTCGGCGCGGGGCACGCCGGTCAGCTCGGCCAGCGTCTCCACGTTGCGCCGCACGCTGCGCCAGGGCAGCAGGGTCGGATCCTGGAAGACGTAGCTGATCCGGTCGGTCGACGGCGACACCGTGCCGGCGGTGGCCTCGGTCAGGCCGGACGCCAGCCGCAGCAGGGTGCTCTTGCCGCAGCCGGACGCGCCGACGATGCTCACGAACTCGCCGTCACGGACCGCCAGGTCGACCGGAGCGAGGGCCTGGGTGCCGTCCGGGTAGCGCTTCTCGACGCCGGTGAACGTCACCAGCGTCGGCGGGAGGTCGCCCGCCGCTCCGCCCGCTGCCCCGATCTCCTGGACCGTCCCGACGTCCTGGACCGCCCCGGCCTCCCCGCCTGGGCCGGCCTCGCGCGATTCGTTGCTGTATGTCCAAATATGATGCCGCATGACCCGTGGGCCTAACCGTTCCGTGCTCCGGTGGATGCCGCCCGTGTTCCCGATCCGGCCGAGGAGAGGGTGGTCGGTGCGGGGCTTCCCGGCGGCGGCCAATTGACCGATGTTGTGGCCAGGTCGCGCGGATAGACGACGGCGAAGGTTCCATCGGTGTCCTGTTCGACGGCCGTTGCGGAAAGTGTGTTCTGGTGGGTTCCGTCGAAACGGACACCGTTCCACGGCATGATGGTCGCGGCCCCCGGGAGATCGATCGCGACAAGTGCGGAGCGTATCCGTTCCCGTGCGGAACTGTCGGCGTCCTCGATTGCCTGGGCATAGATTGCCACCGCGGTGAAGGCGGTTGCCGCCTCCGCCGTCATCGCCGCCCCGAAGTCGTGCTGATAACGTTCGGTGACCGCCGCGGCGAGCGGGTTGGCGCGGGTGATGGGCAGCGACCACGGAACCTGCCTGCTCACCCGGCCCGCGAACCCGGGGATTGCGGCGAGCCGGGCGGCGTCCGCGGGGGCGCCGTAAACGACGACGGCAGGCGGCGTATACCCGGTGGCCTGGAACGCGTTTCCGAGCCTTTCCCCCGCGCCGGAGGCCGTCGCCACCAGGACGACGTCGGGCGCGGCGGTCTGGATCGCCCCCACCGCGGCGGTGGGATCGGTGTCACCGGGTTCGTAGGGCGCGCTCGCCACGATCTGGTAGCCGGCCTCCTCGCCGTACTCGGCGATGATCGAGTTCAGGTCGGTGCCGGTCGCGTCGTTGCTGTAGAGCACAGCCACCCGTCGACGCTCCTGGCCAGGCTGTTCGGCGTTGTGCAGCAGGGACAGGAAGGCGCCGCCGTAGTCCGCGGCGTCGGGTCCGGCCCGGAAGAACCAGCTCAGCCCGCGCTCGGTGAGTGCCGTGAACGCGGCGTCGCCGCTGAGGAACGGGGTCTGCAGTCGCTCGGCCCGCTGGCTGGCGTCCAAAGTGGCCTCGGCGCCGAACGCACCGACGATGCCGGCCACGCCGTCGTCGTTCACCAGGGTCGACGTACCGTCCGCCGCGCGTTGGCGGTCGCTTTTCGTGTCCAACGTCACAATCGATAGTCGGGCGTGACCGGCGGGCCCCCAGATTCGCCCGGCCGAGTATCCGGACCAGTCTTCTCCGGTGTTGATGAGACGGCTGGCGAGTTCCGCTCCCCGTTGGGCGTCACGGCCGGCTTCCGTGTTCCCACCCGTCAACGGGGCGAGAAGGCCGATCTTGACCTCGCCGGAAACCGCGGGCGGCCCGGGATTGTCGCCACCGCCGCAGCCCGCGAGTGCGGCGATGCAGAGCAGCGCAACACCCGCCGCGCCCGCCCTTCGAAAACCGTGGATCATCACGCTCCCCGTGCGCCCGGCTGGAGTGAGGGGTGAAAGCTACAGCGACCGCGACGACACTAGTGGTTTGACGCCGGTCAAGCGCAGCGGGGTTGGCTCATCCCGGACGATTGCGCGCCCGTTCGTCAAGTGACCCCGCTGGCAGTCGTGTCCGGTGCGCAAATAGCCTTTTGGTTCGCCAGCCGCGGCGACGCTGACCGTCATGCGGTCGGGTGCGCAGGGCCCCGCGCAGGGGCGGCGCTCCCCAGGCGCCGCCCGGGGTTCCGGGGTCGGGATTCGGGCGTTCGAGAGGCGGAGAGGTACGGGGCGCGTGATCGAGCCAGAAAGGGGCGGGACGTGACGGGAGAGCCGCCGGACACCTCCCGCGGGGTCCTCGACGGGGGCCGGGATCTCGCCGGGGTTCAGGGTCCAGACGGGGTTCAGGGTCCGGGTGTGGTGCAGGGTCTCGACCGGGGCCGGGATGGCGCCGGCGGCCGTGCGCGGCCCGTCGCCGCCCGCCCAGGTGCCGCGGCGGGCGCGATGACCGCCGCCACCGGTCCGCTGGCCCCCGGTCCCAGCCCCGCCCCCAGCCCCAGCTCCGGGCCCGGGCCCAGGCCCGGCCCGGCTCGCTCCGCGCCGCCATCGGCCGGCCCCGGCGGTCCGGGGACGGGTGGCCGGCGTGCCCGGCCGCGGCGGCGCCGACGGGTGAGCCTGCGCGACCTGCCCGTGCGCGGGAAGCTCTTCGCCGCGCTGGCCGTGCCCACGGCGGCGTTCCTGGCGCTCGGGATCCTCTCGGGCACGACCTGGCTGTCCAACGCCGCCAGCTACGGCCGCGACGTGACCGCGGCGAAGCTCGGCCGCGACGTCACGGCGACGGTGCACGAGCTCCAGTTGGAACGTGACCTCGCGGCCGGGTTCATCAGCAGCGGCCGCGGCACGGATCCGGAGACCTCGCTCACCGGCCGGCTCGACGGCCAGCAGCGGGCCGTCGACGCGGCCGTGGGCAGGTTCCGCGGCACCCTGCGCTCCTCCGTCGGCGACCTCGGCGCCGGCACCGGGCGGGTGGCCGACCGGGTTGAGGGCGACCTCGCCGGGCTGCCCGCGCTGCGCCGGTCCGTGCAGACCGGCGGCCTGTCCACGGATGCGATCTTCCATCAGTACTCGACCACGATCACCGACCTGCTCGGCCTCGACGACCGCATCGGGCAGGACCGTGACGACGAGGACCTGCGTTACGCCGCGACCGTCCTCAACGACGTGTCGACGCTGAAGGAGATCGACTCCGAGATCCGCGGCGAGCTGTTCGCCACGAGCTTCGCGCAGCAATTCGCCTTCGGCGCCTCCGATCGGCTCGCCGGGCTGCTCGCCCAGGAGCAGGCGGCACAGGACGGCTTCCGCGCCGCCGCCCGCCCCGACGACCGCGCCCGCTTCGACCAGATCGTCAACGGTCAGGCGGTGCTGACGGTCAAGCGCATCTCCGAACGGGCCATCCAGCGCCAGCGGCTGACCGACCTCGACATCGATCCCGACCAGTGGTTCGCGGCCAGCACGACCCACATCGAACTGCTGCGCACCGTCGAGTCCGACCTGCTCGACAACGTCACCCACTCCGCGCGGCATCTGCGTTCCGACGCCTGGCAGCGCACCGCCCTGATCGGTGCACTCATCCTCGTGATCATCGTCGGCGCGATCGGGTGGACGTTGCTGATCGCGCGGACGATGACCGTCCCGCTGCGCCGCCTGCGCAGCGGCGCCCTCGACGTCGCCCAGGTGCGCCTGCCGCGCCTGATCTCCGAGCTGCAGACGGCGAACCCGGAGCAGGTCGACACGACGATCCGGCCGATCGGCGTCGACTCCCGCGACGAGATCGGCGAGGTCGCGCGAACCTTCGACGAACTGCAGCGGGAGGCGGTGCGCCTCGCCGCGGAGCAGGCAAGCCTCCGCCGCAACGTCAACACCCTGTTCCTCAGCCTCTCCCGGCGCAGCCAGAGCCTCATCGAGCGGCAGATCGCCCTCATCGACCGGCTGGAGGCCGCCGAGGAGAACCCGCTGCAGCTCGAGAACCTGTTCAGGCTCGACCATCTCGCGACCCGGATGCGCCGCAACAGCGAGAACCTGCTGGTCCTCGCGGGCACCGGGCCGGGGCGGCGCCGCGCCGGGCCGGTGCCGCTCGGCGACGTGCTGCAGGCCGCCCTCGGCGAGATCGAGCAGTACGAGCGGATCCAGATCATCGACGTGCCGGACGCGCGGATCGCCGCCGACTCCGTCAACCACGTCGTCCACCTGGTGGCCGAACTCCTGGAGAACGCCGCGCAGTTCTCGCCGCCGTACCTGTCCGTCGACCTCGCGGCCGCCCTCGACGACGGCGGGGTGCTCATCACCATCGACGACGGCGGGCTCGGGATGTCCGAGCGCGAGCTCGTCGCGGTCAACCAGCGTCTCGCCGACCCGCCGCTGTTCGACTTCTCCATCGCCCAGCGCCTCGGCCTGTTCGTCGTCGCCCGGCTCGCCGACCGCCACGACATCGAGGTGCGGCTGAGCCGCTCGGATGCCGGCGGGGTACGGGCCTCCGTGCGGCTGCCCGAGGCGCTGCTCGTGGCGCCCGGCTCCGCCGCCGAGGCCCGCCCGCCCGCACCGGCGCGGCGTGAGCAGCTACCCGGGACGGCGCTGTTCGGCGCGGAGCTGACCCGCCTCGGCCTGCCCGGCGCGCCGCCGGCACCGCTCGCCGACCTCCCGCCCGTCACGTCCCGTCGCGCTCCCCTCGCCGCGCCGGCGCCTCATCCGGGCACCCCCCTGATCGACGGCACGATCACGGACGGCTCCGCCGATCCGCTGCCGCGGCGCGCCGTCCGCAACGGCCGCAATCCCGCCTTCGGCGATGGCTCTGCTGCCTTTGGTCACGGCTCTGCTGCCTTTGGTCGCGGCTCTGTCGCCTTCGGTGATGGCTCCGCCGCCTTCGGCGACACGTCACCCTCGAGCGACGCGTCCTCGTTCGGTGCGGGCCCCGGCTTCGGCCGGATCCCCGCGTCCGGCGAGGAGTCCGCGTCGGACGGCTTCGCCCCGTACACGCCGACCGGCGAGTGGTTCCGGCCGCGGGGCATCGATCTCACCAACGAGGACCTCGCAGATCTCGCGGATCTCGCCGGCCGCGGCGGTGTCGACCAGCCCACCGGCAGCTCAGCGGGGGGACCTGCCGCAACGCCGCCGGCCGGGGACGGGGCGGGGCTGCCCTCGATCGCCCAGGCCGTCGCCGCGCTCGACCGGCGACGCGAACGGGCGGCCCTCGGGCGTGCGCATGCCGGCGCGGCGCAGCCCGACCCGAGTGCCGCCGAGGACGCGGCGCCCGCGGTCCAGCCGGCCCCGGCCACCGCGACCGCCCCCGCCGAGGTGTCGACCGCCGCGGAACTGGCCCCGGCCGCCGCCACCGCCGCCGCCACCGCCGCCGCCACCACCGCCACTGCCACCGCCACTGCCACCGCCGCCGACGCGTCGACCGCCGCGGAGCCGACTCGGGGCACCGCCGCCGAGCCCGCCGCTCCGTCCGCTCCAGACGGGTCCGACGTGGGCGCCGACCTCGCGATGCCCGCCACCCGCCTGCCGGCGTTCCCGGCGGTGCCGGCCCCGACGCACCATCCGGCTTGGGCCGTCGTCGCAGCCGCCGCATCGCCCGCCGCCGTGTCGCCCGCAGGACCGCCACCCGCCGGGCTGTGGGCGCAGCTCGCCGATGCCGCCGGGTTACAGTCGCCGGTCCTCGACGAGTCGGCCGAGCCGTTCAACTGGTTCGTCCGGGATGAGCTGGCGGTGGCGCCTGGCCAGGCGATCCCGGCCGCCGGCCGGGTGAACGGAGTCGAGCGGTGGGCCCCCGAGCCGTTCGCCGCGCCCCGCGTATTCGACGCCGGACCGTTGGCCGGCTCCCGACCGCTCCCCGGCTCGGCCGGGACTGCCGATCCCTTCATGGGGCCCGGGCTGGTGGCGGTGCCTGAGCCGCCGGCGGTGCCCGAACCGGTCGCGGTGCCCGAGTCGGTCGTGGCGCGGGCTGCGAACCCGGGGCGGTTCGCCGTTCCGGCGCGCGAGCAGGCCGCCGGGACGGGGCCGTTCGCCGCGTCGAAGCCCGGGCTGTCCTCTCCCCGGCCCGGCGCCGGACCCGGTGTGGGGCCGACTGCCGGGCCGACTGCGGGGCCGCGGCGGACCACCACCGCGTCCGGGCTGCCGATCCGCACCCCGAAGACCGTGCCCATCCCGGGGCAGATCCCGCTCGGTCCGCCGACGGGGTCGGCCGGCGGCCCGGCCGGCCCGAGCGTGTTCCTCGGCTCCGCCGCCCCGTCGTCGGCGATGCCCGACCCGGGCGTCGCACCCGAGCGGATCCGCGGGCGGCTGAGTCGGCTCTACGAAGGCATCCACCACGCCCGGGGGACCAGACCCGCCGCGGAGGACGACGGCGGGGGCGGCTGAGCCCGGCCGAAACCCCGCCCGAACGAACCCTGACCCCGATTCCCCGTCCACTCGAACCCGCAGCCTGGAGGACAACCGTGACCGACGTTGATCCGGACATCCCCTCACTCGACTGGCTCATCAACAACTTCGTCGACTTCGTGCCCGGTGTGGCGAATGCGATCGTCGCGTCCTCGGACGGTCACCTGCTCGCGGTGTGCAGCGGCTTCCCCCGCGAGCGGGCGGTGCAACTCGGTTCCATCGCCTCGGGGCTGTTCAGCCTGACCCTGGCGGCCGCGGACTTCGTGGAGGGCGGCTCGGTGACCCAGACGGTCGTCGAGATGGTGCAGGGGTCGCTGTTGCTCATGGCCGTCGGTGAGGGATCCTGCCTGGCGGTGCTCGCCACGAGTACCTGCGACATCGGGCTGGTCGGGTACGAGATGACGGTGCTCGTCGCCCGCACCCGGGAGGCGCTGACCCCGGCGCGGCGAGCCGACACGCGCGAGAGCGTTTGACGCCGACCGGCCGCCGGTGACAGCCACGGCCTCGGGGAAGCGGGTGAATGGATGAACGGGGACGCGGTGGAGCCGTCGGGGGAGCTCGTCCGGCCGTACACGGCGACCCGCGGCCGGGCGCGGCCGTCCCGCCTGCTGGCGCTCGAGGCCATGGTGACCACGACGCCGTTCGGCCTGGCGCGACTGCCCGCGTTGCTGTTGGAACAGAAGTCGATCGTCGCGATGTGCGTGCAGCCGCAGTCGGTGATCGAGATCGCCGCGGCGCTGCGCCTGCCGGTGGGCGTCGTGCGGGTCCTCGTCGCCGATGCGGCGGCCGACCGGCTCGTCGACATCTCCCAACTGACCATGCCCACCGGCGCGCCCGAGATGGCGCTGCTCGACCGCGTCCTGACAAACCTTCGTCGCCTCTGATCCGTCAGGCCTCGTCGAGTTACTACTCCCCCCGGCCAGCGGGAGAAATTTCAAAAAATCTGCTTCTCCGACAAGCTGTAGAGGCTTTACGGTCTGAAACTGGACGAGCCCTCCGAGCCGCAGACCGGCCAGGTCGAGTCCACATTGTTGGATCATTGCCTCCGCCCCGGGAGCCGTATGGCCGAGTCCGGAACCATCTGTCACGTCCTGGCGTTCTGTGCACGTGCTACTGCGGGTGCCCGGAGCTGTTCATCGGCCATGATGCGCAGCCGGAGCGGCGCATCATGCTGACCGGCGACGTCGGCCACGCCGTTCCGTAGACGTGACCGGCGTGTTGAGGTGAAGGCGACGGCGCTCGCCCGCCGGTCCTCCTCCGGGCGCGCCGCGATGGCTCCGCCGGCCGCGCCCGTCGAGCCGAGGCCGGTCCGGGCGAGCTGGGCCGCGACGCCGGTGGGGCGTGGAACCCGCACCGTGGTCGCCGCGGGTCTGGCGGCCGCCCTCGCGGTAGCCGCGCACGTCATCGCCTGCGGCATGGTCCCGTCGATCCCGGTGGCTGCGGTTGGGACGGCCCTGGCCGGCCGCGTCTGCTGGGGATCGACCTCCGAACGTATGTCCCGACGGCGGCTGGTCGGTCTGGTTCTCTCGATCCAGGCCGGCCTGCACTGTGCGTTCAGCGTGTCCACTTCCGCCGGCCATCCGACCCCGGTTTCGCAGGTGCCGGGCATGAGCCATCCGGGAAACGCGGCCTCGATGTCCGAAGGCGCGATGTCCGCGGGGCGCGACCTGCTTCCGGGCGGACCGGCGATGGCCGTGGCACATCTGCTCGCCGCCCTGGTCCTCGCCTGGTGGCTGGCCGCGGGTGAGCGGCTGCTCTGGACAGTCGTACGCCGCACCGCCGCGGTGGCGCGGAGGCTGGCCCGGTGTCTGCGGCGTCGCGGATCGGCACGGGGCCCGATCACCATCACCGGGGTGCAGCCGACGTTTCGTCGAGGGTGCAACCGGCTCCCCAGCCTTCTCCGCCACGTGGTCGTCCACAGAGGTCCGCCGGTCGGCGCACCGGCCTGACCGCCTCCATCACATCGCCTTCGGTACCCGTGCTCGGATCCAGCGGCACGGGGCGATGACCGCTGCCCGGCAGTCATCTCGGTGGTCGGTCAGGTTGACGCGACCGCTACGCCCCGAGGTCGAAGCGGTCGATCCCCTCGCGCCCCGCTCGTCCGCGCGGCGCCATCCCCCGGCGATCTGGTCGCCCCGCGGCCGGTTCGCGGACGTCGTTTGCTCCCCCTGGAGGCACCTGTGAGATCACGCCATCCTTCCCGGCGCGCTGCATCCTGTGTCGTCGCCTTCGCCCTCGTCGCGGTGGTCACCGCCTGCGGGGGCTCGTCGTCGGACCCGGTTCCGGCGGCCAGCGTGGCGTCACCAACCCGGACGACCTTCCCGTTCACGATCGACAACTGCGGTCAGAAGGTCACGTTCACCCGGCCACCCGGGCGGGTGCTCATCCTCAACGGCACGTCCGTGGGTGAGGTGGAGAGCTTCGTGCTGCTGGGCCTGACCGACCGCATCCTGGCCAACGCGCAGTCCTACGGCGTGTCGGACGATCCGACCATGGTGGCAGCCATCCGCCGAATCCGCACGGGTGGGTTGCGGACGAACAACAACTTCGATGTTCCGGCGGAGCAGGTACTCGCCGCCAGACCGGACCTCGTCGTGTCCACCTGGTCCGGCGGTTTCGCGGCCAGAAGCGGCTTCGCGACCCGCGCCCAACTGGCCAAGGCCGGGATCAACTCGCTGGTCAACCCCGTGAACTGCGCATACGGCAAACCGGATGCCTCGCGGGAGGAGAAGGACGCCTACGCGAAACAGTCGATTCGGTCGTCGTTCGAGTTCATCACTCTGCTCGGCCGAATCTTCGACGTCCAGTCCAGGGCCGCGACGCTGGTCGGGCAGCTTCGGACACGCATCGACGCAGTCAGCGCCTCCCAGCCCAGGGCTGCTGGTAAGAAGGTGCTGATCGCCTTCCCGGGTATGTCGATGATGAACGACAACGGCCTGCCCGCGGTGATGACCGGCGGCATCTACGACGACGTGATTCGCGCGGCGGGTGGCGTGAACACCTTCGTAGGCAGGAATGCGGACACGACAGCCACCCTGAACACCGAGCAGCTCGCCGCGGCGTCCGTCGACGTCCTCGTCGTGGGCGCGTTCGAGCCCGGTGAGAATCCCGCCGCCGAGGCCAGGCGGCTGTTCGCGCAGTTCCCGCAGTGGGCGGCGGCACGTACGCACACCTACACCACCGTGTCGGACGGGGCATACCTGGGACCGATGAACGCGTGGGCGGTCGAGAAGATCGCCAAGGCGGTCAACGATGGTGGGTGAGACGCGCGTCGCCCGCTCGCGCGGCCCGCATCTGGTTTCGGGTCACGCGACCGGGGCTCTCCTGCTGAGCCTGATGGTCTCGCTGGTTGTGGCCTGCCTGGTGGCCGTGTCGACCGGTTCGGTGACCCTGCCGCTGACCGCGGTGTGGCGGGTGATCGCGGCCCACGTGAGCGGCCGCGACAGCACCAGCGCGCTTGACGACCAGATCGTGTGGGACATCCGCGCGCCGCGGGTGCTGCTCGCCGCGGTCAGCGGGGCCAGCCTCAGCGTGGCCGGTGTGGTCCTACAAGCGCTGGTCCGCAATCCGTTGGCCGACCCCTACATTCTCGGGGTGTCCTCGGGTGGGTCTCTCGGTGCCGTGCTGGCAGCAGCCCTGGGCACCGGCGCGCTGGGCGGGCTGGGCGTGTCCGGCGCCGCGTTCGTAGCCGCGCTGCTCGCCATCCTCGCCGTGTACCTGCTGGCGCAGCAGGGCGGGCGGCTGCTTGATTCGAGGCTGGTCCTGGCCGGGGTGGCGGTGGGTTACCTCTGTGCCGCGGCCACCAGCTACGTTCAGCTTCAGATCAGCCCGACCGAGCTGCAGGGGATGATGTTCTGGCTGATGGGCAGCGTCGCCGGCGCCACCTGGTCGGATCTCGGGCTGCCGACCGCGGTGATCGCGATGTGCATGAGCTACCTCCTGCTGCAGGCCCGCAACCTCAACACGCTCATGGCCGGCGACGACGCCGCAGCCGGTCTGGGGGTTTCCGTCGCCTCCTTGCGGATCACGCTGCTGGTCGTCGGCTCACTGCTGACGGCCACCGTGGTGAGCGTGGTCGGCGGGGTCGGGTTCGTCGGGCTGATGGTGCCGCACATGGCCCGCTTCGCCGTCGGCGCCGACCACCGCCGGCTGCTGCCGGTGTCGATGCTGCTCGGGGCGGTGTTCCTGGTCCTGGTCGATCTGATCACGAGGACCGTCGACCGGCCCAACGAGCTGCCGGTCGGCATCGTGACCACGGTGCTCGGGGTGCCGTTCTTCCTCTGGCTGCTGCGCCGCCGCGCGGGACGGGGAACCTGATGCGACTCGCCATCGCCGGTGTCCATGTCGAGATCGACGGCTTGCCCATCCTCGGCGACATCGACCTTATCGCGGAGCCGGGCGAGTTCGTCGGACTGATCGGCCCGAACGGCAGCGGGAAGTCCACCCTGCTGCGCACGATCTACCGCTCGCTGCGCCCGATCGCCGGGGTCGTGTCACTCGGCGGCGAGGACCTGTGGAAGATCTCCGCCCGTCGGGCGGCCCGGCACCGTGCCGTCGTGACCCAGCACGGCGGCGTGGACGGCGAGTTCACGGTCAGCGAGATCGTCGCGATGGGGCGCGGGCCCCACAAACGTCTCCTCGACCGGGAAGACGACACCGACCGCGAGATCATCCGAGCCTGCCTGGAGCGGGTGGACATGCTTCCCGCAGCCGAGCGGCTGTTCTCGACCCTCTCCGGCGGCGAACGTCAACGGATACTGATCGCGCGAGCCCTGGCTCAGCAGGCGCCCCTGCTCATCCTCGACGAGCCGACCAACCATCTGGATGTACGGGCTCAGCTCGGCCTGCTGGATCTGGTCCACGATCTCGGCCTGACCCTGCTGGCCGCACTGCACGACCTCAACCACGCGGCTGCCCACTGCGACCGCGTCGTCGTCCTGAGCCAAGGCCGCGTGATCGGCAACGGACCGCCGCTCGTGACGCTGACCCCCGAGTTCATCGAGACGGTGTTCGGAGTCCGGGCGCACATCGGACCGCATCCCATCACCGGACGCCCGCACATCGCCCTCGCCGCAAAGCCGCAATGACCGGTCCCGTTCCACGCCCGGCTCTGAGTCCGCCGCCCGCCGGTTGGACAGGACGCGCGGCCTGAGCAAGGCTACTGACCGTACCTTTGTCATCACCTGTTGTTGGGATCGGGGGTGGGGGTGATGCGCCGTTTCGTTCCCCGGCTGGTCGCCAGTCCGCCGGCGCGCGTCCTGCTCACCCGCGGACCGATCGCCGCCGGCATCGTCGACCGGTTCGTCGCGGGCCCCACGGACGCCGACGCCGTCGCCGCCACCGCGCGGCTGGCCGATCGCGGCCTGCGCGCGTCGGTCGACCTGCTCGGCGAGGGGGTCACCCGGCCGGACGACGCGCTCGCCACGGTCCTGGCCTACCTGCGGCTGCTCGACCTGGCCGACCGGGCGGGCATCGGCGCGGGGCTCGACGTGTCGGTCAAGCTGTCCGCCCTCGGCCAGGCCGTGCCGCGTGACGGCCGCAAGCTGTCCTACGAGAACGCCGCGGAGATCTGCGCCCGGGCGGCGGCGGTGAACGCCACCGTCACCGTCGACATGGAGGACCACACCACCACCGACGCGACGCTCGACACGGTGGTCGAGCTGCGCCGGGACTTCCCGTCGGTCGGCGCGGTGCTGCAGGCCCAGCTCCAGCGCACCGAGGGCGACTGCCGCGACCTGGCCCGGGCCGGTTCGCGGGTCCGGCTGTGCAAGGGGGCCTACCGGGAGCCGGCCGGCACCGTGCATTGCGGGCGGCCGGCCGTCCGTGTCGCCTACGCGCGCTGCCTGGGCATCCTGCTCGCCGGGCCGGGATATCCGATGATCGCCACCCACGACCCGGCGCTGATCGGCGTCGCCGGCCGGCTGGCCGCGCAGCTGCGGCGGGCGCCGGCGACCTACGAGTACCAGCTCCTGCACGGGGTGCGTCCCGGCGAGCAGCGGCGGCTCGCGGCGGGNGGGGCGACGGTGCGGGTGTACCTGCCGTACGGGCCGGACAGCGTGCCCTACCTGACGCGGCGACTCGTGGAGAAGCCCGCCAACCTGCTGCTGGCCGTGCGGGCGCTGGGCAGCCGGCACGGTTCGTGACGCCGCCGCGCCGGGCGGGCGGGGGGAAGGAGACAGCCGTGCTGGCAGGCGTGAGCGCGGGGTCGGTGCCCGTGGCCGACAACGAACCGGTGCGCACCTACGCCCCGGGGTCGGCGCAGCGCGCCGGGCTGCGCCGGGCCCTGCTCCGCCTGGGCGGTGACCACCTCGACCTGACCAACACGATCGGGGGGCATCACCGTCCCGGCGGCGGCCCGCCGCGCGACGTCGTCCAGCCGCACGCGCATCGTCGGGTGCTCGGCACGCTGCGGGAGAGCACCCACGCCGACGCGGCCGCCGCCGTCGCCGCGGCGAAGCAGGCCGCGGGGCCGTGGCGTGAGCTCGGCTTCACCGGTCGGGCCGCGGTGTTCCTGCGTGCGGCCGACGCGCTCGCCGGACCCTGGCGTGACACTGTGAACGCCGCCACCATGCTCGGCCAGTCGAAGACCTGCCAGCAGGCCGAGATCGACGCCGCCTGCGAACTGATCGACTTCTGGCGGTTCAACGTCATGTTCGCCGCCGAGCTGCACGACGCCCAGCCGCGCAGTGCCGCCGGCGAGTGGAACCGGCTCGACCTGCGTCCGCTGGAGGGATTCGTCTACGCGGTCACGCCGTTCAACTTCACCGCCATCGCCGGGAACCTGCCGACCGCGCCCGCGCTGATGGGCAACACGGTCGTCTGGAAGCCGGCGCCGACCCAGGCGTTCGCCGCGCACTTCCTCATGCGGCTGCTGGAGGCGGCCGGCCTGCCGCCCGGGGTCATCAACCTCGTCGGCGGCTCGGGGGAGCCGGTCAGCGACGTCGTGTTCTCCGACCCCGACCTCGCCGGCGTGCACTTCACCGGCTCCGTCGCCGTGTTCACCCGGCTGTGGCGGGCCGTCGCGGACAACCTCGACGGCTACCGTTCCTACCCGCGGATCGTCGGGGAGACCGGGGGCAAGGACTTCGTCGTCGCGCATCCCTCGGCCGACGTCGACGTGCTGCGCACAGCGCTGGTCCGCGGCGCGTTCGAGTACAGCGGGCAGAAGTGCTCGGCGGCGTCGCGGGCGTACGTCCCGGCGAGCCTGTGGCGGCGGATGGACGCCGAGCTCGCCGCGGCCACCGAGGCCCTGTCCGTCGGCGACGTCAACGACTTCGACCACTTCACCGGCGCCGTCATCGACGCCCGGGCCTACGCCCGGCTCGCCGCCGCCTGCACCCGCGCCGCCAGCGACTCCACCGTCACCGTGCTCGCGGGCGCCCAGTGCGATGACGCGGTCGGCTGGTTCGTGCGCCCGACGATCCTCGTCGGCACCGACCCGGGCCGGGAGTGGTTCACCCGCGAGCTGTTCGGCCCGATCCTGTCGGTCCACGTCTACGACGACTCCCGGCCGGGCGCCTGGGACGACGTCCTGCGCCTGGTCGACCGCACGTCCCCCTACGCGCTGACCGGCGCGGTCGTCGCCACCGACCGCGCCGCGATCGCCCGCGCCGAGGACGCGCTGCGCTTCGCCGCCGGCAACTTCTACATCAACGACAAGCCGACCGGGGCGGTCATCGGACGCCAGCCGTTCGGCGGGGCGCGCCGGTCGGGGACCGACGACAAGGCCGGCTCCGCCCAGAACCTCCTGCGCTGGGTCAGCTCCCGAGTGGTCAAGGAGAACCTGTGCCCGCCGGTCGTGCACGACTATCCGCACATGGGCGGCGGTGGTGTCGCCTCGGGTCTCGCGGCGACGGCCCGGGCAGCGGGCCGCGCGGCGGGCGGTGGGTCGAGCGGTGGGTCGGGCGGTGGTGGTGGCGTCGCGGACCGCGCGCCCGGCCCGGACGGCGCCGATCCGCCCGCCGACACGCGCGGCGGCTGTCCATGAGCAAACGTTAGTGAACAAAACGACAACTGCCGGAAACCTGATGAACGTAAGGACAACTGGATCTGTGGATCTCTAAACTGGCGCCATCGCTCCCTCCTCCGATCCAGGAGTCGACATGCCCGCAGTCGAGAACTCCCGCCACGTCCTGACCTTCTGCGGAAAGTGCAGTTGCGGCTGTCCGGAGCTGTTCGTCGACCACACCGCGTCCGCCGAGCGCCGCATCGTGCTGACGGACGACTTCGGGCAGCGGATCCAGATGAGCGTCGAGCAGCTCCAGGTCATCGTCGACGAGGCGCGCGCCGGCCGCATCACCGAGCTCGTCGACGCGGAACTCGCCCTGGGCGTGGGCTGAGATGCCCGGCGGCCTGCCCCGTAGGGGGAGCGGGTGGGTCGCGGGCCGGGGCACCGTCCGGGCATGCGGCCGGGTGTCCGCCACCTGCCGCCCGCCGCGGTGACGCACCATCACCCCGCGGCGCTGTCCTCGCAGCAACTTCCGACGGCCGTGGCGTTCGTCGCCGCTGTCGCGATGGGCATCGTCGCGTTGTTCCACGCCACCCGGATCGTCACCGACGAGGGCCGGGCGCACCACGTCCCGGCGTTCGTCCGCCAGGTGCTGCGGGGCCGGGCGGCCGCGTTCGTGCCGGTGGAGATCGGTCACACGATCGTCGCGGTGGGTATGGCGGTCATGTTCGTCGGCCCGTCCGGAGTGGCGTCCTCGGGGGCCTTCGCCCTGACCTATCTCGCCCTCGCCGGGGTGTTCCTCGTCCTCGTCCTGACGAACCCCGCCTGCTGCGAGCCGGCTCGCTGGTCGTGCTGTTCGATGCTGGTCGTCGAGGCGTTGGCGATGGCGTGCATGGCCCGCGCGGGCCGGTGGCCGGTGGGCGACCTCGGTGACCTCGGTGACCTGTCCGGCTGGTTCGCCGTCGTCTTCGCCGTCGCCGCGGTCGCGGCCGTCGGCGGCCCGCTGCTGCGCCGGGCCCGGCCGGCCTGGGACGCCGCCCCCGCCCCGATCACCCCCGCCGCGTCCCGGCTGATCATGGCCGGCGGGATGCTGCTCATGCTGGTCTGACGACGAGGTCCGCGCTCATCGCGCCGAGGTCGTGCTCAGCTCCGGTTCCGCCATCGGCAGGGTGGGCGGGTCCCCGGCCGTCTCCGGCACTGGCCAACGGGTCGCACCCGCCTGGCCACGCCCCACCGAGCCCCGACCATGGCAGACCCGGCAGCGGCGCCGGTAGGTCTCGCGCCCCACGCCGTAGAAGGCCTGCCCCTCGCCGCGGCAACGCGGGCAGTCCAGCTCGACGGCACCATGATGGCGGCCGGGGATCAGGCGGGCGGCGAGTCCGGCCGCCAGCGCGGCGAGGACGACCACCACCACGTATCCCCACCGACCGTCCGCGGCGGCCGCCCGGCCGACGATCCCGGCCCCGACGAGCAGGACGGTACAGAACGCGGCCACCGCACCCAGAGCTCGCATAGCACACCGTTTCATCGAAGGAACTTGATATCCCGTTTCTCCCCTCGTTCCGGGATGCGCACACCACCGACGCGACTGATTCCGTCGTGTGTAGAGCCGTCGTGTGCTGAGCCGTCGTGTGCTGAGCCGGTGGGCAGCTGCCGGTGCGGATTGCTCGTTGCGGTGCCTTGCACACGGTCTGGGCTCGGTCAACGGTGAGGTGTGGCGCCGCAGCCGGCCCTGGGCGGGGTGGGCACGGTCCCGTCGGCCGAGCCGATGCCGCTCCAGCCGGGGAGGGAAAGGCGTCCGGCATCGGGACGTACCGCCCGAACGGAGGGGGGCGGGGCGTTCAATGGAGGCATGACACACCCGCTGGGACACTTCGCGAACGGCCAGCCCGCGGGCCCACCGTTCGCCCTCGAGGAGGGCGACCGGATGCTGCGGGTCCACCTCGACGGTGGGCAGACGTACGCCAAGCAGGGGTCGATGGTGGCCTACCGGGGGCGGCTCGACTTCGCCTACAAGGGCCAGGGCGTGGGTGGCTTCCTGCGGCGGGCGGTGACCGGCGAGGGCCAGGACCTGATGAAGGTCACCGGCCGCGGGACCGTCTGGTTCGCCGAGTCGGGCAGCCATATCTCGATCTTCACTCTCGACCACGACAGCCTGACGGTCAACGGCCGCAGCCTGCTCGCGCTCGAGTCCGGGGTGCGTTACAAGGTGACCACGACCTCGGGCGGCCTCGGTGCGATGATCGCCGGCGGGGTGTTCAACACCGAGGTCTCGGGCACCGGCGGAGTGGCCGTGCTCTGCCTGGGTTCCCCGCTGGTACTTCCGACGGACGAACCGGTGTGCGTCGACCGGGACGCGGCCGTCGCCTGGACCGCGGGCGTGCGCACCCGGGTCGTGTCCACCTTCAAGATGGGCAACCTCGTGGGTCGCAGCTCCGGGGAGCTCGCGCAGATCGAGTACTCCGGTCGGGGGGGCTTCGTCGTCGTCCAGTGCGGCGAGACTCCGGCGGCCGGCACGACCCAGGAGAGGCACTGACCCGCCTGCCTGTACCGCCGCGCACGCACCGCAGAGTAGGACCGGCGCGCAGGGAATCGTGATTGTGCAGGGAGCCGAGATGTCGTCGCCAGCAACGCCTCCGGCGGGCGCCGCCCTGGCCGGACGAGCCGGATGGCCCGGACGGGGGACTCGCCTGGCGGGCTTCGTCGAATCCGCACCCGGCGTGCTGCTCGACGAGCTGCGATCGATGCTCGCCGGCCAGGGATTGCCGGTCGCCGTCGACCCGCCGGCGCCGAACACCGCCCGAGCCGGGGGGACAGCCGGGTTGCCCGCCGCGCTGGGTTGGGCGGCCAGCGGGCTGATGTGGCTCACGGGGCCGCCCGGACGGCCCCCGCTGGTTCCCGACGGGCCGGTGCTCGGCCGCGCCGAGGCGGCGGCCCGGCTGTTCACGGAGTTGTCCCGGCAGCTCGGCCGGGCCGTCCGGCCCGATGTGGCCACGCTGTTGGGCGGCCGGGCCGCGCTGCTGGGGCTGCACCGCCGCGGCACCTGGTCGGCGAACGGGAGCTGCCGCCTGCTGCCGGCCGCGGACGGCTGGATCGCCGTGAACCTCGCGCGGCCGCACGACGTGGACGCCGTGGACGCCCTTGTCGGTGCGCTCGGGGATCAGATCGGACTCGTGTCGGCCGACCCGTGCCTGCATCCCGTCGAGCAGGCGTGGACGGCACTGAGCGCGGCGGTGGCCGCCCGGCCGGCCGCGGACGTGGTCGACATCGCACGGCTGCTCGCCATCCCGGCCGGTGAGCTGGACGGCCCCCGCCGGCCCAGGCCGGTTCGGACCCTGCCGATACGGGTTTCCCGACCGACGGGGGTTTCCCGGTCGACACGGGATTCCCGGCCGACGGGGGTTTCCCGGCGGACTCGGGCCACCCGGGCTACGTCGTCTGCGCCGACATCGTCCCTGATCGGGGCCGCGGCAGGCGTCGGCGCCGAACCACCGCTGGTCATCGACCTGTCCGCCATGTGGGCGGGTCCGCTGTGCGCGCACCTGCTCGGCGAGGCCGGGATGCGGGTGGTGAAGGTCGAAAGCGTGCATAGACCAGACGGGGCACGCCGCGGCGACCCGGAGTTCTACGACTGGCTGCACGCCGGTCACGAAAGCGTGGCCCTGGACTTCACGACCCCGGGCGGTCGGGCCATGCTGCGTCGCCTGGTGGAGCGCGCCGACGTCGTCATCGAGTCGTCGCGGCCGCGTGCCCTGGCCCAGCTCGGGCTCGACGCCGCGGAGCTCGTCGCCGCCCGACCGGGGCGCACCTGGGTGAGCATCACCGGCTACGGGCGGGCCTACGCCGGCGCCCATCCGGGCCCCGACCCCGTCGCGTTCGGCGACGATGCCGCGGTGGCGGGTGGTCTCGTCGCGTGGGACCGCTCCGGCGGCGACACCGCGAGCCCGGTGTTCTGCGGCGACGCCATCGCCGACCCGCTCACCGGCCTGTTCGCCGCGCTGGCCGCGGCCGCCTCCGTGCTCGGCGGCGGTGGCCATCTGCTCGACGTCGCGATGCGGGACGTGGCCGCCTGGGTGGCCGCACCGCCCGACCAGGGGATGGACCCGCCCGACGGGGAGGTGGACCCGACCGGGCCGGTGCCGTGGACGGTCACCGGTTGCGATCGGGACGGCTGGACCGTGCACCAGGCGGGACGGACACAGCGGGTCCTGCCACCGCGTCCCCCGCAGGTGGGGACCGGCGCGAGGGAGACCGGCCGGGCGCGGGCCGCCGCCTCGGGGACGGACACTCGCGCCGTCGTCGACGCGCTGTGCCTGGGGTGACGGCCACGGGGTTCGCCACGGCCGCCGCCCCGGTCGTCCAGCCCTCTCGCGGCCCTGCCACGCTGGCGGCCGAACGCGGGCACGCACCCTGACCGGTCGCGCCGACAAGACGCCTCATCCTGTGGCCTCTCGGGGGCCTCTCGATCCTGTGGCCTCTCGGGCCGCCACGCCCGTCTCGCCCGTCCCACCCGTCTCGCCCGTCTCGCCCGTCTCGCCCGCCTCGCCCGCCTCGCCGGACCCGCCCTTCTCGCCCGTTCGGGTCCGGCGATCCTGCGGTGTTGATCGGGTGGCCCGGTCGGGGTGCTCGCCGGCGGGCACGTCGACCGCCGGGTCGGTGGGTGCGTCGTCGCCGAGCAGCCGACCCGCCGGCTGGGTGGCGGCGCGCAGCGGTCGGCGGTCGGGGTCGACGATGTCGCCGGCGTGCGCGCGATCAGCCGGGCCGGAGCCGCCGGGATCCTCCCGATGGGTGCCCCCATCGTCCGCCTGGTCCAGGCGGACTCCGTCGCCGTCGACGGCGGGCGGGTCCTCCCAGGAGATCTCGGTGGCCGCGTCGAAGAAGGCGTCGCCGGCCGACCTCGGCTCGCAAAGTCGAGTGTCGTGCCCGGCGACGGCCGCGGCGGGGGTCGGGCCCCCGGCGGGGAGGGCAATCGGGGGCGAGGGGACACCTTCGGGGTAGTGGGCGGCTCGGGCGGGCACGCTGCCGACGGGCAGGCCCGAGACGCCCCCGCCCGGATGGGCCCCGTCGTCACCCCTCCGTTCGGTGGGCGACGCGGGGCCGCCGGCCGCTGCCACCGCGGTCGGGTCCGCCGCGAGCAACCCGGGATCGAGATGCCCGACGGCGACCGCCAGCCCGACGAGCCACAGGTACCACAGAAACTCCCCGACGACGCGCCCGGTGACCGCGGCATCCACCCCGAACGGCAGCAGGACCCCGCCGAGCACACCCCCCGCGGCGAGGCCGCCCCAGCCCGTGAGAGCGATGGCGGCGACTCTCGGCAACGCGGGTCGGGCAGCCGGCCGCCGGATCATGCCGGCCCGCGCCGCGCGCGTCAGCAGGACGACCGTCCAGCTCGCCGTCAGCAGGCAGGCGAGGACCTCACCGATCATCACCCCGAACAGGGTGCGTGCGGTGTCGAAGACGGCGGACGCATGGTCCGCCTGGGCGGGGATCGCCGCGCGCCGGGCCAGCGCCGGCACCGTGATCAGCCAGAACAGCAGGCCGGTGAGGTGCGCGCCGCCGGCCGCCGCCCCCAGCACGGTCAGCAGGGGGCGATGCGGGCCGCGCGGCAGCAGACGGACGATTCCCACGGTGATCGGCAGCAGCAGACCCGCGGCGACGCCGGCAAGCACGACACCGACGCCGATCGCCAGCCAGTGCTCTCGCACCACCGCGAGGGTGTCGGCCGGAGGTGCGCTGAGCACCTCGGGGTAGTCGAGCGTATGGCGCAGCTCGGTGAGGCCGACCGCGCCGCACACCGCGCAGACCAGCAACAGGACGGCGGTGGCGCGCTGGCCCGTGGACATCGAACGCGGCTCCTCCCGACCGGCCCGAGCTGGCGGGGTGGCGGCCGGGCAGGCACCCGCCGCGCGAACCAGCCCCCTCCGCGCGGCGGAGGTCGTGGCGGGATTGTTACACCGCGTGACCTGCGGAGACGGGTGGCCCGCCGCCCGCCCGGGCCAGCCCGGCTATGGCCCGCGGACAGGACCGGTCGAACCGGGCACCCGGCGATATCGTGGGCGAATGCGCGTGAGCGCCGACCCCGCGCCGGTTCACCCGGGCCGACGACTGCCAGGAGAGGCGAACCAGTGCCCGCCACCGCCGTTCGTTCGTTCCGGATCCTGCTCGTCGAGGACGACCCCGGTGACACGCTCATGGTCACCGAGGCGCTGACGGACCGGGGGTTCGACCACGAGCTGCACGTGGCCGCCGACGGCGTCGAGGCGATGCGCTTCCTGCGCGATGCCGCGGCGCCCCGGCCGGACCTGATCCTGCTCGACCTCAACATGCCCCGGATGGACGGCCGGGAGGTCCTCATGTCGGTCAAGGAGGATCCGGCCCTGCTGACCATCCCGGTGGTCGTCCTGACGACCTCGGACGCCCCGACCGACGTGCTGCGCAGCTACAGCCTGCACGCGAACGCGTACGTCACCAAGCCCGTCGACTTCGACGCCTTCATCCTGGCCCTCCACCGGATCGACGACTTCTATCTCGGCCTGGTCCGTCTGCCCGGAAGCTGAGCTCGTCCCATCCTCCGTATTGGTGGGCGCGGCGGGGCATCGCAGGCCGATTCCCGGAGGTCGCCCGGCGGTGAACCCGGCTGTGATTGCGGTGGATCGTCCCCGCCGTGCGCACCACCTACGGGTAGCTTCTCCTAACTTCGGGCAGCCTTACCTGTATCGATGTTCCGATCGTTGTGACGGGTCGGGAGTGTCGGCTCGCTGCGAATTACGCATCCTTGTGATTTGCTGGTGCCTCGAGGTTCGTAAGCCTGCCCGGTCCGGTCGATCTGTGTCCCCGTCGTCGCAGATGGTCGGTGTCCGGTCGCGGGCCGCCGGGGTGACCGGAGCAGCCGCCCCGCCCTGCCCCGGCGCGGTGTGGGACGTCCGGCTGGAAACAGCCGACGGAAAGGTGTGGAACCGATGGCGACGCGTGGCGACACGGAAATCATAGAACTGCTCAACAGTGTGCTGACGAACGAGCTCACAACCATCAACCAGTATTTCCTGCACAGCCGGATGCAGCGCAACTGGGGCTATCGGCGGATTGCGGAGCACTACTACCACGAGTCCATCGACGAGATGAAGCACGCCGACCAGCTCATCGAGCGTGTCCTCTACCTCGGCGGTCTGCCGAACCTGCAGCGGCTGCATACGCTGCGCATCGGCGAGACGGTCCCCGAGCAGCTCGAGATCGACCGGTCCGGTGAATTCGAGGCCGTCGACGTGCTGCGTGGCGGCATCGCGCTGAGCCGCGAGCGCGGCGACATCGGCTCGGCGGTCCTGCTGGAGCAGATCCTCGTCTCCGAGGAGGAGCACATCGACTGGCTCGACGCCCAGCTCGAGCTGATCTCCCAGCTTGGCGCGGCCAACTACCTCAGCCAGCAGATCCACGAGGACGACTGACACTCCCGCGGGTCACCCCGCCCGCGGTGCCGAACGCGGCGCCCCGCCACGCCCGGGCATGCGGGGGCGTCGCCGTCGCCCGGGCACCGCGGCGCGGCGGCCGGCAAGGCGTGCGAGGCCGGCAAGGCGTGCGAGGCCGGCAAGGCGTGCGAGGCCGGCAAGGCGTGCGAGGCCGGCAAGGCGTGCGAGGCCGGCAAGGCGTGCGAGGCCGGCAAGGCGTGCGAGGCCGGCAAGGCGTGCGAGGCCGGGAAGGCGTGCGAGGGCGCGGCGCCGAGGATGCCGGCAGGGCGGGTGTCGGCGCTGAGGGCTCACGACGCCGAGCCGGTTGGCTGGGGAGTCCGGGGGGCGGCCCGGCGGCTCCTTATCGCGTCCCGTCCGGCCGAGCCGCGCACGTGCGGGCGGGGCCGGACGGGCGGCACCGAGAATGCGCGGGACGTTCGTACGGGGTGGCACCCCGGCCGGCGCGCTCGACTGTTCGGTGGGTCACCGAATCCCGCCCTCCTCCTCGTTGCCGTCACCGGCTGTTATTGGTCGGAGCTATGGGTGATCCTTCCCGTGTGGCGGTGTCCGGTCTCGCTATGCAGGACCGATCCTTCTGGCGATAGTGTCCAGGCGGGCGTTCGCAGCACCTGACGTCGACGTCCACAGGGTGCCGTCTCGGCGGCTCGCCGGAGGAGGAGAGGGTCGATGGGCATCGCCAGGCCCCGCCGACCCCGGCTGCCCGGCCGGTGGCCGCCGACGTCGCCGGAACCGCCCACCTGAACCGTCGGGAGCCCCCGCGGGGGTGCCCCCGAAAAATCCCTTGCGAATGGAAAGGATCGTGCTCTAGTGGCGACGTACACGCTGCCCGACCTGAAGTACGACTATGGTGCACTGGAACCGTCCATCATCGGACAGATAGTCGAGCTGCACCACGACAAGCACCACGCGACCTACGTCAAGGGTGCGAACGACACCCTTGAGAAGATCGCGGAGGCGCGCGACAAGGGCGACTTCGGCGCCATCGTCGGCCTGGAGAAGACGCTCGCGTTCAACCTCTCCGGGCACATTCTCCACTCGATCTACTGGGAGAACCTCTCTCCGGACGGCGGCGACAAGCCGGACGGCGTGCTCGGCGAGGCCATCACCGCCGACTTCGGGTCCTTCGACGCCTTCAAGGCGCAGCTCAACGCGGCGACCACGACGGTGCAGGGCTCCGGCTGGGGGGTGCTGGCCTACGACGCCACCGGCCAGCGGCTGCTCATCGAGCAGGTGTATGACCACCAGAGCAACATCGGTGTCGGCAACACCCCGCTGCTGGTGTTCGACGCGTGGGAGCACGCCTGGTACCTGCAGTACAAGAACGTCAAGGCGGACTACGCGGCGGCCCTGTGGAACATCGTCAACTGGGCCGACGTCGCCGAGCGCTTCGCGAAGGCGAAGGCCGCGGCGGCCGCCTGATCGCAGCACCACGCACCGCCCGGGGTCCACGCCCGCCCGAGTCCGGTCCGCCGGGCCCGGGCTGGTGGGGACGCGGGCCGAGGCGCGCGGCGGGGGTGAGCCCCGTCGCGGCGTCGTGGGCGAGTCACGGCAAGGGCATCACCCGCTCGGGTGGTGCCCTTGCCGTCGTTGCGCGCTCCGCCGCCTCGTGATCCGCGGAAGTGATGTAGGGCACAGCAAGAACCAGTTGACGGATGGCGGTACGACTACCAAGGGTAGTAGGCATGTCTGTGGACGCACGTCAGTCCGTTCGACTCGGGCACGAGGTCTCCCCGTCGCCGTCATCCTCCTCATGGCGCTGTCGCTGAGCTGATCCGCCGGGAGCCCTCGCCCGACCTTCGGCCCGTCGCCGAACCCTCATCCGTCGGACGAGGGCGGGCCACCGCCGAGAGACCTACCCGCCTTCCCCCGCGGCCGCGCTCCTCTGGCGTGCCGGCGCCGCTTCGTCCTTCGGCCGGTGAGCTGGTCGTGTCCCGGGAACCGGCGCCGTCGCGTTCGGCGTTGGGACAGGCGGGGGTCAGTCCACCGCCCGGACGCCCACTCGCGCGACCCGCCCGACCGGCCGTGACCCGCCCACCGGCTACCCGACGCACGACCTGCTCCCGCCGCGTCCGCGGCACGCCCGGTCCATCAGGCCGCGGCGATCCGTTTCCTCCAAAGGAGACCAGGCGCCGATGATGTCGCCGTTCCAGCCTCTGTCCCTCGCCGATCGGCAGGCGGGCACGTATCCCGCCGTCGCGGCGCCACGCTCCGTGCGCCCGCTCGTCGCTTCCACCGCGACCCCCGCCCCGCGCAGCCCCGTCGCGACGGCAACGCCCGTGCGGCCGCCCGCCCGCGCCCGCGCCACCGTCGCCCGCCGGGACATCCGGGCCACGATCGCTGCCCTGCCCGGCCGCGGGGAGGACCCGGCGATCTTCGACGCGCTCGCCGACCGACTGGCGCTCGACGGCTACCTGCTCACGGTCGTCCCCGACGGCGGTAACCGGGTGTCCGCCCTGGTCGAGGGACGGGTCCCGGGCACGCCGTTCGTGTTGCTCGGCTCCGACACCGGCGCGCTGGCGGCGCTGGCGATGGTCGGCTCGCCCGCCGTGCGTCCCGATGGCCTGGTTCTGCTCGGCCTGCCGCTGCTGCACCTGCCCGTGGCCGGCCTGCCCGTCGAGGAGCCCTCGCCGCGGGCCCTGCCCGACCTGCCGATCCTGCTGCTGCACGGCGCCGACGACGAGATCAGCCCGCTGCCCCTGGTGCGGATGACGACCCGGACCGCGCCGCGCGCCGAACTCGACGTGGTCCTCGGCGGTCACGACGTGCTCACCGGATCGGGACGGCGCAGCGTCGCGGCGCGCACCGTGCTGTTCCTGGAGTCCCTGCTGGACGCCTGAGCCCGTTCCCACTCCCGGCTCCCCACCGCCGGCTCCCATCCCGCGCCCCCGCTCCGCGCCCCCGTGCGGGGCGGTCCGGTGAGCATGCCGGTCGCGCCGACGCGGTGACGCTGGCCGGTCTCCCAGCGTGAAGGTGCCTGCATATGTCGGGCATACTGAGCGCACATCGGCCCGCCTGCGCCGCGGCGGTCGTCGCGGTGGGGGCCGGGGATCGGGGAGAGGCGGGGGTAGCGGGGTGTCGTCATCGTCGCCGCCACGGCCACGGCAGCGGTCGCGGTCGGCCGCCCTCGTGGCGGTCGGCCTGCTCGGAGCGTCGCTGCTCATCGTCCTGCTCGTACCGGGGCGCGGGAGCTCCCACGATCCGGGGACGCGCTGTCGCAAGGTGAAGATCTACACCGGGCAGGCGAACTCCCCGTACTGGGTCGTCGCCCAGGAGCTGGGCCGCGAGCTCGTCCGGCGCCATCCCGGCTGGGGGCTGACCGTCGACCCGGTCGCCACCGACGGCAGCGCCGACAACCTCTACCGGCTCCAGGGCGACGGGGCTGCGCCGTGCTCCCTCGCGCTGACCCAGCTCAACGTCGCCGTGGACGCCACCTTCGGTATCTACCAGTTCGACTACCAGAGTGCGGCCCGGTTCCGCCGCGGCACCCTGAACCAGGTCAACCGGCTGCGCACGCTCGGACCCGCCTACTTCGACCTCGTGCACGTCATCGTTCGCCGCGGCGAGGTGTCGAGCCTGCGCGACCTGTGCGGCAAGACCGTCTCCGGCGGCCTGGAGCTGTCCGGCTCCCTGCAGATGAACGACGTGCTGTTCGACAACGTGTGCGCGCTCACGCCGCCGGCGCTGCCGCTGCCCCACGTCGTCTACCAGACGCTCGGTGAGGCGATGGATTCGCTGACCGATCCGGCATCGTCCACGGACCCGGTGCGGGCGGTGGTGTGGGTGGCGGCGCCGTCGGGGATCCTCGACGAACGGATCCGCCGGCTCGGCGGCGCCGCCAGCGACCTGCAGCTCCTCCCGATCGACCAGTATCGGGAGGGTTTCGGCACGCACTGGGACCGGTACTACGGGCGGGTCGCCGGCGCCGGATTCGTCGGCCGCGACGGCGCGCCGGGCATCTTCGCCGACCGGACGATCGCCGCCGGCACCTACAGCGGGGTGAACCAGCCGACGGCGACGATCGGCGCTCCCAACGGCCTGGTGGTCCGCGACTCCGTCGACCCCGGGCTCGCCGTCGCCGCGGCGAGGATCATGGCCGACCGGTCGTGGCTCGCGGGCGTGCTGGGCCAGGCGGCACCCGCCGCCGTCGCCCACGCCCACAGCGACGCGCTCGAATCCGACACCGACGCGGGCGGCAGCGAGTACCGCCAGCTCTGGCGCAATCCGGTGTTCTGCCTGGTGCCGGTCCTGCCCGCCGTCGCGACCGCGCTGCGCGAGTACACCTCGCAGCAGCACTGCGGGCTGTCCTGACGGCTGCCTTCAAACGGCCGCCTTCGCATGGCCGCCTTCGCATGGCCGCCTCCGAGCGGGCGGCCCCGCCGTGGCCCGGGTGGGCCGTCAGGCGCGCAGGTACCCGCGGCGCACCGCCTCGTCGATCATGACGCGGACGTACTCCCACAGCGCCGGGGATCCGTCCTCGATCGTCTTCTGGTGGTTCAGCACGTCCGCCCTGGTCACCCCGTGCGGACGCCAGGTGCTCCCGCCGGTGTAGAAGTTCAGTAGCAGCGGCTGCACCCGGTCGAGCGCCCGGGCGAACCGGGCGTCGGGGGTGCGCCGTGCCTCGAACTCCTCCCACAGCGCCCGCAGCTCGTCCGCCTGGTCACCAGGAAGCTGCGGGAACAGCCGATCGGCGGCGGCCCGCTCGCGTTCGGCCTGGCCGGCCGCGGCCTGTGTGTCGTACAGGAACGTGTCGCCCGCGTAGACCTCCACCAGATCGTGGATCAGCAGCATCCGCACGACGCGCGCCTGGTCGACCTCCGCCGCCGCGTACTCGCCGAGGACGACGGCGAGCATCGCCAGATGCCAGGAGTGCTCGGCGTCGTTCTCCCGGCGGGACCGGTCGATCAGGTGGCTCTGCCGCAGCACCGACTTGAGCTGGTCGATCTCCAGCAGGAAGGCGATCTGCCGGGCGAGGCGCGCGTCGGTGATTCCCGGGGGCGGCTCGACCGGCCGTCCCACCGGACCCGCGGGCTCGTCGCGGGAGGGGGATGGGATCATCGACACGTCGCTGCCTGCTCCTCTCCCGGTGCCCCGCCATGGCCGCCGCCCGTCGCGGCGCCGCCCGATCGGGGGTCACGGGCTCGACCCGATCCTCCCAGACGGACGGGACGGGCGGGACGGGCGGCCGGGCATGGCGCCTCGCCGGCTCGGGTCGGGTGAAATCACCGCGCGAGGTAACGGGATCCGTGGGATACATATACGCTCGGTGACCGTGACGGTTGTAGCGTCGCCGCCGCCTGCTCCCAGCGGGGGGCCGGATTCCGGGCGCCGCGGGGGTGTCCGGCGAGGGCGCGAGGGTGGGGCTTGCGGGGCGCCGGTCCCGCCCGGCCCCGGCTGGTTCCGCCGGGCCGCGCGGCTGGCGCGTACCGTCGCCGCGCGCTGCGATGCCGGCGTCCGGCTGGTCGGGCTGCTCGGCGTGCTCGTCGTCGCCCTGGCCCTGTTCGGGCTGACCCTGCGCGGTGTCGTCGCCCACCGTCTCGACGCCACCGACGATCTGGTCACCCGGCAGGGGCGAGCGCTGGCCACGGCCCAGGAGCTGCGTGCCGCGCTGTCCCAGGCGGACGCCGCCGCAGCCGCCGAGTTGTTCGCCCCTGTCGAACTGCTGGTTGACAAGGGTGAGCCGGCGGCGGAGCTGCGGGCCCGCTACGACGGGATCAAGGCCGGTCAGCCCTTCGAGGCAAGCGTGGCCGAGGCGGCCCGCGACGTCCTCGACCTGCGCCGCCTCGACCCGAGGCTGTGCGCCACGGCTCCGGATCCCCGACTCGGCCCCCCCGTCCCCGCTGCGGCCGCTCCCGATCCGGTCGCCGCGGCGGGAGAAGGCGACGGCAGCGACGACGATGACCTTACGACCGCCCCGGACGGGCTGGTCGACGGTTCGGATCAGGCCGGCGGGATGGAACCACCCTGGTCCGCCCCGGGGGGTGCGGATGCGTCCGGTGGTGTGCGTCCGGCGGGCGGGGCGGGCGGCCTCGGCGCCGGGGGAGCCGGGGGAGCCGGGGGCACGCCGGGCGGTTCGTCGGGGGGCGTGGCGTCCGTGGCGTGCCCTCTGGACCTGCTGGCCCAGGGCATCCCCGTCTACAACGGGATGGTGGAGCGGGCCCGGGCGAACAACCGCGCGGGCCTGTCCGTGGGCGAGGCCAATCTGCGGGCCGCCTCGACGATGATGCGCACCGAGATCCTCCCCTCGACCGAGGTCCTCGTCGCCCGCTACGCCGACGCCGTCGACCTCGCCTACCAGCGGGCCACCGGTTCGCAGGGGGAATGGGCCATCGTGATCACCGCCGGCTTCGCGCTGGGCTCGCTGGTCGGTGTGCAGTTGCTGCTGGTGCGCCGGACGAATCGGTTGATCAACCCGGGCCTGGTGGTCGCGACCGGCGCGGTGCTGACGGCGGTCGTGTGGACGGCGGTGGCGTTCGGCACCCAGCAGACCCGCCTGGACACCGCGCGCGATGCCGGCTATCGGCAGATGACGCTGCTCGCGCGGTCGAAGACCCTCGCGCTGGAGGCCCGGGTCGACGAGAACCTGTCGCTGACCGCGTTGGGTAACGGCGTCCGCTTCGACGAGCACTTCGCCTGGGTGACCCGGGGGTTGGGCTTCGACTCGGCCGGCGACCGGCTGCCGCCCGAACCGGTCACCCGCCGCGGATCCCTCGTCGTGGCTCTCGACAGCCATCAGGGTGCGGACCTGCCACCCGGGCTGGAGGCGGACCTGCGTTCCTGGCTGCGGGTGCGCGACTCCGTGGTGAAGCTGCTGGCCTCCTCGCCCGACTCGGTCGTGGCCGCCGCCCACGGACCCGGGGACGCCGGCTCCGCCGGTGGGGATCCGCGCTCGTCCGACACGTTCGGCGAGGCCGTCACCCGCACGCTCGGGCCGGACACGGCCGCGTTCACCCGCTTTCTCGGCAAGCTGGACGTGGCCGTCGACACCGCCCGCGGTCGGTTCGAGGGCGACGTGCGCCGGGCCGCCGACGCCCTGCGGGCCCTGCGGCTGGCCGGCCCGGCCCTCGTGCTCGCCGCCATCGTCGCCGCCGCGGCCGGCATGTGGCCGCGACTGCGGGAGTTCCTGTGAGCCCCCGCGACCGCGTCCGGCTGGTCGCCGCGGGGCTCGCCTGCTGCCTGGCCCTGCTGGGCGGTGCCGGCTGCAGCACGGCGCGCAGCCCGCTGCCGATCGAGGCCGGCCCACTGCCGCGTTCCCCGGCGCCGCCGGTCGAGCCGACGTCGGCGCCGGCCGGGGCGGTCAATCCGGACGGCACCTGCCGCCAGGACGGCCGGCCGGTGCGCTCGACGCAGCCGCCGCTGGACCCGCTGCCGGCACCGGGGCGCATGCCGGCCGGCAGCCGGATGCGCGCGATCGCCCAGAACCGGGGCTACCTGCGGGTCGGCATCGTCACCGACGCACCGCCCGCGGGGCTGATGAACTGGCGCACCCTGCGGCTGGAGGGGTTCGACGTCGGCATCGCCCGCGCCGTCGCCGCGGCGATCTTCGGACCGGGCGACGTCGACGACCACATCCAGTTCCGGGCGGTCACCACGTCGGAACGGGAGGACCTGCTGCGTTCCAACATGGTCGACATGCTCGTCGCGACGATGACCATCACCTGCGAGCGCAAACGGCAGGTCCGGTTCTCCAGCGTCTACTACGAATCGACGCTGCGGTTGCTGGTCCGCCAGGAGGCGGGCTTCACCGACATCGCGGACCTCACCGGCCGGCCGGTGTGCACGTCGGCGGGCAGCACGGCCAGCGAGAAGCTCGCGCGGCTGCCGGCGCCCGCCCCGCGGGTGGTGACCCGTTCCCGCATCGCCGACTGCCTGGTCGCCCTCCAGCACGGCGACGTCGACGCGATCGTCGGTGACGACGTCCTGCTCGCCGGGCTCGCCGCCCAGGATCCCTACACGACGGTGCTCGGCCCGCAGGCGTTCGGGGCGGCGTTCGCCGCCGGCGGGCGACTCGACGAGCCCTACGGCATCGCGATGCCGATCACCGGTGACACCGCGGGGGACGACGGGTTCGTGGCGTTCGTCAACGGGGTGCTGCGCCAGATCATGCTCGACGGCACCTGGTCGCGGCTGTACGACGAGTGGCTGCGGCCCGGGCTGCGCGTCCCCGGCCGCCCGCCGCTGGTCGGCGCCGACACCTCCTGAGTCCGACGGGCGCCAGACCGGGCAGCCGGATCGGCCGGGCGGGCTGGCGCGGGTCCGAGCGTCAGAGCAGCGTGCGGGGGCGGGCATGGTTCGCCCGGTCGACGAGCCGGACGCGGCTGGCCCGATCGGGGGTCAGCCGGGCCATCTCGCGGTAGGTCTCGGCCAGCCCGAACCTCAGCTCGCGCTCGACCATGGCCCGACCGAGCAGGGTCGGGGGCCGCGGCGAGTCGGGTGGCGGGTGGCCCGCGGGGACCAGGGTCAGGGCGGCGGTGAAGATGTCGCGGCGCAGCTCGGCGCGGCGTCGTTCACCGAGGTCGAGCAGGGGGTCGGCCAGCAGCGCCGCGGCTCGCAGCAGCGCCGCGGACCCGACCGCCGGGGAGTCCGTCCCGGGGACGCGGGCGACCAGGACGCCGATCATCCGGACCCGCGACGCCGTGTAGGCGGAAGAGGAACGGGGCACCCGCTGGTAGGCGTCGATCTTGCCGGTCGGGTCGGTGCGGCAGCGCGCCAGCCCGAACGCGGCGCTGGTGACGCCGGGGTCGATGGCGCCGACGACGTCGAACAGCTCGCCCGCGCGCTCCCGGGCCGCCTGGCGCTCCCGCGCCGAGCCGGCGGTGGTCGCCACGTCGGCGAGGGCGGTGGCGAGGGCGAGGCGGGGGGCGAGCTCCCCGGGAACCTGCGAGTACACCCGGTCGAAGGCCGCCGCGGCCAGCCCCGGCCGCCGCGCGACCAGGGCGGCCAGTCCCCGGTACCAGTCGATGCGCCACTCCCGGGGGGCCGCCGAGGTCGCGGCGTCCAGGGCGTGGGCCGCCTCGCCGAGCTGCCCGGCGCGGATCCTCGCCCGGGCCAGCGCCAGGCGCACCTCCGTGGTCACCGGGACGATCGCGGCCAGCCGGGCGGCGAGTGCCGCCGGGTCCTCCTCCGGGCCGGCGGTCAGCGCCGGCGCGCGCGGGTCGTCCTGATCGACCCGCAGGTCCGGCAGCACCTCCCAGGCGGCGGGGGGCCCGGTCGGGCCGGCCTCCCCGGTGGGATGCCCGGCGGCGTCGAACCATCGGCTCGCCAGCGGCGGAACCGGCCCCTCCGTCCGGGCGACGATCTCGTAGAGCACGCCGACCAGCTCGTCGGCCAGTTCGGTGACGCTCTGGAAGCGCCGCTGCGGGTCGGTCGCGGTGGCCCGGCGCAGCAGCCGGTCCAGCGACTCGAACTCCCGCAGCGGTAGGTGGGCGCGTCGCGGGGGCAGCACGTGCCGGTAGGCGTCGACGAACCCGGGGAAGCGGCCGAGGACGAGCCGGGCCAGGGTCCGGGCGACGGCGAAGGTGTCCGTCGTCACCGACGGCGCGGCCCGCTCGACGCCGCCGGGGCGCTCGCCGTCGTCGTCGAGCTCGGGCGCGCGGTAGCCCGGTGTGGACAGGTACCCGGAGACCATGTCGTCCTGGCGACGGGCCCCGCCGAGGTCGATGAGCTTCACCCCGGACGCGGTGACCATCACGTTGTCCGGTTTGAAGTCGCAGTAGACCAGGCCCATCCGGTGCAGGTGGCCCAGCGCGGGCAGCACCCGCAGCAGATAGCGCAGCACGTCCGCGGGGGGTGGTGGGGCGGGCCGCCCGTCCGGACCGGGTGGCCCGGCGTCGGCCAGCCCGGTCAGGGAGACCCCGGGCACGTACTCCATCACGATGTAGTCCTCGCCCTCGTGGGTGACGTAGTCGAGGATCTTCACGATCGCCGGGTGGGACACCGTGGTGAGGATGCGGCGCTCGCCCTCCGCGATCCGCCGGGCCTCCGGGTTGGCCGCGTCGAGCAGGCCCTTGAGCACCACCCAGGCCTGTACGTCGTCGTCGCCGAGGTTGTCGTCCGTGGCGGCGTACACCCAGCCGAGGCCGCCGTGGGCGATCACACCGTGCACGGTGTACCGGCCGACGCGCTCGCCGGGGCGCAGCTTGACGGTGAACGAGTAGCGGTGGCCGCACCCCCCGCACGTGCCCTCGAGTGCGACCGTTCCCGACTGGCCCGGACGGGCCACCGGCGCGCCGCAGCCGGCGCACTCCCGCAGCCCCACGGGCACGCTCGGCGCCTCCAGCAGCGGTGGGGTGGCACCGGGCGGTGGTCCGATCCGGCGGGGCAGCCGCAGCGGGTCGCGGGGAACACCGGGCGCGGGGCCCCGGCGGGGGGAGGAGATCGTCCGTGGGCCCGGCACCGCACCGGCGCCCACGGCCCGCTCGCGGCCGTCCTCGTCGCCGTCGCCGGGGCGGGGCGAACCGGTGAAGCGGGCCCGGGTGGGCTCGGTCGGTTCGAGCCACCGGGTGGACCCGGCCGCGCCGCCGACACGGCCGTCCCTCGACGAGTCCGACCGGTCCCCGCGATGGTCCCCGTCGGGCAGCGTCGCGTCGTCCTGCGCCATGGGTGCCTCTCCGCCGACGTCCGCGGCCCGGCTGGGGCGCTGCCGTGCCGTGCCGTCAGCCTGCCACGGGCCCGTCCATCCGTCGTGGTGGAGCTCCCTTTGCTCCTGACACGGACGGTTCGGTCGCGGCGGTGCAACTCTGCCCCAGAGGTCGGCCGTATGCTGACGGCCTTCTGGGCGGTGACCCGGGCATGTCCTGCTTCGTCGGCTGGACCTCGCCTGGTGTTTTCCCGGTTGCGTGCGTGGGGTTCGGCGGTGAAGAGAACCGGGACCGGTGGGATACCCACCGCTCCACCCGGATTCCGGCCGACGGGTGCCCGGCGGACCGTTCACCGGGACCAAGGACCCTGTTTCCCGGCGGCGCGGTCCTCCGGCCGGTCGCCCCGGTCGGCCGGAATCGACGGCCGCCGCGCCAGGACGGCCACGGTCGCATCGGGCGCGGGGAATCGTTCGCGGTCGGATCCACACACGCCCGAGGGCCGACCGGATTGCCCGGTCGGCCCTCGAAGCAGCTCCCGGACCCGGAGCGACGCCGCTGGTGGGCGGGGTCGTCGGGCTCCGGCTCGGCAGAGGTCAGTGGTGCACCGGCCGACGGCCGTGCACGGCCCGGTAGATCAGCAGCGCGATGATCGCACCGATGATGGAGCCGATCAGCCCGGAGGGCTGGAACGCACCCTCGTCGAAGTCATGGCCGAACAGGAGGTAACCGAGGAAACCACCGATGAAGGAACCTACAAGGCCCAGGACAATCGTCGCCGGAATGCTCATCGCATCGCGACCCGGAACCACCAGGCGGGCGACCGCGCCAGCGACGAGCCCAAGCAGAATCATGGTGAGGATGAACCAGAGCACGAGAGCCTCCGCAATTTTGCCGTGGCCGGCGGCGGTGCCGGGGTGCGCCGCTTTCCTGTTCGCCGGGGTGATCGCGAGTGGTATCCCCGGTGCGGCTCCCGTCAAACTGTCCGATTTCGCAAAAGGTTCCCGGGCGCCCGCAGGTAAGTGAGGTCGAACCTTTTGGTCACCCCGTACGGCGCGGCGCGCGGGCCGACCACCGGCCGTCCTGGCGGCGGACCGCGATCGGATGGTCGAAACAGGTGCTGACCAGCTCGGTGGTCAGCACGTCGTCCGCCCGGCCGGTCGCCAGCGCCCGCCCGCCGCGCAGCAGCATGGCATGGGTCGTCGTGACCGGCAGATCCTCCAGATGGTGGGTCACCAGCACGCTCGCCAGCTCACCGAACTCCCCGGCCAGCGTCTCGACGCTGGTCAGCAGCCGTTCGCGGGCCGCGACGTCGAGGCCCGTCGCCGGCTCGTCGAGCAGCAGCAGCCGCGGCCGGGGCACGAGCGCCCGCGCGATCAGCGCCCGCCCCCGTTCGCCCTGGGACAGCGTCGGCCAGCGTGCGTGCCGGATCGCGGCGATGCCCAGCAGCCCGAGCAGCTCCGCCACCCGCCGCCGCTGGGCCTCGGTGGGCTGCCAGCGCGGAACGGGCTCGATCGAGCCGGTCGCCCCGGTCAGCACGACCTCCTCGACGGTCAGCGGCGAACGCAGCGGATGACGGGGGTCGACGTGCCCGATCCAGCCCCGCAGCGTCCGGACGTCGACCCGGCCCAGCCGGTGCCCGAGGACATCCACGCTGCCGCGGGTGGGGTGGCGCACCGCGCCGCACAGGCCGAGCAGCGTGCTCTTGCCCGCCCCGTTCGCGCCGAGCAGGGCCCAGTGCTCGCCGGGACGGACCGTCAGATCGACGTCGGCGAGCAGCTCCCGGCCCTCGCGCACCAGGGCGACGCCCGCACAACGAAGCACCGGCGGTCCCGACCGCGAGCCGATCACGGCGTCGACGGCTGACCGCGATGCAGGCGCCGCGCTGGTCAGAACGTCGCTGGTCAGGGCGCCGCTGGTCAGGACGTCGGCGGCGGGAGTGTTGCCGACGGGGGTGCTGCCGGCGGGGACGTGGCCGTTCAGCGGTGCGTCGGCCGTGGTCATCGGGTCCGACCGTCGCCGCGCTCGCGTAGCGCGGCGCGCACCTCCCTGGCGGCGTTGCGGGCGCGGCTCTTCAACGGCCCGAGCGTGCTACGCAGCCGGTCCCCGCGGCCCCCGCCGCCCCGGGCGACGTCGGCGAGGTCCACCTCACCGAAGTCGTGGTCGGGATGGTCCGCCGCTCCCAGCCGCCAGTAGCCGCGGGTCGAGATCCGGCCGCGGTCCAGTCCGGAGCCGAGCAACTGGCGGCGGATCCGGCGCACCGCCGAGGCCTCACAGGCGACCCAGGCCGCCGTGCCCGCCGGCAGGCTCGCCGCCGCGACGGACTCGGCGAGCAGCTCGCCGGCGACCCGCGTGCCGCGGTGCAACCAGGTGACCGTGGCCGCTGCGTTCACCGGCAGCTCGCGGCGGCGCCCCGCGTCGCGGACCTCCGCCAGCACCGTGACGCCCTCCGCCGGGGGCAGCCGTTCGAGGATCGTCGCCAGCGCCGGCAGGCCGGTCTCGTCGGCGGCGAGCAGGTGATGGGCCGCGCCGGCGGGGACCTCATAGCCACCCCCCGGACCGGCGATGGCGAGATGGTTCCCGGGCCGGGCCGCGGCCGCCCACCGCCCGGCCGGGCCCCCCGCGTGCAGCAGCATCTCGATGTCCAGCTCAAGGGCGTCGGGGTCGAACCGTCGCGGAGTGTAGGTCCGGACCACCGGGCGGGGCTGCCCCGCCGGGAAGACCGGCCGCCCGTCCGGTGCCCAGGCCGGGACGGTCGGCTCCCGCTGTCCGTCGACCGGAAGGAAGATCTTGATGTGATGCGCGGGCCGGGGCAGGGCGAACCCGGCCAGTGCGGGGCCGCCCAGGGTCACGGTGACCATGTCGTCCGCCAGCGGGGCCACCCGGACGACCTGCAGACGCCGCGGGGCGGGGCGGGTGCGTCGCGAGCCCGGCGCGCCGGAGGTGGCGGAACCGGACGGTTCCGCTTCGGAGGTCGACATCGCCCTCGTGTCCTGCCTTCCTGACCGCGGGGGATCGGACGGGGGTCCGCGTGCCCCGGCGCCACGACCGGCGCGGCCGCCGTGCGGTCGCGCACGGTGGCGACCACTCCGGACGAACCTACTTGCCTAGCCCGAACGGGGTGGCTGCTGTCCCTTCGGCCCCGCCGTGCTCGCGCAATCCACGAACCGATCCGGTCGGCGGAACGGCACCAGGCGATGGCGCGTTGAGCCGGACGGTGGACAGCGCACCTGTCGGGCCCGGGAGTCGCCGATGACGTCGTCGTGTGCCGGGGGTCGCCGGGCCCGCACGCGCCGGTACCTGATGTGCCGGCCGACCTACTTCGACGTCCGCTACGCCATCAACCCGTGGATGGACCCGCACCGCCCGGTCGACACCGCGCGGGCCTGCGCGCAGTGGGAGACGCTGCGTGCGCTGTACCGCGATCTCGGGCACACCGTCGAGCTGATCGATCCGCTGCCGGGCCTGCCCGACATGGTCTATGCGGCCAACGGCGGGCTCGTCGTCGGCGGCCGGGCGCTGGGGGTCCGGTTCCGCCATCCCGAACGGCGCGGGGAGCAGGCGCCCTACCTGCGGCGATTGGCGAGGCTGGCCCCGGACGGGGCATACCGCCCGGCGTTCTGCAACGAGGGCGAGGGCGACTTCCTGCCCGTCGGCGAGATGATCCTCGCCGGCACCGGATTCCGGTCGGAGCCGGCCGCGCATGCCGAAGCGGCGCGTGTCCTGCGCCGCCCGGTGCACTCCCTGACCCTGGTGGACCCGCGTTTCTACCACCTCGACACCGCGCTGTGCGTCCTCGACGACGATCTCGTCGCCTACCTGCCGACGGCCTTCGACGAGGCCGCCCGCCGGCTGCTCGCCACCCTGTTCCCGGACGCGATCAGGGTGAGCGAGGCCGACGCGGTGGTGTTCGGGCTCAACGCCGTCAGCGACGGGCGGCACGTGGTGCTCTCCGCCGCCGCTGAGGGGTTCGCCGCCGAACTGCGCAACCGAGGGTTCGAACCGATCGGGATCGAGTTCGACGAGCTGCGTCGCGGCGGCGGTGGAATCAAGTGCGCCACCCTGGAGATCCGTGCCTGAGCGCGGGCACACGCCGCAGCCCGGCTGGCTGGCCACCCGTCCCGGCACCCGTCTGGCCGGCACCCGGCGGGACGGGGGTGCCCTCACCCGGTCGCGGCCTGGCCGCCGAGGGCGCGGGCGAGGCGGGCCATCCCCTCGGCGATGCGTGCGGGCGCGTGCGTGGTGAACGACAGGCGCAGCGCCGCCGGGTCCGGCGCGCCGGCGAAGAACGGGGCGCCAGGGACGTAGGCCACGTCGTGGGCGACCACGGCGGGCAGCAGGGCGGTGGCGTCGTAACCCGCGGGCAGGCGAGCCCAGACGAACATGCCGCCTTCGGGCCGGTTCCAGGAGCTGCCGGCCGGCAGCGCCCCGGCGAGCCCGTCGAGCATCGCGTCACGCCGCTCCCGGTACACCGCGCACATGCGCGCGATCTGGGCGTCGGGGTCGGCGTCGGCCAGATAGCGGGCGGCGGCCGCCTGGTCGACGGTCGAGGTGTGCAGGTCCGCGGCCTGCTTGGCGATCACGCACGCGCGCCGCAGCGCCGCCGGCGCGCGCAGCCAGCCCAGCCGCATGCCCGGAGCCATGGTCTTGGAGAAGCTGCCGAGCAGCACCGTGCGGTCGGCCGCAGCCGGGTACGAGGCGATCCACGGCTGCGCCGTCCCCTCGTAGCGCAGCTCGCCGTACGGGTCGTCCTCGATGATCCACAGGCCTTGCCGGGCGGCGACCTCGGCGACGGCACGCCGGCGGTCCGCGGCCATGGTGCGTCCGGTGGGGTTCTGGAACGTGGGCACCAGGTACAGCAGCCGGGGGCGCTCCCGGGCGACGAGGTCGGCCAGCCGGTCGGGGATGATCCCCTCGTCGTCGGTGGGGGCTGCGAGTACCCGGGCCCCGGCGAAGCCGAAGCACTGCAGCACGGCGAGGTAGGTCGGGTCCTCCACCACGACGACGTCCCCGGGCTCGAGCAGGGCGGCGGCGAGCAGCGTCAGGGCCTGCTGGGAGCCGGTGGTGACCAGCAGGTGGTCGGGCTCGGTCGGCAGGCCGCGCCGGGCCAGGCGGGCGGCGACCGCCGCCCGCAGGTCGGGGTCCCCCTCGGTGGTGGAGTACTGCAGCACCCGCCGGGGCTCGTCGGTGAGCACCTGGTCGTAGGCGCGTCGGATGCCCTCGGCGTCGATCAGCTCGGGGGCCGGCAGACCGCCGGCGAAGGAGATCACCTCGGGCCGGGCGGTCAGGGCGAGGATCTCGCGCACCGGGGAGGTGCGCACCGCGCGGGCGCGGGCGGCGAGCTGCGGCGGGGCGGCGGCGGTCGTCATGGCGGCTTCTCGATTCCTTCTGCGTCGGCCGTGATCCGCCCGCAGGGCGTGCGGTCAGGCCGCCGCCCGGTCGGGTGCGCGGGTGGTCGCAGGTGCGGCGGGATGGCGGGTGTCGGGGTCGACGGCCCGCCCGCCAGGCCGGGTCGCGGCGGCGGGCGGGACGTCAGGGTCCCCGACGCCGGCCGACTGTCTCGGGCCGCCGGGGACACCGACGGGGGTGTCCCCTCAGGGGCCTCTCCCGGCAGGTGTCCCACCATCTGGGCTGGATCTCCCAGATGGTGGACTTCTCCATGGTAACCCCGCCGGCCCTCGCGCAGCCCCGGCCGTCCCGACTCCCGGCCGTCCCGACTCCCGGCCGGTCCGACTCCCGGCCGGTCCGACTCCCGGCCGGTCTGACTCCCGGCCGGTCCGCCGGACGGCGCCAGGCCGGCCCGGCGCGGCGAGACCCGCAGATGCCGTTGCAACCGGCTGCAACGAACCGTCGATGAACCCCTAGTGGACCCGGAAGAAGCACAATGGAAGTTGCTCGGTCGAAGGTCGTGTATCCGGCCTTGAACGAGGAATACCGAGGGCCGGGCATACCCGAGAGAAAGCATCCGAGTGCAGACGGGGGGAAACCCGGCATGAAGGCTACATATGAGGCACCGGCCCTTCAGGCTCAGGGATCGTTCCGGCAGGCGACCGGTTTCGTCGGCTTCTTCGTCGGCGGCTGGGGCGGGGGCTGGAGCAGCTGGGGTGGCTGGGGTGGCTGGGGTTGGAGTCGCTGGGGCCGCTGGGGTGGCGGAGGCGGCTGGGGTGGCTGGGGTGGCGGAGGCGGCTGGGGCTGGGGCTGGTAGCCCTCGGTTGACTCGCCGCGACCTGCGGCGGTCCCCCGGCCGGCCAGGCCATCGCCGGTAGTCCGGCAACGTTCCGACCAACTGTCACGACACCCACCACACGACACCCACCATCAGTGTTCTGTTCATCCGGGAACGAGGTGGCGACGAACCGCTCCGTATCGGTCGGCCGTCGCCATTTCGTCGTTTTCGGGCGGCGGCAGGGCACCGAGGATCAGGGGGTGCGGATCGGGAGGACTGGTATGCGCGTCGTCTGCGTGGGTGGTGGACCGGCGGGGTTGTACTTCGCAATCTCGACGAAGCTGCGCAATCCCGCACACGAGGTCACGGTGATCGAACGCGACCCGCCGGGAGCCACCTATGGCTGGGGGGTCGTCTACTGGGACAACCTGCTGGACGTCTTCTTCCGCAACGATCCCCCCAGCGCGCGCCGCATCCGGGCGCAGTCCACCCTCTGGCAGGAGCAGCGCATCAGCGTCGCGGGGGCGGGCGCGGCCTACCTGGCCGGATACGGCTTCAGCATGCAGCGGGCGGTGCTGCTCGACATCCTCGCGCGGCGCGCCGTCGAACTCGGGGTCAGGATCTCCTACCGCCACGAGGTCGCCGATCCGCGTCCGTACGCCGACGCCGACCTGATCGTGGCCGCCGACGGCGCCAACAGCCGGATGCGCCAGGGGGGCGGGAACCCGTTCGGGACCCGCGTCGCGACCGGGAGCAACCCCTACATCTGGCTGGGGACGGACAGGTTCTTCGACACCTTCGCCTTCGACTTCGAGCGGACCCCCGCGGGCTGGATCTGGTGTCACGCCTACCCGTCCAGCGCGGGCCTGAGCACGTGCATCGTGGAATGCACCCGGCGGACCTGGGAGGGGCTCGGCTTCGACGAGCGTGGCGACGCCGACACGTTGCGAGAGCTGGAGAAGATCTTCGCCGAGCCGTTGGACGGCCACGGTCTCATCAGCCAGTGCCGCGGCCGGACCGCGCGCTGGCAGCGCTTCACCGAGATCTCCAACGAGCGCTGGTACCACGACAATGTCGTGCTGCTCGGGGACGCCGCCCACACGACCCACTTCACCCTGGGATCCGGGACGGCGTTGGCGATCGTCGACGCGGTCATGCTCGCGCAGATCCTCGACGACAACGACGACGATCTGACAGCCGCGCTGCGGTCCTTCGACGCCCGGGGTCGGCTGGCGCTGCGCCCGGTGCAGGCGGCGGCGCGGACCAGCATGACCTGGTTCGAGCAGGCGGACCGCTACCTCGACCGGGACGGCGACGAGCAGGGCAACGAGGAGGGCAGCCGGGACGGCGACCGGGGCGCGGTGTCTTTCGCCTATGCGATGGCGGGGCGCCACGGTCCGCAGCCGCCGTGGCGCTACCGAGTGCACCGTGCCACCCAGGTCCCGGCGGTCCGCCGGGCGATGCGTGGCCTGCACTCGGGCAGCCGGTGGTGTCTGGCCCGCCGCCGGGGGGAACCCGCGCAGTCGCGGCCCGAGCGGCCCGAGCGGGCGGCTCGATGAGGACCTGCCTGGTCGCCTTGGGCTAACTCAGAGTAGGAGAGCCACCCGGTCACCCTCGAGGATGGCAGCGTGCGCGCGCCGTGGGGCCAGGCAGTCACCGACCCGATGTAGCTCGAACGGGGCATCCACCCGCAGCTTGGACCACAGAGCGTCCTCCGCTCGGGAGGGTTCGGTATGGACCACCCAGTCCACCGCGTGGCGCCGCACTGCCCCGGTGGGATGGTGTGTGACGCTCACCGTCAGCCCGTCTGCACGCCCGGAGCGGCCGGACGTACCCGGCGAATCGGGCGGAGCGGATCTGTGCGGATCCGGGTCGGCGTCGCCGACGGCCGTCACGACGAGGTCGCCGGCCTGTCGGACGCCGAGGGCGGCCGCTCGCCGGTTCCACCGCTCCAGATCCAGAGTGAGGCCGAGATCCTGGCCGACGACCATCGCGTCGCTGATCACCGTCACGTCGGCGCCGCGGGCGGCGAGCAGCTCCGCCACCGATGGGGCCTGGTGGAACCCCGTGCTGTCCACCACGAGCACCCGCCCGCGCGGGCGGGCCGCGCCGGTCAGCACCTCCCGCACGCCGACGATCCGTGGATCGTCGCCCGCCCAGTCGGGCCGGGCCGGCCGGGATCCGGTGGCGAGGACGACGGCGTCGGGGCCGGCAGTGTGCAGCAGATCGGTGTCGGCGACGGTGTCCAGCAGCACCTCGACGCCGAGCCCGTCGAGGCGGGCGGCGAGGTCGTCGACCAGTGCGCGTAGCCCGCCCCGGCCCGGCAACCGCGCGGCGAGGCGCACCTGGCCCCCGAGCCGGTCGCCACGCTCGACCATGGTGACGCGGTGCCCGCGTCCGGCCGCGGTGACAGCGGCCCGCAGGCCACCAGGGCCGCCCCCCACGATGAACACCCGCCGTCCGCGCCGGCGAGGCGGTGCCAGCGGCACCGCCTCCCGGCCCGCCCGCGGGTTGACCAGGCAGCCCAGCCAGCGATTGCGGCCCGTCCGGCCCACGCACTCCTGGTTGCAGGCCACACAGGTGCCGCCCTCGCGCCGCTCGCCCTGGCCGGCTTCGTCGCCTGCGCCCTGCTCGCCTCCGCCCCGGCCGTGCCCCCCTGCCCGGGCCGTCGCGGCGAAGGCGGGGTCGGCGATCTGGCCGCGGACCACCCCGACGAGATCTGCCTGACCGGCGGCCAGGACCTGCTCGGCCTGCGCCGGGTCGGTGAACCGGCCGACGGCGACGACCGGCAGGTCGACCGCCGCCCGGATCGCCGCGGCGATGTGCGCCGCGTAGCCCGGGCGGACCTGCATGCTCGGTATGATCAGCGGCAGCGTCGAGGTGGCCACACCGATGGCCGTGTTGAGGTAGTCGACCGCACCGGTGGCCTCGACCAGCGCCGCGACGGCGACCGCCTCGTCGAGGGTGATGCCCCCCTCGATCCCGTCGTCTCCGCACAGCCGTACGCCGAGGACCCGGCCGGGGCCGATCGCGGCCCGTGCCGCCTCGATGATCTCCAGCAGCAGCCGAGCCCTGTTCGCGAGCGGGCCGCCGTAGCGGTCGGTGCGCCGGTTCGTCGCCGGGGCCAGGAACCCACGGATGAGGGAGCTGTGCGAACCCTGCACCTCGACGCCGTCGAACCCGCCTGCCACGGCGTGTGCGGCCGTGCGGGCGAAACCGGCGACCACGTCGGCGATCTCGGACTCTGTCAGTGCCTTGGGCATCTCGCGGAACATCGGGTCCGCCACCGCGCTTGGCGCCCAGACGGGCAGCCGGGTGTAGGTCGAGGCGGACTGCCCGCCGTTGTGGTTGAGCTGGGCGAGAACCGGTACCCCGTGCGCGTGGACCGCGTCGGCGATCCGCCGTAGACCGGGGATTACCGCCGGGTCGAAACCGCGGATCATCTTCTCGTAGGGGCGGTCGCCCGGATGGGTGGTGAGCTCCTCGGTGATGACCATCCCGGTTCCGCCGGCTGCCCGGGCCGCGTAGTAGGCGGCGTGGCGTGCGTTCGGCAGACCCTCGTCGGCGTAGTTCGTCAGGTGTGCGCAGAACACGATCCGGTTGCGCAGCGTCAATGGCCCGATTTGCTGTGGGGTGAACAGTCCTGGATCTTCCCCTGTCCCCGCGCCGCCAGGCCCGGCGGGCCCGTACCTCGGCGGCCTCGGCGGCCTCGGCGACCTCTGCGGGCCGCCCGGGGCGTCATCCGCCCAGGCGGGCCGATCATGGTCGGGGCGGGGGATGCCATGGTCCACCCGGGGGGAGCCGGGCCGGCCGGCGCCGATCTCCAGCGCTCGCCGACGGCCTTCGAGGACGGCCGCCAGGATGGTCCGTGGCGCGATCGTGTCCCCCGCTCGGGGCAGGTCCGGGCGGTGGGTGTGCAGGGTGTCCCGCGGCAGCCGGGGACCGCAGTCGATGACGGCGGCGCAGCCGAGGATCTGCCGCTCGGCCGTCCACACGTCCTCCAGCACCAGACCGCCCGGACCGATCTCGCACACTCGGGACCGCGCCTGCCGCCGGACCCCGGCGCGGGCCAGCCGCACGTTCGCGGGCGCGAGATCGCCGGCGGCGAGACGGGCGCCCACCACCGGGTCGGGCGTCACGATCGTGACCGGCCGGCCGAGCTCGGCCAGCCATTGCGCGGTCGCCACCCCCACGGGTCCCCCGAGCGGGTCATGCACGACCACCGGCCCCGCAGGCAGGACCGCCGGCCCCGCCGTCAGGACGTGGACCACGTCGAGGACCTTGATCATCGCTTCGGCGTCGGGGGCGGGCAGGTCGGTCCGCGCGGCGGGCGGCGCCGGGACCGAGCCGGTGGCGAGCAGCACGGCGCCGCCGGTCGCCCGGTGCCGGTCGATCTCCTCGATGCCGATGTCGGTGTTCAGGCAGATCCGAACCCCGAGCCGGCGGCACTCGGCCGCCCACCAGTCGGCCAGCCCGGCGAGCCGGTCGCGCCCGGGCCCACGGGCGGCGATCCGCAGCGTCCCGCCGAGCCGGGCGCCGCGCTCGGCGAGTCGGACCTGGTGCCCGCGGGTGGCCAGCACGCGTGCGGCCTCCAGTCCGGCCGGGCCGCCGCCGACGACGAGGACGTCCACCGGCGCTGCGGCGCGTCCGTCGGGCCGGGGTTCGACGGTCTCGTGGCCGCTGGCGGGCTCGCCGATGCAGCTCACCACCGGGTTGCGGACATCCCGGACCTGGCAGGCCTGGTTGCACAGCACGCAGGGACGCACGCGGTGGCCCTGGCCCGCGCGGACCAGAACCACCAGGTCCGGCTCCGCGATGAGGGCGCGCGTCATCTCCACGACGTCGGCGGCCGCGGTGTCGAGGGCCTGCTGGGCGTCGGNGGCGTCCACCATGCTGCCCTGCAGGACGATGGGCACCCGGCCGGCGGCGGCGCGGCGCATCCGGCGGGCGAGATCGGTGTTGAAGGCGGGTGGGGTGGCCGCATCGGGCCGGTACGCGCCCGTCGCGAACGGGCCGCCACGGACGACGACGAGCAGGTCGACGAGGCCTGCGAGCGCGCCGACGTGGCCGGCCGCCAGGTCCGGGGTGATGCCCGCCCAGGGCGCCAGCTCGTCGCAGCACAGCCGGAGGCCGAGGATCCGCGCGTCGCCGATGGCCGCGCGGACCGCCGTGAGGACCTCCCGGGTCAGGCGGAGCCGGTCCCGGCCGTAGTCGTCGGCACGCTGGTTCGTCAACCCCGAGTGGAACTGCCGCAGCAGGGAGAACACCCCGGCGTCGATCTCCACTCCGTCGAGCCCGGCCGCCACCGCCCGGTCGGCCCCGGCGGCGAAGCCCGCGACGATGCCCGCGATCGCGCTCTGGTCCAGTTCGGCGGGTACCTCCCGGCTCACCACATCGGCCACCGGGGAGGGGGCCCACAATGGCTGTTGCGACCATGCGCTCGACCCCTGCCCGCCGGCATGGCCCAGGCCGGCGAGCAGCACAGTCCCGTGCGGGCGGATCGCCTGGGCCACAGCCGCCCACCCGGACCCGCAGTCGGCAGCAAGCGGAGCCCGTTCGTAGGGCCAGTCGTCGGGGGTGACCGAGGCGGTCTCGGTGACGATCACGCCGGCGCCGCCCGCCGCCCGCCGCCCGTAGTAGGCGACATGGCGTTCGGACAGCGCCCGTCCCCGGCCCAGGTTGGTCTCGTGCGGTCCGAACAGGACTCGGGAAGGCGCCCGCCGCCCGCCGCGCAGGACGATCGGCTGACTCAGCCCGGTGGGTGGGACCATCGCGCGGNNGGGCGGTGCACCCGCCGGTTCCCCGGGCCGCATCGATCTCCTCTACGGTGATGGTGGGTAGTAGGTGGGGTGCGGCCCGGGGGCAGCAGGTCCGGCGTGCCGGCGACGCGGGCCGACCGGGCGTCGCCCGCCACCTCGGACACTAATGGCACTCGGTGCCGAAAGTGAAGTGGGGTGAGGGGCAAGTGATGCCCCCCGTTGTGACCATGGGCGCCGATGGTCGACGCACCGGCCGCCGGCCCGCCACCAGTGCGGCGGAGCTCGAGCACCTCGCCCTGCAGATCTTCGCCGAGCGTGGGTTCGAGGAGACCACCGTCGACGACATCGCCCGCGCGGCCGGGATCGGGCGGCGCACCTTCTTCCGCTACTTCGCCTCGAAGAACGACGTCCCCTGGGGCGACTTCGACGGCCAGCTCGAGGTCATGCGCGCGTCGCTGGCATCCGCCGCGGCGGGCGAACCGACGGTTGCCGTGCTGCGCCGGGCGATTCTCGACTTCAACACCTATCCGCCTGCGGAGGGCGCCTGGCTGCGCCGACGGATGACGCTCATCCTGCGCACCCCGGCCCTGCAGGCGCACTCGACGTTGCGCTATGCGAGCTGGCGCGGCGTCATCGCCGAGTTCGTCGCCCGCCGGGTCGGCCAACCGGCGGATGCCCTGACGCCGCAGGCGGTCGCAGCCGCGCACCTGGGGGTCGCGGTCACCGCGTACGAGCAGTGGCTGCGGGAGGAGGGCACGGACCTGGTGGCGATCCTCGACGAGGCGCTCGGGCTGCTTGCGACCGGTTTCGCGGCCTTCTGAGGGCTGGGCGGCCGCACCACCCGGCGGCGATCCGCCCGCGCGCGTCGCGACAAAAAGTAGTCGCATCATTGCGGTGAGCGGTAGCGCTTCGGCGCGGAAGCTGCGAGGCTGTGCACCCATCGACGCAGTCCGATGACTCTTCGGAGTTGGCGGCCGGCTGCTTGACGGGGAGGAAGCGCTTCATGGCAAGCACGAGCTCCAGGAACGGCGCCGGGCCGAGCAGCGCTGGTACGCGCGAGAGCACCATCGCCGGGACCTCGGCGACCTCCCTGTCTCCCTCGGAGCCGCCTGCCGGCGGCGCCTCGTCGTCGGGCGACGGCGGCTCGCGGCCGGGCCCGGCGTCCGCGGGGGCATCGGCATCGCAGGCCGGTTCGACCGGCACGTCCCCCGGCACCACCAGCGCAGGCACCACCGGCGCCGGCTCCGCCACGCCCGGCTCCGCCACGTCCGGGCCCGCCACGTCCGGCTCTGGTGCGTCCAGGACGTCTACCGCGAAGACCGGCACCGCGAAGACCGGCACCGCGAAGACCGGCACCGGCAGGACCGCCACCGAAGAATCCACCGCGGCCAAGTCCACCGCGGCCAAGTCCAGCACCGCCAAGTCCACCGCGGCCAAGTCCAGCACCGGGAAGGTAGGAGAGTCGGGGCCGGCGAGCGCGAAGTCCGCCTCCGCGCGCGCCAGCTCCACCCGGGCGAGCACGACTCGGGCAGCTTCGGGCCGCCGGTCCGCCGCCTCGGCGGCGCCGACAGGATCGGCCTCCGTCGGGACGACCACCGGGACTGCGGGACGGGCCGCGGGCACCCCGTCGACCACCGCGCGGGCGGGAGCCGCCCGAACGGGCCCCGCCAGCCGATCGACGCCGACCCGGGCGGCATCCGGGCGCGGCACCGCGGCCTCGGCCGCCGCCCCCCGAGGCACGGACAGGTCGGCGTCGGGCGAGGCCACCGCCGGCCGGTCGGCGGCGGCCGGCCGGAGCACCACGAGCCGGGCTGCAAGCAGTCGGGCCGCCGCGGCGACGCGTCCCGGGACATCGCGGGTCTCCGCGACCAGGCCGGCGTCGGGCCGGGTCACTGCGACGACGTCGGGCCGGGCCGTGAGCGGACGCGGCACCGTCCGGAAGGCCGGGGGCAGCCGGGTCACGGCCTCCTCCGCCGTTCGGGTGAGCTCCACCCCTGCGGGGGGTGCGGCGCAGATCCGTCGTCGCGGGGACACTCCAACCGAGCTGCGCACGGCGACTCTGCGACTGCCCTTTGTCACCGCCCACTTCGAGGTCTCCCCGCCACCCGCGCCGGGCGGCCAGGTCCGGTTGGGGCCGTTGAGCCTGCCCACCCCGGGTCGCACCGCCTACTACCTGGGCCTGGGCACTCTGGCCGTGGTCGAGCTGATCGAGTGGCCGGTGGCGTTGGCCATCGCGGCCGGCACCTACGTGGCCGGGCATGCGGTGGGACCGCAGGCTGCTCCTGCGCGGGAGCGGGAGGCCGAGGTCGAGATCAGCGCGGAGCTGCCCATCGGCCTTGGCCCGCGTGGGCTGTGGCGTCGGTTCCGGCATGCCGAACACGGGCTCGGCGGGCTGTCCGACCGCAACGGCCACAGCGGGAATGGCCGCCACGAGCGTGGTTCCGGGGGGCGTGGTTCAACGGTGCCGGGTTCTGAGCGACCTGGTTCTGAGCGACCTGGTCACAACGGTCTCGGCGGCGGCGCCGCTCGGCCTCGCTTTCGGGGATAACCCCCCGCGCGTGAGACTGCCCGGCCCGGCCGCGGCCAGGTCCGCGGCGGCGGTGCTCGTCCGGATGCTGAGCGCCGAGCTGACCCGGCCGGAGCGGCGACCGCGGCGAGTATGGACGCGGGACGGCGACGCGCACATCGAGGTTCATCCGCCGTGGTCCGAGGGCACGCAGCCGGATCCGGCGGTCGCCTACGTCCACCGGCGCCGACTGCACCGCGCCGTCGTCGCCGCGCTGCATCGATTGGACGGCGTCGACTGGGCCGAGGTCGACGAGGCCCTGGGGCGGGTCCTGGTCAGCTTCGACTCCGATCGGGTGGACGTGGCAGAGCTGGTCGAGGCCGTCGCCGCGGCGGAGGCAGGCCTGCGCCAGGGTGCCCTCGGCGAGCCGGACCCGGACGGGGGGCGCGCGCGGGCCGACGCCGAGGGCGAGCGGACCGGCATCAAGGGCGAGCGGGATGGCGCCGAGGGCGATCGGGATGGCGCGGAAGAGTCGGGTGCCGGCGCCGAGCGAGGTGCCACGGCGGCCGCCGTGGGGGCCGATGACTGGGACGGTGACGGGCGGATGATGCCCCCCGGGCGGGCCGCGCATCCGGGGGATCCGGGGCCAGTGGCGGCCGCGATGATCGGACTCGGCGTGGACACCGCGGCGCTCGGCGTCGCCGTGGCCGCCCGAGTCTGTCGGGTGCCCGCCGTGCCCCGCGCCGCGGGAGCCGTGGTGGCGCTCGTGGATCATCAACCGTGGGTCCGGCGGGCGGCCGAACGCCGCCTTGGCCAGCATGGCGCCGATCTGATGATCGGCCTGCTCGGCGCGGGCGCGGGTGCGGTGACCCAGAGCCCGGACATCCTCGTCGTCAGCGTTGCCCACCGGGCGGCGGCCGTCGGCGAGCTGCTCGCCGAACGGGCGGTGTTCATCCGCCGGCAGCCCGACCTGCTGCGCCGCACCGCCCAGGCGGACCAGGTACTCGCCTCGCCCGCGGTTCCGTCCGAGCCGTTCCGTGCGGTCCCCGACCGGCCAGCCCTCCCGGACGCCCTGCCGCCGGTGGACCGACCGAGTGCCGTGGAGCCGCCGAGTGCCGCGGAGCCGACGGCATCGGGGCAGCCGCCCGGCGGTCTGCCTGGCCTGTCCCGACTACCCGGCGAGCTCGGCGCCCGCGCGCGGGAGCGCCGGCCCCGCCCGCTTCCCGCCGGCCCGATCGAGCGTAGCGCCGAGCGGATGGCCGCTGTCGGGCTCGCCGTCGGCGCGGCCGGCCTGCTCGCGACCGGCTCTCCGCACATGGGCGGCGAGCTGGTGCTGGCGACCGTACCGCGAGCGGCCCGACTGGGCCGGGAGGTCTTCGCGGCCACGGCGGCGCGGCGGCTGTCCGCTCGGGACGTGCTGACCCTCGATGCCGCCAGCCTGCGCCGGCTCGATCGGATCGATGCTGTCGTCGTCTGCGCACCGGTCCTGCTGGGGCAGCGGATGCGGGTGCTGTCCGCCGCCGATGCGGCCACCTGGTCGCGGGCGGACCGGCTGCTCGACGAGGTGGACCCGCGGCGGGTGTTCCACCCGGGCGACGTCATAGCGCGGGAGGGGGCCGCCCGGGTGGTGGCGATGCACGCTCACGGACCGCGGTCGGCGCTGCACCCATCCGGGCTACCCGTCGAGCTGCGCGCCGGCCGCCACCGGACGCGTGCCGTCGTCGGCACCGAACTCGACGGTCTTGCCGAGGCGCTCCTGCGCGCGGCCCGGTCCTGCGGCACCGTCGTGCTCACCGCCCACGCCAGCACGGCCGAGCTCGCCGCACTCGTCGACACCGTGCTGCCCGCGGGCACGGCCGCGGACACCGAGGTCTGGCGTTTGCAGGCGGCCGGTCGGGTGGTCGCCGCCGTGGCCGGGGGCGCGCGACCGGAGGCGCTGGCGGTCGCCGACGACGCTGACGCGATGTTCCGCGCGGACGTCGCCATCGGGGTGGACGCTCCCGGTGCCCGGCCGCCCTGGTCCGCGGATCTGATCTGCGCGGACGGGCTGGCCGATGCCTGGCGGATCCTGCAGCTTCCGCCGGTCGCCGCGGCGGTCAGCAGTCGGTCGGCGACCCTCGCTCACTCCGCGTCGGCCCTGGCCGTCCTCACCACCATCGCCGGGCTGGGTCGCGGGGACGCCGATGTGGGCCACGGCCGGGCGGCGCTGATCCGGCCCGCGGCACTCCTGCGCGGCGGGCCGGTCAACGCCGCCGCGCTCGCCGCGATGGCCCTCGGCGCGCTCAGCGCGAGCCGCGCCGACCGGCGAAGCCCTCCGGCGCCCGCATGGCGCACCGACTGGCATGCCCTGTCGGCGGACACTGTGCGACGCCGCCTGGCTGCCGCTGCGCGGGACCCGGCGGGTCTGGCCGTCTCCCGCACCGCCGAACCGGACTCCGCACGGCCGGTCCCGCCCGAGGGGACCATGCCCGTGGAGGCGCCGTCCGCCGGTCCATCGTCGGCGGGCCAGCCGGCCGCGAGGAACATCGACTCCCCGACCCCCGGAGGGGCCCTGGGCTCGATGGTGTCCAGCATCCGTGGGCTCCCCGGCGCCGTGCTCTCGGACCTGCGCGATCCGCTCATCCCGGTGCTGTTCGTCGGGGCCGCCGCGAGCGCGGTGCTCGGGTCGACGGTCGACGCGGCACTCGTGGCGGGCGTGTCGGTGGCCAACGCGGTGGTCAGCGGGGCGCAGCGGGCCAGGGCCGAGGCAGTGATGCGCCGGCTGGTGGCCCGACACACCCCGCTGGCCCGGTTGGTGACGACGGCGGGGACCCTGGTCGTCGACGCGGGTGACCTGCGCATGGGAGACCTCGTCGAGGTACGTGCCGCCGACGTGGTGCCCGCGGACGCCCGGCTGGTCCACGCCGAGTCCCTGGAGGTCGACGAGTCCTCCCTGACGGGGGAGTCGGTGCCCGTGGTGAAGGACATCGCCCCGACGCCGGGAGCCGTGCTCGCCGAGCGGCGCAACATGCTCTATGAAGGGACGACTGTGCTTGCGGGGTCCGGTCGGGCGGTGGTGGTCGCCGTCGGCGCTGCGACCGAGGCCGGTCGGGCGGGGCAGGCCGCGGTCGGCCACGACCGGCCGCAGGGTGTGCAGGCCCGGCTCGCCGACCTGACCCGGCTGGCGATGCCGCTCACCGCGATCAGCGGGGTCGCCGTGGCCGGCCTGTCCTGGCTGCGCGGCACATCGTTGCGGTCCGCCGTCAACGCCGGGGTGGCCGTGGCTGTGGCTGCGGTCCCCGAGGGGCTTCCGCTGGTCGCCACCGTCGCGCAGATGGCGTCGGCGCGCCGCCTGGCCCGGCTCGGAGTGCTCGTCCGCTCCTCCCGCACCGTCGAGGCCCTCGGCCGCGTCGACACCGTGTGCTTCGACAAGACCGGCACCCTCACCGAGGGGCGGCTGGTGCTGCGTGACGTCGTGGTCCGCGCGGCTGTGGCGCGAGGAAGGTCGGGCGGTGCCGCGGGTGGGCCCGGCACCCGGTGGCGGCGGGTCGCCGCAACGGACCCGGCCGCAGCGGCGGTTCACCGGCTCGCGGCCGCGGCCAGTCCCGCGCCGGGTGGACCGGTGCCGCACGCCACCGACCGGGCGGTGCTCGACGCCGCCCATGGGCTTGCTCCGCTGGGGGAACGCCTGGCGGAGACGCCGTTCGAGACCGCGCGTGGATACGCGGCCACGCTGCTGCGTGGCCCGGACGGGACGGAGGCGCTCGCCGTCAAGGGCGCCCCGGAGGTGGTGCTCGACCGCTGCGGGCTGGGGTCCGTCCGGCGGCGCGCGGCGGCATCGGTCGCCGAGGACCTGGCCCGACGCGGGCTCCGAGTTCTCGCCGTCGCCCGGGCGGACCACCCATCGTCCGAGCGGACCTCGTCCGAGCGGACACTTCCCGACGAGACGTCGCCGGAACCGACGCCACCCGACAGGTCGTGGCCCCCGGGCACGCACCCGCGCTCGGGCGGGGGGAGCCCGGTGGGCGCGGAGCAGCTCCGCGGTCTGGAACTCGTCGGCTTCCTCGGCCTGGCCGACACGCCCCGACCGTCGGCGGCCCCAGCCGTGCGCCGGCTGGTCGAGGCCGGGATCCGGGTGCTCGTCGTGACCGGAGACCACCCGGTGACCGCGGGCGCGATCGCCGCCGAGCTCGGCGTCCCGGGGGCCGATCACATCGTCACCGGCGCGGAGCTCGCGGCGCTGGGCGACGAGGAGTACGCGCGTCGGGTCGAGGAGGCGACGGTGTTCGCGCGCATCTCCCCCGAGCAGAAGGTGCGCCTCGTCCTCGCGTTGCGCCGGCGCGGCCACGTCGTGGCCATGACCGGGGATGGCACGAACGACGCCGCCGCCATTCGCGCCGCCGACGTCGGCGTCGCCGTCCGCAGCCACGGGTCGGCGGCGGCCACCGGCGCCGCCGACCTCCTGCTCACCGACGCCGATGTCACCCGCCTGGTCGACGCTCTCGAGGAGGGCGCAGGCATGTCACAGGCGGTGACCGATGCGGTGTCCGTGCTGGTCGGCGGCAACGCGGGGGAGGTCGCGTTCACCGTCCTCGGCACGGCGCTCGGGGGGACGGCGCCGTTGAATCCGCGCCAGTTGCTGCTCGTCAACCTGCTGACCGACATGGCCCCGGCGATGGCGCTCGCCGTCCGGGGGCGCGCACCGCGGGGCGGGCGGCCCTCCGCCGTCGGCGGCGCCGAGTCCGCCCGGTCGGGCGGAGCTGTCGAGCGGGCGCTGCCCGGGACCGGCCCCGCCCGACAGGGGGGTGTCCGCCGCGGCGGCGTGGCGGCGACCGACTGGCTCACCGGCCCGCTGCGACGCATCCTGCTGATCCGAGGCGGGGCGACCGCGGGCGGAGCGAGCGCCGCCTGGCTGCTCGCCCGGGTGACCGGCACCCGGCGGCGCGCCTCGACCGTCGCGCTGCTCGCGCTCGTCGGGGCCCAACTGGGCCAGACTCTGACCCTCGCGGGCCGGGATCCGCTGGTCATCACGACGGCGATTGCCAGCGTGGTCGTGCTCGCCGTGCTGGTACAGACACCGGTGCTCAGCGCGCTGTTCGGGTCCCGCCCGGTCGGGCCGGTCGGCTGGTGCATCGCGCTGGGCGCCGCCGGCGCGGCCACCTTCGTGGCCTGGCAGGCGGCGAGGCGTCAGGGTTCCGAGATGCCGCCGGGCCCGCGTTAACCAGCCGGAGCTGGCTGGCCCGGCCGAGACGGCGGGTGTGCCGCCCGCCCGGCGCCCGCCCTCCCTACGACCGGGCCCGACCCGACTGGACTCGACCCGACCGGGCCGGGCCGGGTCAGGCTTGCTGGCCGGCCGGCACACCGAGCCAGCGGCGGACCAGGGTGGTCAGGACGAGGATGACGGCTGTCCCGACCACCTCGATGATCACTGCTGCGAGCAGATGGTTCATCATCGGACCTCCCGTAGCTGCCGTGGACGTGCCGCACGCGCGGATCCGAGTCCGTCGGAGCGGCTTGGCCGCCCGGGTCGACGCGGATCAGGGCATGCGTCGACGGACCCCGCGCTCCGATGACACCATGCGGTCCCAAGGTGAACGGAAGGCGAGATTCCCCGTTCGACGGTGTGACGTGATGGTGAAGCCGTCCGCGGTGAACGCCCGCGGACGGCGGCGGAGGGACCGAGTCAGCCGGTCGGGTCCGGGACGGCGGAGCGCGCGGCGTCGGACCGCGCTGCGAGCAGCGCGCCGACGGCGGCCAGTCCGGCCGAGATCGGGATGGCGACGGTCGCCGGCCGCGCCCCGGCGGCGTCCACGACCATTCCGCACAGTGGCGAGCTGACCGCCGCGGGTCGCCGGGCTGTCGGGGGCAGTGGGCGCCACGGCCGGCACTGGCGGTGCAGGAATGGTCCGAACGGGCGACGAGCCTGCCGGAACGGGCGGCTCGGCCGGCCTGGGGGAGGGGCGCCTCTGGGGGACGGCGTCGTCGTCGTGAGAAAGATTCATGGATGCGTCCGCGGGCCACAGCGCACAGCGGGCGCGAATCCGGCGGGGTGACGAGCCCCGGCAACGTCCAGCCCGCGGCATGGACGCCGACGCGGCGACCGTCCGGGCCGCCGACGCGCGGCGAACGCGTCAACGACCGCCGCCCACACCTGCCACGACGGCGGAAAACCGGACGGCGAGTTGCAACGCACCCTACCAGGCACGATGCGGGCGATTCGGGCGCGTCGCCGCGGTCACGGGCCCGATGGTGGCCGTGCTCCCCGCCCTGAAGGCGTGCTTCGTGCTCCGCTAGCGTGAGGCGCGTGGAGGGGTGCAGACGGATGACGCGACCAGACCGGACCCGACGCGCGAATGACCCGCTGACCGGCATGCAGCCCAGGCACGGACTGCAGTCCGGGCGCAGCGGGCCCGCGGGCCCCGACCGGCGCCCATGAACTATTTCGAGGGCACGGTTCTCGGGCTGGTCCAGGGGCTGACCGAGTTCCTTCCCGTCTCCTCCAGCGCCCACCTGCGGATCACCGCCGCGCTGGCCGGCTGGGACGATCCTGGCGCCGCGTTCACCGCGGTCACCCAGATCGGCACCGAGACCGCGGTGCTGATCTACTTCCGCCGGGACATCGCGCGGATCGTGCGGGCCTGGGCGCTGTCGTGGACCCGCCGGGAGATGCGCAAGGACACCGACGCCCGCATCGGTTGGCTGGTCATCCTCGGCACGATCCCGATCGGTCTGCTTGGCGTCACGTTGCAGGACGCCATCGAGGGCCCGTTCCGGGACCTTCGCCTGATCGCGACGACGCTGATCGTGCTCGGTCTCATCCTCGGCGGCGCGGACTGGTATGCCTCGAAGGGCCGCCCGCGCGGGCGGCACTCGCTGCCGCGGCCGCGCAAGACCCTCCCCGATCTGTCGGTGCGCGACGGCCTGCTCTACGGGCTGGCGCAGTCGGCCGCTCTCATCCCGGGCGTGTCCCGGTCGGGGGCGACGATCAGCGGCGGGCTGCTGCTCGGCTACACCCGGGAGGCGGCCGCGCGCTACTCGTTCCTGCTCGCGATGCCCGCGGTGCTCGCCTCCGGCGTGTTCGAGCTGAAGTCGATCGGCGGTGACGGCGAAGAGGTGTCCTGGGGGCCGACGATCGTCGCCACGATCGTGGCGTTCGCCACCGGCTACGCGGCCATCGCCTGGTTCCTGCGCTACATCTCGACCCGCAGTTTCGCGCCGTTCGTGCTGTACCGGGTCGCGCTGGGGCTGCTGTTGCTGGCGTTGCTCGCCGGGGGCGCGATCAGCGCGGACGCGGGTGCCGCGACCGACTGACGACCCGCGGACGGACCTGCCGCGGTCGCGTCAACTACGGTGGGCTCGCAGCCCATGCGGCGTATGGAACGCGACGCGCGGTGGGCGGGGGTGCGGGGTACCTGCTCGGCGCGGTGGCGGGGAACACGGCGCCGAGGAAACACGGCGCCGAGGAAACACGGCGCCGAGGAAACACGGCGCCGAGGAGACACTGCGCCGCGGGGACGCGGCATGCCGGGACGTGGCCGTCCCCGGGCACGCGCATGGATCCGCGGTGCGCGCGCCGACCGCCTGCCGGACCCGGGCCCAGCAGGCGATGCCCGACGCCGCCGCCGAGCTCTTGGTGGCGGCCGCGACGGAGCGTGGAGGACGCCATGAATCGGCCAGGGGTCGCGGGAGCGCGGCCGTCTCCGGGACGGCACGACGACCCGGACACGGCGACCGGCGAGGTCGCGGCGGGTGGCGAGGTCGCGGCGGGCGGTGACCCGGCGGACCCCGCCGAGGCCGCCGCGACAGGTGATCCGGCGGACCCCGCCGAGGCCGCCGCGACAGGTGATCCGGCCGGCGCCGCCGCCCCGACCGTGGGATCCGTCGCCGCCGCCGGGTTGACGGCCGCCGAGGTCGCCGAGCGGATCGCCGACGGCCACGTCAACGACGTGCCGCTGCGCTCCAGCCGGACCCTCGGGCAGATCGTCCGCGCCAACGTGTTCACCCGGATCAACGCGATCATCGGCGTTCTGCTGGCGTTCGTGCTCGTCGTCGGGCCGTTGCAGGACGCCCTGTTCGGCGGGGTGATCGTCGCGAACACCCTGGTGGGGCTGTTCCAGGAGCTGCGCGCCAAGCGCACCCTGGACCGCCTGGCGGTGGTCGGGGAGTCCCGGCCGCTGGTGCGCCGCGACGGGGTCGTGGCGCCGCTCGCCGCGTCCGAGATCGTCCTCGACGACGTCATCGAGCTCGGGCCGGGCGACCGGATCCCCGTCGACGGCGTCGTCGTCGAGGCCGAACACCTGGAGGTCGACGAGTCGCTGCTGACCGGCGAGGCCGACCCGGTGCACAAGCTGCCCGGCGACCAGGTCATGTCCGGCAGCTTCGTGGTCGCGGGCGGGGGTGCCTTCCGGGCGACCCGGGTGGGCCGCGAGGCCTACGCCGCGCAGCTCGCGGAGGAGGCCAGCCGGTTCACCCTGGTGCACTCCGAGCTGCGCGCCGGCGTCAGCACGATCCTGCGGGTCGTGACCTGGATGATCATCCCGACCGGTGTCGCGCTGATCATCAGTCAGATCTTCGTCAACAATGACGACCTGCCCGAGGCGATCCGCCGGATGGTCGCGGGCCTGGTACCGATGGTGCCCGAGGGGCTCGTTCTGCTCACCTCGGTCGCCTTCGCGGTCGGGGTGGTGCGGCTGGGGCGCCGCCAGTGCCTCGTCCAGGAGCTGCCGGCGATCGAGGGGCTGGCCCGCGTCGACGTCGTCTGCCTCGACAAGACCGGCACCCTGACCGAGGCGGCGATGGACGTCGCCGAGCTGCGCATCGTCGACGCGACCGCGGCGACCGCGGCGACCGATGCCGACGGCGGTCCCGCGACGGAGGCGGCCCGTCAGGTGCTCGGCGTGCTCGGCGCGGCCGACACCCGGCCGAACCCCAGCATGCAGGCGATCATCGACGCCTACCCGGCGCCGGTGGGATGGACGGTGCGCGCGGACGCTCCGTTCTCCTCGGCCCGCAAGTGGAGCGGTGCCACCCTGGCCGACCCGGCCGGCACCGTCGCCACCTGGCTGCTCGGCGCGCCGGACGTGCTGCTGCCCGCCGGCCACCCGGTGCTCACCGAGGTTGACGGCTACGGTGCGCGCGGGCTGCGGGTGCTGCTGCTCGGCCGGTTCAACGCCCCGCTCGACGAGGCGTTGGCCGACCCGGCGAGCGTCCCGGCGGCCGTCGTGCCGGTCGCGCTCGTCGTGATCGCCCAGCGGCTGCGGGCGGACGCGCCGGACACGCTGCGTTACTTCGCCGAGCAGAACGTCGCGGCGAAGGTGATCTCCGGGGACAACGCGCTGTCCGTCGGCGCGGTCGCTCGTTCCCTGGGCCTGCCCGGCGCCGACTCGCCCGTGGACGCGAGAACGCTGCCGACCGATCCCGTCGGCCTCGCCGACGCCCTGGAAACCCATTCGATCTTCGGGCGGGTGACCCCGCAGCAGAAGCGGGCGATGGTCGCCGCGCTGCAGTCACGCGGGCACACGGTCGCGATGACCGGCGACGGCGTCAACGACGTCCTCGCCCTCAAGGACGCCGACATCGGCGTCGCGATGGGTTCGGGCAGCCAGGCCGCCCGCGGCGTCGCGCAGATCGTCCTGCTCGACAACAGCTTCGCGACGCTGCCGTCCGTCGTCGCCGAGGGACGCCGCGTCATCGGCAACATCGAACGCGTCGCGAACCTGTTCCTGACGAAGACCGTCTACTCGGTGCTGCTCGCCATCCTGGTCGTCGTCACCCGCGTGCCCTACCCGTTCCTGCCGCGGCATCTCACGCTGCTCGGCTCGCTGACGATCGGCATCCCGGCGTTCTTCCTCGCGATCGCCCCGAACGCCGAGCGGGCCCGCCCGGACTTCGTCGGCCGGGTGCTGCGCTTCGCGCTGCCCGCCGGGATCCTCGCCGCGGTGGCGACCATGGCGTCCTACCTGGTGGCGCGGTCGATCTACGACGATCTGAACGCCGAGACGTCGATGGCGACCCTGACGCTGTTCCTCATTGCGCTGTGGGCGCTGGCGATCGTCGCCCGCCCCTACACGTGGTGGCGCATCGCCCTGGTCCTGACCATGGCGGTCGCCTTCGTGCTGGTCCTGGTGATCCCGTTCGGCCAGAAGTTCTTCCAGTTGTCGCTGGTGGGAACGACCGGCCCGTGGATCGGGGTGGGCATCGCCGCGGGCGCGGCGATCCTGCTCGAACTCGTCTGGCTGCTGACCCGCCGGCACCTGTCGATCGCGGCCTCCAGGGATGAGCTGGCCGCGGCGCGACGCCCGTCGACGACGCAGAGCAACGTGCGGACCCTGCCGGCGCCGTCGGCGCCCGGTGCCCAGCCCGCCGCGCCGAGCGCCGGGCTCGGCGCGGACGCCCAACCCGAGGCTCGGGGTGAGGTCACCGCGGAGGGAGGGACGCCGGGGGCTCGCGCCTGACACGTGCGCCGCGAGGCGAGGGCGGGACGGGAGGGGGCGCGCTGGCCCGTGGGCGCCGCTGCGCCGGTCAGAACCGGGGACGGGCGGCTCGGGCAGCGGACCTCCCGGTGACAGCCTTCCCCGTCGCGGGCTTCGGCGGCTGCTTTGACGGCTGCGTCGACGGCTGCGTCGGCAGCGGTGTCGGCAGCCGGCTCGCCGGGGGCGGCTCCTGCCCGCCGGCCGGGCCGCCGTCCGACTCCCGTCGGGTCTGCGGGATCGGTCCGGCCAGGCCGCCGGCCTGCTTGGCCGGCCTGCTCGACCCGCGGGTGCCCGGGGCGCCGACGGTCGCGAGCGGGGTGCGCAGGGCGGCGAGGGCGAGGGCGCTGGCCGCGGCGGAGGCGGTGAGGATGGCGGTGGCTGCTCCTTCGACCGCGGCCGGGTCGGGGAGGGCGAGGCGGGCGAGGAGCAGGCTGACGGTGTAGCCGATGGCGGCGAGCAGGCCGAGGGGGACGAGGTGGCGCCAGCGGACGCCGTCGGGCAGCCGCGCGAGGTGGAGGCGCACGGCGAGCCACGCCCCGGCGGGGACGCCGAGGAGCTTGCCGGCGATGAGCCCGATGGCCACCCCTCGGCTGATCGGGTCGGTGACGACGTGCAGCAGGGCCGAGGGGGCGAGGGACACCCCCGTGGAGGACAGTGCGAACGCGGGGAGGACCACGGCCGCGCAGAGCGGGCTGAGGTGCCGTTCGAGCCGGATGGCCGGCGCCTCGGGTTCGCCGGGGTCGGGTCGGGCCCGCACCAGCAGGCCGAGGGCGACGCCGGCGACGGTGGCGTGGAGGCCGGCGGCGTGCACGCTGACCCAGGTGGCCACGGCGAGTGGGACGTGCAGCAGTGGTGAGCCCCAGCGCCGGCGGTGGGCGAGGGCGGTGGCGGTGAGCAGGGCGGCGGCGGCGGCCAGCCAGCCGGGGTTGATGCCGTTGCTGAAGCCGACGGCGATGAGCAGGATGCCGCCGAGGTCGTCGGCGACGGCGAGGCCGAGCAGCACGGTGCGCAGCCCCGCCGGGGCCCGGTCGCCGGCCAGGGACAGCACCCCGAGGGCGAAGGCGATGTCGGTGGCCACGGGGATGGCCCAGGCGCGTCCGGCGCCAGGGGTGTGGTGGGTGAGGGCCAGGCAGATCAGGGCGGGGGCGAGCATGCCGCCGGCCGCGGCGGCGACGGGCAGTGCCGCGCTGGCGCGGTCGGCCAGGGCGCCGACGGTCAGTTCGCGGCGTAGTTCCAGGCCGACGGTGAAGAAGAAGACGGCGAGCAGGGCGTCGGCGACCCAGTCGGTGACGTGCAGGTCGGCCAGGTGCAGCCAGGCCGGGCCGAGACCGGCCGGCGTGGACCACACCGCGTGGTAGGCGCCGGGTGCGACGTTCGCCCAGACCAGGGCGGCCACCGTCGCACCGACGAGGAGCAGCCCGCCGGTGGTCTGCGCCCGCAGGAACCCGGCGAACCGGTCGCGATCTGCCCCTCGAGTGCCGCCGTGCAGTCGTCGCGGCCACCGGGCCGGATCTTTTTTCTGGCCTGGGACAATTGCCTGCTTCTGTGCAGTTCGGCGGCGGACTGGGCCCGGTTCAGGGGGCGGTTGCGACACGTGACTGCTCCTCCGTCGCGGCCGCCGCGCGACGGCACCTGCGGATCGGCGGCGGATTTCCGGCCGCCTGGTAGATCGTAACGAGGAATGCCTTCTGCTGTGGTGTCGATGGCGATGACGCCACGTCCGGACCCGTTGTCGAGGGCATTTCCGGGGGTCGTGGCAAGTCCGGGCGTACAGCCAGGCGACGGGCCATCGGCTCCGCCGACATTCCGCCGGTGACCTGCCTCGGCCCGGGATTTGCCGGGAAATGGGCTGCCAATACGGCGGGAACCGGCGATGTTCTATTCCGTGCACGCTTACGCGCCCGTGCCGGCACGCACCACTTTCGGCGGAAAACGGGTGCCGGGGCGACGGGTGGCGGCGAATGTCTGCCCGGCAGGGCACCCGGCGAGAACCCGGCGAGAACCCGGCGGTGGTCGACCGCCGCGATGCGAACGTGACGGCGGTGCGCGGTATCGTCGCCGGCCCGGCTGGCGAGACGCCGTCGTGGGCGCCGTCAGCCGCCGCCCCCGGCCGAAGCGCGCCCGCCGCCACCCTCGTCGTCGTCCGCGGCGTCCCGGGGCGCGGGAGGCGTGGTGGTGATCGGCCCCCCGGCGGCCGTGACCGCCGGGCCGATCGTCGCCGCGGTACGGCGGCGGGTCGGGCCGCCGGCGAGCCGGGCGAGGTAGGCGTTGTACGCGTCGAGTTCCGCGTCGACGTCGCCGGCGGCGGCGATCCGGCGCTCACGGGCCCGGGTGCGCCGGTCGTCCATCCGCGACCACTGGATGACCAGCACGATGAGCACGGCGAACGTCGGCAGCTCCCCGAACGCCCAGACGATGGCGCCGGCAGTGTGCTGGTCGCTGAGCGCGCTCACCCCCCACGGCCGCACCAGCCGGCCGTACCAGCCGGCCGCGAGCAGCGACGACTCACTCATGATCGCTATTCCGAGGAAGGTGTGGAACGGAACGGCGCTGAGCAGCATGATGATCCGCCCCGGATGCGGCAGCCGCCGCGGCAACGGGTCGACCCCGATGAGCAGCTCGAAGAACAACACGCCGACCGCGAGGAAGTGCACGTTCATGTACAGATGGCCGAGATGGTTGTGCATCAGCGTGGTCAGCAGCGACGTCAGGTACAGCGCGTAGAGGCTGCCGATGAAGTTCGCCGTCACCCACGCCGGATGGGTCAGCACCCGCACCGGCCAGGAGTGCAGCAGCGCCACCAGCCACTCCCGCGGCCCGCTGGGGTGCGGGGCCCGTGCGGGGTGCATCGCCCGCAGCGCCAGGGTCACCGGCGCGCCGAGGACGAGGGGGATCGGGGCGAGCATGCTCAGCAGCATGTGCTGGGTCATGTGCACGCTGAGCAGGACGGGCCCGTAGCGCCCGAGCCCGCTGGAGGTGGCGAAGACGACGACGGCCAGACCGGACAGCCAGGCGATGGTGCGCCCCACCGGCCAACGGACGCCCCGGGCGCGCAGCCGCAGCAGCCCGGCGAGGTACAGCCCGGCGGCGATCACCGAGGCGCTGAGGAACACCCAGTCGATCCGCCAGTCGGCGGCCAGCCGGACGGCCGTCACCGGCGGCGGCATCGGGTAGCCGAGCAGCGCCCGGGTCGGGTCGGCGGGGACGAGGGCGTCGTCCACCGGCGGCGCCGTGCGGGACAGCCCCACGGCCAGCCCCAACGTCGCCGTCAGCACGGTCAGTTCCACGCCCGCCAGGCGGATGAACCGACCGACCGTCCCTGCTGTGGTCCCGGCCTCTGCCGTGGCCCCAGCCCCCGCCGCCGTCCCGGCCGCCGTCGTGGTCTGCGGGGTGGCCGTGGCGAGCCGGGCGACGACGTGGCGGCGCAGCAGACCGCCCAGCACGACCGCGGCGATCAGGCCCACCGCCTTGAGCGTGACGAGCAGGCCGTAGCGGGTCTCCCACAGCGGCGCGAATCCGCCGAGCCGCAGCGCGGCCCCGCCGATCCCGCTGACCGCGGTCACGGCCGCCGCGCCGGCCGCGAACCGGCTGTGCCGCCGCAGCGCCGGCCCGAAGGAACCGGCGGGCAGCCGCACGGCGGACAGCAGTCCCAGCAGCCCACCCACCCACGCCGACGCGGCGAGGATGTGCACGGCGAGCGCCACCACCGCGATCGCGTGGTCACCAGACGTGGCGGCGTGCCCGGCGAGGACGGGCGGCAGCAGCCCGATGGCGGCGAGGGCGAGCAGCACGCCGGCCGCGGTCGTCGTCGTCACCGTGCGGCCCACGATCGCCACCACGGCGGCGAGCGCGGCGACGGTGAGCAGGGCGCGGCCCTGCTCGGTCGAGGCGACGAACGAGCGCAGCGCGTGCAGGTCGAACACGTCCCCGGCCGGCTGCGCGGAGACGTCGGACAGGGTGAACACCAGCTCCGCCAGCGTGGCGATCAGCCATACCACCGCGGCGTCGGCCGCGTACCGCCCGCAGCGGCGCGCGGTCGACGTCAACGGCCGCTGGCGGGACCCGGCCGCGCGTTCCGGCAGGGCGTCACCCGCGCGAGCCGTCGCCGCAGCCCCTGTGCGCGTCGCCGCGTCGCCGGCCCGCGTTGCCGTCGCGTCCGCGCTGGACGGCTCGCGGTCGCGGCGCACGGGGACGCGCCGGGCTGGAAGCAGGACCGCGGCGGCAAGCAGCCAGCCGAGCGTGGCGACCGAGGCGATCCGGCCCACCAGCCGGGCGAACGGCAACGCCCAGTAGGTGCCCTCACCCGACGAGGGCAGCCCGGGCAGCCGGAGCGGACCCGGGCCGAAACCGACGACGAGAGCCAGCACGGCACAGCCGGCCAGCACCGCGACGGGCAGCGCGCGGGCGACGGCACCCGCGGGCCGGGTGGCCCCCGGCGTCGGCGCCTGCGCCGGGAAGGCGTCCCCCGGCGGGCGGACCTCCGCGGCGACGGGGTCGTCGGTCGAGGTGGGCGGGCCCGCCGAGGCGGAAATGTCCATGGTCAGCGCGCTCCGGGTTGACGACGGCGCAGGATCAGGAAGACGAGCAGGCCGCCGACGATGATGACGACAACGGCGGCGATCACCACGAAGATGGCCCCGCCGACACCCCCGCCGTCCCCATCGTGCGCGCCGGTGGCGGGCGCGGTCGAGGCGGATCCGCCGGGGACCGCCGCGGTCCCCGCGCCAGGCGCGGTCGTGGCGGGCGCCGCGGTGGCCGCGCCGAGGCCGGGGGCCGCGGCGCCGCTTCCGGCCGGCGACGCGGAACCGGCGCCGCCGCCCTGCGGGCCCGCCCGCCCGGCGACGGTGAACGTGAACGTCCCCCCGACGGGATGGCCGTCCTCGGAGACGGCCTGGTAGGAGACCGTATAGCGCCCGCCGGCCAGCGCGGTGAGCGGCTGGCGGACGGCGGCGCCCTCGACCACGGTGGCGCCGCCGGTCACGCTCGTGCCGTCGGCGCTGGTCACGGCGACGTGGGTGTAGCGGGACGAGACGGACTCGTTGAAGGTCAACATGATCTCACTCGGCGCGGCGGGCAGCACGCTGTCCGCGGCCGGTGTGGTGGCCACGAGCCGGGAGTGCGCCGCGGCGGGTGCTGCCAGGGCCAGCAGCAGCGCGGGCAGGATCGCGGCGACGACGCCGACCGCGGCGGCGAGCCTGCTCCGTCGGGCGCCGCCGCGACGCGCGGAAGCCGTCTGCACCTGTCGTCGCACCGGCCAGATTCTACGCGCGGTAGAACGTACATCGTGGGCACTGCCGGGCGGAACTCGCGCACCAGCAGGGGCAACGTGTCCCCGTTGCAGGTTCTCGTCCCGCTTTGGCGCCAGTTCCTGGCACCAACTCGGTGCCACGGGAGATGCGGATCGCGAAGTGCCACCACCTCACCGGCTGCGTGGACTGGTGCGCAGGCGGACGGTGAGGAGGGTGAGGTCGTCGGTGTCCACCGCGCCGTTGGCGCGCTGCGCGGCGAGATGGTCGCGCAGGTCGTCGCGCGGGCTGCGGATGATCCGATGTAGCCCGGCGAGGTCGTGGAGGGCCAGAGTAAGCAGCCAGCGGGCGACGGCATCCGTGGCGAGCAGCAGGGTGTCACCCGCGGCCACCGGGCCCGAGGCCCGTTCCACCACGGCGGCGTCCATGCTGGCCGCGAGCAGGTCGGGCTGGCCCGGCACCAGTCGCGGGGTGTCGGAGAACTGTTCCGGGGCGTCCAGTGGGAAGGCCGTGAGCACACCGGCGGCGGTTACCTGCAGCAGGCAGGAGTCACCGATGGCAATGGCCTTCCAGCGTGCGCGGCCCTGATCGTCGAACAGGAGCTGCAGCCCGAGGAACGTGGCGTAGGCGCTGGTCACCGCGCCGGGACCCTCGTCGAGCCAGCTGGGCCCGACCGCCGGGGGAAGGGTGGCCGCGTGCTGCCTGGCCACGGCGAGGAACCATTCCCGCAGGTCGGCATCGCTGGCCTGCGCCGGGGGCGGCTGGCGGACGTAGGCGCGGACCAGCGCCTGCGCCCACAGGTGCACGTCGCGTCCGGCCGAGGCGCCGTCGGCGACGGCGAACCGGCCGTGGCGTTCGCTCGCGGCCGCGCCGTCCTCGATCGGGTCGATCTCGTTCTTCGGCAGCCGCAGGATCCGCGCACTGCACCGAGGCGGCGCCTGCGGGCGCGCGGGGTCCCGCCGGCTGGTGGTCACCGCCGGTCGTCGGTCAGGCTGGTGCCGACCCGCAGTGCCAGCACGAGGTCGTCGGGGGCCGCGTTCGCCACGAAACCGCGGGACCCGGCGGAAAGACTGACGTTGGTGGTGGACTCCGCCCGTGTGCGCATCTCCGGCGGGATCTCGCTGGAGGTGTCGAACAGCAGGCGAAGGAAGTCGTCGCCCGCGGGCAGCTCCGCGGGGCTGGCCGGGAAACGCACCGAGGCTGACAGTCCGTCGGAGAGGCTGACGTTGAACAGCAGCAGGTCCCCGTCCCGGGTGCGCAGCGAGCGCAGCCGGTCGGCCCAGGTGCGCACCTCGTCGCCGTCCCCGTCGGTCGCCATCCCGTCGGTGATGTTGATGATGATCGGCGGGTGGGACCGCTGGTGCCCCGAGGCCCAGCCGCTGGCCAGCCGACCGGCCTGGTTGAGAGCCAGGCACATCGGTGTGTGACCGGACGCGAAGGGTTCCACCCAGACGGGCTTGGAACGTCCGTCCCGTTCCTCGTGCCGCAGCACCGAGGAGAACAGCTCCGGGATCGACACCAGCCACTGTCCGGTCAGCGGACCGCCCAGCAGCGAGCGCACCTCCTGCCCGCAGTAGCCGAGCACGGCCAGGTCGTAGTAGGCCCGCGGTGTCGGCTCGGTGTGGACCTTCCGGCATCGCCGCATGATCATCGCGATGGTGTCGTTGACGATGTCGGCCAGCAGCTCGGCCCGCGACACGTTGGGGCGACCGCCGACCGGCAGGTTCATCGAGTCGGACTGGTCCAACAGGAAGATCACGCAACCCGGGGTGGTGCGGTCGATCGACTGGGAATAGGGCACGGACCGGCTCCTAGCGGTGGGACAGGGGTCGTGGAGGGGCGGGGGTCGTGGAGGGGCGGGGCGGTCCTCACGAGAGCAGTGCCCGCAGTAGTCCGGTGCGGTACACGACGAAGACGACACCGAAGACGGCGAGGAACACGGCGACGTAGACGAGCGCGCGCGCCGGGCCCGACCGGGCCGCGCCATCACCCTCGTTCGCGTCGCTGTGCTCGGCCAGCCCGGCGCCGACGTCCGCCTCGCCGGGCCAGGACCAGGTGGCGTCGGGATCCGGCGGGGCCGCCGCGGGCTCGTCCCACCAGCGGTTGACGTCGTCGTGCCCGGCGGGGCGGAGGAACGATGCCGGCCGCAGGAGCCCCTCCGACCGGGTCCGGCGATACCCGTCCAGCAGGCCGGCCAGGTCCCGGCCGGAGTCGGCCGGGCCGTGACAGAGCTCCCGCAGCAGCGCCACGAGCCGACGGACGTCCTGGCCGGGACTGCTGTTCAGCCGGTCCCACAGCGGGGTCTGGTCCGGATGCGCGAGATCGTCGTCGGTGAACACTAAGTTCTCGCCGTTGTGGTAAAGCCCCCAGAGGTCCGGCTCGACGGCCAGCGCGCGTAGGGAAAGGTAGATGACCAGGGCGGAGAACGTGTCGACGGTACGGCCCCAGTCGCCGCGCCGCCGCCGGGGATGCTGGTAGTGCCGATGACCGGTCTCGTCCGGCGGCAGGTGGGCGACGGCCGGCAGCCAGACGCCGTCCAGGTCGACTGCCTTCAGCTGCCCGTCCCCGGTGACGAAGATGTTGTTCTGCTGCAGGTCGCCGTGCGCCACGTCGGCCGCCCCGAGCGCGGCGACGAACTCGGCCCAGTTCCAGGCCAGGCCGCGCAGCCCGGCCGGGTCCTTCTCGAGCACGTGTTCCACCTCGCCGGCCAGTGACCGGCCCTCCACCCGCTCCATGACGATCACCGGCCACCAGGTGCCGTCGATCTCGACGCCCTGGTCGATCCACTCCGCCTCGGCGAGCGCGGCGGCCAGGGACGGATGGGCGGCCCGCCGGGCAGCGAGCTTCTCGTAGCGACGGGTCGCACCGGCGCCCAGGTCCCGGGTCGGGCAGCGCAGCGCCACGCCCTGCGGGCCGCGACGGCCGAAGAAGACGACCGCCGACGCGCCGAGCGCGTGCAGCAGCGGCCCGGACCCGTCGCCGCCGGCATCGGCCCGGCCCGGCCCGGCAGGGCCCTCCCGGTCGAAGGTGACGCCGGTCAGGCGCGGATGCCAGTACGAGCCGCGTGTGACCGCCGCCTCGAACCGTCCGTCATCCGGCCAGATACGCACACCACTCACCATTGTCTGCGGCGGACAGCGGACAGCGAACAGCGGGCAGCGGCGACGCCCGAATGCGCGCCGACCCTGGAAGCAACGTCGTCGGAAAACCCGGCCTCGTGGCGGCCGGCGGCCGGAGCTGCCCGTATAACACATATTCACCCGGGCCGTTCCCGCGCTACCGGGCCAGCGCGGGAACGGCCAACACCATTGCTGCCCGACTATAGCCGGGCGCCGGCGAGAACGTCCACCGTTCGAACGCTGATGAATCCTGGGTGCGGCCGCCAAGGTCATCGAGACGGGCAACCCGCTACCGACGTTTGTCCGCTCGCAATCAGCTGCTCGGTGGCCGGCGCGGGCGTCCGTCCGGGCTGTGGTGCCGTTCAACAGGAAAGATATGGCGCCGCCAGGTCGGGGTGCCGCCCGTGGAGATGGGTGTGGCTATGATGATGGCGTCGGCGGCAGAATCGACTTGCGGGGAGATCAGGATCGATGGCTCGGGTTGTCTCCACTGACACGGCGCGCGACGCGATCGGGCGTATGCAGCAGATCATCAACTCCGGGCTCAGTCAGGAGATCCAGAACCTGGAACGCGAAGGTCAGCTGCTGAGTGACCCGAACAACTGGGACGGCGGCCTCGCCGTCCAGTTCCGGGCCGACATCTGGCCTCAGACCAAGACGGCGCTGGACAACGCGGTCACCCAGCTTGGCGCGCTGCAGCAGAAGGTCAGTCAGATCAACACGGACATCATGAATGCGGGCGGCAACTGAGCGACGTGCCGACGGCCGCCCGCCCCGCCGCGAGGCAACGAGCCGGTGCCGGTGGCGCCCTGCGCGGCAGGCGTTCCTGGGAGATGCGGCCGCCGAAGGCCGCCGGCCCGGGGTGCGGTTCCTAGTCGTAGACCGGGAGGCTGCCCGTCGCGGTGAAGGCGGGCGGCTGCGGCACGGCGAACGGCCCGGGCTCGGGTCCGTAGTCGTCGTCGGAACCGAACACCGCGTCCTCGATGCGATGGAAGAAGCCCCTGTGCTGCTTTTTCTCGGTGACGTGGTCGGCGTATCGGACTTTGGCCTCCTCCGCCATCGCCTGGCTCCACAGGGCGGCCAGGGTGCGGGCGTCGTCCCGCATCGCGGTACTGAGATGTGTGTCACTGCCCTGTTCGGCGGTCACACTACTGCGGAACTCCGTGACATAACGGCCCTGCCAATGGCGCAGGGCCGTGGTCGCGGCGGTGTCCCGCTTTCCGCGGAAGGTGTCGACGCCGTCGGCCAGGCCCCACAGCCGTCTGGCCAGCTCAAGTGCGCCCGCAAAGTCGAAGACCACGTGCTGGCCGCCGTGAACACCCATCCTGGGCCTCCCCCGGGAATCAGCGGAACGTTCGGGGCATTGTAGGGCCCCCGGCAATGGGATGTGCCCGGACGACCGAGGAAGACTTTGTTCGGATCCGCGGAGTCCTCGGTCAGCGGATGGGGACTCGGCCCGCGAAGTTCGGGGAGAAAGGAAGACGATCGTGGCCACCAGCTCCGCGGACCCCGAGGACCTGGGCACCTACGTCACGGACGCCACCGCGGCCCGCACGACGCTGGCGACGGCGGCGACCGGTGTGCGGGCCTATTACGACGACGTGGTCACTCGGTTCGGGGCGCAGTACAGTCTTTCGCATCCGGATCTGTGGGCCAAATTAAGTTCACACCTGAGCAACGCCGAGGAGCGGGACCGTTTCGTCGGCACGGTGAAGGACGCGTTCGTCGCCGCGGACGGCGGCTCGCCGGGCGGCATGGTGACGGTGGCGGACAGTCAGATCGCGAGCGGACTGAGGGCCGCCGGGATCGGCGCGTTGCCGACGGTGACGCTGACGGTCGATGATCCTGTGCTGCTCGGCCGCCCGCCGGACAGCGGTTTCGCGGTCGACCCGGTGTGTACCGCGAACGGCAACTTCGTCGAGCAGGAACTCGACCTGCCGCTGCCGGGGCGGGCCGGTGTGGCGGGGTGGCGGCGGACGTACAACTCCCGCGGTCATGACCGGGTCGGGGCACACGGGCCAGGGTGGTGCTCCTGGGCGGATACCGCGCTGGAGCTGAGCGCGGAGCTGGTCGGGTGGCGTGGGCCGGACGGGGCGGAGTTGCTGGTCGAGCGGCCGAGTGCCGGGCGGCCGACGGCGATGCCGCGTCTGGGCGCGATGCTGCACGCCGACGGGTCGGGATTCCGGTTCGAACGCGGCCCGGCGGAGACCTGGTGGTACGACGAGGCGGGCCGGCCGGTGCGGGTCCGGACCGGCCCCTCTGAGATCACCCTGGAGTGGGCTGGAAGCCGGCTGGTGCAGCTGCGGCATCCCCGGTCGGACCGGTCGGTGCTGCTGGAGTGGAACCACACCGGCACGCTGATCACCACGGCGCGAGCCAGCGATGGCCGGGCCGTGTCCTACTGCTATGACGACGACGCGCAGTTGGTGGCCGTCGACGGCGGCCCGCACGGTCCACGCCGCTACCGCTGCCTTGGCGGGATGTTGGTGGCGATCGTGGACGCGGACGGGGTGACGCTCGCGCGCAACAGCTACGACGAGGCCGGCCGAGTGCTGACCCAGCTGGCCCCGGAGGGACGGCTGGTTCGGTTCGGCTACGGCGAGGGCTACCGCACGCTGGTGACCGACGCAGCGGCCGGTGCGATCAACGAGTATCGGCATGACGCGGCCGGCCGGCTGATCTGTGTCATCGACGACGCGGACCGGGTCTTTCACCGGGTGTTCGACGACGCGGGCCAGCTACGCGGCATCCAGGAACGCTCCGGTGCCCGCTGGGCGATGGACTACGACGACGCGGGGAACCTGACCTCCCGGACCGGTCCGTGCGGGATCAGACAGCAGTGGACCTGGGACGACCACGGCCGGATGACCTCGCACACCGACCCAGGTGGCCAGGTGACCCGGTGGCTCTACGCCGGCGGGGCCCGGACCCCGGTGGAGATCGTCGACGCGACCGGTGCGGTCACCAGGATCACAGTGTCGGATGACGATCTGCCGATCTGTGTGGCGGATCCGGACGGTGTCACGACCCGCTTCGCCTGGGATGGCGACGGTCAGCTCACCAGGGTGGCCGTTGCCGGCGCTGGGCGCACGAGGCTGCGATATGACGCGGCGGGCCGGCTCGTCGAGATGATCGGCCCGGACGGTGATCCCCGGCGGTGGGAGACCGACGACGCTGGCCGGGTCGTGCTGGAGCAGGCCCCGGGCGGGGCGAGGAGCCGGTTCCACCACACCGCCGCGGGGCGCCCGGACGGCTACGTCGACCCGGCGGGGGGTCGGTGGAGCTCGACCTACGGCACGCACGGACGGGTCGCCCAGGTCACCGACCCGTTGGGCTCGACGGTCGGCTTCTCCTATGACCTGTTCGGGAACACCAGCGGGATCGTCGCGCCGGACGGGCAGACGTTCGGTTTCGACCATGACGGCCTGGGCCGCCTCGTGGCAGCCCGCGATCCGGCGGGGGCGACCTTCAGCCGGGCCTACGACCCGGACGGGCGGCCGACCCTCGAAACCGACGGCGACGGGAACGCCTGGCAGATCACCTACGACGAGGCCGGCCGGCCGACGGAACGCACCGCCCCGGACGGGCGGACCTGGCACCGTGCCTACGACCCGGCCGGCTCGGTCATCGCGGAGACCGACCCGGCAGGTGCCACCACCCACTATGACCACGACCCACGCGGCCGGGTCGTCGCGGTCACCGACCCGGCGGGCGGACGCCGCGCGCTGACCTGGACACCGGGCGGCCGGCTCGCGTCGGTCACCTCGCCGCTCGGCCGCACGGTGACCTACGGCTACGACAGGGCCGGCCGGCTGGCCCAGACCCTGTCGGTGTCCGGAGCGCGGACCGTCTACCGGCACGACCCGGCGGGCCGGCTGACCGCGCTGGTCACCCCCGCCGGCCGGGAAACCCGCTGGGAACACGACCCGCAGGGCGCCGTCAGCGCGGTGATCCGCCCAGACGGGCGGCGGATGACGATCGAACGTGACCCGCTCGGGCTGCCGGTGACGGTCACCGACGCGGACGGTGCGGTTCGCCGCTACACCTACGACGCCCGAGGAGCACTGACCAGCGCCACCGATCCGCTCGGCGCCGTCACGTCCTACGAGTACGACGTCCGGGGCCGCCTGCGGGCCTGGACGGACCCGCTGGGCGGGCGGTACGAGCTGCGCTACGACCAGGTCGGACGGCAGATCGGGATGACGGACCCGCTGGGGCGGCCCACGACCGTCACCCGCGACCGTAACGGTGCCGTTGACACCCTCCGGTACGCGGACGGCACCGGGCTGCGGTGGTGGCGCGACCCCGGCGGACGGCTGATCGGACGGGGCCTGCCCGGCAGCGAGCAGCCACAGGTGCGGTATAGCTACGACCCGGCTGGTCGGCTCACCAGAGCTGACCCGGCCAGCCCGGCTCCCGATCGGCCGGAGCTGGGCGGCGCGGTCGCCTTGGAATACGACAAGCTGGGCCGCCTCGTTGCCCGCACGACCGCGGCGGGACGACTCGCCTGGGGCTACGACGCCGACGGCCAGGTTGTCTCCGTGGGCCGCGCTGGCTCGGCGCCACTACGCTACGACTACGACGCCGATGGTCACCTGCGGTCGGTCGAGCATCCCGCGCTCGGCCGCCGCCTCCTCGACCGCGACGCCGACGGCCGCCCAGTCATCCCCGGCCGCACCGTGCATCGCGACTCCGCCGGGCGAATTGTCCAGATCGACCACGACGACACCCGGCTGCGGTTCAGCTACGACCCGGCCGGCCGCCGGATCACGGCCGACGGACCAGCCGGCACCGTCCGCTACCACTGGGACCCGGCAGGCCGGCTCGCCGACATCCACCACAGCCCGACCGGCGAGACCAGCGCGCCTGGCCGCACGACGAGGCTCGCCGTGGACGCGCTCGGTGCCCCGCTTCAGATCAACGGTGTGCCCGTGCTCTGGGACCCGGTCACCTGGCCCGGGCAGGTTCACCAGCTCGGCACGGCGACCTACGCCCGCGCCGGATCGGCCATCGGTGTCATCGACGGCGAGCTTCCAGAGGGCCGACCAGGTCAGGCCGGGCAGAGCCGCTGGATCGACTCCGACTGGCAGGGCTCGCCCGGCAGCTACGACCCCTGGGGCCTGCCCATCCCGAGCAGCTCCAACAGCCCGACAGGCAGTCCGGACGAGCCGGTCACCGGGCTCGGCTACCACGGCGAACTCGCCGTCGACGGCCTGCTCTGGCAACGCGCACGCGTCCTCGACCCGGCGACCCGGTCGTTCCTGTCACCCGACCCACTCGACCACCTACCCGGCATGCCCGCAGCGGCAAATCCCTACCACTACGCCTGGAACGACCCGGTCGGCCTGCTCGACCCCACCGGACTACGCCCGCTGAGCGACGACGAATACAACACCTACCGGACCCAGGCCGCCAAAGGCATGTTCGACAAGGCCTGGGACAACATCGGACACGACCCCTGGGGGAGCCTCGCCGCCGCCGTCATCGGCGCCGGCGTCGGCCTGATGTTCGTCCCCGGCGGCCAGGTGATCGGCACCGGGATTCTTATCGGCGCCGGAACCTCCGCCGGCATCGGCCTTGTCACCGGCCACGTCAGCCCCCGATCGATCGCCGTCTCCGGCATGCTCGGCGGCGCGACCGGCGGCATCGGCGATGCCCTCGGCGGCGCCACCGCCGCGGGAGCCGACATCGTCGGCGCCGACGCCACCGCCGTGGAGGATGCAGGGGCGGCGTTCAAGACCGTCTTCCGGTTCCACGACGCGAGCGATCCGACCTCGCTGGTGTCCCGGCTGGAATCCGCGGCGCCGGATGTGCAGGCAAAGGTAATGTCGCAGCTGGAGTCCCCGGCTGAGGTGGCCAGACTTGCCGAAGCTCATATGCAGGGTTTCGTTGAGAACAGCCCCTTCGTCAGCGTGACCGACAGCCCGGAGGCCGCGGCGGCTACAACCGATTGGTGGCTGCAAGGGATCGTGAAGAATGCGCCTCATCTCAGCGAGTTCAGCGTTCCGGCCAGCCGGCTCGTCGCACCGTCGAACGCTCTGTCCATCTCCGAAGGGGAGTACCTCTTTCAAGGGGACGATCTAATCAAATATCTTGTGGAAACTCGCGCAAATCCGTTCAGAGGAGGGTGGCGAATGCTGTCTCCCAAGGAGTACCCGGATGTCCTCGTTACCGTCGCCCACCCCTGGGGAAACCTGGAGGTGCCTTTGGAAGCCTGGATACAGACTGGCCCGGGGCCGCGACCCTATGTCGGCATCGTCGCGGCGAGGCGATCATCGACCGGGTGCGAGGTGCCGCTGGCTGAGATCCCGCACGAGTACCACAACAGCCCGGAGACCCGCAGCCTTCAACGGCAAGGCCTACTTCCGTGCCCGTGGGGGCCGCCGCCCAAGTCAGAGCCCTAGCCCAGATCTTTCACGTATCGGTTGGGTGTGGTCGCCCGCCCGCGCCGATGGCGTCTCGGATGCGTAGGAGCAGCATGGGACCGGCGCGATCATATGGTGATCATCAGGGTGTGGATAGTCACTGAGAGGTGCGAGGTGCGGGGCTGGTCGGTGGATATCGGGGCGAACGCGACCGTGCGGAAGCTGAGCCTTCGCCTGTTCGGACCGCCCGGCGACCGCGGGCTGGCGGTGGATAAGGAGCACTGGCTGGACGTGGAGCTGGCGGGAGTCGGCGCTGCCGGCTATGGAATCTACGAGGGTGTGCGATGAGCCGACTTGCGCGATGCCTGTTCCTGTCGAAGGGCACCATCAGCAAGGATGATGCCAGGGAGATCGCGCGAGCCGAGTGCGCCTTGCGCGGCCTTACCTGGGAGGAGCCCGTGAATGTGCGTCGCGACTTCGGGGACTGGGAAGTATGGACTAACGCCAATTACCGCGGCGGAAACATTCGGGTGATCGTTGGCGGAGGCAGCGGGGCCGTCGGGGGTGTCTTCGGGCCAATGCCACGATGATGATCAAAATCTCGTCGACACTCGCGCAAATTCGTTCGGCGACGGGTGACCTTTCGCCGAGACATTGTTCGGATCCGGGCCGTCGGCTGGCGGAGCGGGATCTGGCTCCGCGAAGGCCGGGGAGAAAGGAAGACCGTTGTGGCCACCAGCTCCGCGGATCCTGAGGACCTGGGCACCTACGTCACGGACGCCACCGCGGCCCGCACGACGCTGGCGGCGGCGGCGAGCGGTGTGCGGGCCTATTACGACGACGTGGTCGCCCGGTTCGGGGCGCAGTACAGTCTTTCGCATCCGGATCTGTGGGCGAAATTAGGTTCGCACCTGAGCGACGCCGAGGAGCGGGACCGTTTCGTCGCCACGGTGAAGGACGCGTTCGTCGCCGCGGACAGTGGCTCCGCGGGCACGGCCGCCGGCCCGGTCACGGTCGACGACGGCCGGATCGCTGCCGGTCTGAAGGCAGCCGGCATCGGCTCACTTCCGACGGCCACTCTCACCGTCGACGACCCGAAGCTGCTGGGCCACCCGCCGGACAGCGGCTTCGCGGCAGACCCGGTGTGCACCGCGAACGGCAACCTCGTCGAGCAGGAACTCGACCTTCCGCTGCCCGGCCGGGCGGCGCCGGCCGGCTGGCGGCGGACCTACAACTCCCGCGCTCATGAGCGGCTCGGCGCGCACGGGCGCGGGTGGTCCAGTTGGGCCGACACCGCCCTGGACCTCGGTGACGAGCGGGTCGAGGGCGCCAAGCGGGTCGAGGGCGCCGAGCGGGTCGAGGGCGCCAAGCGGGTCGAGGGCGCCGAGCGGGTCGAGGGCGCCGAGCGGGTCGAGGGCGCCGAGCAGATCGAGTGGCGCGCCCCGGACGGCGCGTGCTGTCTGCTGGCGCGCCCCGGCGTGGACCGGCCGACCGAGCTGCCGCTGCTGGGCGCGACCCTGCACGCCGACGGCGCGGGCTTCCGCTTCACCCGCGGGCCGGGGGAGACCTGGTGGTACGACGAGGCCGGTCGGCCGGTGCGGGTGCGCGTCGACCGGACGGAACTGCTGCTCGCCTGGTCGGGCGGCCGGCTGAGGCGGCTGTCGCATCCCCGTTCGGGCCGGTTCGTCGAGCTGGTATGGGACGACGAGCGTGTCCTGGTCACGGCGGTGCGGGCCAGCGACGGCCGGGAGGTGCGCTACTCCTACGACGAGTACGCCAACCTGGTCGCCGTCGACGGCGGCCCCCAGGGCTCCCGCCGCCTCCGGTACGCCGGGGCGACCGCCGGCCTGCTGACCGAGCTCGTCGACGCCGACGGCGTGACGCTGGCCCGCACCACCTACGACGAGGCCGGCCGGGTCCTGACCCAGCTCAGCCCCGAGGGCCGTCTCGTCCAGTTCGCCTACCGGGAGGGCCACCGCACTCTGGTCACCGACGCGGCGGGCGGTGCCATCAACGAGTACCGCCACGACTCGGCCGGCCGGCTGGTCGGCGTCGTGGACGACGCGGACCGTCCCCTCTACCGGGTGTTCGACGACGCCGGCCGGCTGCGCGGCATCGAGGAACGCTCCGGCGCGCGCTGGACGATGGACTACGACGACGAGGGCAACCTCGTCCACCGCGCCGGCCCGTGCGGCATCACCGAGCGCTGGTCATGGGACACCCTCGGCCGCCTGACCAGCTACACCGACCCACGCGGCCACCTCACCCGATGGGTCTACGCCGGCACCGCGCGCACCCCGGTGGAGATCGTCGACGCGGCCGGCGCGCTGATCCGGATCACCGTGAACGACGACGACCTGCCCACCTGCGTCGTCGATCCGGACGGCGTCACGACGAGGTTCCGCTGGGACGACGACGCCCAGCTCATCGACGTGCGGGTCGCCGGCGGCGGGCGGACCAGGCTGCGCTACGACGCGGCCGGCCGGCTGGTGGGGATCACCGGGCCGGTGGGGCAGACCCGGGTATGGGAGAACGACGCCGCCGGGCGGGTGACGCGCGAGCAGGGCCCGGACGGGGCAGGCAGCGAGTACCACTACACCGCCGCGGGCCGTCCCGACGGCTACGTCGACCCGGCCGGCGGGCGATGGGGTTCGACGTATGGCCCGCACGGGCGGGTCGAGCAGGTCACCGACCCGTTGGGCTCGACGCTCGGCTTCGAGTACGACCTGTTCGGCAACACCGCGCTGATCGTCGCCCCCGACGGCCAGAAGTTCCACTTCGACCACGACGGCCTCGGCCGGCTGGTGGCCCTGAGCGATCCCGCCGGCGCGACGTTCCGCCGTGGCTACGACCCGGACGGCCGCCCGACCGTCGAGTCCGACGCCGAGGGCCACGAGTGGCGGACCGAGTACGACGAGGCCGGCCGCCCGGTGCGCCGCACCAGCCCGGACGGGCGGGTCTGGCAGCGCGCGTACGACCCGGCCGGCGCCGTCATCGCCGAAACGGACCCGGCGGGCGCCGTCACCCGCTACGAGCACGACCCGCGCGGACGGGTGGTGGCCGTCACCGACCCGCTGGGCGGGCGGCGCACGCTCGAGTGGACTCCCGGCGGGCGCCTCGCCGCCGTCACCACGCCCCTTGGCCGGCGCGAGACCTACGGCTACGACCGGGTCGGCCGCTGGGTGCAGACCACCTCCCCGTCCGGGGCGCGCACCCTGTACCGCCGCGACGCCGCGGGCAGGCTGACCGCACTCGTCACCCCCGCCGGCCGCGAGACGACCTGGGAGTACGACGCGTACGGCCGCGTCGTCGCGGTCACCCGCCCGGGCGAGCGGCGCACGACGATCGAGCACAACCCGCTCGGTCTGCCCGTGGTCGTCACCGACGGCACCGGCGCCTCCCGCCGCTACACCTACGACGCCCGCGGCGCCCTGACCAGCGCCACCGACCCGCTCGGCGCCGTCACCCGCTACGAGTACAACGCCCGCGGCCAGCTCTCCGCCTGGACGGATCCGCTGGGCGGCCGCCACGAACTGCGCCACGACCAGGTCGGCCGACTGACCGCCACGACCGACCCCCTCGGCCGCACCACCACCGTCACCCGGGCCAGCGACGGCGCGGTCCAGGCCTGGCGTGGTGCGAACGGCGTCGGCCAACGGTGGTGGCGGGACGCGGCCGGCCGACTGGTGGGCGAAGGTCTCCTCGACGATGCCGAGCCCCGGACTCGTTTCGACCACGATGCCGCCGGTCGCCTGATCAGTGCCACGGCACAGGCTGATGCGACGGGACCCGACCGGGGCGTCTCCCTGACCTACGACGCGGCCGGTCGGCTGGTCTCCCGCACCACCGCGGCGGGCCGGCTCACCTGGGAGTACGACGCGGACGACCGCTGCGTCCGGCTGGGCCAGGCAGGCTCGCCGCCGGTGCGCCACGACTACGACGACGACGGCTACCTGCGCTCCGTCGAGCACCCGATACTCGGCGTGCGGCGGATCGACCGGGACGCCGACGGGCGGATCAGCGCACCGGGCAGAACGGTGGAACGCGACGCCGTAGGTCGGATCACCCGGGTCGTCGACGGCGGCCGCGAGCTGCGCTTCGGTTACGACGCCGCCGGCCAATTGGTCACCGCCGAGGGGCCGTGGGGGACCCAGACCCTGACCTGGGATCTGGGCGGACGCCTCGTCGCCGAGGACCGCGGCGACCCGGCCGGCGTCCTGCGTTCCACCTATGATGCCGCCGGCCAGCTCGTCGAACGCCGCCTCGGGGCGGCCGGGCCGACCCGCTACCGGTACGACACGGCCGGCCGCCGCGTGGCGAAGGACGGGCCGACCGGTAGCACCAGGTACGGCTGGGACGCCCTGGGCCGGCTCACCGAGGTCAGCCGCATCCCGTCCCGCGCCGTCGGCGGCGACGCGCCGGAGGAGCGGACGACTCGCCTGGTCACCGATGCACTCGGTGAGCTGCTGCAGATCGACGGCACCGCGGTCCGCTGGGACCCGGTGACCTGGCCGGGGCAGGTCCAGGGCCTCGGCGACACCACCTACGTCCGCGCCGAGTCGGCCCTCGGTGTGATCGGCCCCACGACGCCGGATGCCCGCGCGGACGGGCAGGGAGAGGACGCGGGGCGTGGGCGCTGGCATGACACCGACTGGCAGGGCTCGTTCGGCGGCCATGACCCGTGGGGAGGGCGGTTCCCCACCCGCGACGCCGGAGAGGCTGCTCGCGGCTCGTCCCCGGATGCCAGGGTCTCGGTTGGGCTCGGCTACCGTGGCGAACTCGCCTTCAACGGCCTGCTCTGGCAGCGCGCCCGGGTTCTCGACCCCCAGGCGCGTTCCTTCCTGTCCCCGGATCCGCTCGAGCACGTTCCCGGCATGCCGGGTGCGGCGAACCCCTACCACGAGGCGTGGAACAACCCGGTCGGAATGCTGGACCCGACCGGGTTGCGTCCACTGAGCGACGACGCGTACGAGGATTATCGGTCGCAGTCCGCCAGGAACATGTTCGGCAAGGCCTGGCACAACATCCAGAAGGACCCGTGGGGAAGCCTGGCCGCCGCCGCGGTCATCACCGCTGGAGTCGGGCTGATGTTCGTGCCGGGAGGGCAGGCGATCGGTGCCGGCATCCTCATCGGCGCCGGGAGCTCCGCCGGCCTGGGTCTCGTCACCGGCAACTTCGATCCCACGGCTGTCGCGCTTTCCGGTATCGCCGGGGGTGTCGGCGGCGGTGTCGGCGCCGCCACCGGAAAACTCGTCACGGGGGAGGGCTATCTGGTCGCGGCCGGATCGGGCGCAATCTCTGGGGCTGCCGGGGATGTCACCGAACAGCAGGTAGCCCACCCGGGGCATCTTGATCTCGGCGAGGTCGCATTCGGCCTGGCGACTGGTGGGCTCGGCGGAGCGGGTAGCCGCATGCTGTTCCGGCCGACTCTCAAGCCGGCCGACGTGCGGTTCAGCCAGGGGTCGGTCGGCAGGAGAGTCCCGCAGTACGTCGCCAGCATGCGGGCGAACGGTTGGGCTGGCGACCGGATCGACGTCGTGCGGATGCCCGACGGCGGACTGACGAGTGTCGACAACCGGCGGGTGCTCGCGGCAAAGATCACGAACACCCGGATCCAGGCGAACATCCACCGGTACAGCGACCCCATACCATCCGATTTCGCCGGCCGGTTCAGAGACACGAAGAAGATTTCGCCCGACACCTGGGGGGAGGCGGTGGAGAACCGATTGCGAGGGCAGAAGGCAATCTATCGTCAGACATATCCGATGGGATCGCCCATAACCAGCTGGAATGGAGGGTGGGATGAGTAACTTGATATCCACCGTCGATCTTCCTCGGGACTTCACCTATCCACCGGAATTTCTCCGAGTGGTGGAGCTCGGACTGACCAACCTCGAACCCTGGTGGATCATGGATGGGGAAATTCTGTTCCGCCGACACCTAGGCCTGCGCAGCCGCTACCCCGCCGACTGCTTTGTACCGTTCGCGGAGCGGCAGGACAACGATGACGTCGCCTGTTGGGATCTGGACTCCGGCGGTATCACCGTCGTACACGACTTCGCCAGCCCTGGATACCACCGGGAAAATGCCTTCGTCAATTTCTACGCCTGGTTCCGGCGGGCTGTCGAGGATTTTATTGAATGGGGAGAATAGCGTTCGACGCGTAGCGGCGGAGACGCGCGGAGGCCACAGCCAAGACTTGTGCCACGGGCAGCCTGCGGCAGGGCCTTGAATTCCCGATCGCCGATGGCTACGTGAAGGTCACTGGCTGGGTGCGGAGCGGTCGGGGGTCGGCGCTGCTGGTTACGGAATCTATGAGGATGAGCGATGAGCCGACTTGCGCGATGCCTGTTCCTGTCGAAGAGCCACATCAGCGGGGAGGATGCCAGGGAAATCGCGCGCGGAGTGCGCCAGGCGAGGACTCCCGTGGTGGGAGCCGGTGATGGTGCGCCGCGACTTCGGGGACTGGGAAGTTCAGAACTTGGCCACCGTCGCGGAGGGCGCTGATGTTGTCTCTCGAGGAGTACCCGGATGTCCTGGTTACCGTCGCCCACCCTTGGGGCAACGTGGAGGTTCCTGTGGATGCCTGGATACAGACTGGCCCGGGGCCGCGGCCCTACGTCGGCATCGCCGCGGCGAGGCGGTCATCGACTGGACGCGAGGTGCCGCTAACGGAGATCCCACTCGAGTATCACAACAGCTCGGAGAACCCGCAGCCTTCAACGGCACGGCCTACTTCCGTGTCCATGGTGGCCGCCGCCCGAGTCGGAGCCTAGAAATTTCACCGACCTGGGATGATGTCGTCCGGCTCGCCTCATTGACAGGAAAGTGGTGCAGATCGTCGTGGTGGATTTCGTCCCTTCAGCCGGCCTGGTCACCTTCAGGTACGGTGGCGGCCCGTTGGTCGGACGGTGGCGTGGTAACGAGGCTCCCCGGCCCGAGCCCGTCTATGCCGAGCTCATGACACTTCCGACCGGTCCTGCGGGGCGCAGTCCGCGGTCTCGGACCTCATGATCGTCAGGGTGCGCGCGGTCGCCGGGGGCGGCGGGGTGCGGGACTGGTCGGTGGAGGTCGGGGCGGACGCGACTGTGCGGGAGCTGGGTCTTCGCCTGTTTGGCCCGGCGGGCGAGTTCGGTCTTGTGGTGGAGGGGGAGTCGTTCGAGCCTGAGGTGCCGGTGGCGATCTGCGGCATCGTCGACGGCGTCGAGGTGGCCCCGGCCGAATCCGTGGACGGGTATTGGTCCGGGTCTGGCGGTGGGCTCACCGCGCCGGGACCGTCGGCTTGGCGGGGAGACGACACCTCGCAGGGAGACAACGCCGATGCCTGGTGGGAGCCCGTGGCTGCGCCGGAACCCAGCGGCTTCGAGGCGGTCGCGTCGGATACGGAGGCGGACTGGTGGGCCCCGGCCCACCACGCCGAACTGTCTGACGTACTGCCCTGGTCGTCGGCGGGGTCGCAGCCCGGCGGGTGGGAGCTGGTGGTCGTCGCTGGCCCGGGTGCTGGGTGGCGGCTGCCCGTGCCGGTGGGGCAGGCGGTCTCGCTGCTCGTCGACCCGTTCGACGGGCCGCTGCTCGAACGCGGCGGCGTTGAGGAGGCGGTGGCCGAGTTCACCGTGGCCGACGACGCGGTCACCTGCCGGTGGGCGGCGGCCGAGTTCACCGTGGACGGCGAGGCTCCCGCGGACGATCAGGTCCTGCGCCCCGCCGCGGTGCTCACCGTCGGGCGCAGCACCGCACGCCTGGCCCGCGCGGGCGGCGGGCTGGCCCGACCGGGCCAGGCACTGGGCGTGCCGGCCGAGCATCGCCCGACCGTGCCGTTCCACCGCACCGCCCGTCCGGTGCCACCGCCGGCGCCGGACGGGGTCACGCTGCCGCCGACGCCCCGGGAGCCGGGCCGGGCGAACCCGTTCAACTGGGCCTCCCTCGGCGCTCCGCTGGTCCTCGCCGGCCTTCTGTTCACGATGACCAGGCAGCTCACGTACGCGCTCCTCTCCGCGATGGGCGCGATCATCGTGGTGTTCTCGTTCGTGGAGAGCCGGCTGCGCCGCCGCCGGGAGGTGCGCCGCGGCGCCGCCGAGCGGGCGGCGGAACTCGCCGCGTTCGACACCAGGCTGGCCGAGGCCAGGCGCCAGGAGCTGCGGCGCCGCTGGGACGTCACGCCGACGGCGGCCGACTGGGTGCGCGCCGCCGACCAGCTGGGCGCCACCCTGTGGGAACGCGGTCCGACCGACCGCGACTTCCTGGACGTCTTCGTCGCCGTCGGGCACCTGCAGTGGCGTCCGGCGGTCGAGCGGGTGGACCAGGCCGGCGCCGAGGTCAGGGAACGGGTGGCCCGTTCGGGGGGTCTCTCACCCGTCCCGCTCACCCTCAGTCTGGACCGCGGCGAGCTCGTGACGCTGCGCGGCCCGCGGCCGGAGGTGCTGGGCCTGGTCCGTGCGGCGATCTGTCAGGCGTGCTGCGCGCAGGGGCCCGCCCATCTGCGGATCGGCCTGCTGGTCGAGGACACCGCCGACTGGGAGTGGCTCAAGTGGCTCCCGCACCTGCGGGACGAGGCCAGCGGGGAACTGCGGGTGCGGCGCATCGACGCCACCGCAGACCCGCAGCGCGCCGTCGACGAGGCCGCCGCCTGGCTGACAGCCGCGGACGCGTTCGCCGCCGCCGGCGCCGCCGGAGCAGGAGGACCGGGAGGACCAGGCCGGCCGGGCGGATCGGGCCGGCCGGGCGGATCGGGCGGCCTCGGTGGCTCCGGTGGCTTCGGCGGCCGGGGCGCCGGCGGGGGTCCCGCGTTCGGCCTGCCGGCCGCCGCGTCCCCCGAGCGGGTGCAGGCGGTCCGGACCCTGCTGATCGTCGACGGCCCGCGGCTGCGGCCCGGGTCCAGCCTCGCCTTCCGCCGCGCGCTCGCGGCCGACGCGTCGGCGATCGTCGTCGACGGCCCACCCCCCAATCTGACCACCACGCTGGTCGAGTTCGGCCCCGACGGCACGGTCACGCAGGCCGACGCCAGGACCGGCCAAGTCGTCCACGGCGCGAGCCCGGCGGCGCTCGACGCCGACGACGCCGACCGCTGCGCGCGGATGCTCGCGCGGCTCGACGATCCGCTCGTGGCCGAGCGGGACGTGCCGTTGCCCGCCGGGGTGCGGCTGTCCGACCTCGTCCCGTTCGACCTGGCGCAGCCGTCCGACCAGCTTGCCGACGCCATCCGCGGGCACTGGTCGGCCCGCCACGACCCCGGGAGCCTCACGATCGCGGTGGGCGTCGGCGAGGATGGGCCGTTCGAGCTCGACCTCGTCCGCCATGGCCCGCACGGGCTCCTGGGCGGCGCGACGGGATCCGGCAAGAGCGAGCTGCTGAAGACGATCGTGGCCGGGCTCGCCGCGCGGTACTCACCCGACGAGGTGATCATCGGACTGTTCGACTTCAAGGGCGGCACGTCCCTGCAGGAGCTCACCCGGCTGCCGCACTGCGTCGGCCTGGTCAGCGACACCGACCTGCACGAGGCCGAGCGGGCGCTGCGCTACCTGCGCACCGAGCTGCTGCGCCGCGAACGGCTGCTGTTCGCCCGCGGCGCGACGAAGATCGAGCAGATCGCCGGTGAGCTGCCCCGACTGATCGTCATCATCGACGAGTTCCAGATCCTCGCCGATGAGCTCCCCGACGAGCTGCAGACCGTCATCGACCTGACGAAGCGGGGCCGCTCCCTGGGCGTGCACCTGCTGTTCGCCACGCAGAGCCCCGCCTCGGTGCGCAACTACGACGAGATCAAGCGCAACACCCAGCTGCGGATGACCCTCAAGCTCCTCGACGTCGAGGACTCGGTGCGCCTCATCGACCTGCCGGACGCCGCCCGGTTCACCGTGCCCGGCCGCGGGCTGGCCCGGGTCGACAACCAGGTGCTCGCCTTCCAGGCCGGCTACCCGTCCGGCCCAGTCGAAGCGTCCGCGGACGACGCGATCCGCCTCGAACCGTTCACGCTGCTCCCCGCCGCCGCCCCCGACGACGACAGGTGGACCGTCACGCCCAGTGCGGTCGCCACCGCCGCCTCGGCCGTCCCACCCGGCGCGGCCGTCGTCGCCACCGCGGACGTCGTGGGCGCCGCAGGCGTCGTCACGTCCATGTCCGGCGGCGCGAACCTGGCGGGCATCGCAGCCCTGGACGAGCCCTGGTGGCAGGTGGACGACCTGCCGAACGGCACGGGTGTCGAGGACGACGAGAGTGTCGAGGCCGGGGAGCGGACCGAGCTGGGCGCGTTGATCGCCGGAGTCCGGCGTGCCTACCGGTCGGCGCTGGGCAGGCGCCAGCTGCGGCCCGTCGCGGACGTCTGGCCGCCGGCACTGCCCGTGTCGCTGGCACCGGGCGAGGTCGTGGCCCAGGCCCGGGCGGGGGAGGTGATCCCCGGGCGTCCCGCCGGGCTCGCGGCGTACTTCGGCCGCGCGGACCGTCCGGACGAGTCCGAGCACGCCCGCCAGCCCGCGGTCGCCTGGCATCTCGACGCCGGCAACCTGCTCGTCTTCGGCGCTCCGGGCGCCGGCGCCACCACCGCGCTGACCGTGCTCGCCACGAGTCTCACCGCCTCGCTGTCCCCGGCCGAGCTGCACCTGTACGCACTCGACTTCGCCGGAGGCGACCTGCAGGGGCTCGCCGCGCTGCCGCACTGCGCCGGCAACGTCATCCTCGGTGACGAGCGGGAGCGGCAGGTGAACCTGCTGGCCTACCTGCGGGCCCGGATCGCCCGGCTGGGGGCGCTGGACGCGGCGGCCCGAGCGGCCGAGGCCCAGTCGATCCTGCTGATCGACAACCTGGCCGGCTTCATGAACGCGTACGAGGCCGTCAGCTCCAAACAGGGGATCGCGGTGCTGGAGGACTTCGCCGCGGTGATCGGCGCGGGGCCCGCGTCGAAGGTGGCCGTCGCCGCGTCCGTCGTCGGCACCCGGGTGCGCAACGAGGTCGCCGCCCGCGCGCCGCAGCGGCTCATCCTGCGCCTACCGGACCGCAACGCCTACACCGACCTCACCGTCGAACGACGCTCGATCCCACGCGGTGTGCCCGGCCGGGGCCTGTGGACCACCGGCAACGACCTGCTGATGGAGGTCCAGGTCGCCACCCCCGACGCCGTCTCCCCGACCGGGGCCACGCGCGAGTCCACGCCCGCAGCGTTGCCCACCGATGTGCCCGCAGCCCTGCTCGGCGGCGCCGACGGGCCTGGCCGGTCGTCGCGGTGGGCCTGGGCGGACGGCGCCCGCGCCGCGTCCCTACCCAGACGCATCCGGGCCCTGCCGGCGACGATCGAGCCGGACGAGCTCACCGCGGACGGGGGCGCCCGCCTGGACGACGACGTGCTGGTGATCCCGGTGGGCCTCGCCACCCAGGACGGCGCGGTCGTGCAGGTGTGCCTTGACCTGGCGGAAGGCAGCCCGGCCCTGGTGTACGGGCCACCTCGCTGCGGCAAGAGCACGCTGCTGCGCCGACTCGCGGAGCTCACTCGGGCGAGCCTGGGTGACGCCGTGGCGATCTACGCGGCAGCCCCCGCCGACTCGCCGCTCGCGGGCTGCCCGGCCGCGGACCGGGTGCGTGAGCTCGACACGGCGGTGACCCTCGCCCAGCGGGCCGCGGGCGAGCAGCGCCCCGCCCTGCTGCTCATCGACGACGTGACCCGGCTCGGCGACAGCCTGAACGCCTTCCTGCAGGAGCGTCACCCCCGCGTCCGCCTGGTTGCGACGGCCCGCGTCGGCGAGCTGCGCACGGCCGACTACACCTCGACCGCGAGCCGGCTCAAGTCGGCGCCGACCCGCCTCGTGCTCGAACCGGAACCCGGCGAGTCCGACCCCATCAGCGGCCGGTACCTCACCTACCCGCCGAGCGGACCAGGCCGCGGCCGAGGCTTCCTGCTCTCCGCAAGCGGCACCCGATTCGTCCAGACCTGAACCAGCACCCCGATGCACATGGAATGGGGTGTTCCGGTGGTGGCAGGCCGACCATCCTGGAAGGGCCCAACGGTAAGCGGCGGGCGGAGGGAAGAACGAGATGGCGGCCGTCCTTCCCCAGGGTGACGCGCTGGCGATCCGGGAGATCCTGGCGCTGTTCGCGCATGTCTTCGACAACAACGATGTGGCGGGGCTGGGGCTCGCGTGCACGTCCGACGTCCGGGTCGACATCGGGCCGGGCCCGAGCCGGACCTACCACGGGCTCGGGGAGTTCGCCGACTACGTCCGCTCCAGGAGCGCGGCGGCGCCCGACCATCACACTGTCCACACCTCCCTGCTCCTCCAGGAGGACGGGAGCGTGCGGGCCTGAAGTCGCTACCTCGGGATTGACCTGGAGGGCCGGCTGACCAGCGGCGAGTTCTTCGACGCCTGGCGTCCACGGGTCGGTGACCTGGGCGTCCCCCGCGGTGACGCGCCGGTCAGGCCCTGACCGGCGAGGTCCGCCAGGACGGCGGCGGATGTCCGATAATCAACGCCGTTGACGTGATTCCACGATCGCGATCATGAGAATCGACTGGACGTGAAGCGATACCGCTGCGGCGAGCGATTGCCCGGCGGCCTACCCGGGCACGCAGAGGAAGGCGGCCGGCGCGGTCCGCGCACCCCAAGCGGTTGCGCACCCGCGTCCTGCCGCCGCCCGACCGCTACCGCCTTGTGCGGCCTCCGGAGGTGGAACGTGCCCGCAGCATGGTCGTTGCCGGCGTCCCTGCGTCGATTCCTGCCCGCCGACAGGGCAGCCGATCGCCCGGCACCCGCGTCCGCCGCCGGGTCCGGGGCGGCAGCGTCCCGCGTGGTCGTGGTGGGCAGCGGATTCGCCGGCCTGCGGCTGCTGCGGCGGCTGGAGGGTCTGCTGCCGGCGTCGGCGGCGGAGCTCACCGTCGTCTCGCCGGTGGACCATCTGCTCTACACCTCCCTGATGCCGCAGGTCTGCGCGAGCTCGGTGGAGCCGCGGCACCTGGCGGTGGCCACCCGGGGGGCGCTGCGCCGCACCGTGCTGCGCCTGGGCCATGCGGTGGCGGTCGACACCCGGGCCCGCACGGTGACCGTGCTCGGCAGCGACGGCACGGTCGACGAGCTGGGCTGGGATCGGCTTGTGCTGGCCCCCGGGTCCGTCACGCGGACCTTCGACATCCCCGGCGTGCGCGAGCACGCGATCGGCCTGAAGAACCTCGCCGAGGCCGTCCACCTGCGCGACCATGTGCTGCGGCAGTTCGAGCGGGCGGATGCCACCACCACCGACGACGCTCGCCGGCGCGCCCTGTGCACCTTCGTGATCGTCGGCGGCGGGTACACGGGCACGGAGCTCGCCGCGCAGATGACCCGTTTCAGCCGGCGCGCGGTGGCGAACTACCCGCGGGTGCGGGCCGAGGAGGTCCGCTGGGTGCTCGTCGACCACGCGCCGAGCCTGCTGCACGAACTGGCGCCGACGCTCGGCCGCCGGGCCGCCGACGTGCTGACCGCCCGCGGCGTCGAGCTGCGGCTGCGGACGGCGGTGCACGAGGTCACCGAGCGCACCGTCCGGTTGGGCCAGGCGGAGGCCCCCGACCAGCACGAGACGATCGACACCCACACCGTGGTCTGGTGCGCGGGGGTGTCCCCGAGCCCGCTCGTGGCCAAGCTGGGCCTGCCCACCACGCACGGGCGCCTCGTCGTCGACGACTGCTTCCGCGTCCCCGAGGTGGATGGCCTGTTCGCGCTGGGCGACGCCGCCGCCGTGCCGGACGTGACCCGCTCGGGCGCCCTCGCCAGTCAGACCGCCCAGCACGCCGTGCGCCAGGCCGGGGCCGCCGCCCGCAACGTGGCGGCGTCCCTCGGGTACGGCACCGCCCGGCCGTACCGGCACCACGATCTCGGGTTCGTGGTCGATCTAGGCGGCCGGGACGCGGTGGCCAACCCGCTGGGGGTCACCCTGCACGGACTGCCCGCGGCCGTGGTCACCCGGGCGTACCACGCGTACGCGTTGAACAACGGGTCCAATCGGGTCAGGGTGGTCACGGACTGGGCGCTGGACCTGGTCATCCCGCACCAGATCGTGCAGCTCGGCTTCGCTGACGGGCGGCCACCCACGATCGACGCCACCGAGCAGACCGGCATCTACCCGGCCGCGGCGTCGGGACCGGCGAGCGTCGACGTTGCCCCGAGCGACTCCCCGGCGCATCCGGGCCGTGCGGTGGGCGGCGTCGCGGGACGATGAACCGGGCCGGTGTTCCGCGCCCCCTTCCCCCGGCAGCCGGCCCGATCGGATCAGGCCCGGCAGCCGGTCCGAGCGGATCAGGCCCGGCCCCCGGCCCGATCGGGTCAGGCGGTCCCGCCGCCGCCGGCTGCCACCCCGCCCACCGGGACAGCGGTCGGGCTCGTGACGAGCCGGCCGCAGGCGGCCGAGTTGGAGACCTCCTCGGGCAGCTCGGGCTTCACGTCGCTGCGGGCCGCCCCGTCGTAGCGGCCGCTGTGGTTCGCGTCGACACCGTGCTGCTCGATCACGCCCTCGCCGCCGCGCAGCTCCGCGGCGACCGTCGGGGAGACGGTGATGGTGCGCTCGTAGCCGGCGTCGCCGACGGGGAAGCGGTCCAGCGCGTAGGAGCTGTCCGGGCCGGTGTCGCCGGTCGTGGTGAGCGACACCGCGATGGCACCGATCGACTTCTTCGCGTCGCCCGAACGGACCTGGCCCCTCGCGCCGGTGCCCGTCGCGTCCGGGGCGGGGCAGGAATGGCTGCCGCCGATGTGGATGTGCTGGGGGTGCGGCAGTCCCGGAGCCAAGCCGTGGGTGACGATCCGGATGCTCAGCAGGTTCCCCCGCAGGGTCGCGGTGGCTGTGCCGCTCGCGCCGGATCGGTTCACCGGTCCGAGGTCGGCGATCAGGTAGGTCGGCCCGTCGGCGGGCGTGTCACCTCGTCCGTGCGGCGTCGAGGCCGCGTCGGCGGGCGGCACGAGCGGGTGGCCGGTGTCCGCACCGATGCTGTCCGCACCGATGCTGTCTGCGCCGACCGGGGCTGCCCCATCCGGGCCGGATACTGCCAGGACCGGGAGGACGGCGAGGGGAAGCAGGCCCACGCCGATTCCCGGGATGATCCCCCTGAGACCTCGTCGCATCCGCGGACTCCTTTCGGGCGGTGGACCGTGGCTGCATCGTGATCGATCAGGTGCGTAGGGTGGCGGCATCAGCCAAGGCCATGCGCGCCCATCCGTCAACGCGATGATGAGCCGGTGGAGGGAGCCCGCCGCGGCGCCGCCCGGATCGGGGATACGGGTGGACCCGGATCGGGGGATGCGGGTGAAGGCCGGCCGCGCAGCCGGCACATCACCCGATCGGGCCAGCCGCGGCGGCGATGTGGGCGCGTTGCGGTGGGAGGTCCGTTGTCGGCCGGTCGAGACGCTTTACCGGCAGGTCAGCGGGTATGCGGCCCACCCGGACGGGGGATAGCTTCATGACGATGGACGGCCTGGGGAGGCGCGGGATGGCGCTCGGTGGCCGCATCGACCGGGCCCAGCAACGCAACCGTGGGGTCGGCTTCGTCATCGCCGTCATCTACAAGTTCGCCGACGATCAGGGCGGCTACCTCGCCGCCCTGATCACCTTCTACGCCTTCCTGTCGCTGTTCCCGTTGTTGCTGCTGCTCACGACCGGGCTGGGCTTCGTCCTGCACGGCCATCCTGACCTGCAGGAACAAGTCGTGACCTCCACGCTGAGCCAGTTTCCGATCATTGGTGATCAGCTCCGCGACGACGTGCAGGCACTCAAGGGCAGCGGCGTCGCCGTCGCCGTCGGCGTCCTCGGCGCCATCTCCGGCAGCCTCGGCGTCGCCCGGGCGATCGGCAACGCCCTCGACACCGTCTGGGCGGTGCCGCGCCGGGCCCGACCGAACCCGTTCTTCGCCCGGCTGCGCAGCCTCAGCCTCATCGGCCTGCTCGGCCTCGGTGTGCTGATGACGACGGTGCTCTCCAGCGTCACGACCGGGGCCTCGGCGTTCGGCCGGTTGGCCGCCGGGTTCCAGGTGCTCGCGGTCGCGATCTCCACGGCGGGCAACGCCGGCCTGGTCCTCGTCGCCTTCAAGGTCCTGACCGCCCGGTCCGTCCGAGTGCGCGAGATCCTGCCCGGAGCGGTGTTCGCGGCGCTCGGCTGGCAGCTCGTGCAGACCCTGGGCAGCTACTACATCGCCCACCAGCTCAAGGGCTCCACCCAGGTCTACGGGCTGTTCGGGCTCGTTCTCGGGCTGATGACCTGGCTGTACTTCCTCGCCGTCGTCGTGGTTGTCGCCATGGAGATCAACGCGGTGCGGGCGGGCCGACTCTACCCGCGGGCGCTGTTGACCCCGTTCACCGACGACGTCGAGCTGACCGATTCCGACCGGCGGGCCTACACCTCCTACGCCAAGGCGGAGCAGTTCAAGAGCTTCCAGCAGGTGGACGTCACCTTTACCGACCTGCCCGACCAGCAGCGCCCGGCGAGCGACCCGCTGTCGGCGATCCCGGGCGTGGGTCGTGACCCGACCGCCGCCGCGGACCCCGATCCATCCGTCGAGGGCGTCCCCGATCCGTCCGCCGAGGCCGTCCCCGATCTGTCGGCCGACAGGGTTCCCGGTCCGTCGGCGGATGTGGATCGCGGCCATCTGCCCTAGTGGATCTCGGCCAGGAGTCCGGGCGCCGCCGCGACACCGCCCGGATGGCCCGTCAAGCCGGGGAAGGTGTCGGCCGCGGTCCCGGATCGTCCGGGATCCGGACCGGCGCGAGCAGCACGGCGGTGGGGTCGCCGCCCGGCCCGCCGACCACCGCAGGCCACAGGCCGTCGTTGACGCAGTCCCGTGCGACAGCGGCAGCCCAGGCGGGGGGCGCGCTCAGGGAGACGAACCGGCCCCGGTCGATGCCGAGGATCACGTGTGCCCCGATCAGCGCATGGCGCAATGCCTGCCCGTGAGGGGCCCGGGCGGCCCACCCTACCGGGATCCGTCCGTGGGCCTCGTCGGCGTGGGGCGGCCAGCCTGAGATGTTGACCAGCTCCGCGCGCAGGCGCAGCAGCGGGTGTGGACCGGGATAAAGCCCAGCGCTCAGTCGCAGTTCCGCCCGGGCGAACCAGGTGTCCCAGGTAATCCTGGTCGGCGCCGTCCCACCGTGATCCACGGTCCGGACCTGACGGCCGGACGGCGCACTGAGCCGCACCGTGTGCGCCCCCGACCGGGCCACACCCGGCCCGCCCGCCGCCGCGCCGGCCGGCTCCCAGGGGGCCGGGCGGGGGGCACTGAGATGAGGTAGCCAGCCGCGAGGCCATGTTCCGGTCGACGGAGTCGAGGGATGAGTGATCGGGCCGGGGCCCGCCGCGAGCAGATCCGCGATCGTCACGTCCTCATCGACCTCGTGGGGCAGAAACTCGGCCTGGTCGTCGGGGTCGGCGTCGAAGGCCACCTCCGGCCCGACGCTGGCACCGCCCGATCGGAGGACCTGCTGCTCCCGCGTCGTGATCTGCAGCCAGCGGACCTGCGCGGTCAGCACGGCGTCGGGGCCCGCCTCCAACAGGCACTCCGCGTGGACGTAGGCTCGGTCAGCCGGATGGCGCGCGGCGTAGGCGGCCGGGGTCAGCACCCCGACGAGTCCGCCCGATCCGCCCCGACCGGGCCGCACGCGATGGCCCGGATCGTGCCGGTAGATCGTCGCGTCGGCGATCGCCGCCGCCCGGTCCAGCCGCGCCTGAACCGTCCTCATCGCTGGCCTCCTTCACGCTGGTCAGAGGACGCTGATCGCTTCCCCGGCGTGGACCAGCACCGCGTCGCCCGCCCGGGCTCGGACGAGGGCGAGACCGATCTCCTCGGTGCCGGCCGCTGTCCGGACAAGTGCGACCCCGCCCGGCAGGCACCGGACGATCTCGGCCTCGATCGTCTCCTCCGGTCCGGCGAGCTGCCCCGCCGCGCCACACACCGGCGCCTCGGGGCCCGGATGGGCCGCTGCCTGCGCGGCCTCCCACGTTGACAGCCGCTCGGCTCCCGTACATGCGGCTTCGTCCCCCGCATCGGTGACGCGCGGCGTGCGCCGTTCGGGGGACGCCACGGCGGTACTGGACGCCACGGCGGTACCAGACGCCACGGCGGGACCAGGGGTGTCCCGCCGCCGACGTGGCGGTCTGCTGGCGCGTCTGACCTGCTCGTTCATCGGTCATCACCTCGATACAGGTCTACCCGGCGCAACGGTACGACCCACGCTCTGAGGTCACCAGTCGGCTCGGACGGGTCCGCGGCCGCGCGATCGGGCAGCATGGGAGCGGTGGGAGTAAAGACGACCAACGACGGCGAGGCGTTCGACCGGCTGTGTGCCCTCGTCGCGGCAGGCGGCGTCGCCGTGGTGAGCGGGGCGGGGATCTCGACCGATTCCGGCATCCCCGACTATCGGGGCCCGAACGGGGCACTGCGCCGCCACACCCCGATGACCTACCAGCAGTTCACCAAGGAACCGGGGGCTCGTCACCGCTACTGGGCGCGCAGCCACGCCGGCTGGCGGCAGGTCGCCCGGGCCGAGCCCAACCCGGGCCACCGCGCGGTGGCCCGCCTGGAGCAGGCGGGACTGGTCACCGGCATCATCACCCAGAACGTCGACGAGTTGCACCAGCGCGCCGGCTCCCGCCATGTCATCGATCTGCATGGAAGCCTCTCCCGCGTGGTGTGCGGCGACTGCGGGCAGGTGAGCCCGCGCCTCGACCTCGACGAGCGGCTGACCGCGGCGAACCCGGGCTTCCGCATCTCCGGAGCCCCCACCAATCCGGACGGTGACGTCACCCTCTCGGCGGAGGCGGTCGCCCGCTTCGTCATGGTCGACTGCCGTGGCTGCGGCGGTGAGCGGCTGGAACCGGACGTGGTGTTCTTCGGCGCCACTGTGCCGCGACCCCGCGTGGCGCAGGCATTCGATCTGGTCGAGAGCGCGCGTGCGGTGCTGATCCTGGGATCGTCGCTGACGGTGATGTCCGGCTACCGGTTCGTCCTGCGGGCGGCCGAGCTCGACATCCCGGTCGCGATCGTCAACCAGGGGCCCACCCGTGGGGACAGCCGGGCGACGGTCCGTGTCGACGCCCCCCTCGGGACGCTGCTGCCGCGGCTGGCTGCCGCCGTCACCAGCGGCGAACGAACGCTCGCGCCGTCACGGACCGTGCCGTCCCTGGCCCTGTCGGGGGATTCGCCCGCTGAGCTGTGAGGATGGGGAGATGCGATCGGTCTCCCGCCCCCAGCCCGCGAACCTGGCGTTTCGTCGTGCCACCGACAGCGCCGCCGAGGCGGCGGCGATCGTCGCTCTCGTCGAATCCGCGTACCGGGGGGAGTCCAGCCGGGCGGGGTGGACCACCGAAGCGGACCTGGTCGGGGGCCAGCGCACGGATGTCGAGGAGGTGCGTGCCGCCCTGACCGCCCCACACGGGACAGTCCTGCTCGCGGAGGAGCCCTCGGGTCTCCTCGTGGGCTGCTGCCACGTGGAGCGTCGGATCGAGCCGCGGGCGCATGGCGGAGCTGGTGTGGTCCAGACGGGTGAGTTGGTGGCCCAGCCGGGCGAGGACGAGGGGACCACCGCAGCGGGGATCACCGCGGTGACGGGGGCCTACTTCGGCATGTTCGCCGTCAGCCCCACCCGGCAGGGGGCCGGAGTGGGCGGGGCGCTGCTGCGGCTCGCCGAGCGGCACGCCGTCACCGCGTGGTCGGCGTCGTGGATGGAGATGCAGGTCATCGCCCAGCGGAGCGAACTCATCGGCTGGNACCGCGGCAAGGGATACCTCCCGACCACCGCCACCCGACCGTTTCCGTACGCCGACGAGCGGTTCGGTCGGCCGCTGCGGCCCGACCTCTACTTCATCGTCCTGCGCAAGCCGCTGGCCTGACGTCGCCGATCCGGCGAGCGGGCACGACGTCCGATTCCCGCCAGCATCCGGAGGCGGTCGCGCCGAAAGTGGGGGCATGAGGACGGACGAGGGCCGCTACGAGGCGGTGGCCAGCCGGGATGCCCGATTCGACGGCGCCTTCTACTTCGCCGTGACCACCACGGGCATCTACTGCCGTCCAAGTTGCCCGGCGGTGACGCCGAAGCGGACGAACGTCCGGTTCTTCCCGACGGCCGCGGCGGCGCACGGTGCCGGCTTCCGGGCCTGCCGGCGGTGCCGGCCGGACGCGGTGCCCGGCTCCGCCGAGTGGGACATCCGCGCTGACGTGGTCGGCCGGGCGATGCGCCTGATCGGCGACGGTGTCGTCGATCGGGAAGGCGTGGCCGGCCTCGCCGCGCGGCTGGGCTACAGCGCGCGCCAGCTCCACCGGCACCTGACCGCAGAGGTGGGCGCCGGGCCGCTCGCCCTGGCCCGAGCGCGGCGTGCGCACACCGCGCGGCTGCTGCTGCAGACCACCGCGCTGCCCGCCACCGAGGTGGCCTTCGCCGCCGGCTTCGCGAGCGTTCGTCAGTTCAACGACACCATCCGAACGGTCTATGCCGCGACGCCTCTCGAGCTGCGTGGTCCACGGCCGCCGCGGACCGTCCCGCCCGGCCCGAGCCGCGGCGATGGGGCGGGTCCGGGCGGCCGACCCGACGAGGGTGGCCTCACCCTCCGGTTGGGCTACCGCCGGCCCTACGAGGCGGGTCACCTGTTCGACTACCTCGCCGACCGGGCCCTGCCCGGGGCGGAGGAGGTCGTGGGCGAGCGAGGACGGCGAACCTACCGGCGCACCCTGCGCCTGGCCTGCGGCCACGGCGTGGCGGAGGTGGCCGAACGCCCGGCCGGCGACGACGTCGGCTGGCTGGACTGCCGGTTGATCCTGAGCGACCTGCGGGACCTCGGCAGCGCCGTCAGCCGGCTCCGTCGGCTGTTCGACCTCGACGCCGATCCGCTCGCCGTCGCCGACCGGCTCGCCGGCGATCCCGCCCTGGCCGCGCAGGTGGGCCGCCTACCCGGACTACGCGCCCCCGGTGCCGCCGACCCGCATGAGCTCGCCGTGCGGGCCGTGCTGGGCCAGCAGGTGTCGGTGGCCGCCGGGCGGCGCCTGGGCGCGGTGTTGCTGGCTGCCTACGGCGATCCGCTGCCCACGCCGAGCGGCGGCCTGACCCTGCTGTTCCCCCGGGTCGACACCCTCGCCTCGGCCGGTCTGGCGGACCTGGGGATGCCGGCCGTGCGCCGGGACGCCGTGCGGACGCTTGCCGGCGCGCTTGCGGACGGCTCCGTGGTCCTCGACGCCGGGGTGGACCGCGACGAGGCGCGACGGGCGCTGCTGGCGCTGCGCGGCATCGGGCCCTGGACGGCGGGTTACCTGCGGATGCGAGCCCTCGGCGACCCCGATGTGCTCCCGCCGGGCGATGCGGCCCTGCGCGCCGCGGACCGCCGCGGCGACGTCGACCTGGGTCGCGCCGCCGCCTGGGCGCCCTGGCGCAGCTACGCGGCGCACCACGTGTGGGCTGCCGCAGCCACCCGCGGCGACCCACCCACGATGACCCGCGCGGGTCTGCACGCCGGCCGTGCCCGCCGAGCCGGCACGCGGCGGAAGCCGGCTGCGGGCCCGGTTCCTGGTCCGGGTTGACCACGCGCGTCGAAGCAGTCCCGAAGGATGGGATCGGATCGGAAGGGGAGCGGTGATGCTTTACACGACGTTGGCCAGCCCGGTGGGCGAGCTGCTGCTGGTGGGGGCCGCAACGGACCAGGCCCCCGGCGGGCTCGCCCTGGCCTCGCTGTCCATGCCAAGGCAGCGTGGCGCAGCGGTACCCGCGCCGCACTGGCGCCGCACCCCCGAACTCTTCGCCGCCGCCGCCGAGGAGATCGAGGAGTACTTCGCCGGTGAACGGCACGCGTTCACCCTCACCCTGCGGACCGGCGGCACCGGCTTCCAGGAGCGGGTGTGGCGGGCGTTGGAGGCGATTCCCTACGGCGCGACGATCAGCTACGGCCAGCTCGCCGCCCGCGTCGGAGTCGGGCGCGGCGAGGTGCGCGCGGTCGGCGCGGCGGTTGGTGCGAATCCGCTGCTGCTGGTACGACCCTGCCACCGGGTGATCGGCGCGGACGGCACGCTGCGCGGCTTCGCCGCCGGGCTGGACCGCAAGGAGTTCCTGCTGCGCCACGAGGGCGCGCTCGCACCGACGCTGGACCTCGCCGGCGAGGCCACCGCGGCGAGCGCACCGGCCGGCCCGGCCGTGGGGTTCGGATGACGGCACCGCAGCCGGTCGCCGGAGCCGAGGAGCGCGTACGGGCCATGGACTGGGCGGCGATCGGCGCGGAGCTGGATGCCACCGGCTGTGCCCTCGCCGGCGCGGTGCTCACCGGGACGCAGTGCCGCGACCTCGTGCGTCTGTTGGAGGAGCCCGCCCGCTTTCGGTCCACCGTGGACATGGGACGCCACCGGTTCGGGTCGGGGGAATACCGCTACTTCGATCAGCCCCTTCCCCCGCCGGTCCGGGCCCTGCGCGCGGCGTTCTACCCGTTCCTGCTGCCCGTCGCCCGGCGGTGGGCCGCCCGGCTGGGCCGGTCCGCACCGTGGCCGGACACCCTCGACGCCTGGCTGGCCGACTGCCACCGCAGCGGGCAGTGCCTGCCCACGCCGCTGCTGCTGCGCTACCGGGCGGGCGACTGGAACGCGCTGCACCGCGACCTGTACGGCGAGCTGGTCTTCCCCCTGCAGGTCGTCATCGGCCTCGACACCCCCGGCGCGGACTACACCGGTGGCGAGTTCCTGCTCGTCGAGCAGCGCATGCGGGCCCAGTCCCGGGGCACCGCCCTCACCCTCCGGCGCGGGCATGCCCTGATCTTCACCACCCGGGATCGGCCGGTCCCCTCCGCGCGCGGCTGGTCCGCCTCGCCCATGCGGCACGGAGTCAGCACCGTCCGATCGGGCCGGCGTCACGCCCTCGGCCTGATCTTCCATGATGCCGCCTGATCGGACTCCCGGGTGCAGTCCGCGACGAGCGCGGGGCCGCAGCCGACCACCCGGGGCACGCCGACCACCCGGGCCAGGATGTGTCAGGGCTCCCAGCCGGGCATAGTCGACGTCGGCGTGCACCCCCTCGTGCGTGCCGGCCAGACGACGATCGGAGCGGCCGATGACCACCATCCAGGACCCTCACCTGTCGGCGATCCGCGACGTCGAGCCGGCGACGCACCAGGGCTGCGGCGAATGTCTGCGCACCGGCGGCCGCTGGGTACACCTGCGGCTCTGCCTGACCTGCGGCAACGTCGGCTGCTGCGACTCCTCGCCGGCGCGGCACGCCAGCGCCCACGCCGCCCACCACGGCCACCCCATCGTCCGCTCGTTCGAACCGGGCGAGGACTGGCGCTGGTGTTACGTCGACGAGGCGTTCGTCTGACGAGTCCCCAGGGCGGCCCGCCCCGCCCCCCAACACCGCCGCCGCACCGTAGATCAAGGACCGACGTGGATGCAGGTGGACCACTTGGAGGGTCTGGTCCTCCACCGGACCCAGGGTGGCGATGACCTGCCGGAAGCCGGCCAGGTGAAACGCCGCCCCCAGCTGGATAGCCTCGTCCCAGAGCCGCAGGCCGCCCTGCGCCGTCGAGCCACACCCTCGGTCTGATCTTCCACGATGCCGCCTGATCGCACCACGCCGTCGGGCGCATTCCTGCGGTCCTTCGTCGTGACGATCATCGTGCGGCGGCCTATCTCACGATCTGGAGGACGGCCATCATGCCCATGTCCTCGTGGTTGAGGATGTGGCAGTGCAGGACCGTCTTTCCGGTGAAGTCGGTGAAATGGATCCGCACGACCACNTCTCCCCGCGCGGGGAGGTTCACGGTGTCCTGCAGGCTCAGTGCGTGATGCGGTACGCCGTCGATGCTCATCACCTGGAAGCGGTTGGTGTGCACGTGGAAGGAGTGCTGCTCGTCGGATTCGTTGCGGATAGTCCATTCTTCGACCGTGTTGAGCCTGGACCGGATGTCGACCCGGTTTTCGTCGAAGGTCCGACCGTTGATGTAGAACTGGGTTCCGGTGCTCTTCTCCGAGAAGACGATGGTGTGGCGCGCGGCGATGGGAGCGCGGCTCAGGTCCACCCGTGTTCTCGGGTCGAAGGTGGTGGGCAACACCGCCGGTCGCATCGCCGGACCGCTGGAGACGACGGTGGCGAGGGTCTGTCGGGGAAAACTGTTGCCTGCCGGTCCGGTGCTGTATTCGAGGGTTTCCAGTGCGGTGCGGCCGGCCGGGCCGCCCTGCACGAGCACGTCATAGCGGGCGCCGGCCGGAATGACGAGAGAGTCCGCGGACCAGACCCGGGTGACGGGGCTCGCATCCTGCGTGATCACGTGGAACCGCTGCCCCGGCAGCCGCAGTCGGTAGTAGATGTTGGCGCTGATGTTGGCCAGCCGCCACAGCTGGGTCTCGCCCGGCCTGATCTGGATGGTCGGGTTCTGCTGGCCGTTGACCGTGCGGTTCGTCGCCGCTCCGATGTGCAGGTCCTCGGTCCGGATCGCGTCGCCCTGGACCTGGAAGTCCTTCAGGGCGACGACGTGCTCGGTGATGTGACGCAGATTCGGCGGCAGGTACCGCTGCAGGCCGTCGACGATGATGGTTCCCGACATCCCTCCGGCGACCTGCGACGCGGCATGCGGATGCCCATGGGAATGGTACCAATAGGTCCCCGGCGTCAGGGTCCGAGGGAACTGGTATACGTAGTGGTACGTCTCGCCCGGATGGATGTGGATGAAGACGTTGTCGGAGTTTCCGGCCGGCGACACGTGCAGCCCGTGGATATGCAGGTTCGTGTAAGGACGGACGCGGTTCACCATCGTCAGATCCAGCCGGTCACCCGGCCGGAATCGCAGCGTCGGCGGCATGTACAGGCCGTTGTAGGTCAGCGCCCACAGCCGGTGGCCGGCTAGCTCGACCTGGCGGCGCTCCACGACGATACGGACCCGCAGGACGCCGTCCTCACTCACGTATTGCGGCGGCTCCCGAAGCGGCTGTCCCGACGGCGGCGTGGGCGCCGCCGTCGGCACGGACATGCCCGGCTGATTGGCGCCGACCATCACAATGGCACCAATCAATGCCGCAATCGTGAGTCGTGCGGCTCGGTGTCGAGAAAGCATCACGCCCCCCAGCGGCGCACGCGGACGCCACCGCCCCGGTCGGATGTCGTCGGGATCGGTCGGATTGTTTTTACCCGACTTCGGCCACCGATAATCCGGGATGGACGGGACGGTCGAATCACCCGTGCGCGCGGACGGGTTGAAAGACCGACGTATGCGCTGATGCGAGCTGTTCCTCCCACATCGGTCGGGCGAGCCCGCCGAGGCACGTCCACGTTCGTCGGACACCCCCGCGGAGGCCGCCGTCCGATCCGACGGCCTCCGCGCACGTGGCGTGGAGGTCAGCCCTTCACGCAGAGGACGGCGTGCAACTGAGCGACGATCTCGACGAGGTCGCTCTGGCGGGCCAGGACGGTGTCGATGTCCTTGTACGCCGCGGGGATCTCGTCGAGAACGCCGGCGTCCTTGCGGCATTCCACCCCGCGGGTCTGGGCGGCGAGGTCGTCGACGGTGAACGTCCGGCGGGCCCGGTTGCGGCTCATCGTGCGGCCGGCGCCGTGGCTGGCGGAATGGAACGAGGCGGGGTTTCCCCGCCCGCGGACCAGGTAGGACCGGGTTCCCATCGAACCCGGGATGATGCCGTATTCCCCGTCCCGGGCCGAGATGGCGCCCTTGCGGGTGACGAGCACGTCGGCGCCGAAGTGGTGCTCCTCGGCCACGTAGTTGTGGTGGCAGTTCACGAGGGCGAAGTCGCGGTCGCCGGCATGCGGGCCGTCGGCCGGCGGGGTGGGCACGCGCAGCCCGGGCAGCGGGCCGCGCAGCGCCTCGACGGCGGCGGCGAGCATCAGGTCCCGGTTGCGCCGGGCGTACGTCTGCGCCCAGTCCAGGTCGTGGCGGTAGGCGGCCATCTCGGGGGTGCCGGCGAGGAACACGGCGAGGTCGCGGTCGGCCAGGCCGGCGTTGTGCTCGAGCTGCTTGGCGACGCGGATGTGGCCCTCGGCGAGCTCCTTGCCGACATTGCGCGAACCGGAGTGCAGCATGATCCAGACCGCGTCGTCGGTGTCCAGGCACACCTCGAGGAAGTGGTTGCCCGAGCCGAGGGTGCCGAGCTGGTTCATGGCCTTCGCCAGCCGCCCGGCCACGCGGGGGTGCAGCGCACCGAACGCGCTCCACAGGTCGTCCTGGCGCCGGGCCCGCGCGGTCGGCTCCCGGTGGCTGGTCATCCCGACCGGGACGGCCGCCTCCAGCGCGGCCCGCAGCGGACCGAGATCGTCGGGCAGGTCGGCCGCGGTGAGGTTGGTCCGCGCCGCGGCCATCCCGCAGCCGATGTCGACCCCGACGGCGGCGGGGGAGACGGCGTCGCGCAGGGCGATGACGGAGCCGACCGTCGCGCCGTAGCCGAGGTGCACGTCGGGCATCACCGCGACGTGATGATGGATATAGGGCAGGGACGCGACATTGCGCAACTGGTCCAGCGCGGCGCTCTCGACCTCCTCGGGCCGAGTCCACAGCCAGATCGGATGCGCCGCTGCGCCGAGCGTTGCGACGGGGCTCATCGGATGGTTCCTCCGCTCGACGGGGGTGGGTACGTGCTGTTCACTTCTGGCCGACCGAACGCATTCATCGCGGCGGCCCGGAATCAGGGCCTCGCGTCGGAAGTTCCCCGTCCCGCCCGTCGCCGGAGGCGCTGGAACAAGCCGACGGATGGATTTCACCGGCCACGGCATCCCCGGCCTTGTGTATTCATGCAAGTTCCGCCGTGCCCTTGCCACCGTCTTCAGCGAAGGTGCTCGCCCGGTCCGGAAGTCCGCATCGAAACCGTTCCGCTCCGCCTGTTCAGGATGCCCGGTCCACGGCCGCCCGGCGAATGATTTTCCGGTCCCAGTTCGGCAGTCCGTCGGGTGGGGTCGGCGGGTCGACACATCGGCGGGTCAGCGCGGCGTGTCGCGGCCGCCGGCCGGTAGCAGGGGGGCGGCCCGCAGCAGGGCCAGCAGCGGCCGCAGGTCCTCGGGGACCGGCTCGGAGAAGGTCCGCACGGTGCGTCCGCCCTGCTGGTCGACCCGCGGGGCGCGGTCGACCTCGGGGGTGCGGTCGATCTCGGAGGTGTAGTCGATCTCGGGGGTGTAGTCGATCTCCAGGGTGTAGACAAAGCGGTCCGCGCCCCCGCCCCGTCCGTCGTCGGCCGGCTCGCCCCGCGGCGCGGCCCCGCCTGCGCCGCCTGTCCCGCCTGCGCCGCCTGCGCAGCGTGTCCCGCCTGCGCCTCCTGCCCCGCCGGCCCGCCGGGCTGGCGCGCTGCCCGGTGAGACCGCTCCGCGCACCAGTTCGCGCAGCCGGGCGGCCTCCGGCTCGGGCAGATCGGCGCTGTCGAGCCCCCGCCGGACCGGCCGTCCCAGCAGCCCGCCGGACCGTTCCAACACCACCCGGACACGTTCCGCCTTGCCAGCCATGGGGCCATTGTGCGCCGACGCGGGCCGGCGACCACCCCGCATCGGGTGTCCACCGGTCCGGTCCGGCGGGCCGATCGGGCCGACCAGCGGGCCCCTTTCCGGTCGGTCGGACGGCCCTTGGTGGATCGCCGGCGGGCGGAGCTCAGGGCTGCGGCCGAAATGTTCTCCTAACCTGCGGGCGCCGTAACGGCCACTCGGGTTTCGGTCGAGTTCACAACGGTGACCGTTTCCTCTCGATGGTTTCCGATCGTAGGACGTCCTTGGAATCGGCGGGCCGCCGGCCGGGTAGGAGTACGACGTGAATGAAGCATGGGGATCCGGCGTTCTCGTCGAACCCGGACCGCGTACTCTCTTACCGGTATACCGGTCTTTTTTTCGATGGTTTCCGATCGTAGGACGTCCTGCGATCTTCCGGTGGGGGAGAGGTACTCGGTATGAATGTCGTACGCGGGCCGGGGCTGATCGCGGAGCGGCCGGCGCGGCCGGCACGGCCACCGGAACCGGCTGCGGCCGTCGCCGCACCCCCGGCGGTGCCGCCGCCACCACAGGAGCCGGCCGACTCCGGTGTGCGGTTGCTCGCGCCGGACGGCACCCGGGTCACCGACCCGCGCTTCGCCGTCCTCGCCGACCACGACCTGTGCCGGGAGTTCTACTCGTCGATGGTGCTGGCGCGCCGCCTGGACGAGGAGGCCACGGCCCTGCAACGCCAGGGTGAGCTGGTGCTCTGGATTCCGCTGCGCGGACAGGAGGCGGCGCAGGTCGGATCCGCGGCGGCGGTCCGGCCGCGCGACTTCATCTTCCCCAGCTACCGCGAGCACGCCGTCGCCTGGCACCGTGGGGTGCCGGCCGCCGAGGTCATCCGCCTGCTGCGCGGGGTGAGCCACGACGGCTGGGACACCGCGGAGCACAACATGGCCAACTACACGATCGTCCTCGCGTCGCAGACCCTGCATGCCGTCGGCTACGGCATGGGCATGGTGCTCGACGGCACGGTCGGCAGCGGCGATCCGGACCGCGACGGCGCCGTGCTGGTCTACCTCGGCGACGGCGCGATGAGCCAGGGCGACGCCAACGAGGCGTTCGTGTGGGCGGCGAGCTTCGGCGCCCCGGTGGTGTTCCTCTGCCAGAACAACCAGTGGGCGATCTCCACCCCGACCCGGCGGCAGTCGACGATGCAGCTGGCCCGGCGCGCCGACGGGTTCGGCTTCCCCGGCGTGCGCGTCGACGGCAACGACGTGCTCGCCATGCACGCCGTCACCACCTGGGCGCTCGAGCACGCCCGCGGCGGCGGTGGCCCGGTGCTCATCGAGGCCAACACCTACCGGATGGCGCCGCACACCACGTCGGACGACGCGACCCGGTACCAGCCGGCCGAGGAGCTCGCCGTCTGGCGGGCGCGGGACCCCATCGAGCGACTGCGGCTGCTGCTGGCCGCCGACGTGGCCGCCGGCTGGTTCGACGAGGTCCGCGAGCACGCCGACGACGCCGCCGCCGACCTGCGCCGAGCATGCCTCGCCATGGACCCGCCGGCCCCGGTGACCATGTTCGACAACGTGTACGCGGACGAGACGGCCGACCAGCGGGCCCAACGGGAATGGTTCACCGCCTACCGGGACTCCTTCCTGTAGTCGACCTCGGCCCACGGGCGACCTATCCTTGGTTCGAATGGGCTTCCCAGCAGGGAAGGTCCGTGACGACCCCCGAAGGGCATGCGGTGCGACAGCCTGTGTCGACCTCGCCGGGTGAGCCGGGTGAGGTGGCTGGCCACGGGGCGCAGGCGGCGGAGGTGCCCGGCCAGCCGGCCGCGGCCGGCGCTTCGACCTCTCGTGCCGGCGCCGCCGCCGGCGTGCTCCCAGGCGCCGCGGCTGATCTGGCCGCGGCTGCCGACTCGACGTTCGCCTCCACGAACCCGGTCACCGGCGCGGTCGTCGGCCACTTCCCGGTGTGCTCCCCGCGGCGGGTCTCGGCCGCGGTGGCGGCGGCCCGCGACGCCGCCCCCTGGTGGGCCGGGCTCGGCGCCGCCGCGCGCCGCGATCACCTGCTGCGCTGGGCGGCTCACCTCGCCCGCCACGACCGGGAGCTCGTCGAGCTCCTGCATGCGGAGAACGGCAAGACCGCCGCCGACGCCCGCATCGAGCTGCTGCTCACCCTGGAGCACATCCGCTGGGCGGCGCGCCACGCCGGGCGGGTGCTGCGGACGCGTCGGGTCCTGCCCGGCCCGTTCCTGGCCAACTACACCGCCCGGGTGGAGTACCGCCCGCTCGGGGTCGTCGGGGTGATCGGTCCCTGGAACTACCCGCTGCTGACTCCGGTCGGCTCGATCGCCTACGCCCTCGCCGCCGGCAACCCGGTGGTGTTCAAGCCCAGCGAGTACACCCCGGCGCTGGGCAGTCGGCTGGCGCAGTCCTTCGCCGCAGCGAACCCGGACGCCCCCGCCGGTGTGCTGGGCGTGGTCACCGGGTTCGCCGACACCGGCGCCGCGCTCTGCGCCGCGGGCGTCGACAAGATTGCCTTCACCGGTTCCGCGGCCAGCGGCCGCATGGTCATGGCGACCTGCGCGCAGTCGCTGACCCCGGTCGTCATCGAGTGCGGCGGCAAGGATCCGTGCATCGTCGCCGACGACGCCGACGTGGTCGCCGCCGCCCGGGCGGCCGTCTGGGGGGCGATGGCGAACGCCGGGCAGACCTGCGCCGGCGTCGAACGGATCTACGTCACCGCGGCCGTCGCCGAGCAGTTCCTCGCCGAGGTCCGCCGGGCTCTGGCCGCGGTGCGGCCGGGGGACGGTCCCGGCGCCTCCTACGGCCCGATGACGATGCCCGGCCAGGCCGCCGTCGTGCGCCGCCACGTTTCCGACGCGCTGGCCCGCGGCGCGACGGCCCTGCTCGGCGGCGTCGACGCGGTGGGCGAGACGTTCATCGCCCCGATCGTCCTCGTGGACGTCCCCGAGGACAGCCCCGCCGTGCAGGAGGAGACCTTCGGTCCCGTTGTCACCGTCCGTACCGTCGCCGACGTCGACGAGGCCGTCGCCCTGGCCAACGGCACCCCGTACGCGCTGGGGGCGACCGTGTTCTCCCGCCACCGCGGCGACGAGATCGCCCGCCGGCTCGACGCCGGCATGGTGTCCGTCAACGCCGTACTCTCCTTCGCCGGGATTCCCGCCCTGCCCTTCGGCGGCAGCGGCGAGAGCGGGTTCGGCCGGGTGCACGGCGCCGAGGGGCTGCGCGAGTTCGCCCGCCCCCGCTCGGTGGCCACGCTGCGTCTGCCGCTGCCCGGCATGACGCTGACCACCTTCCAGCGCCCGCCCGGGCTGCTGGCCGCGGTGAGCTGGGTCGCCGGCCGCCGCCACGGCCGCGGCCCGTCCGCCCGCCGCGGTCGCTGACCCGAGGCTCGCGTCCCGAGGCCCGAGGCCCGAGGCCCGCGTCCCGAGACAGCCCGTTCCGAGGCCCGCGTCCCGAGGCCCGCGTCCCGAGAAGCCCGTTCCGAGACAACCCGTCCCGCGAGGCCGGACTGGCCGGCTGCCGGGCGATTGCGGTCGAACCGGGCGACATAGCGCCCATAGACCCTGCCGGGGCGGCGGCCGTCGAAGAGGGCATCTAGCGTGGTCGGGTCAACACGGAACTTGGGGGGTCTCATGACTCTACGTCGCGGACTTGCCGTTTCAGTGATGATCGGTGCACTCGTACTGGTAGGCGGACTCGCTGGCAGCGCCTCGGCCGCGCCGAGTGCGGCGGGAGCGCCCGCGCTCAGCGTCGCGAAGGCGTCGTCGGTCGTGCGCGCCGCCGGTTACACGCCGATCTCGCTGGGCGGCTTCGACCAAAACAGCGATCTCAGTGTGATCGTCGGGCTGCGCTCGACCTCCGCGGACGGGCACCCGCAGCGGGCGTTCTTCTTCCACCGCGGGGCGTACATCGGCAACGACGCGCAGCAGTCGAGCGCGACGATCCGCTGGATCTGGTCCACCGACCGCGTGGTGGCTCTGCAGTACGACCTGTACAAGCCGGGCGATCCGATGTGCTGCCCGACCGCCGGCGGGGCCACCGTCCGCTACCAGTGGAACGGCTCGTCGGTGACGCCGCTCGACCCGATCCCGAGCGCCGCCTTCGCTGCCCCGGCGGGCCGCCGCTGACCGTTCTCCGGTGCCCGCGGCGCGCCAGCCCCGTGGGTGCCTTGCCCTTCCAGAGGGATGAATCGGACACGGAACCCCCTGGAAGGGCAAGGCAAGGGGCGGCGAGGCCGGACGCGCTGGTGGTGCCGGCGCCTGCTTCAGGCGTGGCGCCCGGGTCCGGCGGAGGTGAGCTCGGCGACTGCCCGCGCCACCGGCGTCTCGCCGCTGACCAGCCCGGCGGTGATCCCGGCCGTGCCGGCGGTGGTGAGCAGGGCGGCGAGCACCGCGGCCACATCCGCGCGGGAGATCTCCCCGCGGTCCACCCCGGCGGCGAGCCGCACCCGGCCGGTCGGGTCGTCGTCGGTCAGCCGGCCCGGGCGGACGATGGTCCAGTCCAGATCGCGGCCGCGGATCGCCTCTTCGGCCGCGGCCTTGGCCCGCAGGTAGGCCGCGAACACCGCGTCTGTGCCCGGTGGCGGCGGTCCGTCGACGCCGACCGAGGAGACCAGCAGGTAGCGACGGACCCCGGCGAGTTGCGCCGCGTCGGCGAGCAGTACCGCCGCGGCCCGGTCGACGGTGTCCTTGCGGGCCGCGCCGCTACCCGGTCCCGCGCCGGCCGCGAAGACGACGGCGTCCGCGCCGCGCACGTGCTGCGCCAATGCCGCGGCGTCGATCGACTCCAGGTCGGCGACGACGGGCTCGGCGCCCGCCGCGCGGACGTCGTCGCGCTGGTCGGGGTTGCGGATCAGTCCGATCACCGTCGCGTCCTGCCCGCGTAGCCGGCGGCTTAGCAGCCGGGCGATCCGGCCGTGTGCCCCCGCGATCACGATCCGCACCCGTTGCTCCTCCCAGCCGTTCCGCGCCCGTCGGCTCAGTGTCCCTCTGCGGCCTCGACCAGCTCGGTGAGCACCCCGCCGAGCCCCTTGGGATGGACGAAGGCGATCCGGCTGCCGGCGGTGCCGTGCACCGGCGTGGAGTTGACCAGGTCGAAGCCGGTGGTGGTCAGCGCGGCCAGGGCGCTGTCGATGTCGGCGACGCCGTAGGCGATGTGGTGGATGCCGGGGCCCCGCTTGGCCAGGAACTTGCCCACCGGGCTGTCCTCGCGCAGCGGCTCGAGGAGCTGGACGTAGGAGTTGCCGGCCTCGCCGCTGTGTACCAGCAGCATCGCCTCGCGCACGCCCTGGCGGTCGTTGTCCTCCTGGTGCACGACCTTGAGGCCGAACGCCTCCTCGTAGCGCGGAATCGCCTCGGCCAGTGAAGCCACCGCGATTCCGACATGGTCGATCCTGGTCAGCACAACGCTCTCCCTGCTCCGCCGGCCCGGCGGCTGGATCCTGCCGATGATGGCGGCCGAGACGGGCGGCGTCCGGGCTCGGCTCCGCCGCCGAGCTCCGCCCCGCCGCAGACCTCGGCCTCGAGGAAGAGAGTGCCCGTTCGCGATCCCCGCGTCGACCGATGTGGGCAGGTGGCGCAGGTGACGGCGGTCGCGGTGGGTCCGCGGACGCCCGCCCGGCCGGGGTGTCACCTTCCGCACCGGGTCGGAGGATCGTCCGAGGGCGCACGGTGGGCCGAAGCGACCCGTATCGGCCCGCTGTCCGGAACGTCGTAGAGTCGTCTGTTATCAGCCTTGCTCCCGGCGTCGAGCCACTAACGTGAGGGTCACCTTGTCCACGACGCGTCGCGATCCATCCGCGCTCCGTGCGGCCCGCGGAACCACGTATCAGATAGGTGAGGTGGCCGAGCGGGTCGGGCTCTCGTTGCGCACGGTCCGGTACTACGAGGAGGCCGGGCTGCTCACGACCGCCGGCCGTACCCCCGGCGGATTCCGCCTTTACGGCGACGAGGCCGTCGACCGGCTGTTGGTCATCAAGAAGATGAAATCCCTCGGGTTCACCCTCGAGGAGATGCGCTCGCTGCTGTCCGTCCGCGACGAGTTGTCTGACCCGAAGATCTCCGATGCCCGTCGGGCCGAGCTGCGCGAGTTGCTGCGCACCTGGGTCGTGCTGGCCGAGGAGAAGCTCGCCACCCTGCGCCAGCAGGCCGGCGTTGCCGAGGACTTCGTCATCGGCCTGCACGGCGACGCCGACCGGTCAGCCTGACCCAGCGCTAGGCGTCCCCTCCGGCCGGCGGCTGCGCCTGGGCGTGTCGTGCCAGGTCACCGGCTACGGTAGGTCGGTGGGGCACATCAGCCCGCCGGGCCTGCCGGCTACGCGAGGTGACGGAGCAGGCTCTGTCGTCTGCTGCCCGGCCCCGGTTTCGCCGTGTTCGGAGAGTCCGCCGACGCTCGCCGTGGTCCCGCCCCGCTCCCGGCAGGGAGGGGCGCGCGTGGGGGCCTCGGGAAGCCGGATCCGCAGGGGACGCGCGGTCGGTCAGGGATTACCAGATCTTTACCGCTTGTGTGTAGCCGCGGATTGCCCACGCGTAGACGCTAGATATCTGAACACCAGCCGCCGAGCTCACCTGATAAGGGTTGAATTGTCCACAACCAGCAGCGCCAGGTCTTCCGCCGACGCCCGCGACGGGCGCTACGAGATCGGCGACGTCGCCACCCTGGTGACCTTGTCCCTGCGTACCGCCAGGTTCTACGAGGAGGCCGGCCTTCTTGTCGCCGTGGGCCGCTCGGAGGGTGGTTTTCCACTCTATGACGACGATGCCCTCGATCGATTCTTTCTGATCAAGAAGATGAAGCCGCTGGGTTTCACGGTGGAGGAGATGCGCTCGCTGCTTACCCTGCGTGAGCGGATCACGCAGCCGGGGCTGCCTCCTCAGTTGCGCGCCGAGTTGCACGACCGGCTGCAGACCTGGGTCAGCCTGGCCGAGGAGAAGCTCGCCTCGCTGCAGGAGCAGGTCCGCCTCGCCGAGGACTTCATGATCGGCCTGCGGGACGACACGGCCCGGTCGCTGCGGACCGACGGCGACGCGGGCGGGCCCGACCGCGGCGGTCCGGCCCCGGGACTCGCCGGCGGTCGGCTGGACCTGGACGACTCGTTCCTCGACTTCCTCGACGACCCGCTCGGCGGCGACGACCGCTGACGCGCGGGGCGCGCGGCGCGCTGGCCGCGGTGGGGACCGGCGCCGCGGCCTGGCCGCGTCCTGTCTGTGGCCTGTCTGCGGCCTGTCTGCCATGAGCAGATCTGCCGCAGGCAGACCGCCGGTCCGGCGGCGGCTTTCCCGGTGACCCTGGAAGGGCCGGCCCCTCGTCGTACGCGACGAGTCCCGACCCGGTCGGCGGGAGGACACGTTTCATGATCGAGATATCGACGGCGCACGCGGGGCCCGGCCTCGGCCGGCCGCGAAGCCCGATCGCCCAGGCCGCCGGCGCCGGCACCGCCGACGACCAGGTGTTCGGCCGGCTGCTGGAGAACCGCATCGTCTTCCTCGGCGCAGTGGTGGAGGACGCCGTCGCCAACGCGATCAGCGCGAAACTGCTGCTGCTCGCCGCGGAGGACCCGACCTCCGACATCCACCTCTACATCAACTCGCCGGGTGGTTCGGTGAGCGCCGGCATGGCGATCTACGACACGATGCAGTACGTCGGCAACGACGTGGCCACCGTCGCGCTCGGCTTCGCCGGGTCCATGGGCCAGTTCCTGCTCTGCGCCGGCGCCGCGGGCAAGCGGTACGCCCTCCCGCACGCGCGGATCATGATGCACCAGCCGCACGGCGGCATCGGCGGCACGGCCGCGGACATCTCCATCCAGGCCGAGCAGATGCTGTACACGAAGCGGACGCTGCAGCAGCGCATCGCCTTCCACAGCGGGCAGACCGTCGAGCAGATCGAGGCCGACTCCGACCGCGACCGGTGGTTCACCGCCGAGGAGGCCCGCGACTACGGGCTGGTCGACCACGTCGTCGAGCGGGTCGACCAGGTGCCCAGCGGTGTCGGCGGCGCCGGCATCGGCCTACGCCGCGCGGCCGGCCGCACCGGCTTCGGCCCGGCGGGGGGTGCCCGATGAGCGCCGCCCGCCACGTCCTGCCCAACATCGTGGAGCGGACGTCGCGCGGCGAGTACNNGATGGACCCGTACTCGAAGCTGCTCAAGGAGCGGATCGTCTTTCTCGGCGTGCAGATCGACGATGTGTCGGCGAACGACGTGATGGCGCAGTTGCTGTTCCTGGAGTCGGAGGATCCGGACCGGGACATCTCGATCTACATCAACTCGCCGGGTGGGTCGTTCACGTCGTTGACGGCGATCTACGACACGATGCAGTTCGTGCGGCCGGACATCTCGACGATCTGCATGGGGCAGGCGGCGTCGGCGGCGGCGGTGCTGCTGGCGGCGGGGACGCCGGGCAAGCGGTTCGCGCTGGNNAACAGCCGGATCCTGATCCATCAGCCGTCGGCGCAGGGGGAGGGCCAGTCGTCCGACCTGGAGATCCAGGCCCGCGAGATCCTGCGCGTCCGCGCCCTGCAGGAGACCCTGCTCGCCCGGCACACCGGCCGCAGCGAGACGGAGATCCGCCGCGACACCGAACGCGACAAGATCTTCAGCGCCACCGAGGCCCGCGCCTACGGCCTCATCGACGACGTCATCACCAGCCGCAAGGCGACGACGCCCCGCATCTCCGGCGCCGCCTGACCTCGACCCGGTGATCCGATCGCTGAGAATCCCACCAGGTCGGATCACCGGGTCGTGCGCGGAATCCATGTTTCCAGGTCGATCGTAGGCTGGGGTGACAGGCGCTTGAGAGGGACCGTTCGTTCGACGACCGCGGAATCTGGTAATGGTACGGATCATCGCGCAGTGGAATGTGTGCCATGAGGCTGCTCGTTCTGGGCGGTACCGCCTGGCTCGGCCGGGCCGTGGCCGAGGCGGCGCGCGACGCGGGCGACAGCGTGGTGTGCCTGGCTCGTGGTGAGTCGGGTGACGCCGCCGAGGGCGTGCAACTGGTTCGCGGTGATCGTCGCGATCCGGCCAGCTACGATCTCCTCCCGGGCGAGTTCGACGCGGCGGTGGACGTGTCTCGCCAGCCTGGGCACGTGCGTAGCGCGGCCGCGGCACTGGAGCCGCGCTGCTCGCACTTCATCTTCGTGTCCACCGGCAATGTGTACGCCGACCCGTCCGCGCTGCGGAAAACCGTCGACGCTCCCCTGCTGGAGCCGCTTGCCGGCGACGTCATGGCCACCATGGCCGACTACGGTCCCGCGAAAGTGGCGTGTGAACAGGTCGTGGCCGACGCGTTCGGGTCGTCCCGTCTGTTGATCGCTCGCTCCGGTCTGATCGGCGGACCTGGTGACTGGTCAGGACGGACGACCTACTGGCCCTCACGGTTCGCGGCCCCGTCGCATCCGGATGGTCGGGTACTTGTACCGGATGCACCGAACCTCATGACGCAAGTCATCGACGTGCGTGATCTCGGGTTCTGGCTGGTCGACTCCGCGCGCCAGCATCGCGCCGGAACTGTGAACGCGACCGGCGACTCGATTCCCTTCGAGGAGCACATCGCTCTCACCCGCGAGATCACGGGCCACCGCGGGTCACTCGTGCGGGCCGCTCCCGACTGGCTCGACCGGCACGGTGTGCGGACCTGGTCCGGGCCGACATCGCTGCCCTTGTGGCTGCGGCAACCCGACTATTCCGGGTTCAACGATCTCGACAACACCACGGCGCGTGCTCACGGTCTGGTCAGCCGGCCGCTGGCGGAAACACTGCTCGACGGACTCCGCGCACCGCCCGCACAACCGGTAGCAGGTCTTACCGACGACGAAGAACGCTCCCTGCTCGACGCCTGGGACGCGCAGAAGGCCACCCGAGGCTAGTAGACCGTCGCTGTTTAGTTCTGGGGTGTGGCAGGCTGGTGTTGGCAGATCTTCCTCGTCCCCTCTGCCGGTCAGGACAAGTCATGCCGT